>CAYPJU010000037.1:45620-56046 GCA_964411125.1 uncultured Bradymonadales bacterium | reverse complement strand
CGGTTAGCGGTTAGCGGTTAGCGGTTAGCGGTTAGCGGTTAGCGGTTAGCGGTTGATTGAAGCGACAACCGAGACTTCGCGTGCGTCGAGCGGACCGAGCCGAGCCGTTGGATTCGCGTCAGATTTCGCGGCGTCGAACGCAGGCGATGCTGGAAGCATCGTCGAGGCTCGCCGCCGCGGAAGATGACGTGAATCCGACGGAAGCGGCGACGGAAGCTCGTCGCACGTGAAGCCTCACATCGTAATGCCGCCGTCGACGTCGAGGCAGCGACCGGTGAAGTAGTCGCACTCGATGACGAACTGCACCGCGCGGTAAATCTCTTCGGGCTTTCCAGCGCGGCGAAGCGGGACACCGGCGAGCAGCTTCTCGAGCATCTCGGGGCGCATGCCGTCGAGGATCGGGGTCTGAATGAAACCAGGCGCGATCGCGCCGACGCGGATGCCGTGGCGGGCGAGCTCTTCGCCCCACAGCTTGGTGTCGGCGACGAGGCCCGCTTTGGCGGCCGAGTAGTTCGACTGGCCGCGGTTCCCGTGGCGCGAGCACGAGCTGATGTTCACGATGACGCCCGGCTGCTGGTCGTTCTCGACCATCCACGCGGCGACTTCGCGCGTGCAGAGAAAAGGTCCGGTGAGGTCGATGTCGATCACCTTCTGCCAGTCGTCGAGCGACATCGTCTTAACTTCGCCGGTCTTGCGGTCCTTCTTGACCAGCAGACCATCGCGGAAGATGCCCGCGTTGTTCACCAGGCCGTTCACGCCACCGAACTTCTCGGCGGTCGCAGCGACGCAGCCCTTCACGTCCGACTCGTTCGCGACGCTTCCGGTGTAGGTCTCGATGTTGTCGCTCTCGGACGCCAGCGCAGCGAGTCCGTCGGCGTCGACGTCGAACGCCATCACCTTCGCGCCACCCTTGGCGAGGTTGAGCGAGATCGATTTGCCGATGCCGCTCGCGGCGCCGGTCACGATGATTTTCATGTCCTGAATGTTCACTACTGCAGCTCCTGCGGCTGGCTCCGGTCGTGGAACCAGTCCGTAATCTGTGGGTAGAGGTCGCGGGCCGCGCGGCTACCGACGACGGCGCCGACGTGACCACCGCGAACCGTGATCGTGTCGTTGACTTCGGAACTCACGAAGTCGGTGAGGCCGCGCGCGGCGTCCTCGGGGCAGATATGGTCTCTCGTGGCCGAAATCGTCAACACCGGACACGTAATTGCGCCCAGATCGGCGCGTTTTCCGACCGCCCAGTGCTCTCCCTTCACCAGCTTGTTCTCCTGGTAGAGGTCGCGGATGTACGTTCGGTAGGCCTCGGCCGGGAACGGGATGTTGTCCCCCGCCCACTCGTCGAGCGCGTCGAACGCCTCGACCCAGGCCTCGTCGCCCGCCTTGTCGAAGTACGAGATCCACTTCGAAATCTGCGACGTCGGGCGCATCGCGACAAACCCGCTCTGCATCTGCGGCGGCGCGACGTTGCCGGCGTTCGAGATCGCGTCGACGTCGAACCAGTCGGGGTTGACCATGTCGGCCAGAAGCCCGCCTTTCGAGAAGTCGAACGGCCCGGCGAGGTTCGCGAACGAGGCGACCTCACCGGGGTGCGTCGCGATGTAGACACCGCACAGGGTCGCCCCCATGCAGTACCCGAGGATGTGCAGCTCGTCGGTGTCGGCGTGCCGCTTCGTGCGGCGGACCACCCTGTGCAGCTTCTTGATCACGTCGTCCCAGCTCACGTACCGGTCCTCGTCGCGGGGGATTCCCCAGTCGAGGATGTACGTGTCGAAGCCGGCGTCGACGAACGCCGTGGCGACACTCGCCCCGGGTCGAAGGTCGAGGACGTACCACCGGTTGATCATCGAAGGGACCAGCAGGACGGTCGGACCGTCGACGTTGGGCCCATCGGGCCCGCGGAAGCGGTACAACGTCGCCGTCCCCTCGGTGTAGACGGCATCTTTTGGAGTCGGTTCCAACGGCATTTTTCGAACCTCGGGCTCTGCGCTATGCGCTCTGCGCTCTGCGCTCTGCGCGTTGCGCTCTGCGCTTTGCGCGTTGCGCGTTGCGCTCTGCGGGTTGATTACTCGGACTTGTCGGAGCCGCGCTTCATCTGCTCGACGGTGAGGTCGCGGAACTGGTCGTTGATGTCGGTCATGTAGTCGATCGACGCTTTCCAGAGCTTCGCCATCTCGTCGACGCCGTTGGACGCCTGCACGACCGCTTTCTTCTCGAGCTTGGCCCACTGGTCGACCATGTTCGCGAAGCGCTGAACGTTGGCCATCGTGACGTCGCTCCAGAAGCTCTGGATCTCTTCGAATTTCGGTGCGTTGTTCTGCATGGTGCTCTCCTCGTTGGTTGAAGTGCGAGTTATGTTGCAGCGCAATATCTAGGTTCCACACCGAGCGTTGTCAACGACTTTTTTGCACTGCACAAAACCGCCACCCCAACGACGGATAGAGCGGGAACACCCTGGGGCTTTGCCCCAGACCCCACCAAGGGTTGCACCCTTGGAACCCAAGTTTCCCAGAAAAATTTGGGGTTCAGGGGTGAAACCCCTGATGGGTTTGGGCGAAGCCCAACGTTACCCCCTCCCGCATTAAACGGTTGCTTCTGCCGCGACTCGCCGCTATTTTGCGCGGCGCAACATATTTTGCATCGCAGCATGGAGGCCTGGATGGCCGTGAGAATCATCAAAAAGTATTCGAACCGTCGTCTCTACGACACCGAGTCGAGCGGTTACATCACGCTCGACGAGCTCGCCGAGATCATCCGTTCGGGCTCTAACGTGAAGGTAGTAGACGCGAAGTCCGACGAGGACCTGACGCAGGGAACCCTCGCCCAGATCGTCGTCGAGTCGGGGGCTGCGAAGCTTCTGCCGACCTCGCTTTTGATGCAGATGATCCGAATGGGGGACGACGCCCTGGCGGAGTTCATGACCCTGTATGTGGCGTGGGCCTTCGAGGTCTACTCGGAGGTGAAGCGAGGCGTCGGCAAGATTCCCGGCATCGGCTCGATCGCGTCGTTCGAGAACGACGGCGCCCTCGGCAAGCTGCTCGGCCTCAACCCGATCTTCCGGGCGGCGCGAAACGCGCGCGGCAGCGGGCAGCGGGCGAAGGGAACCCCGATGGTCCACGTCGACGAGCCCGATCCCGAAGTGCAGGAGCTGCGGCGCGAGCTCGACGAGATGAAGGCGATGATCCGAGAGCTGGCGGAGAAATGATGCGACGAATTGCGATAGTTGCGGTGGCGCTGATGGCTGCGTGTGGACCGGGCGAGGAGCCGCGTGAGCTGACGCGTCCCGACGCGGGCGACGCAGGCGAAACGAACGGCTCGCAGACCGACGCCGACGCGGGGATGCAGCCCGACGACCTCGGTGACGAAGACGGCCCCGACGGTTCGCTGGAAGGGACCGATGCCGGCGAGGACGAGCCTGACGGTGGTGGAGGGAACCTCTGCCGCCCGAACAGGGACGGCACAATCGAGCGGTCGGAGATCGTTCTTCAGTCCGGGCTCTCCGCAACCTTCGCGGCAGCGAGCGACGTCACGTTCGACACCGGCGGAGCGGACGTCGACGGCGAGCGCGTCTGGGACATGACCGAGACGTTCGACGGGGAGGAGCGGACGCTCGTCGAGCTCAGAGACCCCTCGGGCACCTGGTGGGAGACGACGTTCCCCGACGCGACCTACGCGACCCCGCTCGCCACTTCTTCCGACCTCCTCGGGGTCTTCCGCGCCACCGATACGCACCTCGAGCTGATCGGCGTGGTCTCGCCCGAAGAGGGCTTCGACAAGACGGAGATCGAGTACGACCCCGCCGTTCCGGTCCTGAAGTTTCCGTTGGAGGAAGGCGAGTCGTGGACGGTGGAGACCGACGTCAGCGGGTTCTACGAGGGCATCTACTCGATCTACGACGAGACGTACGTCTTCGAGGTCGATGGCACGGGCGTGGTGAAGACGGCCTTTGGAGACTTCGACGTGCTGCGGGTCCGGAGCACGCTCGACCGCACCGTCGGCCTCCTCGAGACGACGGTCCGTTCCTTCGCCTTCGTGTCGGAGTGCTTCGGAACCGTCGCCACCGTCGCGTCGCAGGAAGACGAGGAGGCCGTGGAGTTCACGAACGTCGCCGAGATTCGTCGCATCGTACCGTAGGCCTCGCGAGACAGTTTGTGAAACTATGGGCCTCAGTCGTTGCCTACGTTGGGGAGCCGATCGTCCCCTTCGACGGTTACCTGACAGACGTGCTCCATATCTTCGCGACGGCGGTCCTCGGCAAACTCCTCATCCGACATCCTACGTCTATCGAGGTACGCCAGCGGACACCGTGATTCGTGTTCCTCGGTGAACAGCTTCGCTTGCCTCTTCATCTCCGGCCAGTCTGTGGGGAGGTCGATCGACTCGTACCCGGCCGGAGAGGTGGCATCGGCGTAGATGTCGACATACAGCGACTCGGTAACGAACCAATCTCCATCGAACGCACGAAGCGAGAGAAGCAGGGTGTCGCCCACCGCGACGTGGTACTCATCCATCGCTACCTGGCCCTCTTGCGCGAACTGCACGACGCTCAGGCGCTCACCTGTCAACCCGTCCCCACTAGCCTGCAGGACGACATCCACTTCGACCTCGGACCACCAAGATGCATTGAACTTCGGCTCGCTTTCATCGCACCACAACGTTCCGAGGGGCGTGGAGGCCACCTGTGCTACCACCACCGAAGTGTTGGTCCCCGTCACATTGCACAAAGTGATTGGCAGCCCATCACTATCTCCACTGCCGTTGCGATCGAAACCCAGTGAGATCGTCTCTGGATCGAGCGGTTCCGCGTGCCCCTCGTCTACCGTCCCTGCCTCGACGCGGGCTCCATCGGGGCCCCCATCGTTACAGGCTTGTAGAAGCATAACGGAGATTATGATCGAGAGATGTTGTCGCATGATGTCCTCTTCAAACGTTGACTAAACCGGCATTCCCCGAAGGGCAGATTGGTAGTTAGTCCGATTCGGCATCGGGCACTGCCAACAGGCTGGTCAGTGCGTCGGCGTCCACGAAGTCTTTTGCACGCCCTGTCGAACGCTTGTTCGTGATGAAGTCCTCGGCGCCGATGACGAACGCCGACACCTCACCGAACAGAGCTTCCTTTCGACGCCCCCACGCCGAGTCGAACGCGACCCCATCGATATCCGTGAGGATGTCGACCCTCGCCGGTGGGCGACCCAGCATGAAGACCTTGCCCGGCGTCGCCAGTTCTTCCACGTCGATTGCTGACGTCGGGACCCCGAACGCCCTCAACGCAGCCAGGACCGCCTGGGCGTTTGTTTCCGACGCTTCCACCCATATGTCGATGTCGCCTGTCGCGCGCGGTAGCCCATGCACCGCCAACGCGTAGGCTCCGACTACCAGGAATTTAACGCCCGCGTTGGACAACTCTCGCAGTAGATCTTCGAAGTCGGGGTTCATGCTCTTCGTCCGGATGCGCCAGTTTCCACGCCATCAGCGAGAGTTCCCATGCGTAGCTCACACGTTCGGCAGGAGTGAGCTGGAGCCAGTAGTCGTCTGCCCCCTCCTGGTCTTTCAGCTCGGCCGTTCGGACGGTCCAGTTTTGCCGACTGCCTTTACTCATCGGACCAGTATATGAAGCCTGAGTCCCAGCCGCCAGCCGGCTCGGCGGACGTCTCACGGTTTCGCCTCGGTGCCCCCCACTCTAGTCACGCGGCTCAGTCGGACGCGACCCCGGGCAGGCAGCGCCGTGGTCCCCGACGCACCGGACTTGCGAAGTATGGTGGCCTGACCGATGCGTTCCCCCCGTGGCGTCGACCTTCTGGCGCGCCGCGGGAAAGCGGCGCTGCAGTCCGTCGATGTCGAAGTTTGACCTCGGGTTCAGGCATTCGTACGGTTCCGGCTTGGAGGACCCGATGAACGTATCGCTCCCGCCCGAACTGGAAGCCTTCATTCAGGAGCAGGTTGCCAACGGTCGCTATCGCTCGGCGAGCGAGGCGGTCCGTGCAAGCATCCAGCTTCTGGTGGACAAGACGAAGGAGCACGATGCTCGCGTTGAGGCGCTGCGCGCGGAACTCGACCGCGGGCTTCAGGAACTCGATGCAGGCGAAGTGGTCGATGGCCGAGCCGCCTTCGCGGAGCTCGTCGGGGGCTCGAGGTCCGAGGGGTGATCGACCCTGGGGGGCTACTCGTTTGCCGGCTGCGCGACGACAGCTTGTCGTCATTCGGGACCACGTCAATGAAACCGCAGGAGCTGAGGCGGCCGCCTCAGCACTTCCCTTCGCGATGTAGGGAACTGACCGTCCGAGGTCCCTCTCTGCCGCGTTTGTGGGTTCTGTCGTAGACAGGCCCCGGGGTCCGCCGCGAATCTTGGAAACCTACCTGATGCTCGCCCAATGAGTTTGTCGTTCGACAAAACTGAGGTGCGCCGCAAAGATTTGGGAAATTCTCCACAGTCCTGAGCATTGATGCGTACTCTGGCTGGCACTACGATGCGAGGTGTCAGGTGAGCACGTGAACATCATGTTCTGCGCCGACAAGCATCGACGCAGTTAGCGCCGATCGCGAACTCAAGTCAGGGGATACAGTGAAGCAGGAAGCAGGAAGCAGGAAGCAGGAAGCAGGAAGCAGGTCTCGGTCCTAGCGGCCATGATGGGAATTGCCGTCGTTCTGGCGGCTTCCCCTATCCACGCTAACTCAGCGAGCGAAGCGGACGTCACCGTTGATGTCCTGTCGGCACGAAGTGCCGCGTCTCAGGGCGTGTCCAGGCACATCGTGGTGCCCAAGGTGGAGACCCGGTCGGACCGTCTGCAGCAGATGTTCGGCTTCTCCGACACTCTGACCCTTCAGATCGACGTGTCCACAGACGGCGCATCGGCGAACGCCCGGTCGCGGAGAAGTGACGTCCCGGTGCAGGCCGATCCTTCGGTTCACACGCCCGAATTCGAGGTATCGATGCCGACCGACAGCGTTTCGCTCGTCGTGTTCGAAATCTATGTCGAGTCTGGCGGAGCGACACGACGGTTGGGGAACCTGCCCGTGTTTCTATCGGACGCGGGCGGCACTCCTACGATCATTTCGGAGATGGAGTACACCCGGATGCTGGCTGCGGGCCCAGCGCAAACAGAAACGGAGAGTCTCATGAACTTGGAGGATGGCGACGTGCCCTTCCAAGGCACCGACAATCCCGATGGGGAACCAGAAAACTGTGGAGGGAACACGGTATGCGCACGACGATGAGAATGCTTTTCGTTTCAGGACATGCAGCAGTCCTGATTCTCGGAATCGCGGCCGAAGCGCGTGCGCTCACGGTTTGCGGCGACCTGCGATACTGGGATTCGCGAGAGGAACGCGCATCCGGAAGCTACCTCACCGGCACCCCGGGCTTCAACGCCCCGGCTCGGAGGGTCTACATCAACGCCTACGACCAGGACGGAGCATGTCGCGACAAACTCGCGAGCTGCAACGAACAAGATGACGAGTACCTCGGCTCGGTCTACTCCAACAGCAGCACTGGCAGATTCTGTTTTCCCAACGACATTGCGTGGGACAACGACCTTTACCTCCACACCACCTATCTCAGTGACGACTCGGGGGTGAAAGACAGCATGAGCGCCTGGCGGACAGCGGTGTCGAATACGCAGTATGATTTCGGTCAGAATTACGCTGGGAGCACATTCGAGCGGGACTGGAACATCACCTGCACCGATGACTCCGTGAACACGGTCCAAGGCCTTTGCAACAACCAGACCTCGGTCACGTCCAATTTCCCGATCACCGAACGGTTCGCGAACATTTTGCAGTCGATGGTCGACGTGGACGTGCTGGTGACCGACAGTGACTATTACCTCAACAACAACAACCTTCGAATTTTCGCCATCGAAGGTTCATCCTGGGACACGAACTGCTCCGGCAGTCAGAACCTTTCGCTCGACTGCACGTATTTCTGTCTCGCCACCTTCTCCTACGACAATCCTTACACCGTGGCGCACGAGACCGGGCATAATCTCCACAAGCGAGCCATGGGATACTGCAGCGCAGTGTCGGGGTGCGTCGGCAACTTCGTTGCGAAGGGCGAAGGCGAGAAGTGTGCCTTTGCGGAAGGGTGGGCGGACTTTGTAGCGGCAGCCACCTATTGGCCCCCGAACGCTTCGGCCCCTGCGTACAGGGGCACATCGGGGCAACCGCTCGAAGGTATCACTGTGATCGGAAATCAAACAGCCAAAATTTGCGCCGGATTCGGGGACTCCCCCGAGGTCTGGGAGGCCAACGCCGCCCGATTCTTCTGGGATCTCTACGACACCACGACGATCTTCGATTACGACGGCACCTACACTGACAACAATTCGGATTCCTTCCATAACTTGCTGATCGAGTGGGACGAGTTTCCCGCCGGAACGGGAGACGGAGACCGGGCCGAGAGTGGCCTCGACGGGAGAAACGCATGGGACTTTCGAAAGTACTACCCGAACTCGTTCAGCGAGATCTACGTGAACTGCCTCGACGGCTCGGTTCCAAATTCTGGCTGATCATCGTCGTCGCCTTGCTCGCTTGCGCTTGTTCCGAAGAGCCCGCACCAACTGGCGACGAGTGTCCCGACATGAGCTGTGACGGGGGCATGGACGCTGGATTCGATGGAGACTCCGACGCGCACTTCGACGCTGGCCGTGGCGAGGAAGAGGGAGAAGAGGAAGAGCGGCAGGCCGAAGAGATGGGGCCGGACATTCAGGGGAACTGCAACGAAACGGGGGAGAGCTGCGGTCGGGACTACTTCGTAACGCCCAACGGGTCGTGCCGGGAAAGTCCCATCGCGCCGGGGAGCTACGAGTGCTCAGAGTGCCACAGCGACGAGGAGTGCCCTGAAGGATACTACTGTGGCGGCTACGAAAGCTGTCGGCCGATGTAGGTGACGTCGGTCTCCGTCGACGCAGACCAAATCGTATGCGAGTGCTTCGGGACTAGACCCCGATGTCCAGGAAATCTGCAACGGTGTACACGTGGACGACTGCGGCGCACGAGAGGATTTCGTGACTCCCATCGGATCCCGCCGCGAAAGTCCGATCTCGCCGGGAGCCTACCAGTCAGCCGAGTGAAGTGTGCGTTCGCCGAAGGACGGGCGGACTTCGTCGCCACAGCGACGTACTGGCCGCCAAACGCGTCTACGCCGAAGTATCAAGGTGACTCATCGAGACTGCTGGAGGCCAGTACCGGAATCGAAAGTCAGACCACGCAACGCTGTGCCGGGATGGGAGATTCGCCGGAGGTCTGGGAGGCCAACGCAGCTCGGTTTTTCTGGGACCTGTACGACACGACGACGATCTTTGATTACGACGGCACGTACACTGACAACAATTTGGATTCCTTCCATAACTTGCTGATCGAGTGGGACGATTTTCCCGCCGGAACGGGAGACGGAGACCGGGCCCAGAGTGGCCTCGACGGGAGAAACGCATGGGACTTTCGAAAGTACTACCCGAATTCGTTCAGCGAGATCTACGTGAACTGCCTCGACGGCTCGGTTCCGAATTCTGGCTGATTACCATCGTCGCCCTGCTCGCTTGCGCTTGTTCCGAAGAGCCCGCACCAACCGGCGACCAATGTCCCGACATGAGCTGTGACGGGGGCATGGACGCTCGCTTCGACGGGGACTCCGACGCGCACTTCGACGCTGGCCGTAGCGAGGAAGAGGGAGAAGAGGAAGAGCGGCAGGCGGAAGAGATGGGACCCGACGTGCAGGGCAGCTGTAACGATGCGCCAGTGGACGACTGCGGCGGGCAAGAGGACTTCGTCACATCGAACGGCTCTTGCCGGGAAAGTCCGATTGCTCCGGGGAGCTACGAGTGCTCAGAGTGCCACAGCGACAAAGAGTGTCCAGAGGGCTATTTCTGCCGCGGGTATGCCACGTGTCGAAGGATGTAGCTGACCTCGGTCTTGCGACGATCAACACGAGGACGAGGCCTTGTCGCTCCGGCGTTCGAAGTTCGAAATGAGCGTCTTTGGTGACGCACTACCTTTTTGTGCGCTGCACAAAATCGATTGACACCCGCGGGCCCAATGAGTACTACATGTTGCGCCGCAACATGAGTGCTATGTCCCGTCCTCTCCACATACTTCTTGCCGTCTCGCTGCTGGCGGGCTGCGTTCGCTTTCACGAGGGCGCGCTGCCCGGTGAGCCGGCGGGCGACGCGTTTCGTGAGATCGACGGGACGAGGGTCAGGTACCGCGACGTGGGCAAAGGGCCCGCTGTCGTGATGCTGCACGGGTTCGCGGCGTCGATGAACACGTGGGACGCCATCGTTCCGGTGCTGCAGAAGAACCACCGCGTCATCACGCTCGACCTCAAAGGCTTCGGCTGGAGCGAACGACCACGGGGAGACTACTCGCCGGCGGCGCAGGCGAAGCTGGTGTACGGGCTGCTCGACGAGCTCGGCGTCGAATCGGCGGCGGTCGT
>CAYPJU010000037.1:11468-45520 GCA_964411125.1 uncultured Bradymonadales bacterium | reverse complement strand
CGAAGCTGGTGTACGGGCTGCTCGACGAGCTCGGCGTCGAATCGGCGGCGGTCGTCGCGCATTCGTGGGGATCGTCGGTGGCGCTGCAGATGGCGCTTCAGCAGCCCGAACGGGTCGAGCGCATCGCGCTCTACGACGCCTGGGTCTACGAAGAACAGATCCCGACGACGTTCGTGGTGGCGCGGGCGCCAGTGATCGGCGAGCTGATCTTCGGGGCGTTCTACAAAGAGCGGCCCGACGACAAGATCGAGGCAGCGTTCTACAACAAGTCGTGGGTGACGCAGCCGCTGGTCGACTCGGTCGAGGAGCAGTTGAGTCGGCCCGGGACGGTCGGGGCGGCGCTCGAGGCGGTTCGCGGGCAGCGGTATGCGGAGGTCCAAGAGCGCTATGGCACGATCACGCAGCCGGTGCTGCTGCTGTGGGGTGAGGACGACACGGTCACGACGCTGGAAGTTGGGCAGCGGTTGCACACGCAACTGCCGAATGCCGAGCTGGTGGTGTTCGGTGACTGCGGTCATTTTCCGATGATCGAGGCGTATTATCCGTCGACGCGGGCGCTTGCGGAGTTTTTGGGGGAAGAAGCGCGGCTGGAAGCCGCGGCACCACAGGATGGTGCGGCACCACAGGTTGGTGAGGCAACACAGGATGGCGCGGCACCAGAGGACGAGGTGGCGCCGTGAAGACGCCAACGAAAGGACCGCGGGGCTCCGTCCCCGCGTGGCGCGCGAGGCTCCGTCCTCGCGCCGGTCGTCGCGGATCAAACGCGGGGGCTGAGCTCCGTGGTCCTTTCGTCGCTCTCCTGCTCACCCTCGTCGCCACCCCCGCATTCGCGGCAGGCTACACCGATCTCGGCGACGACATCGCCGCGAAGTCGGACGGGGCCATCGAGCTCGACGGCTACTTCCGCGCCCGCGGCGAAGCGCTCTACAACCTCGACCTCGACCGTGGCGTCGACGCGAACGGCGAACCGCTCTACCCCGTCCCGCTCGCCAACCCCGACGCGCAGACCTTGACGGGCGGCAACCTTCGGCTTCGGACCGACTTCGCCGCCTACACGCCGCTAGCGGCCGCTGCAGTGAAGGCGCGCATCGACATCCTCGACAACCTCGCGATCGGCTCGCGCCCCGACGGACCACCCGCCGCGACGGTCACGCAGGAGCCGGTCGACGCCATTGCGATTCGACGGGTCTACGCCGAGGTCCTGACACCGTTCGGCCTCGTCGCCGTCGGCCGTATCGGCAGCCACTTCGGCACCGGCATGCTCGCCAACGGCGGCGACTGCGCCGACTGCGACAGCGGCGACGCCGCGGATCGCATCGCCTGGATCGCCCCGCTCGCCCGCCACGTCTTCGCGGTATCGTACGACGTCGGCGCAGTCGGGCCATCGCAGCAGCGAGCCCGCGGTCGCGTCGTCGACATCGACCCCGCCGACGACGTGCGCGGCATCAACTTCGCGATCCTCAAGTACCGCTCTCCGAGCTCTACGGCGCGTCGGCTCGCCGCGGATCGCTCCACGCTCGACTACGGGGCGGTCGTCTCGCACCGCTGGCAGCGCTACGACGTCCCCGCGAGCTACGTCCCGACGACCGAGCCGGTGCCGCTCGACGAGGCGCAGGTGATCGAGCGCGGGCTGACGGCCTGGCTCTTCGACGCATACGTCGACTTCACCTTCCCATTCCTGAAGCTGCGCGCGGAGGGCGCCTACCTGACCGCGGTCATCGAAGAGCCTTCGATCATCCCTGGTGTTCGATACGGTGTACCCGTCACTTCGGACCAGTGGGGCGCAGTGCTCGAAACGCGCTTCGGCGCACCGCACTGGCGCGTCGGGTTCGGGGTGGATGCTGGCATCGCTTCGGGCGACGCCGCCTACGGCTTTGGCGCGGACCCGCAGCTTCTCGAAGACCCTCCGGTCGAAGGCGAGCTCGACGGCCCGCAGGCGAACCCACCGTTCGACACCACGGTGAACAACTTCCGTTTCCACCCGGATTACCGCGTCGATCGCATCTTGTTCCGCGAGATCATCGGGACCGTCACCGACGCCGCCTACGTCCGGCCGCATTTCGATGTACTGCTCGGCGAGACCGCGGGCGGTGTCTGGGTCGCCGAGGTGGCGGGCGTGGTGTCGCAGGCGCTCTACGGGACGTCGACGCCGTCGGGCGAGAAGTTCCTCGGGGTGGAAATAGACCCTGCAATTCGTTACGAAAACGGCCGATTCGAGGTTGCAGCCGAGTATGCGCTGTTCCTGCCGGGAGCGGCGTTCGACAACCCTTCCAGCGGACTGACTGGACGCCCGGCACAGCTCGGCCGACTTCGACTCAACGTGGGATTCTGATGCGACGATTTCTTCCAACCTGCCTCGGCCTGACGACTCTCTGCGGCTGCAGCGACAATCTGACGCTGCCGCCGGAGCGGGCACCTTACGAGCCGGAAGATCCGGTCGCGCTCGACTGCGTCCCGAACCTCGACGAGTCGATCGCCGCGGACGAGCTTCCGGTCGGCTTCGGCGTCGACGTGTCGTACAGCATCAACCCGGCCGGCGAGACGCGCAGCGTCGACCTCGTCGGGCTGGTCGACCAGGACGGCGTGCGGGTGTGGGACTATTCGCAGCAGAACGCGAGCGACCGCGAGCTTCAGATCGCAGCGACCGAGCTCGGCGAGCAGTGGTACGCGACCGAGTTTCCGGGCGCCGACTTCATTGCGCCGCTCGACGCCGCAGGCCGCATCGACGGTGTCTATCGTCGGACCGACAACGCCGTGCTGTTGCTCGGGTACGCGTCGCGCAAGGAGGCCCCCGAGGTCGGTCAGACGCTCGTGGTGTACCAGCAGCCGGTCACCGTCTATCAGTTGCCGCTCGAGCCGGGGGACTCCTGGGTGTCGGTCGGCGAGGTCACCAACGCGACGGTGCAGGACCTGCCGTACGCGGGGCGCGACACCTACTCGGTGGAAGTCGACAGCGTCGGCGAGCTGTGGCTGCCGGAGCTGCAGTTCGATCAAGTACTGCGGGTGCGGACGAACCTGACGATCGACCCGGCGGTGGGGGACGGTATCACGCGAAAGCAGGTGTCGTTCGTGTTCGAATGCTTCGGGGAGGTGGCGCGGGTGGTGAGTGAGGATGACGAGACGGAGGAGAATTTCACGACGGCCGTCGAGTTTCGGCGGTTGGGGTTTTGATGAGGGGGAGGGAGATGCGTAACGCCGCACCCTCGCGGGTGCGGTGACCGGCTCGCTTCGCGAGCACGCCGGCTGACGCCGGCAGGAAGGAGGCGCCGCACCCTCGCGGGTGCGGTGACCGGCTCGCTTCGCGAGCACGACGGCAGGATACGAGTGGTGCTGCGGCTTCCGGCCGCAGCGGACGGAGATAGAAGGACGGGTGAGACGCCCGTCCACCGACAACGAGGAGAAGCAGTATGTGGGACATGTGGAAGAAGGCGTTTTACGCGTGGGAGAAGTCGACGTCGAAGTACGCCGAAGAGGTGCTTCGGAGTCCGCTGTTGCTGAAGCCGTCGGGGACGATGCTCACGACGGCGATGAAAGTGAAGGCGGCGAACGACAAGGCCGCTGCGGCATGGCTCGGCGCGATGGGGATGCCGACGCGCCGTGACCAGGAGCGAACGCTCCACAAGCTCAACCAGCTCCAGTCGCAGTTGTACGATCTCGAGGATCGTCTGGAGGAGATGCACCGCGAGGCGAAGTGAGATGGACGTGACGCCCTACATGGACCTTCGTATCGCCCCCATCCACGTGTTCGACGCGCTCGAGGAGCGCGGCAGCCGACCGCGCTTCATGATCCCCCGCGACGACGACTGGGAGGCGGTCACCTGGAACGCGTTCGCCGAGATGATCCGCGACGTCGGGATGTGGCTGCGCTCGGTCGGCGTCTCGACCGAGGACCGCGTCGCGATCTTCGCGCCGAACCGCGTCGAGTGGATGGCGGCGGCGCTCGGGGCGCAGGCGGTCGGCGGTGCCATGGTGCCCGTCTATCCTACCAGCACGGCCGATCAGGCGGGCTACGTCGCCGAGCATTCGGACTCGAAGGTCGTGTTCGTCGACACGCCGGCGCTGGTCGAGAAGGTCCTCGACCAGTGGACCGCGTACGACGGCGTCGAGAAGATCGTGCTGTTCGATGCGAACATCGACGTCGTGCGCATCCTCGACAAGCTGCGTAGCGAGGGACGCGTCGATCTCGAGTGGCTCGACATCGAGAGCCGGTTCGTGACGTGGCCGACGGTCCGCAAGATCGGACGGGCGCTCCACGACGAGAAGCCGGGGGTGTTCGACCAGGTGATGAACGCCGTAGAGCTCGACCAGATGGCGGTGATGCTCTACACGAGCGGCACCACCGGGCGTCCCAAAGGCGTCCCCCTCACGCACCGCAACATTGGCGTCAACGGACGCGACTGGCTGGAAGTCAACGGACCGCAGGTCTCAGAAGAGAGCGTCGATGTCCTGTGGCTGCCGATGAGCCACATCTTCGGGTTCGGGCAGGCGTGCCTGGGCAACACCCTGGGCTTCACTTCGTATCTCTCGGACCCGATGCACGTCCTCGACATTCTGCCTCGCGTACGTCCGACCATCTTCATGAGCGTCCCGCGCTATTTCGAGAAGATCGCCGCAGCGGCTTCGCAGCCGTCGACCGACGAAGCGCGAAAGAAGAAGCTCGACGAGGTCACCGGTGGACGCCTCCAGTTCTGCCTGTCGGGCGGTGCGGGCCTCAAACGTCAGATCAAAGACTTCTTCTGGGACCACGGCATTCTCATCACCGAAGGCTACGGCCTCACCGAGGCCTCCCCGACCCTGACGCTGAACCGTCCAGACGCCTTCGACTTCGACTCGGTCGGTAAGGCGGTGCCTTCGGTCGAGCTCCGGCTCGCCGAGGACGGTGAGATTCAGGCGCGCGGCGACAGCATCTTCGGGGGCTACCACAAGGATCCGGAGGCGACGGCGAGTGTGTTCACGGAGGACGGCTGGCTCAAGACGGGCGACCTCGGACACATCGACGAACGTGGATTCCTGCGCATCGTGGGACGGAAAAAGGAGATCCTCGTGACCGCCGGCGGCAAGAACATCGCCCCTGGAAACATCGAGCAGCAGTTCCTCGACGATCCGCACATCGCGCACGTCGTCGTGTACGGCGACGGCGAAAAGTACCTCGTGGCCGGGGTGTGGCTCGACCCGTTCGCGCCGAGGCTCGCCGAACCAGAGAAGTACGTGGAGAAGAAAGTGACCGCGGTCAACGAAGGACTGGCCCGCTACGAGACGATCAAGAAGTTCGTCATCATGAACGACCCGTTGACGGTCGAGGGTGGCTACGTGACGCCGACCCTCAAGGTGAAGCGCAACAAAGTGTACGACGCGTTCGGCGACCAGTTCCGCGCGCTCTATCGGTGAGGCGACAGCGATGCTCGATGGACTGATCAACGTCGCACGGCGCTTTCGCGACCGCACCCCCGTGGGGCAGACGCCCGCGGACGTGATCCACGAGGAGAACAAGTGGCGTCTGATCCGATACCGGTCGGACGACCGGACCGTCGGGACGCCGGTGTTTCTGGTGCCGTCCCTCATCAACCGTCACTACGTCCTCGATCTGATGCCGGGGAAGTCGTTCGCCGAGTGGCTGATCGGCCAGGGGTTCGACGTCTGGATCGTGGACTGGGGCACCCCCACCCGTGAGGACCGCTGGGTCGACCTCGACGACTACTGCGATCGGTATCTGCACCGTTGCATTGCACGCATCAAACGCGAGACCGGAGCGGACGGAGTTCACCTGCTCGGCTACTGCCTCGGCGGGACGCTCGCGGTCATCCACGCGGCGCTCTACCCCGACGACGTGAAGTCGCTCCTGACGCTGGCGGCCCCGGTCGACTTCGAAGACGACGGGATGCTCGCCGCGTGGTCGAAGCTCGAGACTTTCGAACTGACCACGGTCATCGAAGCGTTCGGCAACATGCCGTGGCCGCTGATGCAGCTCGGGTTCCACCTGATGCAGCCGACCCTCAATCTGAACAAGCTCGTCTATGTGCTCGACCGCGCGTGGGACGACCAGTTCCTCGACGGTTTCTTCGCGATCGAGACGTGGGGCAACGACAACGTCTCGTTCCCGGGGGAAGCTTTCATCCGGTACATCACCGAGCTGTATCGCGAGAATCGATTGCTTCACGGCACGTTTCACGTGGGGGGCCGCCGGGTCGATCTCTCCAACCTCTCGATGCCGCTCCTGTCGGTGAGCTTCGAGCACGACAACATCGTCTCGAAGAAGAGCGCGACGGCGCTGCTCGACCTCGTTCCACCGGAGAACGCCGAAGGTTTGCATCTACGCGGGGGGCACGTCGGAGCCGTCGTGTCGTCCAAGGCGTCCGAGCGGCTCTGGCCTGCGCTCGCCGACTTCTGGCGACGGAACGAATGGGGCGAAGCTCCTGTTCGGATGAAGGCGTCGAGCTGACGTTCGGAGCGCCGGGCGTTCCACGTTGACGGACTGTCTGGGTGACTCCACCCTGTGGGCATGTTCGTCCCACGACCCGCGCTCGAAGAAAGTCTGCACCAGGCACTCGCACGAGATGGTCGGCCCGTCGCGGTGACCGGCCCACCCGGCAGCGGCAAGTCGACGTTGACTCGGAGGGCGTTGGCGAGCCTGGAAGAGCCGGTCATCCTCGTCGCGGCATCGTCAGTGACCACGGTCACCGAACTGATCTCGGCCGTCGGGACCGCGATCGGAGCGACCCTGCTCGAGCTCGAGCCGGTGATGCGTTCGCTGGCAGGCCGTGGGGATTGTACCCTCTTGCTCGACGACGCCGACCGAGTCGTCGAGACCCTCCCAGAGTTCGAGGAGCATCTGGCGAACCGCGCACCGCTCGTCCGGCTGGTGACGACCAGCCGACGACGAGTTCCGTCGAAGGACGCAGTGCTGCTCGACGTCGGCCCGATGAGCCCCCCCGAGGCGCGTGATCTGTTCGAACAGGTCGCGAGGCGCGTCCGGCCCGGGTTCGTGGTCGAGCCCACCGTCGAGCCGACGGTGACGAAACTGCTGGAAGCACTCGATTGCATTCCGCTTGCGATCGAGCTCGCCGCCGCCCGGATGGGGACCCTCGGTCCGGCGCAGTTGTTCGACCGCCTGGAGCAGCGCTTCAAAGTCTTGCGCGGCGAGGGCGGTAGTCTCGCCGATGCCCTGGAGACGTCGTGGGAGCTGCTCGACGACGTCGAGCGAGAGACGATGCGTCAGTTGACCGTCTTCGAGGGCTCTTTCACCGCCGAAGCAGTGGAGGCGGTCGTCGAGGTCGCGGACGAGTGGATCCTCGACGTCGTGGAACGCCTGACTTCGCGGTCGATGCTTCGGCAACAGCCGCAGCCGGACGGGGGGATGAGGTTCGTGCTCCTCGAATCGATCCGAGAATTCGTGGGGCGGGTCGGAGCGCCCGGGAGCGCGACCATCGAGTCGCATGCGCGATACACGCTCGAACGGTGCCGGACGCTCACGTGGCAGATGCGGCGGCCCGGGGGAGAGTCGGCTCGCGCGGAGCTCGAAGCAGAGCTTCCGAACCTCATGGGGGCACTTCGGCGCGCCGCCGACCCCGAGACGATCGCGGAGTGCGCTCTGGTGCTCGACAAGGCCTTCCGGTTGCGTGCCGCCCCCAGGCAATGGGCGGAGGTGCTCGAACGCGCCGCGTCTCTCGACGGCCTGGGGCCGGGGACGAAGGCGAGGATAGCGAGGGCCAGGGGTGAGCTCGACGCGAGCCGCGGCGAACTGGACGGAGCCACCCGGCATCTCGAGAGGGCCCGGGAGCACGCGATCGACGCTGGAGAACGTACGACCGCCGCCTGGACACTGTTCCTGCTGGGGGAAGTGGAGCGCCGGCGCGGAAGGCCCGAAGCCGCTGAAACTCACCTTCGCGCCACGCTCGAGGAGGCAGCGGAGCTCGAGAGCACCGAGCTCGAGCGGATGGCGCTCGGCCATCTCGCCGGAGCGCTGGTCGATCGCGGGGACCTCGGCGCGGCGCGCGCGGCGATCGAGAAGATGAACCGCACTCCGCCGTCCGACGACCTGCGGGACGAAGCGCGGCTCCTCAAGCGCGTGGCATACGCTCAGTACTACCTCGGCAACTACGACGAACAGCAGCGCCTCAACGAGGCCGCCCTAGGGTTTGCGCACGAAGCGGGCGACGAACGGATGGTCGCGCTGGCGACCCAGGGGCTCGGCGACGTCGCTTTCGTCCGCGGCGACCACGCGGCCGCCAGGGCCTACTGGCAGGAAGCGCTGGCGATGCACCGCCAGCACGGTTCGATCGAGCTCGAGGCAGCGCTGCTCGGCAATCTCGGCTCGATGGAACATCGGCTCGGAAATCTCGTCGCTGCTCGGCGCGCGATCCGCGCTGCACTGGAGCTTCATTCGGGGGCAGGGGCGACACCGTACGAGGCGGTGGCGCTGTTCGGGCTCGGCGTACTCGAGCTCGAGCAGGGCCATCTGCAAGACGCGCTCGGAGCGCTCGAACGATGCGCGGGATTGAATCGCTCGATCGGAAACGACGCGGATCTCGGGGGCGCACTCCTCGTCACGGCCTGGACGCTCCACGCCGCGGGGCGGGATCCGTCCGACGCCCTGGACCGAGCGCGTCAGGCGTTCCTCGCGGCGGGGGACGAGGAGTGGGCCGCGCTATGCACACTCCCAGCCCCGGACCCGGATCGTTTCACGGACAGCACCGTCCGTGAGTGCGCGCGTGCTCTTCACGGGATGGCGTCGGTCGACACTCAGAAGTTGCACGTCCGGGCGGCGGCGGCATCCGTTTCGGCAGGGGGCGTGGAGGAAGAGGCGCCGGCATTGATCGTCGAGGGGACCGGAGCGTGGTTCGAAAACGCCAGCGGACGCGTGGATCTCGGGCGACGCCGAGCCCCTCGACGGATCCTCGCCCGACTCGCCGAGCTGCGCGAAGAGGAACCGGGAGCGGCGCTCGACGTCTACGGCATGTTCGAGGTGGGCTGGCCCGACGAAGTGGCGGCGCCGGAGGCCGCGTCGGACCGCGTCTACTGGGCGGTGCGGACGTTACGGAAGCTGGGGCTCGAAGAACTGATCACGAGCGGAGACGGGTATCTGCTGGATCCCAAGGTCGGCTTCGCCTGCACCCCGCCCCCCGGGTGACCGCGGTCACTGGCCCTCCGCGCGGGGCAAGACGACCACGTCGATCGTTCCCTCCTGGCTCACCTCACCATCGGTCGTTTCGACGCGGAGCGTTCGAGAACCCGGTTCGGCGAACGAGACCGTGGCCTGGTCTCCTTGCCAGTGAGCCCACACTTCCTCGCCGTCGACGAAGAGACGACGCGGGACGGTGGGGTCGGAGAGACCGACGATGCTCACGGTGATCGCGTCGTACGTCCGTACCGACGTGCGATCCGCGCGCAGGGTGAGCGGCGCGAGGACCTGCGGGGGAGCGGACGTGGGCGCGTTGCAGCCGTAGAGGCCGACCGAGTAGTTGTAGGAGACCGCGACGCCCCCCTCGGGGTGGAACGCGAGGCTGACCGGAGCGTTCACGTCTCCGAGCATCTCCGGGCCCGGATCTCCCGCGGAGAGCTTGCCCTCCAGCGCTCCCCGGAGTTCTACCTCTCCGTCTGGGTTGGTGAACGCGAAGGTGTCTCCGCCCGGGCTCCACTCCACGGGGGAGACGGTCCGATGGGGCATGTAGGTGTAGAGATTGATGGTGGCGTGGCTGGTGGCGAGCGGCTCACCGACCGGCTCCAGGGTATCGGCGTTCCAGAAACGGACGCGACCGTCGATGCCGGACGTGGCGAGGGTCCCGCCGTGCGGGTGAATCGCGAGGTCGAGAATGCGCGGTCGGTAGAGGTCGCCGGCCTCCGCGTCGGGGAGGTAGTCGTGGGCGAGCAACCGCTGGCGGACGGTCCCGTCGTTCATGTCGACGACCTGGAGCGTCCCCTCCCACGTGAAGGCGACGACGAGCTCGTCACCGCGGAAGTCGATGATGGTGTGGTGCTCGGAGTAAAGGGGACATTCGACCCCCTCCTCGACCGTGTCGATCCGCCCCAGCTCTCGCGCGCTGTCGAGGTCGTACCATTCCAGTGACGCTCCGTCGTCCGCGGTGCATCGCGCGACCGCCAACCGGTCGCCCCCCGGCGAGATACGCGCGGTGATCTGCTCCCGGTAGGGTTCGCTCTGGAGGCGAATCAGCTCCGTCCCACCGGGCTCGTAGACCACGAGGCTCGACTCCCCATCGGCGTCCAACATCGCGGCGATTCGACCGGACCGGGGCTCGAAGTCGAGCGGTGCCTGAACGGGCACGACGAACGCCGTCCCGTCGCTCGCCCTCAGCGAGTGAAGTTGCCCCCACTGCCCCGGGAGGGTGTGGACCATCTCACCGTTGGCGGAGAAAGCGACGTCACGTTGCCCCAGGTGGTAGCTGAAGTTCTGCGTCTCGCGGATCAAGCCCGGGTTGCAGCTCTCCTGCCGGGGAACCTCGGGTGTTGCGACCTCCGGGTCGCGGATCTCGGGGCCCGGGTCGTCCTGCCGAGGCTCGGACGTGTCGATCGTAGGGATCTCCTCGATCGTCCAGGGCTCCACCTCACCGGGTGACGATTCTATCCCGCCGCAAGCGGTGGTCGTGAGCGAAGCCGTGACGAAAGCTAGAGTCTTGAAACGCATGCCGTTCTCCTCCGTAGTTCGAGTCGAGAATAGCTTGCCCCATAAACAACTCAATCACTTCTATTTGCGCTATTTAATGAACCAAAGCTTCACAATAGCGCACGGCATGAACAAAAAATGCCCCCGGTCGGCCCAGACCGGGGGCTACGCCCGACGCGCGCAGTCGCGCCGGGCGCTTCGGGCCTCCGAGGAGGCGCGAAGACGAATCAGTCGATCACGCGGAATTCGACGCGGCGGTTCTTCGCGCGCGCTTCGTCGCTCGTGTTGGGCTCCATCGGCCTCGTCTCGCCGTATCCTTCGTACTCGAGCCGTTCCTGCTTCGTGCCCTTACCGATGAGGTAGTTGGTCACGGAGAGGGCTCGCCGCTGACTCAGGTTGAGGTTGAAGGAGTCGTCCCCGCGGTCGTCGGTGTGTCCCTCGATCCGCACGCGGACTTCGGGCTGGGCCGCGAGGGATTTCGCGACGTCGTCGAGGATCGGGTAGGACTCGGGGAGAAGTTCGTGACTGTTGGTCTTGAACTTGATCGAGTAGAGGATGACCGGTTTTTCCTTCTCGAACGTGTAGGTCGGCTTCTCGTCGGGACATCCGTCCTCGTCGCGGAAGCCGTTGATAACCTCGGCGTCGACGGGGCACTTGTCGGTCTCGTCGGGGATCCCGTCGCCGTCGTTGTCGAGATCGGGGCAGCCGTCTTCGTCGGCGAAGCCGTCGATGTCTTCGGCCTGGTTGGCACATTTGTCGACGTCGTCTTCGAGTCCGTCGCCGTCGTTGTCGGCCTCGGGGCAGCCGTCGTTGTCCTCGAAGCCGTCGAGGTCTTCGGGCTGGTCGGGGCACGGGTCGAGCGAGTCGGGGAATCCGTCGCCGTCGCGGTCTTCCTTCTCGGCGACCTCGGCGACCTCCGCGACGGTCGGTTCGACGGGGATCTCTTCCTCGGGCTCGTAGGGGACGAAGCCGACGTCGGCGAAGACGCGGTAGTCGGGGGTCCCGAGCTCTCGGCCGATGCCGGGGCCACCCCCAAGGGTGAAAGAGAACCCTCCGGTTCGGAAGTTGGCGGCGAGGAGGATTTCGTTGCGCGTTCGCCCTTCGGCGATCTCGACCTCACCGCTGAGCTCGAGCATCGCCTGGACGGTGTCGGGGACGACGTCGACGCGACCGCCGGTGCCGTACGTCACGACGTCGTCGCTCTCTCCCCCCATGAACTCGCGGCTCGGCTGGAAGCGATAGCCGAGGTTTCCGAGCGGGCTGAAGCGCCGTATCTCGGCGTCGAGGACGAGGTTCGCGCCTCCGGTGACCGCGCCGGCCCCGGTGAGGTCTTCACGAGAACCAGTCGGCACGCCGAGCAGTCCCTGGACGGCGAAGCCGACCGGATCGTTCCGCCGATCGAGGAAGGCGTAGTGCACGCGAAAATCGAGGTCCCCGACGCTGGTCGACGCGAGGTCGAAGTCGCCGGACTGGCGGCTCAAGAGGATCGGGAGCAGCACGTGCGCGCTGAGGTTTTCGATGATGCCGAAGCCTCCGCGGAGCAAGATCGCGTGTTCGGCGGCCGAGATGGAGTCGACCTGTTCGTCGGTGTCGACGTCGACCAGGCGCCCGGTCTCGTTGGCGTAGGCATACGTCGCGGCGGCCGAAGCGTTCAGCGGTGCCAGCGTGGGTGAACCGGCCACGGTCACCGCACCGTTGTCGAGCCCGAACGTCTCGAGCCGCAGTGCGTCGTAGCCTTGCGCCGATGCGCTGCTCGCGACGAGCAGCAGCGGGAGCGCGGCGAGGACCACGCGCCGGCGGCGTCGAAGGACGAGCACGCCGAAGAGGAGGAAGAGCGGCCACGGGCTCGGACCCGAGGGGGTGGTGGAACACCCGGCGCCGACGGCGACGAGGTTCCGCGAGGGGTCGTCGTCGTCGACCACGTCGTCGTCGTCTTCGTCGTCCGGGTCCGTGCCGTCGTCGTTCCCACCTTCGTCGTCGGGATTGTCGTCTCCGTCGTCCGAACCGGTTCCTTCCCCATCGTCACAGGCGTCACCGACTCCGTCGTCGTCGGCATCGGCCTGGTCGGGGTTCGAGTCGACCGGGCAGTTGTCGTCGCCGTCGGGCACTCCGTCGCCGTCAGCGTCTTCTTCGCCGTCGCCTTCGCAGGCGTCACCCACGCCATCTGCGTCAGCGTCGGCCTGGTCGGCGTTCGGGTCGACGGGGCAGTTGTCGTTGCCATCGTCGACACCGTCGCCGTCCGCGTCCCCTTCACAGGCGTCGCCGATGCCGTTGCCGTCGGTGTCTTCCTGGCCCGGGTTCGGGTCGAACGGGCAGTTGTCGCTGCCGTCGTCGACACCGTCGCCGTCCGCGTCCCCGGCACATGCGTCGCCAATTCCGTCGCCATCGGAGTCTTCCTGTCCCGGGTTCGGCTCGAACCGGCAGTTGTCGATGGAATCGGCGACGCCGTCGCCGTCCACGTCGGGGGCGCAGGCATCGCCGACCCCGTCGTCGTCGCGGTCGCCCTGGCCGGGGTTGAAGACGGCCGGGCAGTTGTCGGCAGCGTCGTCCACCCCGTCCCCGTCGGCATCGCCCTCGCAGGCGTCGCCGGTACCGTTTCCATCGGCGTCTTCCTGTCGCGGGTTGAAGACGAGCGGGCAGTTGTCGATGGCACCATCGGTTCCGTCGCCGTCGGCGTCGGGGTCGCAGGCATCACCGACCCCGTCGTTGTCGGCGTCGACCTGATTGGAGTTCGGGGTCGTGGGGCAGTTGTCGCGTCCGTCGTCGGAGACGCCGTCCCCGTCGCTGTCGGGGTCGCAGGCGTCACCGACCGCATCGGCGTCGGCGTCTTCCTGGTCGGCGTTCGTGATCGTCTCGCAGTTGTCGTCCACGTCGGCGACGCCGTCACCGTCATCGTCGTCGTCGCACGCATTGCCGATTCCGTCGCCGTCGGAGTCGGTCTGTCCGGGGTTCTCCGTCGCGACGCAGTTGTCGGTGGCGTCGGGAACTCCGTCGCCGTCGTCGTCGTCGTCGCAGGCGTCTCCGCGCCCGTCGGCGTCCGTGTCCGCCTGGTCGGCGTTGGGAGCCGCGACGCAATTGTCCGTCGCGTCGTCGACTCCGTCTCCGTCGAGGTCGTCGTCGCAAACGTCCCCGACACCATCGCCGTCTAGGTCCGCCTGGTCGGCGTTCGCGGTCGCCGCGCAGTTGTCCGCGTCGTCGAGCGCTCCATCGTCATCGTCGTCGGTGTCGCATTCGTCGCCCACTCCGTCGCCGTCGAGGTCGGACTGGGTGGGGTTCGCGGCATCGCAGTTGTCGACGCCGTCGTCGACGCCGTCGCCATCCGTATCGGTGTCGGTGTCACAAGCGTCACCGATGCCGTCGCCGTCGGCGTCGGCCTGATCCGGGTCCGCGACCCTCGAGCAGAGGTCGAGGGTGTCGTCGACGCCATCGCCGTCGTCGTCGGGATCGCACGCGTCTCCGATCCCGTCGCCGTCCAGGTCCGCCTGGTTCGCGTTCGGAATCATCGGGCAGTTATCGTCGCCGTCGCTGACACCATCGTTGTCGTTGTCTTCGTCACAGACGTCACCGAGCCCATCGCCATCGACGTCGCTCTGGTCGGCGTTCGGCGTGAACTGGCAATTGTCGTCGACATCGTCGACACCGTCGGCGTCGTCGTCGTCGTCGCAGGCATCGCCTATCCCGTCACCGTCCATGTCGAGCTGCGCAGGATCCACCACGGTTGCGCAGATATCGACGGCATCGGTGATCCCGTCGTCGTCGTCGTCGTCGTCGCAGCTATCGCCCAGCCCGTCGCCGTCGGTGTCCGCCTGATTCGGGTTCTCCACCGAGATGCAGTTGTCGAAGACGTCGATGATCCCGTCACCGTCGTCGTCCTGCACGCAGGCGTCGCCTCGTCCGTCTCCATCGGAGTCGAGCTGCAGAGGGTCGGGGACCGTCACGCAAACGTCGAACGCGTCGTCGACTCCGTCGCCGTCGACGTCGTCGTCGCAGTCGTCGCCGACTCCATCTCCGTCGAGGTCGAGCTGCGTCGCGTTGGCGATGTCGCTGCAGTTATCGGCGAGGTTCGGGACGCCGTCTCCGTCGTCGTCACCGGTGTCGCACGCGTCGCCGAACCCGTTGGCGTCTGCGTCCGCTTGATCGGCGTTCGCGGTCAGCACGCAGTTGTCGTTCGCGTCGTCGACACCGTCGCCATCGTCGTCGGGGTCGCAGGCATCGCCCACCCCATCGCCGTCGGTGTCGAGCTGGCCGGCGTTCGCGACGCCGATGCAGACGTCGAACTCGTCGTCCACGCCGTCGCCGTCGTCGTCGGGGTCACACTCGTCACCCGCGCCGTCTCCATCGAGATCGACCTGCGCGGCGTTCGGGATCAAGACACACACGTCGACTTCGTCGGTGACACCGTCGCCGTCGTCATCGTCGTCGCATGCGTCGCCCGCTCCGTCTGCATCGGTGTCGAGCTGGTCGGGGTTCGGGCGAGTGGGGCAATTGTCGGCACCGTCGGCGACGCCGTCGCCGTCGTCGTCGTCGTCGCACGCGTCACCGACCCCGTCGGTGTCGGTGTCTCGCTGCGATGGGTTGTCGACCAGGCGACAGTTGTCGAGCCCGTCGGCCAGGCCGTCGTCGTCGTCGTCGAGGTCGCAGGCGTCCCCGAACGTGTCGCCGTCGGTGTCGGTCTGGCTCGGGTTGTACACCAACTCGCAGTTGTCGTCCGAGCTGCAGATGTCATCCAAATCCGGGTCCGGATCGAGCAACGTGCACTGGGCGAAAGCGGTGTGTGCGTAGAGCGTCACCGCTCCCACGGCGACGAGACTGGTCAACCAGCGTCCATTCGATCCCCAGATGTAATGTCGATTCCCCATTTCACTCCTCATTGCTTGGTTCTACTTGTGGGCAGGGGGCTGAAGAGCAAGGGCGGTGCCAGCTCGCCGAGACGCCGCAGACGCGCAACCGCAACGGAAAATTACAACTCAGCTAGAGCGATGGGGACTGTGGTTCCTGCATCGTTTGCAGGTCGGTCCTACCTCCTGCAAAAAGTGCAGTTGCTTGCCCTCGACCAAGCGCCGTGGTGTAATCTCGACAACTCGGAGTGGACAACTCGTGGACCTGGACATCCTGGAGGGCCGTGTCGTCGATGGACGATACCGGCTGAAAAACCTGCTGGGCGAAGGTGCGATGGGGGCCGTCTATCGAGCGGAGCAGCTCGTGGTCGACCGGACGGTCGCGGTGAAGTTCATGCACCCGAAGCTCGCCGAAGAATCGGACATTCGGAGCCGTTTCGAACGGGAAGCGAAAGCGCTCGGGCAGCTCGACCACCCCGGCTGCGTTCGCGTGTACGACTTCGGGTGGGCCGAAGACCTGGGGTCCCCGTATCTCGTCAGTGAGTTCGTAGACGGCGTCGACCTCCTCGACCGCTACGCGGGCGCCGACGTTCGGGATTTTCTGAGGTGGGGCGCGGAGATTGCGGAGGCGATGGCGCACGCCCACGGGCACGGAATCCTGCACCGAGACCTCAAGCCCGAGAACGTACTCGTCTCGCGCGACGGCGAGGTGAAGGTGGTCGACTTCGGGTTGGCGAGGATCAAGAGGGAAGACGAGATTCGGTTGACGCAGGAGGGGCAGGCGCACGGAACGCCTGCTTACATGAGCCCAGAGCAATGTCAGGGAGGAGACGTGACCACGGCGGTCGACGTCTACGCGCTCGGCTGCATGCTCTTCGAGATGTTCGAGGACCGGCTTCCGTTCTTTGGGTCCACCGCCTCCGCCGTCCTGATCAAACACGTGACGGAGCCGGTCCCGCACATGTCGAGCGGCCGCGCCTCCAACGTCGTCGAAGCACTGATCGCTCGGATGATGCAGAAGGCTCCGGAACATCGGCCGACGATGCAGGAAGTTTCCGAGGCGCTGCGAGCGGAGCTCGCGCTCCTGGATGCTCCGGGCTCGGCCTCCGAGCCGCCGCCGGGCCCCACGACCAGGGACGATGCGAGTGAGCCGGACGCCCCAAAAGAGACCACCCCCGCGGTCCGGCTCACGGCGCTCGGGGATAGAATCGAGGATCCGGCGCTACAGACCGATCTCGTCGGCCTTCGGTCGGCGGGGAGACGAACTCTCGCGGTCGCAGCCACCATCGGTGTTCTGGTGGCGGTCGGCGCCGCCGTCGCGATCGGCTCTTCGACGGGGCCCCCGAACGACGCCGTCGTCGACGCGCCGGGAGCCGAGGTCGAGCCGATCGTTTCGGGCTCGACGGAGCTCGCCGCTTCACCGCCCGCCCCCGCAGCGGTCGTGGTCCCCGACGCCGGAGCACCTCCCCCTGCGGTGGAACAGGACGAACCGACGGACGAATCGGTGCCGGTCACGGACGTACCCGACCCCGAAGGGACGGAGAAACTTCCGACGGAGCCTCGGCGACCGTCCGAGGAACCGCAGCGGTCAGAGGTCGACGCGGACGAAGCCGAACGGTCGGATGAGGCCGCAAAGAAACCCCCGAAAGAGAGGGAGCCGCGGTCGAAGCCTCGCGACACTCTCAAACTGGACTACTGATGATCCCACGCACGCTGCTCATCTGCCTGATCCTGGTCGTCCCCGGCGTCGCGTTCGCGCAATCACCCGCCGACGAATCGAACCAGCGAGGGATGGAAGCCTTCGCCGACGGAGACTTCGCAGGCGCTGCCGAGCACTTCGCGCGCGCCTACCAGCTCGAGCCCGACCCGGCTTTTCGCAAGAGCGAAGCGGTCGCGTGGTTCAAGGCCGAGCGGTGCAACGAGGCGATCGAAGCGGCGAACGCCTTCATCCTGAAGTGGAAGGGAGCGCCGGGTGAGGCCGACGAAGCGTCGTCGGTGATCGCGAACTGCAAGGTCGACCTCGCCGAAGAGGCGATGGCGGCAGGCGGCTTCGAGCTCGCCGAGACGCTGCTCGGGGAGGCGGAGGAGGCGGCGCGTGACGACTACACCCGCGATCGCATCTCGGGAGCGCGCGTGGAGTTGACGCGACTGCGGGCCGAACAGAAGAGCGAACCGGAGGAGTCTCTGAGCGCCGATCCTGCGATAGTGGCCGACCCCGAGCCGGTGGAGCCGGCGCCGCGGTCGAAGCTCCCCGCGACGCTGGCTCTCGCGGTGGGTGGCGCCGCGACGGTGGGCGCCGCGGCACTTCACGTCCTGACGCTGACGTCGACCGTTCCGGCCCTGGAAGAGGCTCAGACCGGCGACCGCGACACGTGGGAAGCGCGAGCTCGCCGGGTCGATACTGCGCGAATACTGGTGCCCACCCTCTATGCATTGGGCGGGCTTGGAATTGGAGTTGGAGTATGGTTGTCGATCGACCCGCCGTCCGAGACGGAATCGAACCCGAACGGAGAGGTCACTGCTGGATTTTCGTGGTCGCAGCGGTTCTGAGTTTCACCGCCGCGTGCATCCCGAAGTCCTCGGAGTACCCCTACCTCGGGCCGTCCGACGCGGGCCCCGACGCAGACGGTGCCGACCTCGCCCGAGCGAGCGACGCCGGGGGCGACGCCGACGTCTGCATCCCGCCGGGCAACGACGAACTCTGCGAGGAATTCGAAGCGGAGTGCGGGACCCGCGTCGTCGTGGACCCGTGCGGCTCGGAGAGAACGCTCGAGTGCGGACGATGCGGAGGCGACGACGTCTGCGATCCCGACAACAAATGCTGCGTGCCCGAGGACGACGCGACGCACTGCGATCGATTCGACGCTCAGTGCGGAGTTCTCGACGCGCGCGATTCGTGCGGGGTCCTGCGTGAGGGCGTCGCGTGCGGTCAGTGCGACGACGGCATCGAGTGCATGGGGACTTCGTGCGGCCCCTGCCAGGCCGAATCGGACGGGGAACTCTGCGCGCGGCTCGGGCACGAATGCGGAACCTTCACCAACGTCCTCGACAACTGCGGCGCTTCGAGAAACATCACGTGCCCGGCGTGCCTGAACGGGGCGGAGTGCGACGATCCCGAAGGACCGGCGACGGCGCGGTGTGTGTGCCCGGGAGGGCAGGTAGAGACCAACTGTGCCGACGACGCCGACAACGACTGCGACGGCCTCGCAGACTGTGCCGACCCCGATTGTGGCGGACAAATCTGCGGCGAGGGGCTTCCGGGGCTCGAGCCGCGCTGCAACGAATCCCAGTGTGGACTTTGAGGGCGCCATGTCGACGACGCCGATAGCGAGAGTGGTGGGCGACGCCGGAAGGCTCGAGGGCGTCCTCGAGGCCGACGGGTTCGAGATCGTCCGACACGACGACGCGAGTCCCACGGTCCTGCTGCTCGGAACCGACGTCGAGCCCGACGAGGCCGAAGGTTTCGTCGCCGAGCACGACTGCCCGACCTTCCTCGTCGTGGAGGGCTACACGCCCGCCGCCCTCTCCCGCGCGCTGAGCGTCGGGGTCGACGTCGTCCTTCAGAGCGGCGTGAGCGACCGCGAGTTTCTGCGCATCTTGCACAAGGAGATGCGCGCGGCGGACGAGTCGGTGCGCTCTCCCGACGCCCCCATCGACGTCGGGCTCATGGTGGGGTCGAGCGAACCGATGCGCGATCTGTGCCGGACGCTGGCCCGCACGGCCCCCGCCGAAGCCCCCGTGCTGATCACGGGCGAGAGCGGCACCGGCAAGGAGCTCGTCGCGCGGTCGATCCACCGGCTCTCCCCGCGCCGCAACGGCCCCTTCGTCGCCGTCAACTGCGGCGCGATCGCCGAGTCCGTGATCGAGAGCGAACTCTTCGGCCATGTACGGGGCGCGTTCACCGGCGCGACCGAAGACCGGATCGGCCAGTTCGAAGCTGCCAATGGGGGCACGCTCTTCCTCGACGAGATCGGCGAGCTCCCCCTGAAGATGCAGGTCAAACTGCTGCGGGTGCTCCAGGATTCGAAGGTACAGCGGGTCGGCGAGAGCTCCCCGCGCCAGCTCGACGTGAGGTTCGTCTTCGCGACGAACCGTCAGCTCGAAGAGGAGGTCGAAGAGGGACGCTTCCGGGCGGACCTCTTCTACCGGATCAACGTGTTGAGGATCGAGGTCCCTGCACTTCGTCGACGGAAGAGCGACATCGAGATGCTGTGGGAGCACTTCGTCCAGAAGGCTGCCGAGCAGGAGGGTCGGACGGCCCTGCAGACCCGCCCCGACGTCGTGCGGTTGCTCATGCGCTACGACTGGCCCGGCAACGTCAGAGAGCTCGAGAACATCGCCCGGCAGGCGGTCATCCGCCGAACCTCCGGAAAGATCACGCCTCGGATCGTGCGCGACCGACTCGGGGACGTGTCGCGCGAAGCGACGCCCCCCGTCGAGCCTCCGTTCGAGCTCAAGAGCCTCGAAGAGATCGAGCGCGACGCCATCATTCGAACCTACGAAGCGGTGCCGTCGGTCAAGGAAGCGTGCGAGGTGCTCGGGATCTCCGAGCGCAAGATGTACTACAAGCTCAAGCAGTACCGGGAGCAGGGGTTCCTCCCCGAGGAGGGCTCCCAGGCGTCGCGTCGGCCGCGGCTCGTCTTCGCGCACGGTACACGCGAGGCGTTCGACGCGGTTCGCGAGGAGCTGGGGCGCAAGTTCGACACGTCGTGGGTTCCCGACGGAATGCAGCTCTTGAACGCCGTCTACGAGCTGGGGCCCGACGCGGTCGTCGCGCAGGGGAGCCTGCCGGTGCTCGACGGGCTGAACATCCTCGAGCTCGGCTTCCAGCACGGCTGGGACATCCCGATCGTGCTGCTCGGCGTGCGCGACGACCAGGCTTCCCGAGACTACGCGGAGGCCCTGGGGGCGGCCGCCGTCATGGACGACCCGGTCGACGGCGCCCAGTTGTCCTGGGTGATCGAGACGGCCCTCACGGTCCGCACCGAGTAGTTCCCGCGAATCGCGGCGGGTTCAGATGGCGGAGACGACCTCTTCGCGCTGCTCGTCGGTCAGGATCGAGTTCTCGATCACCTGGTCGATCAGGTCGTCGCGGTCCATGTCGACGACCTCGGCCATGCACCCGACGTGGACGTAGCCCTTCCGCCACTGGTCGACCTCGATCTCGCGGAAGATCACTCCGCGAAGGACTCCCTTCGGCTCGATCTTCTCCTCGCAGACCACGCAGCTCGAACGGTTGCTCGGCGCGGCTTCGACGCGGGGCGTCTTCGTTCCTTTCCCGACGTTCTTCGCCTCCTCGAGGATGGCGTCGATGTCGCCGACGTCCCCGAACTCCTCGGCGGCCTCGACGAAGTCCTCACGATCGAGCGCCGCGCCGCACACCAGGTGATACCAGCGGTGGCTGTCGAAACGCTCGTTGTACGCCCCGAAGCGGAGCTCGCCTTGTTCGATCTTCTTCCTGCACGTCCCGCACTTCGAACGACTGGAACGGGCGGCTTCGATGATGGACTGCGTCATGTTGGACTCCGAACTGAGGGGCGAACCGTGTACCGCAGAGCGGCTCGCGTCGCCACTTCGGATCCGGGCGACTCAGAAGGCTCCGCCGACCGCAACCCCGCGTCCCGTCGGGGCGAGCCAAAAGCTGCGGGCTTCTTCGGGCCCCCCGGCGTCCGAGGTCAGATGGTACACGGGCACCGAGACCGCGAGCGCCGCGATCTCTCCCACCAGCCAACCGCTGAGGATGGTCCCGCTCGTCGCGCTCACGGGAACGCCGGCGGCAATCCCGGCGAGGGTGCCGAAGAGAATGGTCGCCCACGCGGAGCCAGTGCCGCGCATCAAATCGCCCACGAGCCAGACGGTCGTGGGTACCAACACGGGAACGATGGCGGCGGATACGGCGAGCCCCGCCGCCGAGTGAGTGTCCGAATCGGAGGCGAAAGCAGAGTCGTACCCGGCAGACAGGCCCAGGTACGGGAAGATGGAGAGAAATCCGACGGCGAGCCCCATCCCCGACTGAAGCGCCACGGTCCCGGGGTGCCACGAGTCGCGGGGTTGCTCCACGGCTTCCCGTTCCGCACTGACCGGGTCGGGGGGAGCCGCCGCGGCCTGCGCCGAGACGAAGGACAGCACGGTGACGAGGGTCATGATCCGAAACAGCTTCATCGTACGATTCCATTGCAGTGGGCAGCGGTCCGAATGCTGGGAGTCATCAGGTGCTCAGATCGGTCTCGGACCATGAACGGCCGGGTGACACGGCCCACGTGAGCGCACGGCGGCGCTCGTGGATCGCGCCTCCATCGGACATCGAGTCGAACCAGTCGGGGACCGTGTCCCCTCCCATCTGTCCGCTTCGGACGGCGTTGTGTGCACAGTAGAAGAGATCTTCGGTTTTGGCGACTTGTCCGGGGTCAGGTGCCGCCCCCCCGACCAGATCGGCGACCGTGACGTCGAAATCCGGCAGGATGCGCATCGCGATCGCCAGGGACCACTTGGGCTCTTCGAACGTTTCACGACCATGCATCGGCCAGGTTCGGGGAGGACGCTGCGGGCGAGGTGCGCGCCAGCGCCCGCACCTCGTCTCTCAGAGGTCGGCGCCGCACATCGGAAGCGTCCACTGACAGACCGGCGCGAAGGTGTCTCCGTGATCACCGGGGACGGTCTGGCAGACAGGGTGAAGTTCCGTGCCGTCGTCGCAGATCTGGAGCCAGTCGGGGCGGTCGCCGCACAGCTCGGGCTTGCACTCCGCCGGGCACTCCCGGATGTCCCAGACGCACGTGCCCGTGCGGTCGCGCTCGCAGACGGGTCCGCCCATCGAGCCGTCTGCACATTCGACGATCGGGGGGCGAGGCCCGGGTCCGCATTCGGCGTAGGTACACTCGGCGGGGGTCGGGCACTCGAAGATCTCCCAGCCGCACGTTCCGCGCTCGTCTCGAACGCAGACCGGGCCGGCCATCGACCCGTCGTCGCAGAAGTAGTTCGGGGCGAGGAGTCCCGGCCCACACTCGTCGGCGGTGCACTCGTCGACCGGGCGGGTCGCTTCGTCGTCGGAAGCGTCCTCGTCCGAAGCGTCCGCAGCGTCGGTCGCGTCCGAATCCGCGGTCGAGGCGTCGACCTCGTCGGCGTTCGCATCCGAAGGGGTGTCGGCGTCGGCAGCGGTCGAAGCGGCGTCGTCGGAGTCGTCCCCTCCCGGCTGCGTCGACTCGTAAGAGCTGACCTCGTAATCCGCCTCGTCGGCGTCGGCGTTCGAGTCCGCCTTCTCGTCGGAGGCGCTCGTCACCGAGGTTTCGTCCTCGGCGGGCGTATCGGGAGACTCCTCGCCGCATCCGACAGCAACACAAACGAGCGAGAGGGCAATCCAGTTTCGAAACGTATTCATGGCAAACTCCGTGGTGTCATCGTTCATCGCAGTCTCATTGAGCCGGAGTGCGCCGATTGTCTCAACGGAGGCGTTCTGAGACTTCCTGAGAGTTTGGGGAGAGCGGTTTCGAAACGCCGGGGCATTCGCTACAGATGAGGGCGCTGGATGGAATCGATCTGCTATGATGGTGCACGTGAAGAATCCTCTCCTCATCTCGTTGGTGGTCGCCCTCGCGGCGTGTTCCGGAGCATCGACCTCCGCGCCGGACGCCGCCACGACGAATGCCGATGCGGGCCTGGAAGACACATCGAGGGATACGGTGGGGTCCGACGCGTCGCTCGGACCCGACGCGCCGCATGGAGACGGGGACACGGGAAATGCACTCGACGCCAGCGGGACGCCGGACATGGAGGGCGACCTCTCGGACGCGCGATGTGCATCCCTCGCCGCCGCAGCCTGCATGGCGACCGACGGATGTACGCTCGCCGGCGGTTGCGTGGTCGACCCTGGGGGCACCGACACCTTCGAAACCCTGGTGACGGGCACGTGGGAAGGGACAGCGCAGCTCACCGGCGAAGAGGACCTTCCGGTCGGCGAGACGCCGGCCCGTCTGACCCTCTTTCGAGCGGGCCCCACGTCGGTGCGAGGCATCGTCTCCCTCACCGACATCGGGCTGAAGCACACCTTCTGGGGCGGCGTGGCGCCGAGCGGCGAGCTCGGGATATGGGTCGGCACCCCGCAGTGCGACCAGCCGATCTGCGACCTCGACTTCGGCCCAGCATGGGATGTCGGCGGCATGGTGACGCTCGACTCCGTCGCGGCGATCGAGCTGACCACCGTCCTCACCGATACGAGCGTCGTCGACTTTCGCGTCTTCAGCTCGCTGCGTTTCACACCGAGCGACGGTTTCAAGCCGGTTGCCCCCATCTACACGCGTGAGAATCCGATCGAGGCGAACTGGATGGGAGACATGTTCGCGATCGACGCCAACGGCGAGGAGCTCGAGTATTTCTGCGACTTCGATCTGCTTCCGAACGCGAGAAACGTCTTCCCCACGTTCCGCTGCGCGCCCGCCGAATCGTTCGACGACCTCGCCGCCCTCACCACCCCCGACGCCTCGAGCATCGCATGGGCCGACGGGGTCGGTTGGTTCGCGCACGGCACGGAACCCGATGACCTGCTCTTCGTAGGTCGGGTCGAAGAGACGGGAACGTGGTCGGGCGTCGTGACGAGCCGGGGCGACGTGTGGACAGCGGGGAATCCCATCGATCCTTCGGACGTCCCTCCGGAGCATGTCCGTGGTGTGTTCGAGTTCTACGGTTTCCCCTTCGGATAGGACCGCCGTGGGCGGGCCACCGGCACCGACGAGTCGGTCGAGACGCCGACCGCGTTGCGATGACCCGGACGAAGACCGCCCCACCCTTCGGAACGGTGACCGTCGTTTGGAGTGAGTGCGGTTTCACTCCCGGAGCGGTCTGAGACCAAGGAGCGCGCTCAGCACGGCCTCGCCACTACTGGGACGAGGTGCCCCCGATCGTGAGCCTCACGTGGCGAACACAACGATGCCCCGCGGGGCGCACAGGCTGATCCGCCACAGGCCGAACGGGCCGCTCCTCAACATCCGTACAGTCCACGAACCTGCTTCGGAGAACGTCGTGCACCCTGTTCTCGTGTTGAGTTACGTCGAACGGTTGCGCCACCGCGACGCCCGCGCTCGAGCACAGGCGATCGAAGAACGTGGGGGGGGGCGATTCCCGCCACCGAAGAAGTCCGAATTTCGTCTGCCGGTGCTCGGAATTCGGCCCAGACGGGGCGAGCGCCGAACCCGTCGCTGCGGTATGTTCACGCCGTGAAGAAGGAACGACTCGACATCGAAGCCTGCGTGATGCGCCTCCTCGGCATGCGCGATCACTCCTCGGGCGAGCTGCGCGACAAGCTGAGAAAGCGCGACTTCGACCGCGACTTGATCGACGAGGTCCTCGCGTTTCTCGTCGACACCGGCTGGGTAAACGACGTCGCGTTCGCGGAGCATCAGGCTGCCATCCTCGTCGACCGGGGATGGGGGCCGCTGCAGATTCGGAAGAAGCTCTGCAAGCACGGTATTTCGCGGCAGCTGGCGAGTTCGACGGTAGAAGCGCTCGGTGCGGACTGGGTGGGGCGCGCCCGGGCCCAGGTTCAGCGCAGATTCGGTGACCTGGACTACGATGACCACCCCAGGGCTTTCCGTCATCTAGAGCACCGGGGGTTTCCGGCTTCGATTTCCCGGCGGGCGCTCTTCGACTGACCGCGGTCACCTGAAATCCGCCGTCCCGGTTCCGTCCCTCTCCGATGCGCGGCCGGCAACACCCGCCTTCCCTGGACACGGACCGGAGGGCTATGGCAGCCTCTATCTACACGTTCACACACTCCAATCGAGTTCCGCGGTCGGCAGATCGGTCGGGACGAGCCGACGAGATGCGTCCGAAGGGTCTACTTGTCAGAGGGGGGGTGTTACGACGACGGCGCAAGGAGCGGGGGCTGACCTCCGCGGAGGTCGCAGAGTCGTCCATGCTCACGCCGCGGACGATCCGTAAGGCGGAAGCCGGCGGCCCCGTGAGCCCCGACACCCTGCGTCGCCTCTGCGAAGTATTGAATCTCACCCTCGTGAGCACCCTCGACCTGCCTCGCGAAGACCTGCAGAGGAATCTGGCCCGGCGTGGGTTCTCGCCCCCACCTTCCGAGAGGCGGTGGATCGACCGAAGCTCGCCACAGTCGGAGCTCCTTCGGCGGCTGCGACGGCCCGAGACCGCGCGTGCGACGGTGTGTCTGGCGGGTCCTTCCGGGGTCGGAAAGACAGCGATCGCCGCTCGGGTGGCCGGGCGACTGGCCGGCGAGAGTGACGGACCGGTCGTGATCTGGCTACGTCCGGGATTGTTCCCCGACGACCATCAGATCGCGACGGTGCAGACAGACATCGCAACGGCCCTCGCGATATCGGGAGACCTTCCGGACCGGCGGCGCGCTCCGGACGGGGCGTTTCACGCCTCGTTTCGCCGAGCGCTGTCCGCTCGCACAGAGGTGCTCCTCGTCCTGGACGGCGTCGAGCGAATCGAGGTGTGCGACGCGTTCGTCGGTGACGGTTTCGAAGGTGTAGCGATCGTCACGACCCGTCTGCGTCACATCGCGGCGAACTTCGGCGACGACACGTTCCGAGTTCGTGGCTTCACCATCGAGGACAGCAAAGATCTGCTCCGGCGCTATATCGACCCCGCCCGGCTGGAAGCCGATCCCCAGGGGGCCGTGCGGTTGCACGAAGTGACGGCGGGATTGCCCCGAGCCCTGCACGCCGCCGGGCATCTTCTGGCCTCCGAAGTCTTCCTGCGACTCGACGATTGTGCAACCCGTCTGACGGAGACCCCGGCTGCGTGTCCGGACCACGACCATGGTACTCGGGGGTTGGCGACGACCACGGCCCTGGGCAGCGTTCTGTCCCCGCCGGCCCGCGAGGCGCTTCAGAGGCTGCAGTGCTTCGGAACCGAACCTATCCCTCCCGGTTGGGCTGCCGCGGCGATCGACTGCGGCGAGACGGAGGCACGACGGTATCTCTCCGAGCTCGCCAGCGCATACCAGATCCGACTTTCGGCACCGCTCGATGATGGCGGAAAACCAGTCGAGGCGCAGCTGGAGACCCACGTCGCCCAGGCGCTCGCGACGGGGGCGGTCGACGTCGATGAGAATGTCGGCGTCCGGGTGATCGACTTCGCGACCGAGACGGCGGCCCGCGCGAGCCGGGAATTGCGGCTCGCCGAGGAGTTCGCGAGACGTCGCGGTCTGTGGCGCCGGGCCGTGGACTTCGCGCACGGGGACCTCCCTCGGTTGACGGAACTGCCGGAATGTCCCGATGGGCTGCCGGATCCGGCGACCTCGGGCGACGGCGCCGGTCTGTCTCGATTGCTGATCGCGCTCGAGCCCCTCTCCGGGCCGAGTTGGATCGAAGATTTTGGTGCGTGGGTGGGCGCCGGGATTGTCGAAGCGCGCAAGCGTGAGAACAGAACCGAAGAGCTTCGGCTCCTCACGATGGCGGGAGTGTGGTCCGCGTTCGGCCCGAACGGAATGGTTCCCGGCTTGCGTTGGCTCGAACGCGCCTGCGAGCTTCCATGTGACGCGGAGTCCGCGCGCGCGAGCGTCTCGGCGCACGTCTGTCACGCGAGGTCCCTCACGACCTTGCAACGCCACGACCAGGCCGTCGCCCAGCTCGAACGCGCACTCGAGCTTGCCTCCAGACATCGACTCGGGGAAGTGACCCTCGCGGTGCTCCACAACGAGATGGTCGCTGCGCTCACTCGGTCACCGGTCGGCAGCGGTGGATGGGCCGAGGCCGAAGCTCGGCTCGACTCGGCTCTGCACATGTGCGCCGAAGCCGGGGCCGATTGGCCGCGATGCGTGATGGAGGCGAACCTCGCCACGGTCCGGTGGAAGCTGGGTCGCGACGGCTCGGCAGCCGCAGTCCAGGCGTCGGTTCGCCCGCTGTTGGAATCGACGGGGGAACGAGACCCGCTCTTGCGTCCGATGTTGTGGAGCCACGCGGCGGCCGCGGGGATTCGACTCGACGAACACAGCCCCGCCGCGTTGGCGGACCGGGCCATCGAGACGTGGCGCGAAGTCATTCAAACGATGCCGGCCGAGCGAGCTCCCGCCGCCGTCTGGAGGATGGGTAACGCGATCCACTTCTGGCAGAGCGAAAACTCTCTGGGCCAGCATCCCAATCGCCTCAGCGCCGGGTCCACGGCCCTGACCCCGCTTCCGGCGATGACACCCCAACCGCTCCTGCACGCGGCCACCGGTATCGAGCTCGCTCTTCTGCTCGACCTCAGCCCCCTGGTCGCGACGTTCGACGACGACTTCTTGGAGCTCGCCATCCGGTTCGTCACCGACAGCCTCGGGCCCCACTTCATCGTGAGCGGCTGGCAGGCGACGCGAGCTTCGTTCGACGGCGAGCCCCCCGCGCAATGAGGGGAGAGAGCGGACTTTCGGCCGCTCAGAGTTTCTTTCCGGTTTCTTTCCTCTGAAGCAATTCGTTCTTCTCCTAGTGTGGCTCCATTCTATTCAACCTTTGGAGGACGAGGCCGGGGGGCTCGTCCTCCACCCCCTCGACAAACCGTCGTTCGGCCACGGAGCACGAGATGAACATCAAAGTACGAGTCATGTCCGCCATCGCCGCAGCTTCTCTCGCGACTGCCTGCGGAGGCAACAACGGTGGGGGCGCCACCAACAACGGCGCCACCAACAACGGCGCGACCAACAACGGCGCGACCAACAACGGGACCTCGAACGGCACGAACGGCACCGACACCAACAACGCGACGAACAATGGCACCGGGAGCAACAACAACTCGAACGGCACGGCGGGCAACAACACGACCGGAACCAACACGTACACGGCGCACGACTTCACCTGCCCCGATGATCTGACGCCCGCCGGAAGTGTGGCGGACCTCGTCGGCACGTGGGAGGCGGACGCCGCCTGCTGGGGAGTGAATCAGTTCGAGCTGCTCGAGGAACTTTGCCCCACCGGGGTGCTGACGTCCTACGAGGTCATGAACCTCTCCGGGCCTCTCCACGTGCGTGACGACAACACGGCCGTCGGCCGCTTCGAAGGCGATTGGGCGGCTCAAATCTACGTACCGGCGACGTGCACGAACGATCTCGGGGGCGGCACTTGCGACGGAGTCGCGAACCTGATGGAGGCGTCGGCTCCCGACGTCGTCGCGAACTGCGCCGACGAACCACCCACCGTCGGCGACTGCCTGTGCGGACTCACCGGAAATTTCGGCTTTGGTTTGCACAGCGAACTGAGCGACTCCGCCGACGGAACGTTCACGGAGACCTGGCTCGAAAAGACCGCGGACGGCTACTCGCAAGAGACCGAGGACTGGGATTTCGAGACGGACGGCACCACGCTGCGGATTCGCAGCAAAGCGACGACCACGACATTCACGCTGACGCGAGCCGCAGCCCCCGCCACCGACTGTGAGCAGTACTGTCACGGGTGGATGTGGACCTGCAACTTCAACGCGAACGTCACGGCGTACGACGACGCAGAGGATTGCTTCACCCAGTGCGCAACGTTCGCCCCCGGAACCCCCGGCGACACGTCGGGAGATTCGCTCGCCTGCCGACTTTACCACCTCGGAGCTGCCGCGGACGTCTCCGACACCGCGAACCCGAACACGCACTGTCCTCACGCGCAGGCCGCCCCTACCGCTCAGTGCATCTGACGCACCGAGCGGAGCGGAGGTCCCCGGAACGAGCCCCGCTCAGTACAAAAACATGTCGTCGCCGTCGGTGACGGTGACCCACACGACCGTATCGGACTTCACGTCGCTCCCGAGCGCGGCGTAGGCCGTCCTGAGCGACTCGCCATGTTCCGGCGCGTAAGCCAGGACGTGGAGAATCTGCTTCTCCCAACGGTCGGCCTCGGCCACGTTTGTCGAGCTCGCCTGAACGTCCAGAAGCTTGTCGGTCAAGAGGTCGGTCGCCTGCTGTTCGGTGTAGGGGTCCTCTCGCGGAAACCCGACGGCGCGCGTGACGCTCACGCCGATCTTCACCCCGTCGATCTCCACCAGGAGGTCGGTGAGTTTTCCAGAGGGGTCGGTGTAGAGCACTTCGGTCTCAGTCTTGAGCAACACCGCCCCCTCGCAGCGTTGGAGTACTTCGAAGGCGAAGACTTCGGACAGCAGAGAGCTCCCTCCCGCGTTACCGTCGGCCACAATCTCTTGTCCGCCTGCGCTCAGACGCTCCAGGTCGGCGTCGTCGTATGGATCCATCGCAAAGTCGATCGCAGACGCAAAGTAGTCGGGCTGCATACTGACCAGCTCGTCGTCGAGGACGCCGCAGTCTCCGCTGATCGTCCCGAGGCGACCGGCCGGCGCTCCGAGATCGCCCGCCCCGGAGTCCTCCGCGCCGACGTCCAGCCTACCCGCATCGAGACGACCGAGATCGGGAGGGCCGTCTCCAGTATCTTCCGAGCCGACGTCCGAACGACCGGTGTCCATACCCCCGAGGTCCACCGAGGTCGACATGTCGAGGGGCCCCGCGTCGGACCCCGACGATTCGGGCCCCGAACATGAGGCGAGAAAGCCGAGGAGGATGATCGTGAAGAGTTTGCGCATGGGAACACCCGTGAAGTGGGCGGGGATTGTGGCAGGTTGTGCGGCGACGGACCAGCGAACCGCCCCTCGAACTCACGGTGCCGCGGGCCAATCGCCGTCCGGCCCGCCGTGGGCTCCGATGTCGGCTCGCGATTGGTCCGGGTCTCGCGCGGTCGGGTCTCCGGCGTCGATCAACCCCGAATTCGGCAAGGGAGTCAGGTCCCACGTCGCCACGTCACCGGCCGTCGACGTGAGAGCAGGCGCCACCGAGATGTTACCCTGCTGCACGACGTCGACCCCGAGAGTGACGTCATCGTTCTGATAGAAGTTACTGTAGCTTATCGTCAGGGAAGAGGTTCCTCTCGTCTCCACTACCCTGCCTCCCCCCTCGTTGTAGGCGAAGTTGGTCGAGCGAAGAGACCCCGTGCAGCTTCGGCACGCGAACGCCGATCCGTCGTACGCGTCGTTGTTCGACAGATGAAGGTTCTGGAACGCGACGGCGGTCGACTGGACGTGAACCCCACCCCCGACTCCCGACAGATTGTCCACGAACGCCGAGTTGGTCAGCACGGGGTTGCCACCGTAGACGTGCAGCCCCCCACCATCGAGATCCGCCTCGTTCGAGTAGACGCGTAGCCAACGGAGAGTGGGGCTCGCATTGAAGGTGGCGATACCGCCACCCGCACGCGCAGAGTAGTTGTCGCGGACCACGACATTTTCCACCACCGCGTTCGACAAGAAGAGGCTGATGCCTCCGCCGTAGGCGTCGAACACTCCTCCACAGTAAGCTTCGTTCCCCTCGACGATCAGGTTTCGGAGAGTGGGACTGCTGTCGTTCGCGAAGATACCCCCTCCCTGACAGGCCTCTTCTTCGGATTGCGTGGTCCCTTCTCCACCGGTGACCGTGAAACCCTCGAACCCGTCTGCCGAGCCGGGCGGGAAGGTCACGGTAGAGGTACCCTTGCCAGTTCCGTCGATCGTGGTGGACCCGGCACCGGCGCCACGCAGGGTCAGCCCGGTACCGGGAAACACGATGGCTTCACGGTACGTCCCCGGCCCCACCTCTACGACGCCGTCGAAGTCCGCCGCCGCGGCCTGGTCGAGCGCGATCTGGATGGAAGTGCAGACAGTGGGAACGCTCGGCGCCCACGCGCCCGAACAGTCGCGATCGATGCCATCGCACGCGTCTGCCGTCTCTCCCGGGCTGATCGACCTGTCCGAGTCATCGCAGTCGCCGCCGCGCGACGCGTAGCCATCCCCCGAACAATCGCCATCGAACTGTGCATCCCCGTAGCCGTCGCCGTCGGCGTCGACGAAGCAACCTCCGCCGTTGTTCGTCCCGCCGTTGTTCGTCCCGCCGTTGTTCGTCCCGCCGTTGTTCGTCGGACCGTTGTTCGTCGCGCCGTTGTTCGTCGCGCCGTTGTTCGTCGCACCGTTATTCGTTGCGCCGTTGTTCGTCGCACCGTTATTCGTTGCGCCGTTGTTCGATCCCCCCGCGTTGGTCGAGCCGTTGTTGGTAGCGTTGTTGACCGGCGAGTCGCGCTTCTTGTCGACGGAGTTGCCACATCCGGCGGCTACGAGGACTGCCGCCCCCACCAGAACTCCCCATTGGAAACCGTATCTGCTCATTTCATTCACCATTTGGAAAACCAACTCCTAGCCGGGCCCCAACGTGCCGGAGCCTGTCCCGTGGTTCAACTGAAAGGTGCTGAAACACCCGGCAAGCTCATCCCTCCGCTTCGCTGTCGTCGATCGAACGGACGCGGACCGTCTGGTCCGCGGCGGCCTGGTCGAGCGCAGCCATCGTGATCTGCATCTCCTCTTGCGGCCCGCCGCGATGGATTGCCTCTGCCACAGCCATCAAGACGGCGTTCTTGATGTAGCCACCGGTCAGTTCGTAACGCTCCGCGAGCACCGCGACGTCGACATCGTCCGCAATGGGCGCCGCCTCGGGCAGGTGCTTCTTCCAGATGGCCGCCCGCGCCTCGACGTCGGGTTCGGGAAACTCCACCCGCACCAGGATGCGGCGATCGAGCGCGTCGTCGAGCTGCTGCGGTAGGTTCGTCGCGAGGATCGCGACACCCTCGAAACGTTCGATCTCCGTCAAGAGCAGCGTCATCAACGGATTGCCTTGCGACCGGGCGGCGAAGAGCGCCTCGCACTCGTCGAAGAACAAGATCGCATTCTGCATACGAGCCTCGCGAAAGAGCGCCGGCAAGAAGCGCTGCGCGTCGAAGTGGTTCACGAACGTCGGGATGTCGACGTTGAGAATCTTCATGTCGAGTTCTGCCGCGACGGCGTGCGCGGTCATCGTTTTGCCCGTCCCCGGCTTGCCGTAGAAGAGCATCAAGATCCCCTTGCCGTAGGCGATGATGTCGTCGAAGCCCCACTCCGCGCGCTTGGCGAGGTAGAGGTCGTGACGTTCGACGACCGACTTGATCCGGTCCTTGTCCCGCGGGTCGAGCACGACCTGCTCGAAGCGGGCACGCGGCTCCTCGACGGAAGAGAACTCCATGAACTCGTCCATGAAGTGGTCGTCACCGACGATGTAATCGAACGTCCGGTTCGAAATCCGCAGTTGCGCGTCCAGTAGATCCGGCGGCGACTGGATCCGCGCCCCGAAGTTCACCGAAACGAGCTCGTGATGGAACAGTTTGCCCTGATGGCTGAAGAGCTTCAGGTGCTCGATTCGCTCCGCGAACGAAAGCTCGCAGAAACTGAAGACCGTCTCGACGATCAGCGCTTCGTACCCGTTCCAGATGCGGCCGAAGAGCTGCACGAAACGCCGCGAGAAGGTGACCGATGCGGCGAGCAGCAGCACCGTGCGATCGAAGTCCGTGAGGTCATAGAGGTCGACGAGACGATCGACGGCGACCATCACACCCGCCTCCCGGCTGATGCTGAGCCGAGAATCGATCCGCATGCGCATCTTGCGCTCTTGCTTCTCGAGCCGGTCGCGCCGGGCGATCAGCGCTTCCACGGAGTCGTCGAGCGGACCGTAGTAGTTCTCGTGGTAGAACATGCCCGGCTCCTCGTCGGCCGACATGTCTTTGATCACGCGCTTCAGGATGATGCGCTTGCAGCGCAGCTCGATCCACTGGAGCTCTTCCTCCAGATACTCGAGGTCGGATTCGTACGGGGTGTCGGTCATCGCCGCGTCTCGCAATGGGGTGCCATCGAGAGTTAGCACGGAGGTGTGCGCTCGGGCGAGAGGCGGGACTGCTCACGGTTCCGACGGTCAGGTCGACATCGCCCGAGTCGCGGCCGCCCGCACGTCATAGGTGCCGCCCGCCTCCTCCAAGTGCTCGTAGAGCGAGGCCAGGTAGATACCGAGCGGACCGAAATCACGATGCAGCGCAATCCCCTCCTTTTCGCAGCGTTCGAGGATCGTGCGGAACGTCTCGGTGAACCCGGCGAGCTCGAACGCCACGGCCGACTGATCGCCGCCGCCGAAGTGCTGGCGGAAGACGTCGGACATACCGCGCAGCCCGAGTCGTTCGACCGCCGCCTCGAAGCGATCGTCGTCGCCTGAATAGTAGGACCTGTAAACGTCTCGCAGCGCGGCGATGAACTCCGGATCCCACTCGTAGTAGGCCGGGACCGGATCCCACGTCATCTCCGTCGAGTTCTGCCCGAACCGCTCGTGGCGCAGATCGAGCAGCGCGACCGGCCGCTCGAACAGTTGAAGAAAGTAGAGGTCCAACACTGCTTCCGGGTTCTGCGGCGCTCCCTCCACCTGCTCGACCAGATGCAGGTCCACCCCTTCTTCGCGAAGCAGGCGATCGACGTCGGCGCGGAGCGCCTCGAAACGCTCGTCGTCCCGGTAGTTCCTCACGAGCGTCTTGCCGACTTTGGCGATGTCACGGGCCGACATCACATCGAAAAACGCGGGAGAGAGCAGCGCCCGGAGATCCCCGAGTTCGCCTGCGGAGAGGAGTTTCTTCAGCATTTTCGTCGTCCAGTTTCATGCCAACCAGCGACGTGAATCTGAACGCGGAATCGCGAGCGGAAAGTCATGCACCAGGTGAGGCTGCAGGCTGCAGGCTGCAGGCTACAGGCTACAGGCTACAGGCTGCAGGCATGGCGACACTCCGTGCATTCGCTACTGG
>CAYPJU010000037.1:0-11368 GCA_964411125.1 uncultured Bradymonadales bacterium | reverse complement strand
CAGGCTACAGGCTACAGGCTGCAGGCATGGCGACACTCCGTGCATTCGCTACTGGATACATTCGATCTCTTCGCGGTCGATCGCCCCGTCGCAATCGTTGTCGATGCCGTCGTCGCAGATCGACTCCACGGCGGAGGTCGGTACGCATTCCTCGCCGCTGCGGCAACCCGCCAGGATCGACAGCCGTCCCTCGGTCGAGTTCGAGACTTCGTCGCAGAAGGTCGGGCAGAGCACGACCGTGTCGTCGTTCCGGACGTAGAACGCCGCGCCCGCAGCGCAGGCGACCTGTTCGACCTTCGGCACGGAGCGCGTCGGTTCTGCCGGCGTCGGGGTCCACTCCAGCACCAGCGTGGCCGTATCGATCTCGGTGCCGTCGGAGGCCTCCGGAAGTTCGAGCTCGCAGCCGATCCGGCTCTGCTCGATGATCCCCTGCGCGATCTCGTTGAACACGGCGTCGTACGAGGCGATGTCGCACACCGGGTAGCGCAGACCGCCGGTGGCGATGCTGAGCTTCTGGTACTCCTCGGCGGGGCGCACGCCCGTCGGACACTCGTCGGTCACGATCGGATCGGCCGGCAGCCAGGCCTGTCCATTGTTGCCTCGCAGCCCGATGATCGAGTGCCAGAGATAGTTCCGTTTCGCCGCCGTGCCGAAGTGCGACGGCTGCAAGCCGAAGAGGGCGAGCTCGAAGTTCTCCGCCGTCGCCTCCCCGCCGTTGGGGAGGTCTCCGCGAGGCGCGTCGTCGGTGATCTCGACGAACACTTTGAATGCGCCGTCGCGCAGCCAACCGCGCCAGCCGTCCGGCGCGAAACCGTGACGGTCGGGCGCGTCCCAGCTCTCGAGGATTCGCTGGAACGAATTGCTGCTGCCGATCCCGAGATCGTAGTGGAAGAAGTTCGACGTGTTGACCGGCTGGCCGGGAACAGGAGAGCAGTTCGTTCCGGAGAGCGGCTCGCTGATGCAGACATTCTGATCCTGGTAGTTGCCGTGCTGGGCGATCAGGATCACACGGAAATCGAGGCCGCTCTGGCGAATGATGTCGGCGAAGTTCACGTTGACGTTGGTCTCGACCCCCTGAATCTCGGCGGTCATCGAGCCGGAGTTGTCGATCACGAAGATGATGTCGACCGGCTTCTCCTCCAGGCTGGCCGTGTAGCGCTCGAGCCCACAAGCTTCGTCCGCCACCGTCGGATCCGAACCGGTCAGGACCTCGCTGCCGTCGAGCTGATCGTCTCCGTCGGAATCGGTGCTGAGCGGGTCCGTCCCCAGCGCCACCTCCTCGCCGTCGCTCAACCCGTCACCGTCGCTGTCCGGTTTGGCGGGGTCGGTCCCGCGCGCCAGCTCGTCGGCATCGGAGAGCCCGTCACCATCGAGGTCGGGCGCCATCGTTCCGTTGTTCGTCCCCTGCTGGGACGTCCCGTTGTTAGGGCCGCCGTTGGACCCGTTGTTGGCGCCGTTGGAGCCGTTGTTCGCCGGGGTCGTGGAGCTCGTGCCATCGCCGCAGGCGGCGGCGAGGGCACAGACGAGAAGACCGATACAAAAACGTTTCATGGAGACCTCAGCAATCATCGATTCGCCCCATTCTGCCGGGTTTCCACCCAAAGGCCAAATGGAAGGAATTCGCCCCCGCTGCCGAGATCTGACGCTGACGAGCTGCCGAATCACTCGAAGCAGGCGCGCTCGACGGGGGCACAGGCCCCGCCCTCACACTGCAGCGAACGGCATTGCATCGGCGAATCACACGCTGCACCGCCCGCTCCGAACGCCGCGCAGACACCGTCGTCACACCAACCCGAAGCGCAACCTCGGTCGATGCAGGGTTCACCGAGAAGCGCGCTCTCTACGCAGACCCCGCCGCGGCACTCCGCCTTGTACTGGCACCGGCGGGCCTGGTCGCACTGCTCGCCGACCCCGACGATGTCGTAGCTGCGGCAGACGCCGCCCTGGCAGTTGGCCCCGACACGGCACGGCGAAGCGTCGTCACATGCGTCTCCGTGTTGCCCGCGGGCGACGCAAACCTCGTCTCGACAGCTCGCCAGATCCTCGCACCGGACCTCTCCTCCACACGCCTCACCCACCCGGGCGGCTGGTTTGCAGGTCCCGCAGAAGTCGAGGTCGAGCGTGCAGACGTCGGCGGAGCCGCACACGAAACTGCCGATACCGGGTGCGCACGCTCCTCCTCGAGGAACCTGCCCCTGCCACATGTCCGAGCATCCTAGATCGAGGTCGAACACCTGCAGCTCGCAGGCGACGTCGGCCAGGTGGGCCTCGCAAGCCTGCATCCCGTCCCGCGACAGCTCGAGCATCCCGCGCTCCACGTAACTCGCGTACCGCGGCTCGTAGATCTCGTTGCACGACTCGAGAAAGGTCGCGCGGCATTCCTCCATCGTGTCGGCCGCCATCCGTCCGCAGCGCATGTAGTAGCTGCAGAACATCTCGACGGAGAGCTCGCAGTAGTCTTCGGCCGGCAGCGTCTCGGGACCCATGTCGACCAACGACGCGTCTGCCGCGTCGACCGGAAGGGCGACGTCGGCATCTCCCGCTCCGTCCTGGTCGACCGACACCGTGGCGTCGCGTCCCTGATCCGGGAAGGTTGCCGCCATGTCGGCGCCGATGGAGGCGTCGCCGCTCGAGGCGTCGAGGGAGTCGTTGGAACCCGTCGGCTGGGAGCACCCGAGAGCGACCAGGGCGACGAGCGGGGCGAGCGAGAACGTGCGGAAGTGATTCATGCCCCTTCCCTACGTCGACGCAGACGGGCGATCAAGAGATCGTGCGGTGCAAATTCCACGCAATGCGCCCTCCCCCGCACGCACGATTAGCCCTCCACCTCGCTACGCTCGGGCTCCACGACGAGCCCCCCGCCAGCGCCAGGGACGCACCTCGGCCGTTCCGCGTTCGGCGCGGTCAGCAGGTGAGGTGGGTCCCCCTCCTCCGGGTTCGAGGCGCCGCAGAACCCGGAGAAGGATTGCTGTCCCTTACGTTTTCGGCCACTCACCCGTAGCGTTGCGAAAAAAGGCGAGAAAGTCCGACACGGGTCGCAGCGTTCAGGAACTTTCAGTGGAGAAAGAAGGCCGGGATCGGTAGTTTTCGCGACGCATCGAAGGCTGAAACGGACAGGACGATGAACACACGCTCTCTCTGCATGCTCGCATTCGCCGCTCTCGTCGCGGCGTGCGGAAGCAATGTCGACGGAAAACGCGAGCCGGTGGGGAACGGTGGCGAAAACAACGGGGCGAGCTCCAACAACGGGGCGAGTTCCAACAACGGAGCGAACTCCAACAACGGAGCGAACTCAAACAACGGCGCCACGAACAACGGCGTGGCGACGAACAACGGCGTAACGAACGGCAGCGCCTGCGGCGACGGCACCGTCGACCCCGGCGAGCTCTGCGACACCGGAATCGCGAGCGGCGACGGGGCCTGCCCCACTTCGTGTTCCGCGCCCGCTTGCTCGACGGCCACCCTCGTCGGTGCCGCCTGCACCGCGGCCTGTGAGGTGGCGCCACTCGCCTGTTCCAACGGCGACGGCTGTTGTCCCCCCGGGTGCGACCGCGCCAACGACGACGACTGCGCCAACGAATGTGGGGATGGCGTCGTCGACGGTCCCGAGACCTGCGACGGCGACTGCCCGACGACGTGCTCCGACGGCGTCGCCTGCACTTCCGACGTGCTCGTCGGCTCGCCGGACACCTGTGACGCAGCATGCCGCTTCGATCCGGTGACCGTATGCGTGAGCGGCGACGGCTGCTGTCCCATGGGCTGCACCGACGCCAACGACGACGACTGCATGCGAACTCCGACCTGCGGCGATGGAATCCTCGATCCCGGCGAGCTCTGCGACGGAGCCTGCCCGGCGAACTGCAACGACGGGGACGCGTGCACGACCGACCAACTCACCGGCTCCCCCTCGACGTGCGACGCCCAATGCCGCTACACCCCGAAGACCGAGTGCACGAACGGCGACGGCTGCTGTCCGGCCGGATGCACCTATGCGAACGACGACGATTGCCCCTGCACGCCGACGACCTCGTGCGCCTCGGCGGGAGCCGAGTGCGGAACCGTGCAGGACGGGTGTGGCACGACGGTGACCTGCCCAAACACCTGTGGAAACAACGAGACCTGCAGCCAGAACCGTTGCGTCAGCAACACGCCCAAACAGCCGGTCGGCGGCCCGTGCAGCGTCGACAGCGACTGCGACGGCCTCTTTCCCGAATGCCTGCAAGACCCTGAATGGCCGAACGGATACTGCATCGACGATTGCAGTACACTGCAGGTCTGCGTCTTGAGCGGCGCATGCCGCGAGACCTCGCAGCAGGAGTACGTCTGCCTCGACCCCTGCACGACCGACGGCGACTGCCGTACGGGTTACGTCTGCGACGACTGGGACGGCGACGGAACCGACGACACATGCCTCCCCGCGCCGCCCGACGCCGGCAACGGCGCAGGCGCAGCGTGCAACAGCGACGCCGACTGCCCCATGGCGTACACATGCGAGTCGCAGTCGACGATCGGCGCCGCCGGCGGCACCCCCGTGAGTTTTCCGCAGGGAATGTGTACATCCGACTGCCTCGCGACCTTCGGCACTTGTCCCCACCCCGACGACGTCTGCGACCTCCTGGCCGCAGGCAACTGCTCGGCGCCCTGCCAGGATTCGACCGACTGCCGCAGCGGGTACTCGTGCGTGGCGAGCTTCTTCGGGGGCTCCTACTGTTGGCCGTCGTGAGCGACGAACGCTCCGCCGTCGGGAAGGGGTACGCCCTCTTCTTGTTGGTGGTAGTGGGGATGCTCTCGGGAGGGACCTGGCTCCAGTCGCTCCACCTGCAGTGGGGCCTCATTCTCAGCCAATTCGTCGTCATCCTCGCGCCAGCGCTCGTCTTCCGCCGGTTCGTGCGACTCGACTACCCGTCGCTTCGACGCCCGGGACTTTCGTGGAAATGGTTCGCCTATCTGGCCGTGGCCGCAGCGGTGCTCGGAGGGGTCGCGAACCTCCTCACTGCGGTCTTCATCGAACTCATTCCAGGGATGAAAGAGTTCGCCGAGCAGTACGAACGGATGGTCGAACAGCTCCTGCGCCCCGAAGACCCAATCCTCGCCGCGGCAGGAATCGCGGCGATCTGCGTGGTCGCTCCGATCTGCGAAGAGTTCCTCTTCCGCGGCACCATTCTCGAAGCGCACCGCACAGAGAAAATCTCGACCGTCGCGCTCTGCGTGTTGAACGGAGCTCTCTTCTCGCTGCTCCACTTCAACCCCTTCGGCTTCGTCGCGCTGGCGGTCGTCGGGGCGTTCTTCGCGCACATTACTCTGTTGACGCGTAGCCTCTGGCCCGCCATTTTCGCGCACGGAGTGATGAACGCGTTCAATGGTGTCCTGACACCGATGCTGGCAGACGGAATCGAGCAGTCCGAACCCGCACTGTCCGAGCTCGCAGCTCCCCTGGCCGTGGGCGTCGTGATCCTCGCGGCGCTCTGGACGCACATGGCGAAGAGGCTCGATGGCTGAACACGAAACAATCGCTGCCGTCGACCTCGGGTCGAACAGCTTCCACATGATCATCGCGCGGCTCGTCGGGGACGAGCTCCAGATCATCGACAAAATCAAGGAGATGGTGCGGCTCGCCGCAGGCCTCGACGACCAAAACGAACTCGATCAGGCGTCGAGGGAGCGTGCGCTCGAGGCCCTGGGGCGGTTCGGCGAACGACTGCGGCCACTTCCTCGGGGAGCGGTCCGCGTCATCGGCACCAACACGCTGCGTCAGGCCAAGAACTCGCGGGTTTTTCTCAAGGAAGTCGAGAGGGCGATCGGCCACCCCGTCGAGATCGTGGCGGGCGCCGAGGAAGCCCGCCTCATCTATCTCGGCGTGGCACACAGCGTCGAACAACTCACCGATCGGCGCCTCGTCATCGATATCGGCGGGGGTTCGACGGAATTCATCGTCGGCCGCGGCTTCGAGCCCGAGCTGCGAGAGTCCAAGTACATGGGCTGCGTTAGCTACAGTAAGAGGTTCTTCGGCGACGGAAAGATCACCAAAGATCGGTTCAAGAAGGCCGAGATCGCCGCGCGACAAGAGCTGCAGCCGTCTGCCGGCGATCTGCGTGAGCTCGGCTGGGACGTCGCGATCGGAGCCTCGGGGACGATCAAGGCCGTTCGGGACATCGTCGTCGCGCTGGGGCTCGCGCCAGCCGAAGAGATCACGCTCGATGGCATGAAGGAAGTCCGCAACCTCGCCATCGAGAAGGGGTCGATCGACGGGCTTGACCTACCCGGGCTCAGCGACCGTCGACGGCCGGTCTTCATCGGCGGGCTCGCCATCCTGATCGGCGCGTTCAAGAGCCTGGGAATTCGCTCGATGATCGCGAGCGACGGCGCACTCCGCGAAGGCGCGCTCTACGACCTCCTCGGGCGAATTCACAACCACGACGTCCGAGAGGAGACGATCCGCGCGCTGGCGGGCAAGTACAACGTCGACGAGAAACACGCGCGCCTGGTCGAGCAAACCGCCCTGGAGCTGCTCGGTTCGGTCCGCGGGACCTGGGGCCTCGACGAACCGATCGATGACGCGATGCTCCGGTGGGCCGCGCGAATCCACGAAATCGGACTCGCGATCTCGCACTCGAAGTACCACAAGCACGGCTCGTATCTCGTCGAAAACTCCGACCTGACCGGCTTCAGCCGCCAGGACCAACAGATCCTGTGGGCGCTCGTCCGCTCGCAGCGGCGAAAGTTCAAGCCCCACCGCTTCGAGAACATCGCCGAACCGCTACGCGACCACATCCCGCGCCTCGCTATCCTGCTGCGGCTCGGCATCCTGCTGAACCGGAGCCGAGATCCCGAGGACGTCCCTGCCTTCCGCGTCGAGGCGCCTGACGACCGCACCATCCGATTCGAGTTCGTCGACGACGGTCTGCAGCGAAACCCGTTGACTCGAGCCGACCTGGAGGAAGAAGCGGAGTATCTCGAGAAAGCAGATTACACGCTGCAGTTCTAGACGCTTCGTTCCCCCCACCATCGCTGCGCCGGACGCCTGCGCTTGTGTTGTGTTTGAAGAATTGGGAAAACTGGGCGTCTCGGAGATACCCCCGACCCCGGAACCCCGATGCGACTGATCCTCGTCGTTGCGTTGCTATCCCTTGGATGCGGACGTCAGGAAGTCCGCACCAAGCCGGAACCTCCTGCGCGTCCCAACCCCACCGTCGACCCCAACAACGGCATCGAACCCAACAATGGGGACGCCGATTGCGAGGGAGCCTACCGGGCATTCCGGTACGACCCCGAACGCGATTGTCGCTACGACTGGCAGACCCTGTGCGGGTTGGAGGAAAAATCGGACGTCTGCCTCGTCGCTCGAGAGAGCGCCATCGAAGACGCCACCGGCAACTGCTGGCACTTCGAGACGTGTCCCCCCGAGGGGTTCACCCCGAGCTTCGACCGCTGCAGCTCCAACGACGAGAAGCCTTTCTGCCCGGAGATCGACATCGAATGCGACGGCCTCGGACGTGCTCAGTGCGATGCACGGCCTGACTGCCGCTCGATCTACGCACAGACCCGTGTCGACGAAACGCTCGGTTGCTGGACGTCCCAGGCCGAGTATCTCGGCTGCGAACCCGAAGACGCATGCGAACCCGGCGAGCCGCAGGCGGTGCGAATCGACGGCGAGTGCGTCGTGACCGACTCGTGCGCCGAATCGTGCAGCGACTGCGAACCGTGCCCCGGCCTCGATGATCTGCCGGAGTGCAACGCATGGGTTGCCGACTTCGCCCTCGTCCGGGTCGTCGGCGACGTGATCACCGAGCGGATCGAACTCGTCGACGACCGCCCCGACCCTGCAACCTGCCTCGACCTCGAGCCGACGCAGGTGCCCGACCCCGTCTTTCTCGGGGCTCAGGGGCTCTCCGACGCACCACCCCTCGAGCCGCAGATGACCGTGTTGTTTCCCATCCCCGGGGGCCCCGACGACTGCCAGATCGGTGGCGGCTCCGTCACTCTGGGAGCCACCGGCGGGCAGATGGGGCTCAAGCTTCGCGTCGGATACTTCCCTGCCGAAGTCGCCGATTGCTCCGACCTCCACGCCATGGTCCGCGTCCGAATGGAAGCCGAGGCGCGGGGCGAGTACTCGGCGTGGATCAAGGCAGAAGACGGCTGCGGAAACTCCATCGCGACGGAATCCGGCAACACCACCGAATGGACGAACTATGTCGAAGAATGACCTCGAAACAACGTGGACCGGCCGCACCCTGGCGCGCCGCGACCGCTCGTATTTCGCCGTCCTCGCCGGGCTGGGGATCCTGCTGTTCGGCTGTCTCCCGGGGTCGAACCCCGACGACGTCGACCGAGAGCTCGACGAGGCCGAAGCCGAGCGGTTGGGCTGCCCGGGCGCCTACGTCTACGATTGGAAGAGGAACTGCCGCTACCAGTCCAAGAAACTGTGCGAACTCGAGTTCGTCGCATGCCAGGACACCGAGATTCGAAACGCATACGACGTCGACGGCACGTGTTGGCGCTTCAACACTTGCATCCCCGACGCTGCGTACTGGCCCGCGACGGAAGGAGACGTGTGTGACCATCAACGATCGGAAGTACCGTTCTGTGACGACGCCGTGGTCGACTGCGACATCATCGAAACCCAGGAGCAATGCGAGGACGCAGTGCAATGCGAGCCGGCCCTCGGCTACGAATGGGACGCCACCAACGAGTGCACACTGAGCGGCTTTGCTCCGCGGTATCTCGGGTGCGTGCCAGCCAGCGACGACTGCGAGGAGCTCGAACTCAAGGAGCTCGGCGACGGCTGCATCCTCACCAGCGTCTGCTCCCCATGCCCCGGCGATCGCCCCTGCGAACCGTGCGAAGTACCCGAGACTTTCGAGAGCTGTGATCAGTGGACCGCGCGTCTCTTCGTCGCCGAGTTCGACCCGTCCGGGACCTCCGCCCCCGAGCTGACTGAGCTGACGGAGAGCGCGGGAACGCGACCCGACCAGTGCATCCCCGCAGCGCTCGGCGAAGCTCGCTGGCTCTCGGGTGACGCCTTCTTCGACGAGCCACAACGGGAGGATCCGGTCTGGTGGATGTTCGTTCCTGTGCAAAACCTCACCGACTCGGAGACGTGCGGTTTCGAAGGCGCCAACGTGAAAGTTGTCGTCGAGCCCCGCGACCGGGAACCGGCCGCGCTGGAAGGAAGCTGGCCCGCTGGTCTCGGCTGCTCGGAGAACACATGGATCGCGGTGGAACTGTCGCCGGCACCCACGATCAGCAGCTATGACATCAGCCTCTCCGCCGTCGATTCGTGTGGTAGCGGCGGCGGTACGATCGTGACGCGCGCCGACTGAGGCGATACCCTCGCCGGATGGACCCCCACGCCAAGATCCGAGCGCTTTGCGAGACGTTGGCGTTGGGGGAGGACGACACTCTCGCCGCGGATTTCACGGTGCGGCTCGAGCATCCCACCGCGCCGATCCCCGCGCGGCAGGCAGCTGCGCTACCGATCTTCGATAGTGTTCGCGAGGGCGACCGCCTCCAGCTCGGCGAGACGATCGGCGAAGGCGGTATGGGCATTGTCCGACGGGCCCTGCAGGCCGCTCTCCACCGCGACGTCGCAGTGAAGACGGTCCAGCCCGGCCGCGCATCCGACTCCACCAACCGCAGCTTGCTGCAAGAAGCGCTCGTCTCCGGAGTGCTCGAGCACCCGAACATCGTCCCCATTTACGCGCTATATCAAGACGAGCGCGGAGCGCCCCTGATCGTCATGAAGCGGGTCGCCGGCGTCTCGTGGAGAGAGTGCACGGAGGATCCTTCCCGGGTCCCGGATGGCATCCCCGACGACGTCCTCGGCTGGCATCTGCAAGTCCTGGAGGACGTCTGTCGGGCGATCCACTTCGCGCACTCGAAAGGAATCCTCCACCGAGACATCAAGCCCGACAACGTCATGATCGGAGCCCACGGAGAGGTGTATGTCCTCGATTGGGGAATCGCGGTCACCACCGACGACGGCAAGTCGGATTTCCTGCCTCACGTATCACATGCAACGGGGCTGGCGGGAACCCCGGCGTACATGGCCCCCGAAATGACCCTGGGAGAACCGGGCCGGCTCGATCCCCGCACGGACGTCTACCTCCTCGGGTCGACCCTGTACCACGTCCTCTCCGGCACGCCGCCTCATGACGCGCCTTCCGTGCAGTCGCTCTTGCTCAGCGCCTACGCGTCTCAGCCCGAGCCACTACCCGCCGACGTTCCAGAAGAACTCGCCGCCATCTGCGCGAAGGCGATGGCGCGGAACCATCGGGAACGGTATCCAAGCGCTGAAGCCATGCGCCAGGCGGTCCAAAGGTTCCGAGAACATCGTTCGTCGATCGAACTCAGCGACCGAGCCATGGAAAGACTCGGGGAGTTGTCGCGACAAGAAGATCTCGAGCTGGCTCGCTCGCTCTTCGCAGAGAGCCGGTTCGGATTCGAGCATGCCATCGCGGTCTGGGACGACAACGTCGCCGCACGAGCCGGGTTGCGAAAGGCGATCCTGCGACTCCTGAATCTCGAACTGGAACACGGCAATCTCAGCGCCGCCGACCCGCTCTACTCGCTGCTGAAAGATCCCCCTGCAAGCGTCTCCGAACGCATGGAGAATCTGCGCGCCGAACTCCAGGGACGCGAAGCCGAACTCGCCAGCCTGCGCTCCATGGAACGGCAAGCGAGCGTCACGGCCGGCGCGCGATACCGCACGCGGGGGGCCCTTGTCGCCTGGATACTACTCACGGCCATGCCGCTGATCGGTCAGACGGTCGATAGGTCGATCGTAACGGATCTCCGGACCTTCTTTTTTCACGGTGTCGCGGTCGCCATCGGGCTCTCGTTGATCGTGGCGCTCCTGCGAAAGGCGCTCTTCGCCAACGAGGCGAATCGCCGCATCGCGACCATCATCATCGCGTTCGCAATCTCTCTGCCGCTGCTTCGCTACGTCGCATGGAAGACGCAGACCACTCTCTTGACCGCCCTGTCCGTCGAGGCAGCGAGCTACATGGTCGCGTACGCGGCGCTCGCCCTCCTCTCTCAGTTCACACCGTGGGTGGGCGTCATCGCGTACTCGGTAGCAGCCGTCGCGGCCGTCCATTTCCCCGATGCGGTCCTATACCTGACAGCGGCGGCGAACTTCGTCGCCATCGGATACGTGTACCTCTCGTACCGTCGACAGGCGACCGCCTGAGGGAGGCTTGGTCCCCGGTCACCGATGGCGCTCCCGCTCGCGTCGGGCGCACGGCGAGGTGCGGCAAACCCACGCTTCAAGCGCCCCATCGGCCCGCTCGTCACTTTTTTCGCAACGCTCGCCGCCCGCTGCCGATAACGGAGGGACGGCGATGGTGCCGTCCCTGACCGGAGGCACCGA
>CAYPJU010000036.1:0-60473 GCA_964411125.1 uncultured Bradymonadales bacterium | reverse complement strand
ACGCCTGCGGCGTTGTGGGAACGCCTGCGGCGTTGTGGGAACGCCTGCGGCGTTGTGGGAACGCCTGCGGCGTTGTGGGAACGCCTGCGGCGTTGTGGGAACGCCTGCGGCGTTGGATTTACCCGGGAGTCACACCCCCTAACTGGGGTGTGATGCGGCGTCAGGTTCGAGGGTGAGGGGGACGAGGCCCGGGCAGGGTGCGACCCGGCGTGAGTTCGAGGGTGAGGGGGACTAGGGGTGGGCAGATTGGGATGCGGACGAGCGAGGCGATGCAGCGCATCGCAGAGAGGGAACTCGAGACTGTCAGAGGGGTCGTATCCTCCGTCAGATTCGGCGCCCCAAGATGCCCGTCCCTCGTCCCCCTCGTCCCGAATCTGACGGAGGATACGACCCCCAAAAAAAAAGCACCCTTTCGGGTGCTGATCGAGCTTGAACCCCACCGGAAGCGGTGGGCGTGCGGATCGGAAGATCAGTTGAACTCTTCGTCGCGCACCACCTGCTCGGCGTGCAGTCCCTTCGGTCCGCGCTTGAGCACGAACTCGACCTCCTCGCCCTGGCGCAGCGTTTTGAAGCCGTCACCCTGGATCTGGGAGTAGTGGACGAAAATGTCTTCCTCTTCGACGCCATCATTGATGAAGCCGAAGCCCTTTGCGTTGTTGAACCACTTTACTGCACCCCTTGCCATCGTGTCCTCCGGTTTACCACATGGTTATCACTACGTTTGATCGACGGTCGCGACTCGCCCCCGCGAGCCTATGTGCGTAATTGTCGACCGAACGGGAGGGATTAAAGCAACCTAACTAACCGAAGGTCAAGGGTTTTACAGAATTTCTCGTGAGATCCATTTTTACACCCACAGTAAACGCGAAACGGGAGTGGGGGTAGGTGGAGAAACCGGCCTACGGTGCGGACCTCCGTGGCATCGGGACGCCGACGACGCCGGGAAAATCAACGTGCCGCTTCCCGCAGACGTAGATCGGTGGCCGTGCGATATCGCTCGAGCGCCTGGCGTCCTCGAGGGTCGTCGATTTTCTTGAGCGCCCTCAACACGGCAACCTTCTGCGTCAGATTTCCGCCGTCGAGTGCCGCGAGGAGTGCCGGAACGGCTTCGGCATTCCCCAGCGTACCGAGCGCGCGCACAGCGGCGAGTCGCACGGTGGCAAATTTGTCCTGAAGCGCTTCGCCAAGCTCCCGAGTCGCCCGCTTCTGGTCGCCCGAATCGCGTAGCGCGGTGCCGATGGTCCGCGCTGCCGCTTCGCGCACGCGATAGTCCTCGTCGTTCAGCGCTTCGAAAAGAAGCCCCTGGCTCTCGCGGGCCGGAAAATGCCGGAGCGCGAAGACCGCGAGGCGCTTCTGCTCGGCGGTGGAGCTGGCGAGCCTCTCGCGAATCAGGTCGAAATCCTGCGAGTTTCCGAGTGCACCGAGCAGGCCCACGGCGCGTGCACCGGCGTCGCTGCGATCGGACTTCGCGACGTCACGCAGCGGCGTCTCGAGCCCGGACACGACGTCCCGGACGGCATCGTCGCGCTTCTTTCGCGAGGCGGCGTCGTCGGGCGGGGTGCTGGTGAGCACGCCGAGTGCGAGTTCACCATCGGCGTCGATCAGGTCGCCGGTGACGGCCCGACGTCCCTGGGGATCGGCGAGGCGCTTCGCGGCTGCTTTCGCGATCAGGTCAGCGTTGTCGACGATGAACGGGGTGGCGTCGACCGGCATCACGATGGCACTTTCGCGCTCCAACTCCGCGAGCATCGCTTCGACTTTCACGTCGGGGTTGCGGTCGTCGATGTACCGAATCTCGCGTCGGATCTCGTCGACCGGGCGCATCTTCGGCACGCTATCCGCCGCGGCGAGCTGGACGAGCCCGCGGCCGGCGCGGGCCCTAACCGAGACGTCGTCGGACCAGTACGCTTCCAGGAGCGCTTCGGTGGCAGCGCGATTCCCGATCCGTGCGAGCCCCCACGCCGCAACGGTCGCGACCCGGTCGCCGCTCGCCTGCAGCGCCGATGCGAGTGCGGGAACGCCCTGTGGAGCGGCAGCTCTCCCCAGCGCCCAGATGACCGCCACGGAGAGGGAGTCGGTGTAGCGGGCGGGGTCGAGCTTCGCGTGGTACGCGATCAGCGCATCGACCGCAGCGGGAGAGCCGATCCGCCCGAGCGAAATCGCCGCCATCACCTGCTCACGCCAACTTTGCCCCTCGTTCAGAATCCGAATGAGCTCCGCGGCAGCGGACGGCCCCCCCACCGCTCCGAGCGCCCAGGTAGCGAGCTCCCGCATCGCCGGATTGTCGTCCTTCGTGACGCGAATGAGCGGTCCCCCGCCTCGCGGATCCCCAATCTGGGCGACCGCGATCGCGGCCGGCATTCGTAACGATTCTTTCGGGTCGTCGACCATCCGGCTCAGGGGGAGCGCGGCATTCCCTTGCCGCATGTCCCCGAGCAGCCGAACCGCCAGCATCCGCTGGCCCACGTCCTGGGCGCTGAGCGCGTCGATGAGCACCGGAAGCGCACGTTGCCCGATGGCGTCGAGCTCCCGGGCCGCGTCTGCACGGACGACGCGGACGCCGAATCGGTCGCGCGTCACGTACGGATTGCTCATCCGGTCGTAGAGTTCCAGCATCACCTTTCCGTATACCGGCCGCGGCGGGGTGCGATAGACGAGCGGGAAGAACTCTTCTTCCACCTCTTCGAGGCGGCCGTCGATCTCGGCCAGGGTCTGCGCCCGGCGTGCAGCCGTCGAGATCAGAACCTCATCGTTCGCCTTCTTGGTGATCTCCCGGTAGAGCTTCTCCGCCTCCGTCAGTTGCCCGAGCTGCATGAGGATCTCGGCGAGCTCCATCGATATCTCGAACGCTCTGGGATCGAGGTCGATCGCGGTGCGGTACTGAGACGCCGCAGCCTCGAGATTCCCCATCTTCTGGTACACCTCTCCGAGCCGCGCCTGCGCGACGGCGTCGTCAGGGCTCATCTGGACGGCGAGCGTGGCGTAGTGGACCGCCTGGTCGTCCTGGTACAGCTTCAACGAGAGGTCGGCGATCTGGTGATAGTACTCGCGGCTGCGCGCCGGCATCAGCTCCGCCAGACGCTGCAACACTTCGATCGCGTTCTCGAGCTCGTTGTTCTGTCGGTAGAGCTTGTCGAGCGCGAGCAGCGCACTCACCTCCGCCCGCTGCCAGGTCATGTTCTCGCCCTTCCCCACCACCGCGTCGGCCGTCTCCCCGCGAGCGCGTTTCGCGATGCGCTGAAGGACGTCTTCGGCCTCGTCGTACTCCACGATCTTCATGTGCGCTTCGGCCAGGAAGAATCCCGCCTGGACGTCCATCTGGGGACCGCCGAAGTCTTTCGCGAACTCCCGCATCTTCGAGCGGAGCTGGTTACGCCGCTGATAGATGTTGATGATCCGCGAGCGCGCTTCGTTCGCAGAGAGTGGTTGGTCGGCCCGCTCCAGAATGTAGGTCCACGTCTCGACCGATTCGTCCCATTTCCGCGCTCGTTCGTAGGCGAGCGCGAGCCCGCGCCGCACGTTCAGGTCGTCGGGCGCGACTTCGACCGCCTTCTCGAAGTGGTCCAGGCCGCGGTCTACCAGACCGTGTTCGCTGAGCACCTGACCGAGCTTGGCGTGAGCCTCCGCCTCTTCCAGAGACGATTCGAGCAAACGCATCCACACCTCGACCGCCTTCTGCAGTTCTCCGTTCTGGTAGTAGTACTCGCCGAGGCCGAGGATGTAGGCGTCGTTCTTCGGGTCGAGCCGCACGAGCTTCTGGTAGATCTCGAGCGCTTTCTCCTTCATCTCGAACCGCATGTACGTGTCGGCGAGCGTCACGTAGACGTCGGGATCGTTTCGGAACCGCGACTGAATCCGCGACAAGAGACGCTCGGCCGCCTTCCGGTCGCCGAGCCGGAAGTGGAGCCGCACGAGATCGAAGTAAAAGCGCGCATCGGATGGAGCGACGGCGATGAGGTCGTTGTAGGCCTTGATGACGGCCTTGTCGTCACCGCGCCGCTCCATGATTCGAATGACCCGGAGGCGGGGATCGGTGGCTCGCCGGTTCTTGCTGATCGCCCGCTTGAACATCCCGAGCGCCTTGTCCTCCATCCCGAGCTCGTCGTAGAGCCCCCCGAGCGTCATCGCCTGGTCGTAAGACGGGCTGCGCCACTGCTTCTCCAGGTCGGCGATCAGCTCGGGGAGGCGATCGGTGCGACGGTAGACGCTGATGATCCGCTGTTGGAGTTCGGTGTGCAGCCAGTGCCCCGAGCGCATCAGCCTCATCGCTTTTTCGTAGGTCGCTACGGCCTGGTCGTCCTTCCCCATCTTCTCGTAGAGATCGCCGATGTCCCGCATCGTCGTCGCTTTGGCCTTCGTGTCGCGCCCGGCGAGCTCGAGGAGCTTCTCGTACTGCTCCAGCGCCTTGTCGTAGCGCTTGTACTGGACGAGGACCTGGGCGTACTCCATCCGCAGGTATTCGTTGCGCGGGTCGAGGTTGACGAGTTCGTCGTAGTATTTCTGGGCGCGTTCCCAGTCGCGCTGCGCGAACGCGTTGTCGGCGAGCTTGCGCAGGATGTCCTGCTTCTTGGCCTTGTCGCGTTCCAGCGAGAGCGCTTTTTCGAAGTCGGCGGTCGCCTCCGCACCGTGGTTGAGGAGGCTGTGAACGGACCCGCGACTGAGCCAGACGCGCGGGCTGTCGGGTTCGAGTTCCACGGCCTTCTCGTACTGCGCGAGGGCCTTTTCGTACTCGTTCTTCGACTTGAAGAGGTGGCCGAGGATCAACCGGTAGGTCGCGCTCTCGGGAGATTTCTCGACCTTCCCTTCGTACTCGGCGACGAGCCGGTCGAGCCCCTTCCCCTTCCCGACGTATTCGAGCAACTTGCGGAACGCTAGCCCCTCGTCGGGGTTACGCTCCAGCAGCGTCTTGTAGCGTTTGATGATCTCTTGCTGCCGCGCATCCCCGCCTTTGACGGACCAGTCGTCCTGCGCAAAAGCGACCTGAGGGACGCCCACGGAGAGCGCGAGTGCGGTGAGTAGGGTGCCGGTCCAGCGTTTCATCGTCGCCCGTCGAGGGAGGCAGTGGTCGGGGCCTTCGCCGCGCCCAGTGGGGCGCGCGACGAACGGCGGAATCAACCGACCCGAGTCATAACGATTTCGAGCCGCGATTTGTTTCGAATCGTACCACGGGGATGCCCCGCGACTTCAAGGCCGACCGCAGGACACGCTCCAGGTCCGCCAGCTCTTCCGCCGAGCCGGTACGGAACATGACGTCGCGAGCGTCGGAGAAGATCGCGGTGATCTCCGACGGTAGCCATCGCCTGTCCAAAACCTCCACCCGTTCGAGTTCGTCGAGATCGACGGCCATCGCCTGGGGCGTCCGAAAGCGCGATCCGACCGACAGCGCGATGACGTCGCTGTTTGTGTCGATCGTCCAAGTTCGTCGCCGCATCGCGCGGTACACCGCGCCCGAGACGCCGGCCAGAATTGCCATGGCGACGATGGCCTCGAGACCAAACCCCGCCGGGGCGGCATCCACCGCGGACCGACCGACCACTTCGATCGCAGCAAAGGCGCCGACGACGAGACCTGCGAAGAACGCCCACTTCACAAACGACCCGAGGCAGGCGGCCATCAGCGCCATGGGCCCTTCGCTCACCTCGAGTTGGCCGGCCTTGCTGTCGTCGACAATCCACACGGGCGATTCGCTCCAAGACAAAAAAAAGGAGCCGCCGAAATGGGCGACTCCTTTTTGAGTAGCGGGGGCAGGATTCGAACCTGCGGCCTTCGGGTTATGAGCCCGACGAGCTACCTGGCTGCTCCACCCCGCATCAGGGTCAGCGAACATAAGGGTTGTTCGGCCCGGCCGTCAACACCCTTTTTACTTTTTTCCGCCGCGTCGCTTTCGATCCTGCCGCTCGCGCTTCTTCTGGCGCTTGGTCGGCTTCGCCGCTTCGGGAGGCCGGAGCTCGACTTCCGAATACAACTGAAGGACTTCGTTCGAGTCGAGCGAACGGAACTCGCCCGGAGCGACCCCTTCGATCGTGAGGGGGCCCATCGCGATCCGGCGGAGGCGGAGCACGTCGAGGCCACACGCTTCGCACATTCGACGGATCTGTCTGTTCTTCCCCTCTTCGATGACGAACTCGATCCACGTGTGCTTGTCCGTGTGACCGCGAACGACGACGAGCGCCGGTTTGGTGAGCTCACCCGGGTCGAGTTCTACCCCTTCGGCGATCATCGCGACCTGCGGGGCGTCCTTCTCGAGGTGCCCCTTGACCTTCACGGCGTAGCCCTTCGGCACGTGATGGCTGGGGTGGGTGAGCGCGTGGGTCAGATTGCCGTCGTCGGTCATGAGCAGCAGCCCTTCCGAATCCCAGTCGAGGCGCCCCACGGGCCAGATGCGCGGCATGTTCTTGGGGAGCAAGTCGGTGACGATGGGGCGATCCTTCTCGTCGTCGAGGGAGGTGATGTACCCGCGCGGCTTGTTGAGCAGGATGTAGACGAAGTTCTGGGGGAGCGAGATCTGTTTGCCGTCGACCTCGATGCGATCGCGGTCGGGATCGACCTTGGTGCCGAGCTCGCGGCACGCCTTCCCGTTCACCGCCACGCGACCGGCGAGCATGAGCTCCTCTGACTTGCGGCGGCTGGCGATCCCGGCGCGGCTCAAGTACTTCTGGAGGCGCATCGGTTCAGCCATGTTTCTCTTCCTCGGTTTCGGTCGTAAGGAGCTGTTCGACGTCTTCCCCGAGCAGTTCGAGGGCGTCGATCTCGAAATCTTCGAGCGTCGGGAGGTCCGTCAAGCTGGCGAGGCCGAAGAACTCGAGGAACCTTCGCGTCGTACCGTACAGGTTCGGGCGCCCGATGTCGTCTGCTTTGCCGAGAACGGCGACGAGCTCGAAATCGGTGAGGCTTCGGATGACGCCACCGCAGTCGACGCCCCGGATCTCGTCGACGACCGCCTTCGTCACCGGCTGTCGGTAGGCGATGATGGCGAGAGTCTCCATCGCAGCGCGCGAGAGCTTCGTCGGTTTCGACTCGAAGAGCCGCGACACCTGTTCGTGGTACGTAGGGTTGGTGCGCAGTTGGTATCCCCCGGCGATCTCTTGCAGATGGATCCCACGGGCGTCGCCCGTCCACTCGAGGACCATCTGACCGAGGAGCCGCCGCAGGGTCCCCTCCCCCACCTCGGGGAGCGCGGTGAGCAAGTTGGACAGCGTGAGGGGCTCGTCTGCGGCAAAGAACATCGCCTCGAGCATCGCGCGCAGGCCGACGTCACCGGCACCACCATCGTCGAATTGGTCCTCGTTCTCGTCGGCAGTGCGGCCTTCGTCGTCGACGCCTGCGTCGAAGGCGTCCTCGACGGGGTTCTGATCTTCGGGCGCGACCACCGCGGTCTGCGGGCCGCTCTCCTCGTCGAGGGAGTTGTCGTTCGCGCCGCTCATTCGGACTCGAGCTCCAGCTCGAGGCAGACTTCGACGATGTCGATGACGGAGCGCTCGACGAAGAGCTTGTCGCCCTGCAGTCGGCTCTGGAAGAGCTTCAGCATCTTGAGGCGCGTCATTTCGAGGAGGCCGAGGAAGGTGGTGATGATCCGATGCCTGGAGAGCTCGTGACCGACGAAGAGCTCGTCGAACTCGACGCGCGGCTTGTCCTTCAGGATCATCGCGATGTCGTTGATGACGGAGCGCAGCGTGAGCTTCTGGCTGTTGACCTCGTAGACCCAGGTGCCATCGGACTTGCTCTTCTGCACGACCCGCTTCAGCGCCTTGACCAGGTCGTCGAGGCTCGCTTCCTTGAGCGGCGGGGGGCCCACCATGTCGAGGAAGTTCGCGGCCCGCGGGGCATGGGTGAAGACGTCGCGCGTGAGCATGGGGCGCTCGTCGAGCGCGCCGGCGGCGGCTTTGTACTTCTGATACTCCAGAAGTCGACGAACGAGCTCTTCGCGCGGGTCGGGGCCCTCGTCGTCCTCCTCGACCTTCGGCTTGGGGAGGAGCATCTTCGACTTGATGTAGACGAGCATCGCGGCCATCTCGAGCCACTCGCCGCCGAGGCCGAGGTCGAGGAACTCCATCGTCTGCATGAACTGCAGAAATTCGTCGGTGATGGTGGCGATCGGGATGTCGAAGATGTCGACTTCGTGCTTTCGGATGAGTTCGAGCAGGAGGTCGAGGGGCCCATCGTAGGCGGGGAGCGAGAATTCTAGCGCGGCAGCGCCCCTTCGTTCGCCCTCCTCTTTTTTCGCAGCGTCGCTCGACATAGACCCTTCTACCGCGCTCGTGCGGGCCGCGGCAAGAGCGGGCTCGCCGTGGCGGACGCGTGGGCGTGGCTCGCCGATCGTCCCGATGCCGGTGAAGGGATCGGTCCCCTCGAATCTCGCGTGCTTCCCGCGCGCTCTGCTCCGGCCCGTTGACACGTTTCGCGCCTTGTTGGTACCGTTGGCGCCAAGGTTTTTTCTACGGAAAAGCACGTAATCGATGGGGCGCGCGCGCGCGTGGCCCCTGTCTATCCTTCAGGTTGACGGCCCGATGGCAAAAACGGAAAGGCTCGGCGAGCTCCTCGTTCGTGAGAAATTGATCTCTCCCGCGCAGCTCAAGAAGGCGCAGGATCGTTCGAAAGCGGAGGGGAGCCGGCTCGGCTACGAAATCACCCGGCTGGGGTATCTCGATGAGACCGATCTCACCAAGTTCCTCAGCAAGCACTACGGCGTCCCCTCGATCAACCTGGGCGACATCACGGTGCCGGAGAACATCATCGCGCTGATCCCGCGGGAAGTCGCGGACCGCCACCAGTGTCTACCGGTGAACCGCTCCGGCTCGACTCTGATCGTGGCGATGGCCGACCCGTCGAACATCTACGCGATCGACGACCTCAAGTTCATGACCGGCTACAACATCGAGCAGGTGGTGGCGAGCGAGTCGGCGATCGGTGAGGCGATCAACAAGTATTACGGCGTCTCCGACAACATCGACTACGATTACGATGCGATCCTCGGTGACCTCGACCTCGAGGACGTCGACTACGTCGACAGCGACGAAGGGGTCGACATCAACGACCTCGCCCGGGGCGCGGAGGATGCTCCGGTCATTCGACTGGTGAACCTCATCCTCGTCGACGCGATCAAGCGGGGGGCTTCGGACATCCACATCGAACCGTACGAGAAATCGTTCCGGGTTCGCTTCCGCGTCGACGGCGTGCTCGAGGAGGTGATGCGTCCGCCGCTGAAGCTGAAGAACCCGCTGTCGTCGCGCGTGAAGATCATGTCCTCGATGGACATCGCCGAGCGTCGACTCCCGCAGGACGGCCGTATCAAGCTCCGCATGGGCCGCAACCGCGAGATGGACTTCCGCGTCAGTTGCCTGCCGACGCTCTTCGGCGAGAAGATCGTACTGCGACTGCTCGACAAGTCGAACCTGCAGCTCGACATGACGAAGCTCGGCTTCGAGCCAAAGCCGCTCGCCGACTTCAAGAACGCGATCCACCGGCCGTACGGGATGGTGCTCGTCACCGGCCCGACCGGTTCGGGTAAGACGACGACGCTCTATTCGGCGCTGTCGGAGCTGAACCAGATCACGACGAACATCTCCACGGCCGAAGACCCCGTCGAGTTCAACCTCAACGGGATCAATCAGGTGCAGATGCACGAATCGATCGGGCTCAACTTCGCGGCGGCGCTGCGTTCGTTCCTGCGCCAGGACCCCGACATCATCATGGTCGGCGAGATTCGCGACTTCGAGACGGCCGAGATCGCGATCAAGGCGGCTCTCACGGGCCACCTCGTCCTCAGCACGCTCCACACCAACGACGCTCCGTCGACGATCAGCCGACTCCTCAACATGGGGATCGAGCCGTTCCTCGTCACCGCGTCGCTCAACGTGATCCTCGCCCAGCGCCTCGCGCGCCGTATCTGCTCGGAATGCAAGACGCCCTACCCTACGCCCAAGCAGTCGCTGATCGACATGCAGGTTCCGGAAGAGTGGCTCGAGCGCACCGTCTACCACGGCGCCGGCTGCAGCCGCTGCGGCGAGACCGGCTACAAAGGCCGCGTCGCCCTCTACGAAGTGATGCCCGCCTCCGAAGAACTCAAAGAGTACGTGCTGCAGGGCTACTCGACGGCGGAGCTGAAACAGGAGGCGATCCGGATCGGCATGGACACCCTGCGCCGCGCTGGAATCAAGAAGATGTTCGAAGGAGTGACGACCCCGGAAGAGGTCGTCCGCAACACGGCGCCAGACTGAGGTCCGGCTGTCGCGACAAAGTTTTAGCCACGGGACGCACCACGCTCTAGAATGGGGGGCGTCCCGACGACGAGAGGACACGTGGCGAATCTGCACCAACTGCTGAAGATCATGGTCGACCAGGGGTCCAGTGACCTCCATATCACGGTCGGCGCCCCACCCCAGCTCCGTATCGACGGCTCGTTGGTGCCCCTGAAGACGGCACCGCTGACCCCCGCCGACACACGACAGCTCTGCTACAGCGTCCTCACCGACGCGCAGAAGCAAAAGTTCGAGGGGGAGAACGAGCTCGACCTGTCGTTCGGCGTGAAAGGCCTCAGCCGCTTCCGTGGCAACGTCTTCATGCAGCGCGGCGCCGTCGCCGGCGTTTTCCGACTCATCCCGTTCGAGATCAAATCGTTCCAGGAGCTCGGCCTGCCGCCCGTCATCGGGTCGTTCGCCGAGCGGCCGCGCGGCCTGGTCCTCGTCACCGGCCCTACCGGTTCGGGCAAGTCGACGACGCTCGCCTCGATCCTCGACAAGGTGAACCAGGAGAAGCGGCTGCACATCCTGACGATCGAGGATCCGATCGAGTACCTGCATCCGCACAAGAACTGCCTGGTGAACCAGCGCGAGGTCGGCGCCGACACCAGCGGATTCAAGGTCGCGCTTCGCTACGTCCTGCGGCAGGACCCCGACGTCGTCCTCATCGGTGAGATGCGCGACCTCGAAACGATCGAGGCCGCCCTCACCATCAGCGAGACGGGTCACCTCGCGCTCGCCACCCTGCACACGAACGGCTGTGTCCAGACGATCAACCGTATCGTCGACGTCTTCCCGCCGCACCAGCAGGCGCAGGTACGCGCGCAGCTCTCGTTCGTCCTCGAAGGGATCGTGTCGCAGCAACTGTTGCCGCACGCCTCGGGCCGTGGACGCTGTGTCGCGGTGGAAGTGATGGTGCCCAACCCGGCCATCCGAAACCTGATCCGCGAGGACAAGGTTCACCAGATTTACTCCGCGATGCAGGTCGGCCAGTCGCGAAGCTTCATGCAGACCATGAACCAGTCGCTCTACAAGCTCTACCGCAACGGCGACCTCACCCTCGAAGACGCTCTCGCTCGAAGCACGGACTCCGAAGAGCTCCGTACGATGATCGAGCAAGGTGGGGCCCCCACCGCAGGCGGCGGCGGGCGAGGCGGCGGACGTGGCGGACGCGGCGACCGAGTTCGATATACCTGACGACTAACGAGAAGGGCTCATGCCAGTCTATACCTGGGAAGGAACGACACGCGAAGGTGACCGCAAGCGCGGTGAGATGAACGCCATCGACCCACAAGAGGTCGGTGAGCGTCTGCGCGCGCAGGGTGTCGACCCGTCGAAGATCAAGCCGAAAGGGCGGTCCTTCGACATCGGCTTTGGCGGTCGCGTTCCGCTCAAGAACCTCGTCATCTTCACGCGACAGTTCGCGACGATGATCGACGCTGGCCTGCCGATCGTTCAATGCCTCGAGCTTCTCGGAGGCGGTGAACCGCACAAGAAGTTCCAGGAGATCATCCAGACCGTCCGCGCCGACGTCGAGGGCGGCTCCACCCTCGCCGACGCAATGCGACGGCACCCGGGTGCGTTCAACCACCTCTACTGCGCGCTCGTCACGGCCGGTGAGGAAGCCGGTATCCTCGACACCGTCATGAACCGTCTCGCGATCGAGATGGAGAAGACACAGAAGCTTCGCCGACGTATCCGAAGTGCCTTCACCTACCCGACGATCGTTCTCTTCGTCGCGGTGCTCGTCGTCATCCTCCTCCTCTACAAGGTCATCCCGACGTTCACCGCGATGTTCGCGGAGATGGGCGGCGGCGACCTTCCTTGGCCGACCCAGGTCGTCGTGATGATGTCGGAGTTCGTTCAGTCGAACATCCTCTTCATCGTTGGCGGCATCATCCTGGTGATCGCGTTCATTGGATGGTTCCTCCGGTACGAACCGACCCGTCGAGTCTTCGACGCAGCCATTCTGCAGGCCCCGCTGTTCGGCCCACTTCTCAGAAAGTCAGCGGTCGCACGCTTCACGCGTACGCTCGGCACGATGGTGTCGTCCGGTGTCCCGATCGTCGACGCGCTCGAGATCGTCTCGAAGACCTCGAACAACTACACGATCGAAAAGGCGATCCTCTACGTACGCGAGAAGATCTCCGAGGGTCAGAACATGGTCGACCCTCTCACCGAGACCGGCATCTTCCCGCACATGGTCGTCCAGATGATCGGGGTCGGTGAGTCGACCGGTGCTCTCGACACGATGCTCAACAAGATCGCCGACTTCTACGAGGACGAAGTCGACGTCGCCGTCGAGAACCTCACGTCGCTCCTCGAGCCGATCCTGATGGTCTTCCTCGGTATCGTCGTCGGCGGCATGCTGATCGCGATGTACCTGCCGATCTTCAACCTCGCCGGTAACATCAAGGCCGAGTAACCGGCTCCCGAAGTGCCCACGACATCCAACGCGCAGCGTGAACGACTCGAAGGCCTGATGGCCCTTCGAGTCGTCGTCGTTACGGTCTTCTTCGGTGCGGCGCTCGTGGCCGACGTCGACGCGCTCTCCGAGATCTCCGACATTCGCAACGTCGCGATCCTCGTCCTGATCGTCGGGACGTACGCTCTCACGATCTTCTACGCGCTGCTGCTGCGACGGGGTGCCGACCCATTCGAGCTCGGGACGACCCAGATGGTCACGGATCTCGTCACCGTCGGGGTGATCGTAGACGTGACGCGCGGCCTGGACAGCCCGTTCCTCTTCCTCTTCATCCTCACCACCGTGAACGCCGCCGTGGTGCTGGGGCGCCGCCCTGCCCTGGCTGCCGCGGGGGCGGCGACGCTCCTCATGACTCTGGTGGCCGTCGAGGACCTCGGATTCTTCGCCGACGATCCCGCGCCCGGCGTCGTCTGGCGACAGGCGCTCCTTCGTCTGACCACCAACGGCGCGGCGAACTTCATCGTCGCGATCCTCGCCGGTGCCCTCGTGGAGCGACTCGGCGAGGCCCGCACGCAGTTGGCGGAGCAGCAGTCGAGCTTCGCCGAGCTCAAGGCGCTGAACGAGAACATCCTCGCGAGCCTCTCCAGCGGGCTTCTGACCGTCGACGCCACGAACCAGATCATCTTCGTCAATCAGGCCGCGGAGCGAATCATCGGCCTGGAGGCGTCCGAGATGCTCTCGCGCAAGCTCGCCGAGATTCTGCCCCCCGTCGCGCCCCTGGTGCGGGGAGCCGGACAACCGAATGGGACCGACGAGGGACGCCTCGAGGCCGAAGTCACCCTCCCCTCCGGCGAAGACGTCTTCCTGGGATTCTCGGTCTCGGTGTTGCGCAACGCCGAGGACGCCGACGTCGGTCGTATCGTGATCTTCCAGGACCTCAGCGACATCAAACGGATGGAAAAGCAGGTCCGTCGGTCCGAACGGCTGGCCGCGGTCGGAACGCTGAGCGCCGCCATCGCCCACGAGATTCGCAACCCCCTCGCCTCGATCAGCGGCTCGGTCGAGATGCTCGCCGAGGATTCCGACGCGAGCGACGACGACGTAATGCTTCGGGGGATCATTCACCGTGAGGTCGGCAGACTCGACAAGCTGATCTCCGATTTCCTCGAGTACGCCGGCGAGCGACCGCTCCACCTCGAACGCCGCTCGCCGCTCCCGATCATCCGGGACGTCCTCGAGCTCTTCTCGAAGAGCCCGGTCGGCCAAGGGCTCGAGGTCGACTTTCGTCACGACGAAGACGACCATCTCGAGCTCTCGATCGATCCGCGCGCCTTTCAGCAGGTGCTGTGGAACCTCCTCATCAACGCCGGCGAGGCGACTCGCGAGACCTCGAATCCCCGGATCGAGATGGTCGTGGCTCGGGAAGGCGAGGAGGTGCACATTTCGGTCGCCGACAACGGGCCCGGTATCGACGCGCGTCAGCTCACCGAAGTCTTTCAGCCCTTCTTCACCACCAAAGAGGGAGGAACCGGGTTGGGCCTCGCCTCGATCTACCGTATCGTCGAAGACCATGGAGCAACGATCGAGGTGGAGGGAAAGTCATCGCTGGGAGGTGCGTCCTTCCACCTGACGTTCCCAGCAGCGTGCTGAGGCATGAGACATGAGGCTCGAGGCTCGAGGGCAAACCGCTAACCGCTAACCGCAAACCGCAAACCGCAAACCGCAAATGACCTCCGAAGTCACACCACTTCCCCCCGTCCTGATCGTCGACGACGAGCAGAGCATGCGAGAATTCCTCGGCGTCCTCCTGCGACGGATGGACGTGGAGTTCGAGACGGCGAGCAATGGCATCGACGCGATCGAGAAAGTGCAGGGCGACGGAGAGTACTCGCTGGTGCTGACGGACCTGAAGATGCCGGGGGGCGCGGGTGGACTGGAGGTTCTCACGCACGTCAAAGCGGTCGCTCCCGCGACGCAGGTCGTCGTGATGACGGCGTTCGCGACCCCCGAGACAGCGATCTCCGCGATCCGAGACGGTGCCTACGACTACCTCACCAAGCCGTTCAAGTTGGACGAAGTCCGCGTCGTGGTGGAACGCGCGCTCGAGAAGTACGAGCTGCTGCGCGAGAACGTCTATCTGAAGCGCGTGGTCGGCGAGGGGGACGCCTACAACAGCATCATCGGACGCTCGGAGTCGATGAAGAAGGTCTTCGTCTTGATCGAGCGGGTCGCGCCGACTACGACCACGGTGCTGATCCAGGGCGAGAGCGGGACGGGGAAGGAGCTCGTCGCGAACGCGATCCACGAGCGGAGCGGACGCAGCGGAGAGTTCGTCGCCGTGAACTGCGGCGCGATCCCGGAGAACCTCGTCGACGCCGAGCTGTTCGGCTACGTGAAGGGGGCATTCACGGGAGCCGATACGGACCGCGGCGGCCTGTTCGAGGCCGCGAACGGTGGGACGCTGTTCCTCGACGAGATCGGTGAGCTTCCCCTCAACACGCAGGTACGACTGCTCCGAGCGCTGCAAGAGCGCGCCATCAAGCGAGTCGGCGACACGAAGGAACGACCGATCGACGTCCGCATCGTGGCGGCGACAAACCGCGAGCTCCGAGAAGAGGTCGACGAGGGGCGCTTCCGCCAGGATCTCTTCTACCGCCTCAACGTCATCACGCTCGAGCTCCCTCCATTGCGCAAGCGCCCCGGGGACATTCGGTTGCTCGTAGAACAGTTCGTCGCCCGCTACGCGGAGCGGATCGGGAATCCCGTCGAAGGCGTGGACTCCGAGGCGATGCGAGCCCTGGTTGCGTACCGCTACCCCGGCAACATTCGGGAGTTGCAGAACCTCATCGAACGAGCGGTGACCCTCGAGACGGGCACGATGATTACGCTGGAATCTCTCCCCCCCGCTCTGACGGAGCGGTCGGCGGCAACGCCGGCGACCGCGTTCACGGTAACGGAGGAAGGGATCTCGATCGACGCCGTCCTCGAAGGCGTGGAGCGCGATCTGCTGGAACAGGCGCTCGCGCTGACGGACGGAAACCGCACGGAAGCAGCGAAACTGCTCGACATCAGTTTCCGGTCGATCCGCTACCGTCTTCAGAAGTACGGTTACGAAGATTGAGATTCGCCCGCCCGGTCCCGGGCTGCGGCACGCCAAACGTCAGTCGATGACAATTCACGCAGATCGAGTGACAAGATTTGTCAGTCCCGACCCCGGGATCGCAAAAGATCGCCGTGGAATGCGGGGGAGAGGCCTTTTTTTTGGACTGGCACACCGCTTGCTTTATCGTCGGGCAGCCAATTCGTCCAAACACAGGAGAGGGACAAGATGCTGAACAAGTTCATGCAAAAGAAGGAAGGCGGTTTCACGCTCGTCGAGCTGATGATCGTCGTCGCAATCATCGGAATTCTCGCCGCGATCGCCATCCCGGCTTTCCTTCGCTACATCAAACAGTCGAAGACGTCGGAAGCCGAAGCCATCATGAAGAAGATGTCGGAAGGCTCGAAGGCGTATTTCACGTCGGAGCAGAAGTATCAGCCGGCGAACGACGGTGACCAGCCGTGGCATCCCAAGGGTGGAACGGGCACGGAGGCTCCGGGCCTTCCGGTTCCGTTCACGCTGTACGTCTTCCCGGGTGGGACGACCGGCATCAACACCTCGCAGGGAAGCTGCAGCTACGCCGCAGCGGGAACCGCACCTCCTCAGGGTGGTTCGAAGGACATCCCGTGCGACGGAACGTTCCCGACCACCGGGTCGATGGAGCACGCAATCCTCAACAAGCTGCGCGTCGTGATCCAGGACCCGTTGTACTTCGAGTACGCGTACCTCCCGGCGGGTGCCGGCATCGGCGCCTCGGCGACGGTCGCTGCCACGGCTGACTTCACCGCAGGTGGAGCTCCGAGTCACACGATCACGCAGATCATCTCGGTGGACGACACCACTCAGGAAGTCGTCGTCGGCCCCGCGGTCGTGACGAACGAATTCGAGTGATCGTTCCCGTTTCGAAAGAACCGCGGCTTCGGCCGCGGTTTTTTTTTGCCGACGCCCCGCCCGTTTTGGGCTAGGACGGTAAGGTCATGACTACGTCGATCCGCATCGCGGCGACCCTTGCCCTCGCCGTTCTCGCTCTCCTGAACTTCGCGCTCGCCAGACAGTCACTGACGAGCGCTCTCCTCCGCGCTCCGGGTGGGGCCACGTTTCAAGAGACGGTCTTGCCCGACGCCGACCTCTTGCGGGCTGGATTCTTGAACTACGACCAGTTCGCCGCCGACGTGGCCTGGATTGCGGTGAACACCAACGTGGGCGCGGCGAGACAGCGTCACCAACGTTTGGCGAAGATCGAGGAGAACGCCGAGACAATCCGGGCGCTGGACCGCCACCAGCTTCGGCTGTACGAGTGGTTCCCGGCCGTGTGGACCTTCAGCCATCCGATGCCCACGTATGAAGAGGTAGAGGTCGCGACTCGCTTCGTGGAGAAAGGAATGGAGGTCTATCCGCACAACACGGAGCTGCCGTTCTCGGCCGCGATGTCATACATCGGCTTGCGGGACGCGGACTCCGACGCCAAGATCCGCCGTTACGAGCGGATCATCGGCTTGCTCGAAGAGTCGCTCGAAGGAGACGACGTCCATCCCATGAACCCCCTGGTGCTCAGCTACCACAGGCGCAAGCTCCATCAGTTTCGAGCCGGTGAAGAGTTGCCGGCAGCCGAGCAGATCGAGATGCTCCAGGCGCTATACCTCAGGTCGACGGACCCGGTCGTGAAGCGGAGCATCGCGGAACAACTTCAGGCGCTGGGTGGGGCTGACGAGCACCTTTCGGAGACGATGCGACACGACCGAGAGTTCGAACGGGAGCACAATGAAAGGCTCCCCTACGTTTCACCATCGCTCTTCACGTTCTTGGGGGAGACGATATGACCCCGATCTTGGAGGTGAAAGGGTTGGCGAAGACGTTCCGGACCGGCTTTCGGCGTAAGAAAGTCGAGGCGATCCGGGACGTCAGCTTCAGCCTGCACGAAAACGAAATCCTGGGACTCGTGGGCGCCAACGGGGCAGGAAAGACGACGACCCTCAAGGTCCTCACCGGCTTGATTCGGGCTGACCGTGGAACCGCCACGATGTTCGGTCAGTCGGTGGAGAAACCCGAGGTCCGGGCCCGGCTCGGCTACCTTCCCGAGAGCCCCTATTTCTATGAACACCTCAACGTGCGGGAGCTGCTGCACTTCTACGGCCGACTCACCGCAGTGCCCACCAAGACTCTCTCCCCCCGCATCGACGAGCTCATCGAGCGGGTGGGTCTCAGGCACGCCGAAGACCGTCCGCTCCGAAAATTTTCCAAAGGGATGCGGCAGCGAGCCGGCATCGCGCAGGCGCTCATCAATGATCCCGATCTGGTGATCCTCGATGAGCCCCAGAGCGGGCTCGACCCCATCGGCCGCCGAGAAGTCCGGGACCTGATCGCGCAGTTGAAGACGGATGGGAAGACCGTCATGTTCTCGAGCCATATCCTCCCCGACGTCGAGGCGGTGTGCGATCGCGTCGTTCTGATGGATCGAGGCGTGGTCGTCGAAGAGGGGGGGCTGGTGGAGCTGACGGGAAACCGCGTGGAATCGTGGGAGGTGACGGTGCGCGGGATCTCCGTGGCCGACTTACCGGGCGACGGTCTGCGTCGCAGCGAAACCCGGGGCGACACCATCGTGGCGTGGTACGAAGAGCAGATCGACCCCATCACCGTCGTGGCCGCACTGGCCGACACCGACGCCGAGCTGCTCGGCGTGGTCCCCAATCGCGAGGGGCTCGAGGACGTTTTCATCCGCGATGCCCGAGGGGGCGAACCGTGAACTTCATGACGCCTGTACTTTCGATCGCCATCAACACGTTTCGCCAGGCAATCCGAAACAAGGTTCTCGCGAGCCTCGTCTTCTTCGTGGTGCTCGCCAGCGGCGCTACGGCGATCCTCGCCGAGATGAGTCTGCACGAGGAACGGCGGGTGACCGCCAACGGCGTCCTGTTCATGTCGGCGATCTTCGGGGTCGTCATCGCCGTTCACTCCAGCGTCACTCTGTTGCACACCGAGATCGAGCGGCGGACGCTCTACACGATTCTGTCCAAGCCGATCGCACGGTGGCAGTTCCTGGTCGGCAAATTCGTCGGCGTCGGGGCGCTGCTCGCGGCGATCACCGCGTCGCTCAGCCTGCTCGCCACAGCATTGGTCGCGATCCATGGGCACGAAGTGAGTTCGATCCTCTTCTGGGCTTACTACACGCTCTATCTGCAACTCTTGATCATCACCGCGATTTCGCTCTTCTACGCGAGTTTTTCCACCCCGTTGCTGAGCGGAATGCTCACCGTAGCGATGTTCGTGGCCGGCAATCTCACGCGACAGTTGGAAGAGGCACGCACTTACCTCGCCGAGACGAGCAGCGTCTTCGACCCGATCGTCGACTTTCTCCTGATGGTGCTGCCCGACTTCCAGGCGCTCAACCTCTCGGCCCGCCTTTCGTACTGGGACACCGTCGGCGCCCCGTATCTGGCGAGCGCGACCTGGTACGCGATCGCCTACTCGGTGGTCGTCCTGCTGTTGGCCTGCGGGATCTTTTCGCGACGCGAGTTCGCGTAGCGGGTCATAAGTCGCCGAGCCGCGGGTCGACCGGCTTGTCGTGCGTCATCCGAAAATGCTCGTAGGCACGCAACAGGTTCTGATACTCGCTCTCGGTCTGCGTGGTCTGATCGTGGTTCGCACGCATGACCTGGATGCCGTACACGTACAGCTCCTCGCATCGCGCAATCTCTCCCATCTCGCAGTACGACTGGGGCCATGACGGTGGAAACGGGATCGTCGTGCCGAACCAGCGGGGGTCCACCGACTCGAACGCGTTTCGCGCCGGTTCGTACTCACGCGCCAGAAACAGCGACTGCCCGTGCTTCATCGCCACGAATGCGTTGTCGGGATGATGGGCCGCGACCTCTGCCCACAGCGTTTGGCCCCCATCCCGCCAGTCGGTGGACTCGGCGAAAGAAAGGAGCGCGAACAGGAGCGCGACACCGGTGAGCCCGATGCGGACGGCCAGGCGATCCCACAGCGGCGCGACGATCGGCAGCACCGCCAGGGCGAGCCCCATCAGCGGAACGTACATGTAAGAGTCGGCCGCGAAGCGCGACTGCCCCGCCAATCCCGAGTACGGCAGATAGGCGAGGACCAACCAGCCGAGTCCCAGAAGTCCCGCCAGTGAACGCTTCTTCACAGCAAAGGCGATCCCCATGATTAGGGCGGCCGTCACGCCGAGCGCGGTCGCCCAGCCCTCGACCGTCGGCGCCTCGAACACGTACATCACGCGCATGCCGAGGGGGACTACGACGTGGTTAGCCTGGAGCGCGAGCGCCGAGACGACGCGGTCGACCACCGGCATCGTCGAGCGATGCCCGCCGAACTCGGCGTGCATCGCTTGAGTGAAGAGGATGTACGCGACGGTAAACGCAACGAGCCCTCCACCGGCGAGCCATGCGCCCCGTCGGGGGCGCTCGTCGTCCGGGACGAGCCACTGACGGAGGACGAGCCATCCGATCACGAGCGGCGCCAACGCCACACCGGTCGGCTTGCTCGCAAAGGCGACGCCCACCCCCGCGAGTGTCAGACTTCGGCCCCCCGCGCGACCATCGAACCAGCGAGCGAGCCCCAGGACACACGCCACGAAGCCGGTCCCGGCGAGGACGTCCTTCAGACCCGTCGCCCACACCACCGGTTCGACGTTCACCGGATGAAGCGCCCACAGGCCTGCCAGGAGCCAGGCGACGTGCCGCCCTCTCGAAGAACAGAAGCGCCGAAGCACCGCGGCGAGAAGCACGAAGTTCGCGAGGTGGAGCAGGACATTCAGCCCATGCGCCAGCGCGGGCCACGGCCCGTCGCCCGCGGCCCACATTGCGGCCCAGATCGCGGTGGGCAGTGGGACGGGGTAACCGATGTGAGGTGTCGCGAGCCGGTCGTACCAGCTCCAGCTCCACCAATCGCCGAGGAGCGCATTTTGCGCGGTCAAGAAGTCGTCGTAGTTGACGAAGCCGAACCCGACGGTGTGGCCGAACACGACCGCGATCAGCAGCGCCAAACCTCCGGCCCAGAACCATTCGCTGCGTCTCCCTGGCGCCTGGTCATTCATCGACGGTGCCCTCGAACCCAATCTGCCGCAACCACTGCTGCTCGTTCTCCTGCGCAGGATACTGTCGGAGCGACCGTCGGACGATCGCCCTTCCGCCCTCGGTCTCCGGGGCGGGAAGTCGCTCTCGAGCCATCCGAGCGACAGCGTCTCGCACCGCGGAGTCCCCCCGGTGAACGGCGCTCCGCACAAGCGCGTCGGACGCGCGCGCCCCCCTCCCCGCCCCGGCGTATGCCTCGGTCGCAAAGGCGGGGACGGCACCGCTGCGCATCAGCGGTTCCCACGCCTCGTCGAGGGTGCGGAGCGCCTCGCGCTCCTTCCCCCGTAGGTGAAGATCGTAGGCGACGAGCGCATACGGTAGGGAGAACCATTCGGGGTCACCGAGCATCGGACCGAAGAGCTTCTGCGTCGACGACCAGCGCGGAATCTGCTGAAGGGTGAGCGCCGTCAGCAGAAGAACCACTATCGTCCCTCCAGCGGCGACCGCCCGGGGCCGACGGGTCGCCGCCGCGAACCGGCCGAGCGCCACGAGCAGGAAGAAAGACGGGAGGTAGGCGTACGTGTCGGCCGTGATTCGCGGCAGCGGGACCACGTTGCTGTACGGGGCGTAGCAAATCGCCGCGGCCACCAGCCCGAACGCTGCGATCCGATCCCGACGCACCGCCAGCGCGAACGCAGCCGCCCCGACGATCAGGGCGACGACGCCGAAACTCGCGAGCGCGGTCCATTCCCTCACCTCGAGCGGGTAATAGGGCTGTAGGTCGAGCGGTAGGATGTACGAACGCCAGAGGTTGCCGAACGCCGCGAAACAGGTCGTCAGCCAGCTCCGCGTGGCGAACGCACCCTCCTGACCCGCCGCCAACGTCTCGTGGGCCGCCATCGCCGCGACAATCCAGGCGCTCCCTCCGACCGCGGTCGCGATCGCGAGACGCCATGGACGCCGCGGGGTCTGGCTCGCGAGCAGTCGGGCGATGAAGACGAAGCCAATCATGCCCGCGATCGGCTTGCTACCGAGGCCGATGAGCACCCCGCCCACCACGGCGAGCGTCGCCCGCCGGCTCTCTGCCTCGAGCAACCTTTCGAAACCGACCAGGGCGAGCAGCATTCCGAACGTGGCGAGAGGCTCCTTGAGGTTGGACGCCCACGCGACCGCCTCGACCGTCGTCGGGTGGAGCGCCCACGCCAGAACAGCCACCGGGGCCAACACCGCGGCGCTCGGAGGGATGTACCGGCGCATCAGCATCCACGCGAGCAGTGCGTTCCCGACATGTGCGACCACCGCGACGAGATGAATCAGGGCCGGCGCCACAGCCGGTCCCAGCGACGACGCAGCCGCATAGATCGCTACCGGGATCGGGACCGGGTACCCCAGCCCCGGGGTCAGAAGGCGCGTCCCCACGGAATGGGCCCACCAGTCGGCTACCAGCGGGTTGAAGACGATGTAGGCGGGGTCGTCCCAGACAACGAGGTCGAAGGTCACCACGACCCCGAAAACGGCCAGTACGACCCCCGCGACGACCATCGCAGGCCACCACGGCGCGGCCCGCTCCTCACATCGCTCTTCGGAGGTCAGCACACCCACCGATTGATGGACGTCCGCGTCGTGATCGGCTAACCTTTCAGGCATCACAGTCGAGGAACATCATGATGAAATCGCGCCGGGGGATCACCCTCGTGGAACTGATGGTCGTCGTTGCCATCGTCGGCATTCTCGCTGCCATCGGCAGCATAGCATATGGCCGCTACGTAAAATCCGCCAAAGTCCAGAAGCTGCAGCGCTACGCGCTGGAGGTCAAGGCTGGTCAGGAACGCTACAAGGCGCGAAACAACATCTACTGGGCGGGTGGTTCCTTTGCGGCGAAACCCACGGAGTACAACAACTTGCTCGATTTCGCCGGAAAGGGACTTCCCGCCGGCGTGGAGATCGAAACGGTAGGCTGGACCGGCGGTGGAGCGTCGTGTGACATCTGCGAAGGTGTCCCGTTCGACGGAAGCATTGCGGGCTACGGAGTCCGTGTGCGACAGGACATCAGTGGAGACGGCGGCAAGCAGTCGACGTGGATCCTGACCCATTTGAGCGAAAACCCGGTATTGCTCAACGAAAACGAGTAATCCCCCCGGACTCCTTTTCCCAACGACTGGCCGTCCGGTGGAACCGACGCGGATCGAACGGGTGCTCGCGCACTCGGCCCCTCTCACATTTACGATTTTAGTCCTGGTCACCCGGGGGTGGATGCTCGCGATCGATGGGTCCGAGACGGATGCTCTTCTGCTGCTCGACCTCCTCAAATCGGATGGCGCGATCATCGGATTCGTCTGGGCGGCGAGCCTGGGGCGCCCCTTCTGGTGGCACGGACTCGCCGCGCTCGTCCTGGGGCTCCTGCAGTTGGTGGCCTTCAACTTCTTTCGGGTGACCGGCTTCACGTTCGGATTTTCTCACCTCACCTTCGCTGCCGAGCGAGCGGGCGAAGTCGCGGACGTGGTCGGTAGCGAGACCCCGGCGCTGCTCCTCGGGGCCTGTTTCGTCTACGTCGTGCTCGTCGCCGTCTCAGTCTGGGCGGCGCGAAAGTCGGGGAGTCGGCTGGGACGCGCCAACCTCGTCGCGGTAATGCTCCTACTCCTCTCGTTCACGCCGCCCATCGGGGAGGTCAATCGACCGTTCCGAAAGACTCCCCTCAGCAACCTGGCCTGGACAGCTGCCGATACGGCCCTGCTTTCGGGAAGCTCGGAGAGGGTCGAACCCCGCCGATACGAGCCAGCTCGCCTGACCCGAACCTCGGAGGCCCCTCCCCCCAACGTGGTCTTCGTGATCCTCGAATCCACGCGCTGGGAGGCGACTTCACTGGGGAATCCGGCCCGCGACACGACGCCCTTTCTGGCTGAGCTCGCGGCGAGCTCGATCGTCGCCACCTCCGCGAGAGCCGTCGTTCCCCACACCTCGAAAGCGCTCGTCGCGCTGCTGTGCGGCATCGAGCCGTTGCTGCGGATGCCGATCGTCGAAGCCGAGCCCCACGGGATTCCGGTGCGCTGCCTACCAGAATTGCTCCGCGACGCGGGATACGAAACGGGCTTCTTTCAGACTGCTCGGGGGAGTTTCGAGAACCGCCGAACTTTGACCGCCAACATGGGCTACGGCCACACCCTCGCCGGGGAGGACCTCGAAACGGAAGGCTTCGAGGTCGCGAACTATTTCGGTGTGGAAGACCTCGCCATGCTCGACCCCGCACTCCGCTGGATGCAGGGCGTCGAAGGCCCGTTCATGGCTACGCTGCTGACCCTCACCCCTCACCACGACTACCAGGCTCCACGTCGTTTTGGGCGGCTCCCCTTCGACCAGGACGACGAGTTCAACCGCTACCTGAATTCCGTTCACTACGTCGACAATTTTCTGCGGGTTCTGGTGGAACAGATGGTGTCGCGGGGCCTGATGGAGAACACCATGTTGGTCGTCGTGGGGGACCACGGGGAGGGGTTTGGCGAACACGGGCGGCGCCAACACGATAGCGTCATCTACGAAGAAGGCCTCCATGTTCCGCTCGTCATCGCCCGCCCCGGGGTGAAGGAGAAAGTGTCCATCCCGTGGGGCGTGACCCACCTCGATCTTCTCCCGACGGTCGTCGATTTGCTCGGGTACGAACTCGAAGGAACCTATCCGGGTACGTCGATGCTCCGATTGAACGAGGAGCGTCCACTCCCCTCACATTGCTGGTACGAGCGGTCGTGTCTGTCGATCGTCGAGGGCGACCAGAAGTTCGTTCATCATTACGGCATCCAGCCTGACGAATGGTTCGACCTGACCGCCGATCCCGGGGAACGGAACTCGATCATCGCGTCGATCGACGAAGAACGGGTGGCCCGTCGCCGCGCCGGGGCCCTCGAATGGGTAGATACGATCAACGCGACGTTCGAAGCGCATCACCAGAGCACCCTCGCCAGCTCCGTTCGGGTGACGCCTCCGAGCCTGGAGAACGAGGTAGCCGTGGACCTCGGGTTCGCCTCGGTCGTCGGGTACGAGCTGAGAGCGATGTCGTCGGAGGAAGCCCGTCTCACGATGGCATACAAGGTGACTGCGGAGCCTCCGCCAGGCCTCGAGTTCACGCTTCACCTCATCCTTCGACCGGAGTCGGGTCCACCGCTGGATCTCCGACACGTGCCGGTCAACGGCCTCCTTCCGATCTCATCGTGGGAGCCCGGGACTTACGTAGTCGACGAGGTCACGGTGCCGCTCGTCGGGGGGACCAGGCAGTGGACCATGCACGCTGGGATCGCCCCCGGGCATTCGGTACCGCCACTTCACGAAATCGGGACGTTGGTCCTCGACTGAGATTCGTGGCGCCTTCAGCGTGGCGTTGCGTTGAATTCGCGGATGATGAACTGCTGTTGAAGGTCCCACTGCGATTTCCGACCAACGAGGTTCTCGTAGATTTCGGGGTGACTCGAGCTGAGGTCCCTGGTCTCGCCCGGGTCGTCGACGATGTCGTAGATTCGCATCTCGTCGATGAGCCGATCGTGAACGAGTTTGTACCGGCCGTGCTGCAGGGAAAACTTCGGGGGATAAGCGCCGCTCTGAGTGGCGGCGGCGAACTGGGAGCGAACCTCGTCGACCCCCGCCCCCCGCACTCGGGCTACGAAGTCGAAGAACTCGTGCCCCCTGATGCCGAACGCTTCGGTGGGCAGACTCCGCTCTCGTGGATCCGCGAGCGTGGCGTAGACCGACCGCCCTTGAACGAAGGCGCTCTCCGGAATCGGGACGCCCATGAAGTCGAAGAACGTAGGGACGACATCCATCTGCTGGACGTTGGGCTCGGTCAGGACTGCGCCCGACGGAAGCCCGGGCCCCGAAAAGTATGCCGGGATGTTCGAAAGAACTCCGTGAACGTGGACGTGGTGACCATAGAATCTCTCGCCGGCCACGATCTCACCCGTGGCTTCGCCGTGGTCCGCCACGAGTACGACCAACGTCTCCCGGGAGCGCGGAAGCTCGTAGAACCACTCCATGAAGGCTCCGAGATGGTGGTCCACGTAGCGGAGCTCCGACGTGTAAGCGGCCTCCGGCCCCACACCCAACGCAAACTCTGGGCGTTGCTCCCAGGGCTCGTGGGGCTCGTAGATGTGAATCCACGCGAAGAACGATTCTTCCTCCGGGATCTGCTCGATGCTGGTTCGTAACCCGGCGAGCCCCTCTTCCGCCGATTCGTGCCGAACGACCGCCGCCCCCGATGGCACGAAGAAGTCGAGAATCGCAGAGTGCTGGAACCAGGGGTTGTTCGGCGCCGCCAGAAGAAGGTGGTCGAACTCGGGCACGAGCAACTCGAAAATACGCGAGCGCGCCCAGAATGGTGTCCCTGTGAGGACCGTCGGAGTCTGGGACGTGAACATTGCTCCATACGCGAGCGGAGTCGCCGGGTACTGAGCGATGGCGCGAGGAAAGTAGAGGCCCTGCCGACGCCACTGCGCGAAGCGCCGGGCCACGCCGTCATCCGACCACGAGTCGTGTCTGACCGACTCCAGCACGACGAAGAGTATGTTTCGTCCCTTGCGGCCGCCACCCGCGACGATCGGCCGAGGGAACGCGGCGAGCGCAGCGACAGCGTCCGATTCCAGGAGTTCGCCGTCCACGCCGGTGGCGTGGACTGCTCGTTGTTCGAGAAACCTCGTCGTCGGAAGCCGCAACAGAGCGGCAGGTGCATGCGCATGTCTCTGGGCGAACCGCTGAGCCTTCTCGCGTCCCGGCACGACGAGGACGGCCAACACGAGCACCAGAAACAACGAGGAGAGCCACAACTCCGCGCGACGGCTGGCCAACCACGGGGCGAGTACCCAGGTCGTCAGTGCGGCAGCGACGAGCAACGAGAACCCGTGGAAGGCGAGGTACTCCGGCAAGACGAAGTGGGAGGCGGCGCCGAGCGTCAGCGGGAGTAAGACGAGTACGGGCCGAGCACGCTTCGCCGCGGTCAGAATCCTCGCGAAGACCTCTGTGGCGACCACGGCGCCGAGGGGCCCGACAACCCAGGCGGCGGCCCGAATCAGATCGTAGTGGGCCCACGCCCGAATGCCGTCGCCGTCCAACACCGTCTGAGGCCAGAGCAGTCCGACGACGGCAGCCAGCCCCCAACTCGCCGCGCGAAGCCACCGTGACCCTCGCTCCTGGGCCATCTTCAAGACGACCAGCCCGACGGCCCCATGCGCGCCACAGACGAGCGTGGGAAGCGCGAGCAAGACGACGAGGTAGGAGAGCGGATGCAGCTCGCTCTTGCCGAAGTCCGGCAGGTCCGCCGCAGCGATGACGACATCGGGGAGGGCGACGCAAAACCCGCCCAAAACCATGGCCGCCAGCGTCGGAAGGACTACGTCAGGCGGGGGTGTTCGGGACTCTCGTTCGCTCATCAGTACTCACAACGTCTTCGGACCAGCGTATCACAAAGGTCGGACTTTGGGGGATGAGGCGGTTACCACCACTCAATCTCCGACCATTTCGAGCAAACGCAGCGACGGAGCCTCTCTGCCGAGCCTCTGCAACCCCGGTCGGGCAATGTCTGGGGCGAACACCTTCAGTCGGTCGGGATCGACGGCCGGAAGCTCGAGGGCGGCCACCTCGCTCGCGGCCATCGACCCACGACGAACGAAGACCGCACCCACGTCGTCGAAGTGGACGAGGAACCAGTCCGGGCTCGCCGCGAGCTGCTGGCGCAGATTCGGGCGTCCTTCCTGCAGCCGCCGCTCGCCGGGGGTGGTGTGCTCGAGGATGGCGACGTCGATCTCCCAGCGGTCGAGCGTTTCGCTCCATCCGGGCTCGCCGTAGCGGGTGGCGCGGTAGACGTCGGTCACGAACTCGGGGGGGTAGGCCTCGAAGCGGGGATCGAAGAAGACCTTTCGTTCCGGGTAGAAGCGCGCCAGATAAGGGCCCCCGATTCCGTTGGTGACGAACGCCCTCCCCTGCAGGCCGTGACGTTCCACGAAGTCGAAGAGTCCCTTCGCGAAGACGTGTTCGTTGAAGCGGACACCCGGCGGGATCAGGCTCCACCGAGAGGCGACCGCGCTGGTCGCCACCGCGAACGCGAGCACCGGCACCAGACGCCTGCCGGCCGCGCTCGCACGCGAAGCGAGTTCACCAAAGGCGAAGGCTAGAGCGGGGGCCGCCGCGATGGCGAGAGCATCGACCATCCGGACGTGCCTCAGCGCGAGGAAGGCCATCCCGCCCACCATCAGGAGAAGTCCGGGGGGAATGCGTCGCCAGAACGGCACGATGCACACCGTAGCGGCGAGCAGGAGCCAGGCAAACGCCACGTGCTCGAACGGGAGCTCCCACAGCGCGCGGTACTCGACGACGTGCCGGCGAAGGACCTCGCTACCACCGAGATCGAACGGGACCGCGAGGACCGAGAGTCCCGCGGGGTGGTAAGCGAGGAGCGTGCCTGCAGCGAGGGCCATCCCTGCGACGAGACCGACCAGCGCGCCGCGGACGTCGCGTCGCCCGGTGCGTTCGCCCCGCTCCGCGATCCCACCGACCCCCAGCGCCAGCAGCGCGAGCGCGATCGTCAGCGCACCAGCGTGGAACTGGTAGGCGACCCCGAGCACTGCGGCGTACACGACCGCACCGTGCATCGGCGGGTCGTCGGAGGCTCGGGTCCGCGCCCACCACCACAGGACGAGCGCGAAGAAGAGCGCGGTGAAGAGATGGGGGCGCAGCGTGAAGCGCATCGCCGCTGCTCCCATCGCGAGGGAGACGGCGACCAGAGCCGGACTGCGGGCTGCACCGAGCGCCCTGCAGGCCGCCAGCACGAGGAGCCACGTCGTGGCGACGACTGTGGCTCGGAGCCCGAAGAGCCCCCAGACCCCGGCGGCGGAGCGGGCGAGCTCGAACACCGTCGCGGAGAGCCACTGATGGACGACCCACGGGTGCTCGGGGTTCGTGAAACTGAGGACGTTCGTGGACGGGATGCCGTTCGCGAGGACCTCGCGCCCCGTCGCGAGATGAAACCCGAGATCGGGATCGGCGAGTTCGGTCGAGCAGAGCAAGACCGCCAGGACCGCAACCGCCCCGTACGCAACGCCCCACCTTTCGCCGCCCGCCTCACTCATCGTCGTGATACTTCGCCTGACACGCCTCGATGGTAGCATCCGGCAGGGGACGGGGGCGAACGGTGAGCTTGCCGCCGACGTAGGTCTCGACGTTGGGCTGGAGGCACTCGAGGTAGCCGGCCGGTGGCTGGCGGATGTGCGCCATCTTGCGGCTCGCGCGAACGTCGGGGTTCTTCGCCACGACGCGGTCGACGAGCCCCACTTTGTCGACGACGGCGACGTTCGGCATCACCCACCCCTTCACCCCGACCGACACCGCCGCGTGGACGGGATGGCCGGGCTCCCAGGCGATCCTGGCGCCCTCCTCGCGCGGCGGGAGCTGGGCGAGCTGATCGTAGAGGAAGATCCGGTGCTCCTGGTGCCGCATGCCGATGAAGTGTCCCACGATGAGCCAGCGCTGCCAGGCGTCCCATCGCTGCATCACCGCTCTGGCACCGGGAGGAAACGCTTCCGCGATCGGCTCGGCGAGCCAGCGGGTGCTGGCTCGAGTCTCGAGGTCGCGTGTCGCCAACCAGTGTGTCCACTGCACCGGGAGAGAAGCAGCGAGGTAGAGGGCGAGCAACAAAGCGCTCGTTCGGGTCCGCTCGGCGAGGTTCTTCGCGGCCCAGATCGCGGAGAGGGCGAAGAGCACCGGGAGGTGGCTGTAGACGCGGTACTCGAAGTGGTCCCCGCCGACGACGAACGTGTAATAGCCCCAGTGGCCCACCAGCAGTGCGAGCGCCGCTGCCGGGGCTGGCCCGGGACGCCCGAATCCCCGGCGCGCGGTGACGATCAGCGCGGCGCCGACGAGCCCGAGCCAGCACCAGACGCCGTACTCGACGACGAACGACCCGAAGTACCGGAGCCCCGCCTCGGGCCACGGATCGGCGACTTTGGCGTAGTACGTGTTGGGGACCCACTCGCCGTAGTACCAGCGCCGCCAGCCGAGATGCAGGAGCGGCAGGCCGAAGGGGACGATCGCGAGCGCTCGGTGGCGGAGGCTCAACCGCGCCACGTCGAGCACGGCGACGAGGCCTACGGAGGTGAGCGCCCACCCCATCCCTTCGGGCCGGGTCAGGGCGAGCGCGGAGCCGAGACCGACGAGGACGGCGGCGCGCGGGAGCCCCTCGACGCCGCGCCACGCCCAGAGCGTCCAGCCGACCACAAGGAAGTTGAACATCGAGGTCTCGAGCCCCGAGCTCATCCACGTCAGGAACGTCCGGTTGGACAGGACGAGGGCGAAGCCGAGCGCGACGAGGATCGGCGTCCCGCCGAACCGCGCCCTCGCGAACCACCAGGCCCAGGCGAGGGTCCCCCACCCGAAGAGGAGACCGAGGACCTCGGCGAAGACGGGGGGTTCGAGGCCCGTGACGGCCCACACTGCGGTGACGAGGGCGAGCCACAGCGGGCTCGTATAGCCCTCGACCGGTTCGAACGGGGCGGGATTGAAGACGATGCCCCGCCCGGCCAGCCACTGGTCGGCGTAGCGGAAAAAGATGTAGGCGTCGTCGGTGAGGAAACGGAACGCGTCCCAGCCGATTGTGGCGAGGACGAGGACGACGACGAGCGCGAGCCATTCGGTGGGTCGCGTTCGGGGCGGCGCGTCGTCGATCACGGGGATGGCTCGTGGAGGTGTTAGTGGGTCGACTGGAATAGGGAGCCGATGGTACGACGTTGCCGCAGCGAACCCTCTGCGAGCAGGACATGCAGATTAACGTCGAAACCGAGTTCGGGGCCAGCCCCGAAGAAGTCATCGCAGCCCTGTCGGCTCCCGAGTACCTCCAGGACGTGACCGACCGGGTCTCGCTCCTGCAGAGTGCCGAGGTGGAGGCGGACGAGACCGTCGGCAACCAACGCACGATCGCGGTGCGGTTCGTAGCGCCGACGCGACTCCCCGCCATCTTGAAGAAGTACGAAGATCGAGCGCCCTCGACCGTCTCGTGGGTCGAGACGACCCGCTGGAATCTCGACGACCTCACCGCGACGCTCGACGTCACCCCTGACGTCCCGCCGCACTGGGAGTCGAAGTACGAATCCGCGGGGTCGATCGCCCTACGACCCACCCCACAAGGGTGCCGGCTCACGCAGAGCATCGAGTTTCGGCTCAACTTCGGGCTGGTCGGACGGGCAATCGAGAAGCTCCTGAAGTCGGAGGTCGAGACGCTGCTCCGGTCGCGGCTCGACGTGTTGCGCGAGCGGCTCGGGAAGATGTCTGCTTGAAAACCGAGTCGCTGAGCGACGCGCCGCGAGAACGTGGTGCGGCGCTCCGACGCCGCACGCCTCGTGTCACGAGTCAGCGCGGAGCGTTCGGGACGCTCTCCAGCGGTACCAGCTTCAACCATGGAGCCGCCGGGAGGAGGGCGACGACGAAGACTCGGCGATCCGGCATCGCTTCGAGCAGCGCGCGGAGCGCCTCCGGTTCGTCGGGGCGGTAATGTCCGAACAAGACGCGGTCGTCCCGCCCCGGATCCATCGGGCGCCACCGAAACACGAACGATTGAGTCTCTCGGAATTCGGGAACGTTCCACCACGCGTCTTTGTATTGAGGGCCCAGCACGATCGAATCGTCGAAGTCGGGCCCCGCAGTGAGCGAATACATCGCCTCGTGAATCTCGGCCTGCCGATGTAGCCCCCGCAGGTACCAGACGTTCGAGACCATCAGCGCGAAAGCGCTTCCGGCGACAACGGTGGCCAGGGCATGCTCGCGCCACCCAACCTCCGCCAGCCCGTCCCACATTCGCCTGAGTCCTGCGACCGTCAGGAGCACGAGCGCCGGGACGGTCTCGGAGTAGTGGATCGGCCCCACTAGGTGCAGCCCGTAGTGGTCGTGCAAGAGCCCCAGTCCGAGCGCGCTCACGACCCCGGCGGCCAGCAGCTTCGTGTTGCGGTTTGCCCCCGCCCCGGCGATCACGGCGGGGAGACCGAGAATGCTCCAGAACGATATCGAGAGCATGAAGAGGTTGTACCCGGAATTGGCGCCGAAGCGGCTGACGAGGAGGCTCGGCTCAGCGAGGAAGGCGAAGGGCGAGCGGAAGAACGAGTGCAACTCTCCGAGCTCGTTCGGCGCCATCCGCGCCGGCAGGATCGAGCCCGTCACGACCCACGAATGCACCAGGAAAAGGGCGACGGGGAGCGCCGCGCCGAGGGCGAGCCCGAGCACGGGCGCCCTCCCCTCCGCGTTTCGAGCGTCGAGAGCGAGAGCGACCCCGAGCGGCAAAAAGAGAAGCGCGACCTCCGGCGGACGTGTCACGAACGCAGCTCCCGCCAGGAGACCGACTCCGCTCCACCAACGTACGCCTCGCCCGCGACCGGCGAACCACGCCGCGAAGGTCGCCGCGACGAGTCCGCGCGACACGACGTGGGCATGAGACGTGGCGGACAGGAGGACCGCCATGGGGGAAGTGATCGCGACGACGACGGCGACGAGCGCCCAGCGACGCCCGAAGAGTTGCGCCGCGGCGAGGGTCGTGCCGAGCACGAAGACACCTGCGAAGACGCCGAAGATGGCGGTTCCGGTTCCGGTCAGCTCCGCTACCGCCCAGGCGATCTGCCCCCCCAGCCAGTCGAACGACGTGAGCTGCCCTTCGCGCAAGTAGAGGAGCCACGTCGGCATTATGTCGAGATAGGCGGGCGCGGGCTCGGTGATACGTCCGCTCGCCAGGAGCTGTCCGCCGTAGCGGATGAACTGCTCGTCGTCGGTGATCGGGTGTCCCAGGAGGACGAACTGGTTGAGGAGGACGGCCGCGAGGGTCGTGCCGAGCAGTAGCCACGCGCCGAGAGCCACGAGCGCTCGAGGTGAGGCTTCGTCGAGCGCGCGCACCACCGGTTCGGCGCGGCGGACGAGCGGCGCCGCGACCGTCGACGCGAGGAGAACTCCCCCCGGGACCAAAAGGAACGCCGTCGCGAGCCACAGATAGAGCTCGGACGGCGTACTGTTGGTGAACCCACCGGTGAACGTCACGTCGAGTCCGACCTCGGTCTTCTGCAGGCCGAAGAACGACGCGACGAGAAGGCTACCGAAAGCGAGCCTGGCGATCTGACCCACCGGTTCCTTTGGTCAGCGGTCGATGTCGTATTTGACGCCGAGCTCGTTCATCGCGGCGATGATGTCCATCACCGCCGCATCGTCCGCGGCGACGCAGCCAGTGATCTCTTTGATCTCCTGGGTTCCGCCGTCGTCCTGGATACGAGCCTCGAACCACCAGGTATTGTCGCCAAGCGTGCTCGTGCCGGCGTCGGGCGTGCCTCCCATGTCGGCTTCGCCGGTGACTTCGGGGCAATTCCAGCCGTCGCGCATCGACGCGATCGTGGCATCGCCCAGATGCGCGGCCGCGAACGCTTCGGCGTCTGCGGCGTCGAGCGGCTTCTGGTTCCCTTCGTTGTTCGAGATCTGGAGCCCGCGAATACCGATCGTGTAGCCGCGCCGCGTGGTCGCGAACCCGTCGTCGGACTCCTCGTAGTAGCGGAATTCGCTGACGTACGGCTCCTCGGGCCCGCTGGTGACACCGTTGTTCGGCTGGCCGTTGTTCGACGTGCCGTTGTTGGTCGCGCCGTTGTTCGATGCGCCGTTGTTGGACGCGCCGTTGTTCGAACCACCGTTGTTCGACGCGCCGTTGTTGGACGCGCCGTTGTTCGAGCCGTTGTTGCTCGCGCCGTTGTTTCCGTTGTTGTTCCCGCAGCCGACTGCGAGCGCCGCGACGAGCGCGATCATCCAGAAGTTCTTCATTTTTCTCTCCTCACCTACGTAGGTGGGGAGGTGTAGCGAAAGTCGTGGCAAAAGAAAAGGCCGCGGTCTTTCGACCGCGGCCCTGGATGCGAGATTCTCAGGAATCAGCGAAGTGCGTCGGGACCGAGAGCACCCCAGACGAAGCGGACCATGTCCATCTTCGCGACGACGTCCTCGAGCTGTTCCGAACGGAACTGGTAGAGCTCGTTGGCGTCGTAGTAGTCGGGCGTGCCCGGATCCTGAGCTTCCAGGTTGTCCTTCGCGTCAGCCAGTCGAATCTTGAGCTGGTTGGCCCAGTTGACCATGTCGACCGCGATGGATTTCCCGTCGTTCGTCTGAGCCGCGACGTACACCTGGTTGGTGGTCGGGTGGACGAACTCGTGGAGCTCGGTCGCCTCGGGGAAGGGCTGACCTTCGCCGGTGCCGACAGCCAACTTCAGGTACTGCGCGAAGTCGGTGTGCCGGTCGTACCAGCCGGAGTTGAAGAGCATGCCACCGACCACGAAGTTGAACTCGTGAGAGAACGACATCGGGGTGTAGATGCGCTTCATGTCCTTCTGGTCGGACTCGAGACCGAGGCCGAACGACTTGGCGTCGACGAGGCGCGGGCTGACGTACGACTGCGTCTGGCGGTCGTAGACACCGGCGAATCCGCCGTAGTCACCGATGAACGTACCGCGGAGGTAGTTCAGCATCTCGTCCTTGAACAGCGTCCAGTAGGACACGTTCGTGGCGCGGAAGTCGGTGAAGAAGGAGGAGTTCACGTAGTTGCCGCTGATCTGGAAGAGAGCGAGCGAAGCAACGGACTTGTCGACGAAGGAGCCGACGCGCTCGATGCGGTACTCGTACTCGTCCGAGAAATCGTAGTTGTAGAACTGACCGATACCTTTCGGCACCTCGATCTGGTTAGCGCACATGCCGTCCAGTCGGTCCCAACCAGCGGGGACGTAGGTGTTCTCGAGGGTGTACCACCACTGCGGGCTGACACCGGTGTCCTGCGGCGAGTAGAGGCAGTACGGTCCGGGCTGCGGCGTAGCGATGACTTCCGCGTAGAAGTTGATGGCGTCGATGGACGCATCACGAAGGTCGTCGGTGTACGCACCGAGGTCGTACCACTGGAAGTACGAGTAGTAGCGGAACGGGTTCTGCGCCGTCTGGAAGATGCGGTAGACCCAGTTCTGGTACTGCCCGAGGTTCTCGTACAGGCGGTAGATCTTACCGCGGTTGTAGCGACGGAACGGCTGGAACAGTCGGTACGTGTTGAACTGGTGGTTGACGATCTCGCGCTGGTTGGAACCCCAGTCGTAGACGTCGCAGTTCAGCTGAAGTCCGCGGTAGCTGTCGTCGCAGTACTCGTAAGGCACGGTACGGTCGATGTACGGCTTGGCGCTGGACTCGAACTCACCGTTCTGCCAGTTGGTCGTGTTCGTGAGGATGCCCTGACGTCGCTGCTCGATGGCCTGCTTGATCGGGACGTACTCACGAGCGTTCTGGACGACGTCGATACCACGGAGCTGGACGGCGGGATCCGTTGCGGGGCCGGTGCCGGTAGCGCCCGCCATGATGCGCGGGATTTCCGTGTAGTCGCTGAGCCACAGCTCGGTGTCGTAGTAGTTGCCGAGACCGTTCTGGACGCCGAACTCCTCGCGGAGCGTCGCGTCGTCGGCCCACTGCTCGACCACTTCACCGTAGGCGAAGTTGATGGCTGCCTGGTCGTATTTACCGAGGCCACCGAAGCGACCCGTGAGGTCACCGGTGTAGTCCATCACCGTCGAGAGGCGGTATTCGGCTTCGTTGATGTACTCGACATCCTCGCCACCGGCGATCTCCTTGGCGACGTCACCCTGGACGCTCCAGCGGTCTTCCGGCTCGATCTTGCCTTCGGCGATCGCTCGCTGAATCTCCCAGTACTCGTCGTGGTAGTTCATCGTGTCGGTGGAACCGCCGAAGTTGTGGCGGAGACCGACGGTGTGACCGACCTCGTGGAGCTGGGTACCGACGAACATGCTGTGGACGAAGTGCTTGGAGATCTCTTCGGCCGACTTGCCTTTGAAGGCGTCGTTGACGCCGGCGTAGGTCACGAGGCTCTGAAGAGCGCGCTCGACCTGATCTTCCTGGAAGCACATGTTCCGCTGCATCAGCATGTCGGAGCGACGCTGGTAGCGATCGAAGTTCATCAGCGGGTTGGTGGTCGTGAGGAACGCCTGATTGACGTCTTCACGGTTGAAGTCCGGACCGAACTCACGAGCAGCGTTCCCTTCGACCATGAGGGCGAAGTTCGGGTCCTGCATCATGAACTGGCGGACCGAAGGCTGGTCGTAGAACTCGACCATGCGCGTGTCGGTGGAACGAGCGTTCTCGTTCGCGATGACGTTGCGGAGCGCGTCTCGCTGCGCGGCCTTGTGACCGTGCTTGAGGATCTCGAGCGGAAGCTCGTGGACATCGGGGCGCTCGGCAAACTCGCTCGGGCTGACGGCGGCCGGGTTGAGTCCGGCACGACGCGCCATTTCACGCTTGCCTTCCGTGCTGAGCGGCTGGTTGCGGGTCTCCTTCTGCTCGAGGAGGTATTCGCGGATATGGTCACCGCGAATCAGGTCCTCTTCTTCGAGCTCGCCGTTCATGTACTGGACGAGGTCGGCAGCGTACGGACCGTACGTGCGGATCGCGGCACCAGCGAAGTTGGCGTTACCGGAGATGATCTGACCGGTGATGGGGTCGGCCGCGGAGGGACCGTAGCCGAGCCACGGAACTTCCTCGTCGACCCAGTTGAAGAACGAGTAGCGAAGGTCACCGACGCGCTGCCAGGTGAATCCACCTTCTTCGCGGGTTTCGGTCGCGTACTCGAGGTCTGCACAGAGCTGGACGCGAGCATCGTGCGTCGATTCCCAGACGGCTTCGACGAGGTCGCTGCCCCATCGCGCCTGGAACTCGCCGAGGATCTCGTCGACGTCCATGCGGTCGGCGTCCTGCGCGGTACCATTCGCATCAACCCACTCTTTGAGGCCGTCGGCCGAGCAGTTGTTGTGGCGAATCTCGTACATCGCGCCAGCCGAGTGACCGGCTTCCTTGAGCTCGGTGACGACCTTGTCGATCGATGCCTGGCTCTTGTCGCCGTACTTGGCGATGGCGACGGTCTCGGTGAACGCCTTGTTCCACTGCGCCGCAACCTCTTCGGCACCGGCGATCATGTCACGCGGGTACTCGGGGTTGAGGTAGTAGACGATCGGCTTGGGCGTGCGCTGATCCATCGGAAGGACGCTGCCGTCTTCGGCGAGCATCGTCTCCCAGATGTTCCAACGGTTCGCGTAGTAGCGACGCTGCTCGACCTGGTTGGCTCCACGGCCGTCGTCCCACGCCACGCGCTCGGTACGGAAGTATCCGAACCGACCGAACATGTCGAAGGTCTCCGGGCTGCAGGCATCGTCCATCGATGCGCCGAACTCCTGTTTCTCGAAGTTCTTCGCGTACTCGTTGCACTCGACCGTGAAGACCTGCTGGAGGTTCGGGTCGTAGATGCCCATCGTGTAGAGCTTGTCGACCGACTCGTCGTCTTTGTGAATGTAGACGTTGTCGGTGTACTCGAGCGGCACGTACGTCTCTTCCCCACGCTTGAGGAAGGAGTTACGGACGCTGAGCGGGCCGCCTTCGCAGTTGTAGATCGAGTCGAACCCGAGCGTCGTGAAGCACGCGTAGATGTCCGGCTCGTAGTAGTACTCGGTGACCGTGTCGATGTAGTCGTCCGAGATGCGGGTGCGGTCGGCGTCGACGTGGCCGTCTTCGGTCGGAACGACCCGGCTCGTCGAAGCGAAGGTCCCGGCGTATCCACCCGGATCCCACAGGCCGTTGGTCAGGTTCGTCGACCAGTCGACGCGCATGTATTTGCGCTCGTACCAGTGACGATCGCTGCCGTTCTCCACGATGACGTTCGACGGTTCACCCGTGGACGGGTTGTAGGAGCGCTCGACGTCGAAGTGTCCCTGAATCGGGAACGCTGCGACGACACCGTATCGGGCCGACTCGGGGTCGACCTGACCATCGTAGACGCCCTCGGCGGGTTCGACCGTCGAGTACGCGTAGAGCACATCTTCCGTGATGGTCCAACGAATGCGGTGCAGCGACCCTTCGTAGGCCTCGAAAATGCCCGAACCGCCGCCGTTGGCGACCTGGTCCGTGTCGACGATCGTCTGGCGGTAATACCACTCGTCGTCGTTCTCGAAGAGGGCCTTTTCGACCTTGTTCGGTTGGGTTCGGTCGATATCGCCGACATCTTGCGCACATCCCACCAGGAACGTGCCCGCTGCGGCGACTCCGAGCAAACCGAGCCAGTTGCTAACCTTCATTCAATCCTCCTTTACGTGGACCCTCGAGCGGGTCCTTCTCTCTTACGCGTTCGCGAAACTTACGGGCGCCGTTGTGTTCAAGAAGCGTGCCGACCTTCGCGCTTCGGTCATTCATCCGAAATCGAGGCCCACGTTCAAGCGGAATCACCGCGAAAAGTCAAGGGCTCGGCCGTCTTTGCTTCCTTCGTCGACATGGCTTTCGGTTCTCTACGCCCCGTGGGGCCTACCTGACAACCACCTACCATGTCCTACATCGTCGCCATTGTTTCGAACACGGTCCCTCAACGAAGTGATCGGACCCAACATTTCCGAAAAGGGTGTAAGAATCCTAACGCCCCACAGAAGATCCTCCGATCTCCGCCGCTACACGAGGTGATCGAAAGATGACGCCAGCGTCGGTGACGCCCGTCTCATGCGGGGTCGAGTCCCGGGAGACGTCAACGTGGCGCCGTGGGGGGGGGTGTGGGCTCGCGGAACATCCCTTCCCAACGATTCCAGACGTAGAGCGTCCGATCTCCGCCGCGATCCACCACGAAACCCCGGATCTCGCCGCGCCGGACGTAGCTGACATCTTGGCCTTCGGTGACGGCAGAGAAGACTTCGGCGACCGCTTCCCCGATGACGCGGTAGACGGAGAGGTTCGCCGGCCCCTGGGGTCCCCGCTCGCGACGCACCTCGAGCTCGACGCGGGCGTCCACCATGCTGACCGCGCGGACCACCGCGGCGCTCGTGATGCCGACGTCACGCTGCGCAATCTCGCTCCCCGACGAGCTCCACACCGTGTAGACCCCATCCTTTGTGACGCCCGACACCTCTTCTCCTCGCGCGCGCGCGAAGTCGCCGCGGAATACCGCGATGTAATCGTCGGGGTCCCCCTCCGGAAGCGTCTCCTCCCACTGTTCCCGGGCGACGACGGCGTCGAACGCGGGCTCGAACGGCTCGAATCCTTCCGCCGGATCGACGTCGGGCCCATCTTCGGTCGTTCGGTCGACGACCCGGTATTCGGGCTCGTCGAGTTCCTCGGCGGCGATACATTCGGGGCAGTCGTCGGCCGGCGGAGCGTCACGCCGACGCTGCGACGAGGATGGACAGGCGGCCAGGAGCGCGGCCAGCAAGAGAACGTTCGACCGGTTCATTCGGTGAGCGCCGCGAGCTCTCGGGATGCGCGAGTCTCGCGCGTGTAGTAACGGATCTCGACCGGCTCGAGCCCCAGACCGTAGGTCCCGAGCTCCTTCGCCGCGGCGATTCCGACGTCGAGAATTCCGCGGTACTCGCCGTCGGGATGCTTCCCGTACGGTCCTCGATCGTTGATGCGGCACCAGACGCGGCGCGTCCGGTCCGCGGGGTTCACCAGCAGCACCATCGTATGAAACGGGAGTGTCCGATGGGCGCACGTCTTGTCGGTCGGGTCCAGAGGCTCGCCGGACGCGGTGATCGCTCCGTGCAGCGTTCCGTCCCCGTACCACGAGGCGATGCCTCGTTCGCGAACCGGCGGCACCTCGGCCGTGGGGAGTGCAATCGGAGCCTGGTCGCCGACGTCGGCGACCGCGCTGGCGGCGAGAAGAAGAGCGATCTGTACGGCGTCCATCGAACCTCCTGAACGTCGCTCGCGTGCGTCACGCGAGCGCAGGGAGAATGGCGCGGCGCCGCGATTTGATCAAGTTGCAGCGAGCGGAGACGCCCCCCACGAGGCTGAGAGCCGCAATGGACCGTGAAAACGTCGTCGATCGTTGTCCTGTGTCGATCGGTGCGTTACTTTCAGAGTTCTTCGCGGTGAGCAGGAGCCTCGGTGGTTTTCACGGTACGTTGTTTCAAGTGTGGTGAGTCGGCAGTTCGTCTCGTGCTGGGTGGACGAGCGATTCTACATGCTCGCTGCCACTCGTGTGCATCGAATCTGCTCGCCGAAGTCTTCGAGTTCGAACAAGAAGTGCTCCGCGAAGCGCAACAGCGCTCCACCCAGCAAGAGGCAGAACAGCGCTCCACCAAGCAACTGGCGGCGTTGGACGACCCTCCCACCGGCGAGTTCAAAGAGTCGGATCTGGAAGCCTTCGAAGACGAAATGGCCGAGATGGCCTGAGAGCACCCCTCCCCTTCACAGCCTCGAGCAGTTCTGAAGCCGACGGCCCACGACCGCCTGCGCGGCGGCTATTCGCGTTGCCGGTCGACCAGCGTGACGGCTTCGCCGGGACGGGGTCGCTTGAAGAAGAATTCGTAGCGCAGCACGCCCTCTTCGTTCGGAACCATGACGACCGACACGAGCTCCCATCCGTGCGAACCGATCACGTTGAGGTCGACGTCGCGGTACAACCGCTCCTGTTCTTCCTCGTAAAACGAGACGTTTTCGGGGCTGTCGAGCCCCGCGCTCGCGTGCATGTACTCCCAAGATTTCAGCATGTCGGTTCCGTCATTCAAATCGTTCGTTTTGGCTTGCGCGCCGAGCAATGCCGGCACGAGCAGCTCGCAAGAGTAGTCCAACTTTCGATGGCCTGATCGGGGTCGATCTAATCGGTGGGCCGCACCGACACGGTCCGGGTGCTGTCGTCCCATTCGAGCACGACGCGCTTCGCGCAACCGTCACCCAGCATGGCGTCCGTGATGGGAGAGTAGAGCAGCACGTCCACGATTTCGTCAATACCGCGTGCGTCCGCCGACCCTCCGGCGTTGTCGCGCAGGTGTTCGAGGAGCACTTCCGAGAGTTCGACCGCGATCCCGTACTCTTCCGCCATCGCCTCTACGAATGCTGCGACTCGTTGGTCGAGGAGGCGCCGCGCTGGAGCGCCCCCCGCGCGATCGAGGTCGCGGAAAGGGATCGTGGCATCGACGTGGTCGACGAGCCGTCCGGCGAGGTTGGCGTCGTGCTCGCTCAGGACGTCACCGGTTTCTGCGGAGGAGCCGAAGCCGATCTTCGGAGTTTTCCCCGGCGCGGTCTGGACCGTGAGAACGAAGACGCTGTTCGAAGCATCCGCCACGAGCCCACGGGTGTCGGCGATCTCGCCCTCTTCCAGGAGCCTCAGGATCCTGTCCTGGATCTGGGGGTGCGCGCGATCGAAATCCTCCAGGAGCACGAGGCTCGACGGTCGGCGTCGCAGCGGGGTCACCAGCATGTCCTCGTCCTCGTACCCGACGTAGCCGGGGGGCGAGCCGACGAGGCGACTGATGCTGTGCGCCTCCTGGAAGTCGGTCATGTCGAGCCGCAGCAGCGCTTTCTCGTCCCCGAACGTCTCTTCGGCGAGGCAGCGCGCGAGCGTCCCTTTACCGGTGCCGGGCGGACCGACGAAGGCGAGCACCGCCATGGGCCGGTGACTGCGGCCGCGCTTGAGGCGCCCGGTGACGAGGGCTCTGGCCGCGGCGCGTACCGCTTCCTGCTGTCCTACGATTTTTTCGTTCAGCCGGTCTTCGATCCCTACCCACCAGTCGACCTCGCCGCGCAGGATGCGATCGAGCGGGATGCCCGTCTTGAAGTGTACCTGCCGGGCGATGTCGTCCTTCGTCACGACCTCCGTGCCGCCGCCATCCTCGATCAGGTCGTTGGCACGAGCGATACAGGCGTCCATCAAGAGCTTCTTCGCCTTGTCCGGCAGGCGCTGCTCGGGAAGATACCGAACCGACAGGTCGATCGCGGCGGCGCACGCCTCGGCATCGACGGTGACCTCGTACTCGCGTTCGAGGACGTCGACGAGTGAGCCGAGGATGTTCTCGACGAGCTCGCTCGCGGGCTCGGGGACTTCGATCCGTTCGAACCTTCGTTTGAGTGCGGGGTCTTGTTCGAACCAGCGCCGATACTCCGCCTCGGTCGTCGCCGCGACCACGGCGATCTCGCCCGAGGCGAGCGCGCTCTTGAAGTGGTTGGGGATCTCGGCGGGGGCGTGACTGCCGGCGCGCGGCGCGAAGACGGCGTGCGCTTCGTCGATGAAGAGGATGACGTCTTTGTTGGCCTCCTCGAGCAGTCCTTTGATGCGCGATTCGAGGTCACCGCGGTAGCTCGTCCCGCTCATGAGCGAGGCGCCGTTGATCTCGACGAGGCGATGTCCCTGAAGCTTGCGGGGAACCTTCCCCGACACGATGCGCTGCGCGAGCGCGACGGCGAGGGCGGTCTTCCCCACGCCGGCTTCTCCGGTCAGCAGTGGGTTGCGCTGTTCCTTACGGAGCAGAACGTTGACCACTCGCTGCAGCTCGTTCTCGCGGCCGACGATCTCGGGCAGCTTCCCCTCCATCGCCTCTTCGGTGAGGTCGCGCCCGAGCATGTCGAGCGTGGGCGTCGCCTGCCGTCGTGCTCCGAGCTGGATCGCGGCCTCCACGGGGAGCGCTTCCTGCAAAACCTTCGGCTCTCCGAGGGCACGTCGAATCTCGTGCTCGAGTCCTAGCGCCTGCACGAGCTCGAGGCTCGACCCGCCGTCGTCGAGGAAGGATTGCACGAGGGCCGCTTCGTTGACGGGCCGGTCGCCGCGGCTGCGGCTGGCGCTGGAGAGCATCCGCACCATGCGCGGCGTGAGCGTCTTTCGCCCGATGTGGAACTCCGGAATCTGGGACGGCTTGCTCCCGATCAGCCGAAGCAACTCTTCGCGAAGTCGTCCCGGTTCCAGACCCCGGCTCGTAGCGGAGCGCCAGAGGATCGAGTTCTTCACGGAGCAGAGCATCGCCACCAGGTGGGGCGTCCCGAGGAAGGGGGTTCCGTTGACGGCGGCGATCGTCATCGCCCCCTGCAGGACCGACCACATCGAGGGGTCGAAATTCTCCTGACGGAGCAACCCCTTCGCGTCGAAGAGCACGTCCCCGCCCCCCTCGCCGAGACGGCGGATCGCCCATCGCACGGAGGCTGACTCTACCGCTTCGGCTCGCCACACCATGCTGCGAATGAGGTCCGCTTCGGTGATCTTCGGGCCGCGCCGCGACTCGCCGTACTCCAGCGCTTCGTAGAGGATGCGTGAGAATCCCCGCGAGAACGACGCCCTGTCGAACGACGGAGGCGCATTCACCTGGTCTTCCTCGATCTCGAGCGCGAGGGTGCGCAGGCGCAACAAAACGTCATCGGCCTCCACCTGCCCTTCGGTGCCGATCGCGACAGTGCGTCTGAGGTCGGAATTGCCTCTCTCGATCAGAACGATCAAGAGGTCGAGCGGGAGGAACATCGCGCGGCCGTTGCGTGCGAGTAGCTCCTTCGTCTCGTGAAGCGCTTCACGCGCATCACTGTCGAAGAGATCGAGCCGTAGACGCCCTTCGGAGTCGAAGAGAACGTCGGCCGAGGATTCTGCTGCCATGAACTATCCCGAAAGTTCCTCCATCGTCAGTGTAGCCGACTCCGTCGGGCTACGAAACCTCTGTGCCCTTCCTTGCGTTTCCGGCTGGTCGGGCGCCGACGCGGCGACACTTCGGGTCACCCCGCGCTTGCGACGCGGTGCGAGGCATACTAAGGGTTGCCAACGTCCGGTGTGGAGTCTTCGATGTCCGAGTACAAGCCCGCAAAAATCGAGCCCAGGTGGCAGCAGTACTGGGAGGAGAACGAAACGTTTCGTGTCGAGGCCGACCCCTCGAAAGAGAAGTTCTACGTCCTCGACATGTTCCCCTATCCCTCCGGCTCCGGGCTACACGTCGGGCACGTCGAGGGTTACACCGCGACCGACATCGTCGCGCGGTTCAAGCGAGCGCGCGGGTTCAACGTCCTGCACCCGATGGGGTGGGACGCGTTCGGGCTCCCCGCCGAGCAGTACGCGATCAAGACGGGAACGCACCCCGCCGAGACGACGGCGAAGAACATCGAGGTCTTCAAGAAGCAGCTCAAGGCGCTCGGCTTCAGCTACGACTGGTCTCGCGAAATCTCGACGGCGGAGGTCGACTACTACCACTGGACGCAGTGGATCTTCCTCAAGCTTTACGAGAAGGACCTCGCCTACGTCGCCGAAGTCCCGGTCAACTGGTGTCCCGAGCTCGGCACCGTGCTCGCCAACGAAGAAGTGATCGACGGCCGCTCGGAGCGGGGTGGCTTCCCTGTCATCCGCAAACCGATGCGGCAGTGGATGCTGAAGATCACCGCCTACGCCGACCGACTGCTCGAAGACCTCGACCTGCTCGACTGGCCGGAAGGTCTGATCGAGATGCAGCGAAACTGGATCGGTCGGTCCCGTGGAGCCGAGGTCGACTTCGCCCTCGATCCGGAGACGACCGGCGGGGTCACGGGCAACATCCGCGTCTACACCACCCGCCCCGACACCTTGTTCGGCGCGACCTACATGGTGCTCTCCCCCGAACACGCTCTGGTCGACCAGATCGTCTCGGACGAGCAGCGCGAGGCCGTCGCTCAGTACAAGGAAGAGGCGGCCCGCAAGTCCGACCTCCAGCGCACCGACCTCGCCAAGGAGAAGACCGGCGTCTTCACCGGTGCTTACGCGATCAATCCCGTCAACGACGCGAAGGTTCCCGTCTGGATCGCCGACTACGTGCTCGCGAGCTACGGCACCGGTGCGATCATGGCGGTCCCCGCGCACGACGAGCGTGACTGGGAGTTCGCGAAGACCTTCGACCTCCCCATCGTCGAGGTCGTCTCGGGCGGCGACGTCCAGGAAGCGGCGTACACCGGTGACGGGACACTCGTGAACTCCGGCATCATCGACGGGCTCGCCGTTCCCGACGCGAAGCAGAAAATCACCGCGTGGCTCGAGGAGCAGGGGAAAGGGACCGCCGCCGTGAACTACAAGCTGCGCGACTGGCTCTTCTCGAGGCAGCGATACTGGGGCGAACCGTTCCCGATCGTCTGGACCGAAGACGGGGAGCACCACGCCCTCCCCGAAGAGCGCTTGCCGCTGAAGCTCCCTGAGCTGCAGGACTACAAGCCAACCGGCACCGGCGAGCCGCCGCTCGCGAAAGCGACCGAGTGGCTCGAGACCACCCTCGAAGGGGAACCGGCGAGGCGAGAGACGAACACGATGCCCCAGTGGGCCGGTTCGTGCTGGTACTATCTTCGCTACATCGACCCGCACAACGACCAGGCCCCCTGGGACCGTGAGAAAGAATCGTACTGGATGCCCGTCGACATGTACGTCGGCGGCGCGGAGCACGCCGTGCTCCACCTGCTGTACGCCCGGTTCTGGCACAAGGTCCTCTACGACTGCGGGCTCGTCTCGACGAAGGAGCCGTTCCAGCGCATCGTCAATCAAGGGATGATCCTCGGCGTCGCCTACGAGTACTGGGAGACGCCGGGCGGTGAAGCGATCCCGACGTCGGAGAAGGCGGCGCACCCCGACGCCCTCCCCCGCACGGTGCACGCCGATAGCGTGGTGTGGCGCGACGAGAAACCGTTTCACCCCGAAGCGGACATCCTCCTCGAGCCGCTCGTCGAGAAGATGGCGAAGTCGCGCGGCAACGTCGTCAATCCGGACGACGTCATCGCGGAGTTCGGGGCGGACACCCTGCGCATCTACGAGATGTTCATGGGTCCCCTCGAGCAGATGAAGCCGTGGAACCCGCGGTCGGTCGGAGGCGTGTTCCGCTTCCTCGCCCGGGTCTGGCGTCTCCTCTGCACCGACGATGGGCTCACCGACAAGGTGGTCGACGGGCCGGGCTCCGAAGAGGCGCAGAAAGAGCTGCACAAGACGATCAAGAAGGTCACCGAAGACACCGAGGAGCTGCGCTTCAACACCGCCATCGCGGCGATGATGGAGTTCACGAACTTCCTCTACAAGGAGGAGTCGGTCGGTCGAGACCTCGTCGCCGACTTCGTGCGGCTCCTGGGGCCCTACGCCCCGCACCTCGCCGAAGAGCTGTGGGAGCGGCTCGGCAACGAACCGAGCGTCGCCAACGCCGGCTGGCCCGCATGGGACGACGCGATGCTCGTCCGGGACACCGTCGAGATCGGAGTCCAGGTGATGGGTAAGCTGCGCGGAACGATCCACGTCGCGCCCGACGCATCCGAGGAGGTCGCGGTTGCGGCCGCGCGGGCCGAGGAAAGCGTCGAAGCGCATCTGGAAGGGAAGACGATCCGTCGCGTCATCTGGGTGCCGGGCAAGATCCTGAACTTCGTCGTGGGTTGAATTGCGCCGATTCGTCGCCGTGTTCGTCGTGATGCTCGGCTGCGCGCCGGGTCCATCGACACCCGTCTGCGTGGCAGGGATGACCCTGTCCGAGGGAAAGTGCCGGCCGCAGACCGCTCCGATGCACTTCGTCCCCTTTCGAGCAGGCACGCGCACCCTCCTCACCCAGGGCTTTCACGGAGCGCTCAGCCACCACGGCGACGCCGCTTACTCCGTCGATCTCGAGTGCGGCGACGGCGCGCCCGTCACCGCGAGCCGCCCCGGGCGAGTGCTCGAAGTCCGGGAGGACTCGAACATCAACTGCCGCGACCCGAGCTGCGCCGACGGCGCCAACTACGTCGTGCTCGACCACGGCGACGGGACGCTGTCGCAATATCTCCATCTCAGGCATTTCGGCGTCGCCGTCGAGGTCGGAGACCACGTGTGTTCCGGCGAGCTGATCGGATTGTGTGGCAACACCGGATTCTCCACCGACAACCACCTGCACTTTGCCGTGACCGACCTCTCCACGACCCGCACCATCCCGTTTCGGTTCTTCGAGGGACAGGTCCAGAACGAGTACGGCTTCCCGGTCCCCGACACGGTCCTCGTCTCGCAGAACGAACGCCGCACGCAGTGTCGGGACGCCGGATGGTCCCGTCTCCCTCGCGACGCGTTCGCGCATCAGGGGATCGTGCTCGGCCACACCTTGCCGACTGTCGTCCGCGATCGAACCGACATGAAGATTCGCGGACGATTCTATGGCGACTCGACCCACGTCGCCGTCCACCGCAAGTCGGCTCGAGGCAGCGCGGGATGGCTCAGCGAGTGCGTCCGCGTCGACGAACGCGGGCGATTCGAGACCGAGATCGATTGGCCGCTCGAAGTCTTTCCACCCGGTACCTACCAGGTGATGCTGACCGGCGCGGATGCCGAATGCCTCACCCCCGGATGGTCGTGGTCCTACCAGATGCGGCTGAGATAGCGGCATGGAATTCGTGATCGTCGCCATCATCATGTTCGTCCTCGGTGGAGGGACCGTCGGGGTGGGGATGGCGCGTAGCCGGCGAGCGGAGCTGAAGCGCGAGCTGCGCGACGCGATCCGACGACGGGTCGCGGTCGACGACAAACTCGAAGTCTCCCTGTTCGACGTCTTCTGGGACCTCGGCGTCAACGAATACGCCATCGAAATCATGGGGAGCCAGCGCCTCCTGCCGCGCGACCTCGACGAAGTTCGCGTCGCCCATGCCGAGCTCGCGGAGTCGGTGCGAGTTCACGGCTCGTACTCCGAGTTCATCCGCGAGACGCTCGAGACGATCCAGGAGTTCTACGACGAGCATCGGCAGGCGGGGAACCGACGCGCGCTCCCGAATCTGGAGACGCGGGCCACCAAGACGCTGGAGCTCCCCGCCGTCGGCGCCGACGTCCCCTCCACCGACAACTTGCCAGTGCCCTACGAACCAGGCTTCGAACCGGTGGTCGCGCAGTCGCTCACGGAACGGATGTCAGCTCGAAGCGGAGGCGCATTCGCGCCCCTCGTCACCACCGTGGGTGGAAAGGAAGTCGACGTCGACGACCTCACCCGTATCGACCCGATGCGGATCCTGACCGGCTTCTTCGACGGGAGCCTCGGCGCGCAGTTCCAAAAATGGATGCAGACGCGCACGGTGCGAGCGCTCAAGGACGAGCTCGATGGGCTGTTTCGCTCGTTCTACGCGTTCTACGTCGACCAGGTCTCCAGAAACCCGGACTTCTACGCCCAGCTCTACGACACGTCGAACCGTTGGAACATGGAGACGGGTCGAATCGACGCACTCATCGCGCGCGGGCGCTGGAAAGACTCTCGGTGGAAGATCTGCGCGGAGGCGCTGTTTCTGGAGGCGAGCGACGCCTCGCGTCAGTTGAGCTGGCTCGCCCGAAACAACGTCGACCAGACGATCGGCGAAATCCACGACCGCGCGCGGCGCGGGGATCAGTCGATGGCCGGATACCTGGTCTATCTCAACCACTACGCGTTCTTCGCCGGTCGAACGCCCGACTACTCGCAGCACATCCGTGGGATCGAGTCGTGCACCTACCGTCTCCACGAAGAGCTCCGAAAACTTCAGCGAAAAGGTGTCGTATGACCGAAGGAAACGAAATGCGCGACCGCGTCGTGAAGCTCGTCCACGACCTGCAGGACGAGATCTGCGCCATGGTCAGTGCCGTCGACGGATCGTCGTTCCGCGAGGATTCATGGGAACGCCCCGGCGGCGGCGGTGGTCGAAGCCGCGTGATCCAGGACGGCAACGTCTTCGAGAAGGCGGGGGTCAACGTGTCGGTGGTCCATGGCACCCTGTCCGAGGAAGCCGCCGCGCGAATGGGGGGTGGTCGCGAGGTCGCCGACCTGCGCTTCTTCGCGACCGGCGTGAGCCTCGTGTTCCATCCGCACAACCCGTTCGCCCCGACCGTGCACGCGAACTTCCGCTATTTCGAGCGCGGTGACGCCGAGGCGTGGTGGTTCGGTGGCGGCGCCGACCTCACTCCCTACTACCTCTTCGACGACGATGCCCGGCACTTTCACCAGACGTTCCACGACGCGTGCGCTCCGCACGGCGAGGAGCTCTATCCACGGTTCAAGAAGTGGTGTGACGAGTACTTCTATCTGCCGCATCGCAAGGAATGCCGGGGCATCGGCGGCATCTTCTTCGACGACCTCCACGAGCTGGGCCCCGAGGGAGGGTTCGCTTTCGTTCGCGATTGTGGACGGGCGTTCGTGCCCGCCTACGAACCGATCGTCCGACGGCGGCTCGACACCCCGTACGACGCGGAACAGAAGCGCTGGCAGCAGATCCGCCGCGGTCGCTACGTGGAGTTCAATCTGGTGTGGGACCGCGGCACGCAGTTCGGGCTGCGGACCGACGGTCGGATCGAGAGCATCCTGATGTCACTCCCGCTCACGTCACGCTGGGAGTACGACCATCACCCGGAACCGGGAACTCCCGAGGCGCGACTCGTCGACGTACTGCAGAATCCGGTCGACTGGCTCGAGTGAGCGGCGTCACTGCAGGATGGGGTTCGTCCAGGACCCCTGCTTGTCGAACCCGACGCGAAGCGGGCTCGTCCCCGGGATGCGGAACGAGGCGCCGCCCGCGATTCCCCAAGGGATGCTGCGGGTCGTCAGGAGCTTTTCGGCGCCGGCGCGGATCGACTGAAAGTTCACGCCGATCGGCACGCGAACGTCTGCGCGACGCTGCGCCGGGATGTTGCGGCTGAACCCCGTCTCGCCGTTCGTGAAGTCGGAGCGAAAGAGGTCCAGATCCCAGTCGACCATGCTGAGCGGCAGCGAATACTCGTTGGGATTGAAGATGTTCAGGTCGAGCCCGATCTCGAGCCCCTGCGGGCTGAGCCGCGTGAGGAGAGCGTTCTTCAGGGTCACTTCGGGGAGTGCGCAGCCGGAGGTCGAAGCGACCGCCAGGAGCGCGACCGTCATCAGGGCAGTTTTCGTCTTCATGGGTAGGGTCCTCACTGAAAGTCGCCGACGCGGAATCCGGTGAAGAGCGCGTCGACCGGGCCCTCTTCGGCCTGTCCACTCAGCACCTGCTCGAACAAGAGGTCGCCGGCGAGCTCCCCGGCGTTGAGCTGGTCGATTTTCCCGTCGCGGTTGGTGTCCGCGATGCTCGCGTTGCCCGCCAGGTCCATGCTCACCGGCGCGTTGAAGCGACCGACGAAGTCGGACGTGATGCCGAAGACGCTGTTCTCGCAGTTCCCCACGAGCGTCGCCAGGTCGAGGCCGATCGGCACGCCGCCCACGTTGACGCCGAGGACGCCGTCGTCGCCCGCGAGGCGACCCGCGAGCCCGTTGCAGTTGATGGAGGCGAGCACGATGTCGCGCAGCCCGACTCCCTCGGTCTTGGAGTCGGGGAGGATGAGGTTCACGAGGAGGTAGAGGCCGAGTCGCCCGTAGTTGAAGTCGAGCGAATGGGACTCGAGCGCCATCGCTTCGCCCAGATCGGTCACGTCGTACGTGCTCGTGAGAACGTTCACGGGGTACTCGGCATCGAGGAGCTCGGCGCTCGTCACCTCGATCTGGTCACAGAAGATCGCATCTCCATCCCGACACTCGGGGTCGTCGAAGACGGCAACCCCTTCGAACGACTGCGTCGCCTCGAAGCGCCCGTCCTCCTTCTCGACGAACACCCAGGCCGCCTGCATGTCGACCGTGCCGAGCTGCTTGTCGACCCCTTCCAGGCTATTCTGCAGGTTCATGACCCAAGGCGGGGCCTCGTCGCGCAGATACCCGGTGATGTCGGTCCGCACCTGCTCGCCGACCGGGGAGTTGACGAAGAGGTTCGCGGCTGTGGAGCCCCGGTCCTCGCGGATCTGCCCCACGATCCCGTCGAAGATCGCCTGATCGGGCTGCGACCAACGACCGGCGAGGCCGGCGAACGTCCCCGAGATCGCCTCCATGTCGTAGCGCGTCTCGACGTCGTATGCGCCTTCGAGCGTCTGCCCGAACTCGCGCACCGGCAGGCCCTCGCACGCCGTGAATGTAAGTCCGATGAACAGCAGGATCAGTTTTCGCATCGTCACCTCGAAGGGAAGCAGCTCGCCTTAGTAGACGTGAACACCTTCTCGATTAGTCAATCATCAAAGCAGTACCACGGACGGCGTTCGTTTGATAAACCCCTTGCGGCAGTCGCACGGCGATTCGGCGTCGAAGTCGCCGTCGCTGTCCGAAGAATGGATTCGAGGTGCCGCGAGGTCGTTCGGTATGAGCGCGAGAAGTAGTGCGGACAACACGTTCAGGATCGAACCGCGGGAACCGCGGCTCGTTCGTCGCATCGCCGACGGGGCGATGGCAGCCGTCCGACAGGCGGGGCTGCTGCCGTTCGAGCCGGAGACGATCGACCGGCTGGCGCGGCGCAGTAGTGGGCTCGAAGATCTGAGACCCGACGAGGTCGCCGAACCGCTCGCTCTGTTTTGTGACGACGTTCGAAATCATCCGCCGACCCCGCTGGGACACACGATGATGCTGTCGATCCTCGTCCAGGCGATGGCGTCGCGCCGGAGACTCCAGCACGCAAACGCGCCGGCGCAGCCCGACAGTCCGCCGATCGTGATCGCCGGCTGGTACCGCACCGGAACGACGTTCCTCCAGACGCTGCTCGGGAGCCTGCCGGGATCGGCTTACGTCCCGCTGCACAAGCTGGTCGATCCGGTCCCCGTCTCGTCCTCGAAGCTCGTCGCCGAGATCAGCTCGCGCTGGGCTCACCATCTCGAACCCGACCTGGGACGGCTGCACAACACCAACTCGATGACGCCCGAGGAATGCTGGCTGTTGCTCGGCAAGCACATGATCCTCGACGGCATGGTCTACATGTACCCGCTGCCGACGTACCGTCAGTGGCTGGAGGAGGCGGACCGCCTCCCCGCTTATGAGGCGTGGGCGAAAGCCGCGGGCATTCTGGAGAGGCGGATGCAGAGCCGCCTCGTCCTCAAGGACCCCGCCCACATGCGCGGGTTTCGCGAGTTGCTGACAGTGTCGCCCGACAGCAAGATCGTCTGGACGCATCGAGACCCGAAGGACGCGGTCGCCTCCCACGCGAGCCTGGTGGCCGTGCAGCATCGGCTGATGTACGGAGATCTCGACGAGGCTTCCGCCGGTCGCGAATGCGTGGACGGCTTTCGCCGCTACTTCGCGTCCGCCCGCGAGGCTCGCGAGGAGCTGGGAGAAGGGCCCTTCATCGACGTCCACTTCCCCGACCTCAAAGACGATCCGATCGGCACGGTGGAGCGAATCTGCGACGCGGCGGGATGGCCGTTCGAAGCAGCCCCCCTGGAACGGTTGCTAGAAGAGCGGAAACACTCGAGCAAGCAGCGCCACGAGCGCAATCTTGCTCAATGGGGCATCTCCCCCGAAGAGATCGTAGACTACTACTGAGGCCGTGTTTCGCCGTCCGGCGGACGCTAACGGTACTCTCGGGCGACCTCGGCGAACTTCTCGAGGCGCCGTCTGACCGTCTCAGCGAGCTCTTCGGCCGACCGTCCGCAGAGTAGCTCGAGGACTTCGTCGACATGCTCGGCCGTCCAGACTTGGAATTCACCGCGGCCGACCGCGTCGACGACTTCGTGGCGCAGCATGAGATCTCGGGCGTTGGCCGACGGGATGACGACCCCCTGTCTTCCCGTCAGTCCCCGCTCGGCGCAGACGTCGAAGAATCCCTCGATTTTCTCGTTCACGCCCCCGACGGCCCGGACGTGACCGTATTGGTCCATCGCGCCGGTGACGGCGATCGCCTGATCGATGGGCGCCTCGCTGATCGCAGACAGAAGCGCACACGTCTCGGCGACCGACGCGCTGTCGCCGTCGACCCCGCCGTACGACTGCTCGAAGACGATGCTGGCCGACAGCGCGAGCGGAGCACGCTCGGCGTAGCGGTGGGCGAGAAAGCCGCGCAAGATCATCACCCCTTTGGAGTGGATCGGTCCGCCGAGGTCGACCTCGCGCTCGATGTCGACGACGTCCCCGTATCCGGGGGCGACCGTGGCGGAGATTCGGGACGGACGTCCGAACGACGACTGACCGAACGACAGAACGCTCAGTCCGTTCACGCGGCCGATCGCCTCGCCGTCGGTACGGATCACGACCCGAGCGTCGGAGATCTGCCGCGCGATCTCGCTGCGAATCCGTCCGTTTCGGTAGCGCTGCGTGTCGATCGCGCGCTGTACGTCCTCGGCTTCGACCACTTCACCGTCGGCCCAATGGCACGACTCGCGGAGGAGGTCGGCGATGTTGCGCATGTGGGTGGAGAGGCGCGTCGAATCCTGGGCGACACGGGAACTTTGCTCGATGACGCGCGCGACGGCCCCGGCGGTGAACGGGAGCAGGTCGTCGCGTTCGACGAGGGTCGCGATGAGCCGCGAATAGGTGGTGACGCTGTCCGTCGAACGCGGCATCTCCGTGTCGAAGTCGACCATGACCTTAAAGAGCTCCTCCACGTCGGGATCGAGTTCGCGCAGCCCGTAGTACGTGCGTCGCTCGCCGATCAGGACGACCTTCACGTCGAGGGGGATCGGGTCGGGGATCAGCGAGAGCGTGTTCGGAGCCATCTGGAATTCACGCCCCGAATCGATGCGGATCTGGCTCGCGTAGAGCGCTCGCTTCAGTAGCTCCCAGGCAGGCCGGTCCGACAGGAGCTTGCGTGCGTCGACCACGAGAAAGCCCCCGTTCGCCTCGTGCAGCGCGCCGGGCCGGATCAGCCCGTAGTTCGTGGTGAGCGAGCCGTAGTGCGACTCGTATTCGATCCGGCCGATCAGGTTGTCGACCGTGGGATCGTCCTCGTACACGATCGGGGCGCCGACCGTCTTCGAATGGTCGATGACGACGTTGACCGAGTAACGCTCGGCCCCCGTCAGGCGGGTGGCGCGTTCGAACGGATTGCGCGGGCGCTCGTCCTCTTCGTTGGGGAGGAACACGGAAGGATCGGCGATGACGTCTTCTTCGACGGCTTCGAGGTGGGCGACGAAATCAGGCGAGTCCTCGAACTCGGCTCGCACCGCCTCGAAGATCGGAGCGATCGCGGCTTCCACGGCGGCGTGCTCCTGTTCGCGAAGCGCCTCGCGCCGCTCCTTTTCCCAGCCGGGAAACTTGTCGAGAGCCGCGCGAAGCGTCTTGCTCAGCGCCTCTTTTGCCTCATCCAGCCGCGCCCGCTCTTCATCGTCGGGCTCCGGTGCGTCCTCGTCGTCGTCGATCGGGACGAAAGTAAAGCCATCGTTGGTACGCACCAGGGTGAGGCCGTCGTCGCGAGCGGCTTCGTCGACCTCGCGCAGCGCTGCTTCGTGACGCTTGTCGAACTCGTGATGGATCGAGCGCCGGCGGGCCCGAAAGTCCTCTTGTTCGAAGCACGCACGCACCGCTGCCTCGAGCTCCAGGATCATTGCGTCGGTCTTCTCGCGGGCGACGCAAGCTTCCCCCGACGGGAGTCGAATCGCTCGCGGACGCCGCGGGTCCTCGAAATTGTGGACGTAGATCCAGTCGTCGGGGGTCGGTGCCTGAGGGGCGCGATCGTGCAGAAACTGCGAAATGACGTAATGCTTGCCGATCCCCGACGGGCCGATCGCGAAGAGGTTGAAGCCCTCCTGATCGATGTCGATGCCGAATCGAATCGCGTCGACCGCGCGCTCCTGACCGACGATCGTCTCGAGCTCCTCGAGCTCTTCGGTCGTTTCGAAGCCGAGCGACTCCGCGTCACACACGGTGTAGAGCTCATCGACGGTCAAACTGCGCATTGCGCCTCCCTGTTGCGTTATGTCGCTCCTGTTTAGCGCGGACGGCTTCGCGCGCCAACGAGCGGTCGCCTTCACTTCGACCCCGCGAACTTTGTGACGCGGCGGTCGCTGGCAACTGCCGGGCGTCGAGCGTCTCGGGGCCGGGAAACCGTCCCGGGTCAGTCGTCTTCGGGGAGCACCGAGTGCGTCGTGTCCCACGGAACGTCGTCGACCGCCTCGCGCGAGGCGACGTCCTCGAGGTCGAGCTCGCGCTGCCGGTCCTCGTCGAGGTACTCGGCGAGGAAGGCGGAACGAAATGCCTGGAAGCGGTTCTCCTCGATCGCCATTCGAATCCCGCGCATCAGGTCCTGGTAGAACGTGATGTTGTGCAGCGTGCCCAGGACCGAGCCGAGGATCTCGCGCGAGTTGATGAGGTGGTTGATGTACCCGCGCGAGAAGTTCTGGCATGCGTAGCAACTGCAGTTCGTGTCGATCGGGTACTTGTCCTGCTTGTACTTCCCCTTGGTGATGCGAAAACGTCCCTTCCGGGTGAACATCACGCCCGACCGCCCGAATCGGCTGGGCAAGACGCAGTCGAACATGTCGATGCCGCGCGCCACCGCCTCGATGATGTCCTCCGGAAAGCCGACGCCCATCAAGTAGCGGGGCTTGTTCTCGGGGAGGTGAGGTTCGGCGTGGTCGACCGCCTGCATCATCAGGTCGTGGGTCTCACCGACGCTCACCCCGCCGATGGCGTAGCCCGGAAGGTCGTGTTGCACGGTGAGCTGAGCGCTGACGACACGGAGGTCCTGCCACGTCGCCCCCTGCACGATCCCGAAGAGCGCCTGGTCGTCTCGGGTCTTCGCCTCGACGCAACGCGCGAGCCAGCGGTCGGTGCGATAGACGGCGTCCTGCGCGCTCTTGTAGTCGGTCGGCCACTCCACGCAGACGTCGAACGCCATCATGATGTCGGCCCCCAGATTCTGCTGAATCTGGACCGACTTCTCGGGTGTCAGCAGGATCGGCTTCCCCGACTTCTGGTACTGAAATCGAACGCCCTCTTCCGACAGCTCGATCCGCGGTAGCGAGAAGACCTGAAAGCCGCCGGAGTCGGTGAGGATCGGCTTGTCCCACGCCATGAACTCGTGCAGCCCGCCGAGCTTGCGGATGATCTTGTCACCCGGCGCGATGTGGAGGTGATACGTGTTGCCGAGGCAGATCTCGGCCCCCGTCTCTTCCAGATCGCGGGGCATCAGCCCTTTGACCGTGGCGCGGGTGCCGACCGGCATGAAGGCCGGCGTCTCGATGCTGCCGTGGGGGGTGGTCACACGACCGCGTCGAGCGCGACCGTCGTTGGAGATGAGTTCGAATTGCAGGCTCATGAGCGCACCCTATCCGTCTCGCGGGAGATTCCACAAGGCGCGACGACCCGTGGGCCGTCCTGTCGGGCGCCCGACCTCGTCAGGCGAGCTCTTTTTCGAGGATCACGACCAGGAACCCGCCGAAGTACTTCAGCATGCTGTCGCGGGCCGCGAATTCCGCCTTTGCCAGGACGTTCTTCACCAGCGGAATCTTGTGGGCCTTCGCCGCCGGCGTGACGACGCGGACCCCCGCCCAGTCGACCACCCGGACGTTCTCCGGGAGCCGGCGAACGAGGTCGAGCGGGGTATCCCAACGGGTGAACACCGCCCCCTCGTGCGTCTCCTGCGAGATCTTCTGCGGCCCGCCGACGCGCTTGGCGAGGTAGCGGATGCTGTACTTGTTGTAGAACTCGAGCACGAGCTTTCCGCCGCGCTTCGTCACCCGCACCATCTCGCGCAGCGCCTGGTCGATGTCCTGAACGTGCGCCAACACCTTGAACGAGTAGACGACGTCGAACGTGTTGTCGTCGAAGGGGAGCGCCGTCGCGTCTCCCTGGACCACGTCGAGACCGCGCTCGACCGCGAGCCGCAGCATCCCCGGGCTGATGTCGAGCCCGATCGGGTGCTTCGCGATGTCCTCGATGCGGCGCATGATGAGCCCGGTTCCACAGCCGACCTCCAGCACCCGCTTGTCGCGTACGTGGTCACGCAAGAGGTCCGTCTCCAGATCGTCGATCAGCGCGTGGTAGCCGTCGTGACGCTCCTTCTCGTACCAGTCCGAGAACTCGTCGTAATAATCGCGATTGTGCTTCTGTGACCTGCTCATGGGCTTCCGTACCGACATTTCGTGGACGCGGGCTCCTTGCCGCGCGGATATAGCGCAGCATGGAGCGATGGGTTATCGTCGGTCAACCAATCTTTGCTGGAATCGAACGATGGGTCGCACAGAGAGGCTCGAGCAGCCGCTTCAGTTGGGGAAGTATCAACTCGTCGCGAAGCTCGCCGAAGGTACGCTCGGCACCGTGTACCGCGCGAAATCCCACGGCCTGGAGGGTTTCGAGAAGATCCTCTGCGTGAAGGTCGTCAACCCCGCGCTCGCCCAGAACCCCGAGTTCATCGAGCTCCTCGTCGGGGAGACGCAGCGTGCGGTCTCGCTCGCTCATGCGAACATTGCCCAGATTTACGACCTCGGTCAGGACGACAACTCAGGGCAGTTCTACGTCGCCGGCGAGTACGTCACCGGGTTCGACCTGCGCCGGACCCAGGAGCTGAGGCGCGTCACCGCGAACCCGCAGTCGATGGAGCTCTCCGTCTTCATCATCAGCGAGGTCGCCAAGGGGCTCGACTACGCTCACCGCCGGAAGGACTACAACTTCAACAACCTCAACCTCGTCCACCGACACATCTGCCCCCAGAACATCATGTTGTCGTTCGAAGGGGAGGTGAAGGTCACCGATTTCGGCATCGGGCGGGCGCGCGACTACATCCCGATCCTCTCCGCGAAAGACCGAATCGCGCGGCTGCTCTACGCGGCCCCCGAGATCGCTCGCGGCGAGGAAGGGACCCAGCAGAGCGACATCTTCTCGCTCGGCCTCGTGCTCTGGGAGCTGCTCGCCGGCAGACACCCGTTCGGCAGCGACGACGTCGACGAAGTAGCCGCTGCCGCGAGCATCGGAGCGGTCCCGCCGATTCTCGAGCACGCCGACGTTCCACGGCAGCTCGCCACCTGCGTCGACTCGATGTTGGTACCCGACCCCGCGGGCCGCATCGCCACGGCCGGTGACGTCTACGAGTCGCTGGTCGCGTTCATCTTCGGAAACAACCTTCGCGCGGACGCTCGCGCCCTCACGTTCGCGATGCAGGAGCTGCGACGCGACGAGCGAAAGCTCTCACCCGACGAGGCGACGCGCGAGATCGGGATGGACGAGATCAGCCTGACCGACCTGCGCGTCCTCGAGGAGACGAGCGACCCTTCGCTGGAGCTCCGGCCGGTCTCGGTGGCGACCAACGCCGAGCTTCCGAGCGCGAAGCTCTCCAACAAGTTCATGGGGAGCGACCGCCCTCCCCTCCCCGGCACGCTAGAGAACTTTTACAACTCGGCGCGCGCCGGACGCGGCAAGGCGGTCCTCGTGAGCGGGTCGTTCGGGTCGGGAAAACACTATCTGCCCGACCGACTTCCCGACGCGGTCGGGTGGCGCGGAAACACTCGAGCCTTCTCGATCTCGACCACGCCCGACGACCCGTTCACCCCGTTCGGCGTTCTCGGCGAGATACTCCTCAACGCGATGTTGACGCCGGGCGATCCGCAGGCGGCGCTGGACCACCTGCACTCGATCGGGACGGACGAGGCGACCCTGGCCGCATTCCGCAGCGTCATCGGCCTGGGGAGCGATGCTCATCAGGGGAAGGTGGTCAAACACGAGCTCCTGTCGCGGCTCGCGATCGACGTGCTGCGAGAGGCATGCTCGGAAGGTCCCCTCGTCGTGTCGATCGACAGGGTGGAGCGCCTCGACTCGATGTCGCTGGAGGTGATCCGAAACGTGATCGGGGTCATCAACGACATGTCGCTGATGCTCGTGATGTGCACGAATTCCTCCGAATCGATGCGCGCGGCGCTCGACACCGGCAATCCCGAAGCTCTGGAGGCGGTGAACGTCGTCGGCAACCCTCCACCGAGCCCCGACGAAGTCTCCCTCACATCCCAGGCCGCCTCGATGCTGGCGCTGCTGGTGCTGAGCGGACATCGAATGACGCAGGCGGACCTCGGCAAGATCACGGGGCTCGGCCAAGACGTGATCGTGTCGGCGCTCAAGGAGCTGACCGAGGCTGGCCTCGCCCGCCTTCCCGCGCCTGCTACCGTCGTCGCCAACGACGACGACCTGCGGCTGTGGGTGCAGCGCTCGATGACCGCATCGGACGTCGAGCATCAGGCCGCAGCGCTGGCGCGGCACTACACCCAGCGCGCACAGAACGCGCCGAACCCTCAGCGCTGGGGGGCGCTGCTCTCCCGCCTGCACGCGTACGCCTCGGACCGACGCGCGACGCTGCGCGAGGCGAACGGCTACGCACACTGGCTGCAGACGGAGGGATGGATCCGGCCCGCGATCGACTTCTACGGGCACGCCGCCGAGCTCATCGCGGAGAACCGGCTCGGCGCCCCGCTCTCGCGCATCGACTTCCTGCTGGCACGCGCGGGGCTGGCGCTCGAGCTCTCGCTGGTCGACCTCTGCCGCAATTCGCTGCAGCCCGTCGCTGCCCTGAGTGAGGCGGTCAGAAACGACCGCGGCTCGATTCGAGGCCAACTGCTCCTCGGGAGGATGGCGCTGCATCAGGACGACCTCAGCGAGGCGCACCGATACTTCCGACGCGCAGCGACCTCCGCCAGGGCTGTGAACGATCCCGACCTCCTCGCCTACGCGATGCTCGGGCTCGCGCGCTGGCACGACCGCTACGGCGACCCGCTCGCCGCGCAGCGGATGCTCGAAGGGGCGATGAACCTCTACCACCGGTGGGGGACTTTCCGGATGGACCTCAACACCCGCGCCCTGATGCTCAACCGCGCGGTCCGAATGTTGAGCCGGCGCGGGTTGCACCGCCGCGCCCACCAGCTCTACGAGGACCTCGTCACGTTGGCCGATGCCGCCCCCCTCCCCCTCGTCGTCTGCAGACAGGAGTGGGCCGAAGCGGCCTTGCAGGTTGCTGCAGAGAACTACGGGGCGGCGCGCGACGCGCTCGCCCGCGCCGACCGCCGAGCGCAGGAACACGGCCTCATCGCGCTGCGGCTCGAGCTCTTGCGCGAGCGCGCGGTCGCCGCGTTGTCCGACGAGGACTACCAGGACGTCTGGAGCCTCTGCACCGAGCTCGCCGAGCTCGCCGAGAACCACGGTGACCTCTACAGCGGGCATCGAGCGCGCGATCTCCTCGCCACGGCCCAATGTTTTCTGGCGTCGGGCACCGATCGGGACGGCGCTCTCTCGCTCCTTCAGTCGAGCCTGGACCGAGCGCTGGATCGCGACGTTCCCAAGGACGTCTACCGCTGCCACCTCAACCTCGACAGAGCCCTGCGGGCCGTCGGACGTGACTCCGAGGCCGCCGAACACCGCGCAGCCGCGGACGCGATCGCCGACCGCCTGCGCTATCACGTCGCGGCTTGAGCCTCTCGATCATCTTCGAAGACGACGCGCTGCTCGTCGTCGACAAGCCGTCGGGCCTCATCGTCCACCGCGGCATGGCGCGCGATGACGTCACGATGGTCGACCTCGTCCGCGATTACCTCGACGCTCCAGCCCGCCCCGCGCACCGTCTCGATCGCCAGACCAGCGGGGTTCTGTTGTTCGCGAAGTCGAGCGAAGCCGCAGCAGCGCTGCGCGACGCCTTCGACGCGGGCGCGGTCGACAAGACGTACCTCGCACTCGTCCGCGGCGTACCGAAGACGGCCGGCGGCCACATCGACCACCCCATTCCCAGGTCGGAGGGGGGCGAGCGCGTGGAGGCGCAGACCGACTGGGAGCTGATCGAGAGCGCCGCCACCGAACCTCGGCACGTCTCGCTCGTCCGCGCGCATCCCCGTACCGGACGGTTTCATCAGGTCCGCCGTCACCTCAAACACATCGACCATCCGATCCTTGGCGACGCCAACTACGGCAAAGGCAAACTGAACCGCGCCTTCCGGGAAAAGTACGGCCTGGAGCGACTCGCCCTTCACGCCGCGGAGCTGGTCTGTGTGCATCCTCGGACCGGCGAGTCGTGCAACTTCACGGCAAGCGTCCCCGCCGACCTCGCGGAACCGCTGTCGCGGATGGGGCTGGAGGTCGCCTGACGTCTCGGGGCTTCCTCGTCCTCTCCTCGTCCTCTCCTCGTCCTCGTCCTCGTTCTCGTCCTCGTTCTCGTCCTCGTTCTCGATCTCGTTCTCGGTC
>CAYPJU010000035.1:34601-61352 GCA_964411125.1 uncultured Bradymonadales bacterium | reverse complement strand
AGAGCGCCGCGGTCCAGGCGGCGACGGAGCGCCGCGGTCCACGCGGCGGCGGAGCACCCCGGTCCACGCGGTGGCAGAGCGCCGCGGTCCAGGCGGCGACGGAGCGCCGCGGTCCACGCGGCGGCGGAGCGCCGCGGTCCACGCGGCGGCAGAGCGCCGCGGTCCGGGCGGCGACGGAGAGCGCGCCACGAATCCCGTCGTTGCGCCCGCGCCCCGAGGAATCTATAAAGCCTCGAACCCAGCACGAAGGGCGAGAATGAAAGGCGGAATGAACAGCATCGTGCGCCAGGCTCAGAAGATGCAGGCGCAGATTTCGAAGGTCCAGGAAGAGATCGGCAAGAAGCGCGTCGAAGCGTCGACCGGTGGCGGTGTCGTCACCGCCGTCGTCAACGGCAAGCAGGAGCTCCTCGAGATCAAGATCAACCCCGAGGTCGTCGACCCCGACGACGTCGAAGTCTTGCAGGAGCTGGTCCTCGGCGCCGTCAACCAGGCGATGAAGACCGCGGCCGACATGATGGACAGCGAAGTCGAGAAGATCACCGGCGGCCTCTCCATTCCGGGACTGCTCTGAAAACTGCGGACCCCATCACCAACCTCATCAACGCGCTGTCGAAGCTCCCCGGGATCGGGGAGCGCACGGCCTCGCGTCTGGCTTTCTTCGTCCTCAACGCGCCCGATGCGGTCGCCCGCGACCTCGCCGAGGCGCTGATCGAGGTGAAGGAGCGGGTGGGGCTCTGCGACCGTTGCTGCAACCTCACGCAGAACGAACTCTGCGACATCTGCGCGTCCGCCAAGCGCGACACGAAGCTCGTCTGTGTCGTCGAGTCGACCCCGGATCTGCGGGCCATCGAGAACACGGGCGAATTCCGTGGGACCTACCACGTGCTCCACGGGCTGATTCGTCCGCTCGAAGGGATCGGCCCCGACGACATCCACATCCGCGAGCTGCTGGTCCGGCTGCAGTCCGACCCGATCGAGGAGCTCATCCTCGCCATGTCGCCGTCGGTCGACGGCGAGGCGACGGCCCTCTACCTGGCGAAGCTGGTGAAGCCGCTCGACGTGAAGGTGAGCCGCATCGCGTCGGGCATCCCGATCGGCGGCGACCTCGAGTACACCGACCGCGTCACCCTCTCGCGAGCGCTGACGCAACGCCGGGAACTCTAGCTACTGAAATCGTAAGAACAGCACGACGTCGTCCGCTCGGACCTGGGCGTTGACGACGCGCACCGCGCTGCCATCGCGCAGCGGCAGCGGGAGGTCGAGACGATCGTCGAGCGCCAGCAGCAGCGCGCGGCGGGTCCACCGAGCCAGGATCTCCGGGTCGACGTCGCCGTCGACGAGCTCCCCCGACAGGGTCGAATTCTGCACGTCGAGCGCCTCCAACGTCAGCGTCGCACGACCCACCGACGGCGTCTCGAGCCGAAGCGCCAGCCGCGCGTCCGTCACGACGCTCGCCACCCGCGTCCACGCCCCGAAGACCGCCCCGTACGCGTCGACCTGTAGGTCGGCGAGCTCCACGACGATGGTGCTCGCTCCGACGTCGGTCCGAACCCGCGGAAGCGTCCCGGGCTCGAGCACCAGCGACACAGCGTCGTCGACCGGGACGTCGTCCAACCCCAGCTCCCCCAGCAACACTTCGTCGACGGGGAAGAGCGTCTCGCTCTGCTCCAGCGGCCGCAGATCCTCCAGCCCGATGCACCCGAACCCTGCCAGGGTCGCGGCCTGCGTGGTCCGCTGCAGCCACGAGGTCGACATCGCGAGCGCAAAGTCGGCCCCGAAGCGACGAATCAAACCGGGATCGAGAGACGCGCCCGCGCTCGCCTCCGCCGGGTCGAGGGTCAGCGGCGGCGCACAGTCGGCACGACGCGCGTCCACGGCCGCCGCCAGAGTCGCCTCGAGCCCGTCGGAGGTCAGCGCCACCGCGTCGGTCCGATCCGGCGTCTCCGTCTCGAACACCAATGTCCCGCGCCGGTTCTCGAACGGGCTGATGCGGCCGATCTCCAGGCTCTGTTCGGGGAGTCCCAGGATGTCGAGCGGCGATGTCCGAAGCGCCACCGCCGTCGACTCGGCGAGCGCACCCCGCACATACTCGACCAGCGCGGCTGCCAAGGCTTCCGACTCGATCAACTTCTCGTCGATCGGGCAACTGCCGACCGGGGTGACCGTGGCGCTCGCCAGCTCGACCTCCGCCGCGTCGGTGACGTCGAACTGACGCACGCCGTCGACTTCGACGAAACCGACCGACGCACTCGTCGAGATGCCTGCCACGTCGAGGCGGTATCGACAGATCCTCACCTCGAAGTCGTCGCGGATGCGCACCGGAACGTAGATGGGCTGCGTCCGCAATTCGATCGACACGTCGACGGCCCCCTCGGCCGCTTCCGTCATCCGCCGGCTCACCGAAAGGGTCTGCTCGATCGGCCCGAGGTCGACCGCGACCGGCCCCTCGGTCACCAGCCCGAACCGGTCCCCCTCCAACAGGAAGCCGTCCGGTTGAGACACCTCGTAGAGCTTGCCGATCCCATCGGGGCTCACCAGCACCTGCAGCGCGTCGTCCTGAAACGACGACAGTTGGCTGTTCCCTTCGCGAACGGACGCCTGATCGCACCCACATGCGAGGGTCAGGGCGAAGACGGCCGCGGTGCATGCCCGGATGGCGCGCCGCGCCGCCGAGTGGTCGTGCCGGCTCATTCGTTCTCCCGCTGCACGACGAGCTCCGAGCGCAGGCCGCCCTCACCGCGCGCCAACCGTTCCGCCACCACGAATCGCCCCGCCCCGAGCTCCACCACGTGGTCCGCGAAGAACCCGACCGCCCCCTCGGAGATCAGCGTCGACGTTCGCCACTCGCCGCTTCCCGAAGTACGCCGGGCGATCTTGAGGTCCATCGATGCGCCGTCGAAATAGGTCACCGTGGACGTCCCGTCCGCTGCGCGCGTGAGCTTCGCGAACGCCCCGACGACCCCCTTCCGCTCCCGCGAAAACGCGTCGAGCTCGACCCCATCGTCGGCGACCTCGAGGTCGAAGCTCCCGTTGTCCTCCCGCGCATACATCAGGCGCCCGCGCGATACGTCGTGGTATGCGATGCGTGCCGCACCGTCGGGCCCGAACGCGAGTGACGGCCAGCGGCCGACGATGCCACGCGTCGTCTCGGTCTGAACCGTGACCACCCCCGTGTCGACCACGTCGACGATCCATCGCTGGCTCGACTTCCGCGCGAACCTAAGGTCCCCGCAGTCGGCGTCCTGGTAGGCCACGGCGAGCACCCCGTCCTGCACGACGAGGTCGGGATCGATCCCGACCCCGCGTCCCCCGTCGGCGTTCCGGATCGCATCGGGGCAGCTCGTCCCGTCCGCCGCTGGTCCCCCCGCGTCGACCGACTCCAGCGTGAACTCGTCCTCCGGACTCGTCGCGCGCAACACGCCGAGCGTCCCGTCACGATCGCGAAACGCGATCGCCGCGCCCCCTTCGGGTGTCAGCTCGAGGTCGAACGACTCCGTTCCCTGGTACGAAACTCCCGCCGACGGCAGCGCCGTCGCATACCGCCAGCGCGCGTGGTCGCTCGGCAGACGACGGTACGCCAGATCGTAGCGCCCCTGCGGCCCGACCCACGCCACGGCGAGCAGGTTCCCGAGCGCAGCGATCGAGACCCGCCGTTCGTCGGGGATGCTGAAGGTGGTGATCGTCCGCACGTCGGGCTCTACACCCTCCGAGAACTCCGCCACGACGAGCTCTCCCGACTCGGGATCGATCGAGGCGGTCCACACCAGCCCTCGGGATGATGCGATTCGCGCCGCGCGCCCCGGAATGGGACCTACGCGGCGCGGAAGTTCGGGGGGGATGCAGGTGAGCGTCGCCGCGTCACACACCAGGTCTTCTTCGCAAGCCGGAGTGCACTCGGGTTGGTTGTTCGGGCACGCCGTCGCGAACCCGACGAGGAGACAGCCGGCAACCAACCCGGCGGCGGCGCGCACGGAGCTCACGGGTGGAATTCGGGCGCCGCTTCGGGGGCTTCGAGCTGATTGTTGATCACCAGCTCGACCATCATCTCTGGATCGGCCTTCAGCATCGCCGCGTAGAAACCGTGCGAACCGGTGAACGGGTCACCCTTCACCGCGACGTCGCTCACCTGCCACATCCCGTTCGCCCCGCGCGTTCCTTTGCGCAACGAATGCTGCACCTCGTCCTGGAAGACGACGGTCGGGGTCGAGCCGGCGAGCCGCAGATTCACGTCCGACCCGATGTCGGCAACGAGCCAGCTCGTCGCCGTGTCGCGGATCCCGTCGACGATCACCTCGGGCTGTCCCGACGTCACGTTCTGGTACATCAGCACCGGCGGAGTGACCGTCGAATCCATCCACGCCACGTGAACCTCGTTCGACGCGTCGACCGCGCCGCTCGCCCACGGCCCGCTACCCGCGCCGATCACGTTGGGCTGACCCCACGCTCCGTCGAAGCGGTTCCACACGACGCTGTCCTGCGTCCAGTCCCAGTAGACGAGAAGAAGGTCGCCGGCGGGCGTGACGCTCAGCTCGTTGTTCGTGCCGATCCCCGTCGTGTAGCCGACCGGCGGCTCCTCGAACGTGGCGACGCACGAACCCTGCCAGCACGCGCTTCCGTCTGCGCACGTATTTGCGCAGTCTTCCGACGGCTCCCGACACACGCCGTCTCCCGCGAAGCACTCTTCGCCGCGCGTCTCGCAGTCGAACCCGCATGGGTGTCGCGCCGCCCCCGTCGCGACATCGACCATCGCCGCCGTCGGATCGGCCGGCGAACCCGTCGCGTCGAACGAGAGGTGACGCAGTTTCGTCTGCCAGCCCGTCGTTTCCGAGACCGCCTTCGTCTGCCACACCACGTGGACCTTGCCGCTCGCGTAGACCGCGCTCGTCCAGTAGCCGGTGTCCCCTTCGAGATCGACGTCGCTCAACGTCCAGTCGTAGGTGTCCCCCTTCGATTCGCCCCGAGCGTACTTGAGCACGCCGCGATCTTCGTCGCGGTAGAACACGTGCAGCAGCCCCGAATCGTCGATGGCGAGCGACGTGAAGCGACCGACGTAGTCGCCGTCGTCCTTGATCCCGCCGCGCGGTCCGTCGAGCGCTCCTTCGATGTCGCCCGACGTCGGGACGCCGTCCACGAACATCCAGTCGACTTCGTTGTTGGCCCCGACGATGCCGACCATCAGGTCTTCGTAGGTCGAGTTGTACGTCGCGATGGCGGTCACGCCCGCGTTGCGATCGATCGCCGCGTAGTGACCGTGGAATCCGAGCGGCAGCGGCGGAAGCGGTTCGCATTCGCACGCACCGGCCGCGATCTCGCAGGTCGCCGAATCCCCCGACGAGTCGGTGGTCACCGCAGGCTGAAAACCGGGGTCGCACATCTGGTCGGCACACGGGTCGGGCAGCCCCTTGCAACTGTTGTCGTCGAAGCAGCAGAACTCGCCGTCTCCACAGCCACCATCGCAGGCAGGTTCGCAAACGCAGCCGGCGGTCCCTTCTTCGCAAACCGGCACGTCCCCTTCTTTGCAGTCGCACAGCGACTCGCACGACGGGTTCGGGAAGCAGCGTCCGTTGCGGCACTCCTCGCCGGCGTCACAGTCGTCGTCCACGGTGCACTGCGGATCGATCTGCACGACGCAGTCGCCATCCACACACGCCTGCCCCTCGGCGCACGCGGGCGTGCAGAGGGAGGATTGTCCCTGCGGTTCGTCGCCGCACTTGCAGGCGCTCACGGCCAGCAACATCGATGCGGCCACCGGCGCGAATCGGCGACGACGGCGCGCACCGAACGCGAGCCCGCCGAACGCGAGCAAGATCAGAAGCCCGCCAGGACCGGACGACCCCGTCGAATTGCACCCCGCCGCGGGCTGAGCACTCACTTCGGAACCGCCGGTCGGCACAGAGGACGGCTCGTCCGACGACTCCAGCGGTGCGCGCCACGTCACGGTCTGTTCGTCCGACGAGACGTTGCCGGCACGGTCTCGTGCCTCCACCTGGACCCGGAAGCGGACCGGAAGGTCGAGCTCGCTCAGGTCGAGAGTCGGGCTCGACGCCCACTCGCTCCATCGAGCACCCGGCTCTCCGGTCACGATGCGCCAGCGGAAGCTCATCTCTTCGACCGTATCCACCGCGTCGGTCGCCGTGGCGGTCAGGATGGAACCGGCGCGGTCGAGCTCCACACTCGGCGCCTCCCAGTCGACCATCACGTCGATCACCGCAGGCGTGCGGTCCGCCGAATACGGGTCTCCGACCCGCTGACTACGCACCTCGATTCGGTGCTCGCCCGGCAGCACCAGCGTCGGGCTGTCGATCAGCAGCTCGTTCGAGCGTACTGGCAAGCTCCACGTCCCGCCGTCGACTCGGAAGGTGTACTCGACCGGCTCCGCGCTCGTCGCGAGCTGCAACGGACCGAGCATCTGCACCTTCACCTGGGGACGCACGAGACCTCCCTCCGTTCGGCGCGAAAGGTCTAGCTCCCAGCCACCGACGTTGGTCTCGAGATGCTGGATGTAGGGCGTCGCCACGATCTGCAGGTCGGCAAAGATCGCGATCGACGTGTTGTTGTCCACGCTCGTGATGTCGCCCGGCCCGATGTCGATCCGGAACCCGAAGAACTCCGGAAGCTCGATCGGATCGCTCAACGACCCCGCCAGGGCCGGGAGCGCAAAACCGAGCAGCGTCGGCAAGAGGTCCAAGATTCGCTGCGGATCCTCCGAGACCAGCTCGTTCTCCAGGATTCGCTGGTTCTTCAGGGCATCTTCGATGTCGCCGAGCACGGGGATGATCGATCCCATCCCGTCGGCGACGACCGCGATCGGAAGCTCCAGGTCGACCCGGATCGTGAAGACCCGGGTGAAACGATCCTGCGCGAACGCGAAGATGTGGATGTCGAAATCTTTCCAATCCACCGTCATCAGTGGGTCGGTGATCTCGTAACCGTTCCCCATCGGCATGACGGTGTTGGCGCCCAGAATCACGTTCGGCTCGGTCTGCGGCACGATCTTGATGAACGCCTCCGACCCCTTGTTGTAGGCGAGCTCCTTCAGGCTCGGCACGAGCGCCCCGATCGACGAAGTCGACAGCAGGTCGATCGTGTCGCTCCCCACCTTGAAGCACGTGCCGCCGCTCCCCCAGACACTCCAGAGCATGCTCTCGAGCGCCCGCTCGTGGTACCCGATCCCGATCTGGAACGGCGTCCCGTTCGGGCGCGTATTGCCGGTCAGCGTCGGCGAGAGCGGGGTCGGCGCGAAGTTGCGCACCGTCGGATCCGCCGGCACACAGATCGAGCTCGCCACCGGGTCGTAACCCGAGCGCAGCCCCAACGTGATCCCGTCGTTCGCCACCGCGTGGTCCGCCACGCGGACCGTCATGTCGACCGACGCTTCCGGATTCTCGATGTAGTCGGCGAGGAGGTCTCCGAGCACCAGTTCCCCCGACAGACCGAGAGGGTTCTGCGGGCACGTATCGTCCTGATAGCGGCACAGGTTGTTGCCGTCGCACGTCGTCTGGTCGGGGCATCCACCATCGCAACTCTGGCACAACAGCGCGTCGACCTGCTCCGTGATGATCGGCTCGAACTGGCCGGTGAGCTGGTCGAAAAGCAGGTTCCGGACCGCTCCGATCGCGGCAATTCCGTCGACCAATTCGCAGATCGGAATGTCCCAGAAGTCTTTCCCGTCGATGTCGTAGTCGACGTTGTCCGTGTTGATCCCGAGCTCACCGACGACGACGCTCACGTCCTTGAACGGGCTCGACTGGTCGACTTCGAACGTCACGGGCAGCGTCGCACCGATCGTCGCCGGCAGGTTCCGGTCCGCCTTCGAAAACAGCTTCAGTTCGCAATCCGAGCCCGCACGGAAGTCGAGCGTCTCGTCGAGCCCTCCGATCGTCAGCGCGATGTTCAGCTTGTTCGGCGCCTCCGGCGTCAATTGCGCATCGTCGAGCGTCAGCGACATGTCGCACCCGTCTTCGCCGCTCATGCACTGGCTGTCGCCGCAGACCGTGAGCCCACTCGTGCTCGTCGGCGGCACGCAGAAATTGAGCCCCCCCGGCAAGAACGAGGCGAGGATCGCCGGCAGGTTGTCTTCCAGGAACGTCAGGCCCGTCGGCGTGAGGCGAACCTCGCCGCTCGTCACGATCGTCTTGTCGACCTTCTCGACCGGAAACTCGCCCGGCTCGAAGCCCGAACAGCTACAGCTGTCGGCTCCACAACCGGCGATGGTGAACAGGGCGACGGCAAGCATCGCCTGGCGGGCGTACCAACGGGTTCTCATGGTTGCTCCGAATCGTCCGCATTCCCATCGGATATCAGGTCTTGCGGCATTTTTTCTCGTAGATGTGCGACATAGTAGGAGGAAGGGCGACCGCTTTCCAGTACACCCTCGATGATCTCCTCTTCCAGCCAATCCTTCACGACCCCGATGGCGGGCCCCGGCTTCATGTCGAGCGCCTTCATGATGTCGCGACCAATTCCCGACGGCATCTCGGGACGCAGGCTCCGGGCCTCTTCGAGCGCACGGATCCGACCCTCGAGCTCGTCGATGCGCGCCAGCGCCGCGGCGCGCTTCTCCGGGAAACGCGTCGTCAGATCGGCCCGGGCGAACGTCAGCAAACCGTCGACGAACGGATCGAGCTCGCGCACGAGCCGCCGCACCGCCGAATCCGACCATTCCGAGTCGTACTGGGGCACCCGCCCGTGATCCCGAATCAGCGCGTGAACTTCCTTCTTGGTCGCGTTGTCGAAGGTGAACCGGCTCGCGATCTCCTCGAACTGCCGGGCGCTCTCCTGCTCGTGGCGATGGAACGTGATCGTCCCATCGTCGTGGAGTTCGCGCGTCGCGACCTTGCCCACGTCGTGCAGCAATGCGGTCCAGCGCTGAGCCACCGTCGGCTCCGCCTGCTCGACCACCTGCAACGTGTGCGTCCAGATGTCCTTGTGATGAAACGTCTCGGGATCCGGCACGTCGTCGTGCAGCCCCACCAGCGCCTCGACCTCGGGCAAGATGACCGCGAGAATCCCGACGTCCTGCAGGAACTGCAAAGCCATCCGGACGTTGTCTCCGCACAGGAGCTTGTTCATCTCCTGCAGCCAACGCTCCCGGCTGATGTCGAGAATGTTCTCGGACCGCGCCTTCGACGCCTCGAAGAGCGCCGCGTCGACCGCGAACCCGAGCTTCGACATGAAGCGTCCCACCCGCAGAATGCGCAGCGGATCTTCGGCCAACGTCTCGAGCGGATCACCGACCACCCGCAGGATGCCGCGCTCCAGATCGTCCAGACCATCGTAGGGGTCGACGTAGTTGCCGTCCGCGTCCATCCCGATCGAGTTGATGCTGAAGTCGCGGCGCCCCAGATCCTGGTCGATCGTGTCGCCGAACTTCACGACGGGATGCCGACTACCGCGACGGTAGTACTCTTCCGATCGATAGGTCGTGACCTGGCAGTCCTTCGGATATCCCTTCTCCGCCGGCCCTTTCAGAACGCACCCCACCGTCCCGAACTCGAACCCCATGTCGTAGGTCGCGAACCCGTGCTTCTTCAGGATCGCGAGCGTCTCTTCAGGGCGCGCGTTAGTGCAGAAGTCGAGGTCATCCAACGACTCCATGGAACACCCGAGCGCGAGGTCCCGCACGGCGCCCCCCACCAGGTACAACTCGCGGTCTTCCGCCGCGAAGGCTTTGAACAGTCGATGCATCGGCGCCGCTTATAGCGCATCGTCTTCCGCAGTCCAATGACTCGTGAGTCGGGCGGACTACTCCGCTTCCGTCCCGGCAGCGGTTCCCCGTCGCGGGACTTCGAAAGCGACGTGGGTAACTTCCGCCGCGACCCCAGATCGGAGGCACACCCCATGACGGTGACGACTATCGCCGAATACGCGGCGCTCGGGATCGAGGCGATCGGCATTGCCGTGATTGCGTTCGCCGCGGTGGTCGCGGTCGCTTCGTCGATCGCCTCGGCGCTGAAAGGAGGGCTGTCCGAACGAGACTGGACCGTGGACGTCCGCCATCGACTCGCCCGCGGGATCCTCCTCGGGCTCGAGTTCTTGGTCGCCGCGGACATCATTCACTCGGCGGCCGTAGAGCTCACCCTGGAGACGGTCGGAGTTCTCGCGATCATCGTGTTGATCCGGACGTTTCTCAGCTTCTCGCTCGAGCTCGAGATCACCGGCTCGTGGCCGTGGGCGCGCAAGACCGGCGAGGCTGATCAATAGGCCGTGGTGAGCGCGTCGGCGCGTGCCGTCGAGCCGGTCGCGTCGAAGTCCGGCACCGGCCGCGCCGCCGCTTCCTCTTCGGTCCCCGCGACGCCGTTGGCGCGAATGTCCTCCAGCAACCAGTCCATCTCCTTGATCTCGCGCACCTGCGCATCGCGGATCTCTTTCGCCAGCTTCCCGACCCGAACATCGTCGATCTCGGCACGCTCACTCGTCAGGATCGCGATCGAGTGATGCGGGATCATCGCGCGCATGTACGACTCACCCTGCACCGTTTCCTGCGACCTCACGAGCCAGGTGGACGCGATCAGCACGACCGCGCTCCCCACCACGATCGCGACGTTCGCCTTCACGTTTTTGTACATCTTCCACATGAAGCCGAGCATGATGATCGCCATCGAAGCTCCCATGATCAGCGTCATGAAGAGGCGCGTCTCGCTGAAACGCACATGGTGCGGCACCAGCGTGTTGAAGTAAGTCAGTGCGTACATCGCGACCATCGCGGCACCGATCATGGCAAAGAATTTCGCGTAGCTCGAACCTTTCTCTCTGGTTTCCATCGGGTCTCCATTTTCCAAAATTCAAATCCAAAGACGCATCACGTAGCACCCGAGAAGCTAGGCATCGTCGACGATCGACCAAAAGATCGGCAGCCGCTGACGCATTGCCCCCGGGGGTGGAGCCCGATATTTTGGCCGCGACCCACTGACTCGAGGCCACCGTATGCCACACAAGATCTATTCGATGAGTTTCGCGAGCGTGTACCCGCACTACGTCGCCAAGGCCGAAAAGAAGGGGCGAACGAAGGAAGAGGTCGACGAGATCATCCGGTGGCTGACCGGCTACACCCAGGAGGGGCTCCAGCGGCAAATCGACGAGAAGACGGACTTCGAGACGTTCCTTGCAGACGCCCCGAGGCTCAACCCCAACCGTGCGCTCATCACCGGCGTCGTGTGCGGCGTCCGCGTCGAGGACGTCGAGGAGGACACGATGCGCGAGATCCGCTACCTCGACAAACTGATCGACGAGCTTGCCCGCGGCAAGGCGATGGAAAAGATCCTCCGCTCCGAATGAGCCCGCTGACCGCTAACCGCTAACCGCTAGCCGCTAGCCGCTAACCCCTGACCGCGCACCGCCATGAACACTGGATCCATCGACTCCTACCTCGAAGATGGCTGCGGCCGCTGCGACAAATACCAGACGCCCGACTGCAAGGTGCACCAGTGGCATGACATTCTCGTCGAGCTGCGTGCGATGCTCGACGACTCGGTGCTGGAGGGGCAGTTGAAGTGGGGCTCGCCGTGCTACTCGCTAGGTGGGAAGAACGTGGTGATGCTCGCCGCGTTCAAGGACTACTGCTCGATCAACTTTCTCAAGGGGGCCGGCCTCGACGACCCGCACGGCATCCTCGAAAAACAAGGCCCCAACACGCGCTTCGCCCGGCTCGTCAGGTTCCGTTCGGCAGAAGACCTGGCCGAACGGCGCGAGGCGACCCTCGACTTCATCCGGCAAGCGATTGAGCTCGAGCGAAGCGGCGTCGAAATCGAACCCGAAGGTTCCCCCGAACCGATGCCCGAAGAACTAGAGGACCGGCTCGCCGTCGACCCCGACCTGCAGACTGCGTTCGACGAGCTCACCCCCGGCCGCCAGCGAAGCCACATTCTCTACGTCGGCGGCGCCAAACAGAGCTCCACCCGGGTCGACCGTGCGGAGCGATGCGTCCCGAAAATCCTCGCCGGGAAAGGTTACAACGAACGGTGAGAGGCACCGTACCTGAGGCCCCTCTGCTCCGACGCTGGATAGTCCCTGCTCCCGGTTCCGCCCCGGCTCTCCGCGCGGACCCCGAAAACTGCGACAGATCGGGATTGGCACAGTTGCTGCTGTACTTCTCCGCGATGCCACCAATCCCTCAGGAGAAGCGTATGCCTCCCAAACTGTTGCTGCTCGTCGTCACACTTACCTGCGGTGTACTCGCCGTCTCCACCGCGGTGGCACTCGATTGCATCGGAGCCAACACCGAATACCTGGAACTCCGCCCCGTCTCGATGCAGATCGACGGGGAAGACGCACCCATGGAGGGACTGGGAGACGCCACGATGTCGATCGACGAAAGTGCTTCCCCCTGGATGCGGCTGGCAGACGACGATGAAAGTACCGTCGAGGTCTACTTCGCGAACGACGATGAGGTGCCCCAATGAAGATGGTCACCATGATCGCGCTCATCGCCACTCTCTTCGCTTCGAGCTGCTACCTCGGGGGCTCCTGCCCTTCTGCCGACGAGCTCCCCCTCATCGAAGTCGAGAGCGGGACGTTCCTGCAACGAGGCGAGGTGTTGGGCGCCAATGATGGAGTCCTGCCGGCATTCGGCGACATCACCGACGCCACGGCAGACGTCGACCGTAACGACGCGCGCGTCGTCCTCACCTACCAGAACGCCGAGGGTCAGACGGTCCGCATAGAGTACGAGATCGTCGACTCGCGGTTCGACATCCGAAGCTGAGTACCGGGCACTTCGTCGACGGGGCGCTGGACGAACCATCGAGTTATCCGTCGGGCGTGGCGAAAAACCCGACGATCGTCTTCGCCGTCTGAGGTCCCACGCCCGGCACCTCGGACAGTTCGGCTTCCGAGGCATTCTTGATCTTCTTGATACTCCCGAAGTGCTTCAGAAGGTCCTTCTTCGTCTTCTTCCCCACCCCCGGAATGTCGTCCAACACCGACCGGAGCGTCTGCCGCCGACGCTGCTTCTGGTGGAAAGTGATCGCGAAACGGTGGGCCTCGTCGCGCAGGCGCTCGAGCAGATAGAGCTCCGCCGAGTTCTGCCGCAGCACGACCGGATTGACCCGGCCCGGAAGAAAGACGCGTTCGGGCGACTTCGTCACCTCCGAGTCCTGGAACCCGACCCGATCCACCCGCGCTTTCGCCAGCGAGACCACGTCGATGTCGTGTATGCCGAGGTCCTCCAGCACGGTGACCGCCTGCGCGAGCTGCCCACGGCCGCCGTCGATGACGACCAGGTCGGGGCGCGGACCCTCCCCGTCGGCGACCTTCTGGAACCGGCGCTTCAACATCTCGCGCATCGACCCGAAGTCGTCCTGCGACGTGATCTCCCGCATGTTGTAGTGGCGGTACTCCGCCTTGTTCGGCTCCGCCCCCTCGAACACGACCATCGACCCGACGATCTGCTTCCCCATGAAGTTCGAGATGTCGTAGCACTCGATCCGTTCGGGAACCTGACTCAACCCCAACCGTAGCGACAGTTTCTCGAGAAGATCTTCGTTGCGCGCGTCCTTCGAGTACTCGTCCTCGAACGACTGCGCCGCGTTGGTGACCGCGGTGTCGACCAACGCCTTCTTCGAACCGCGCTGCGGCACTTTGACGTAGACCCGTTCGCCGCGAAGCTCGCTCAGCAGCTCCTCGAACGCGTCCGCCTCGCCTTCGTTCAGCTCGAACGGAAGCAAGAGCTCCTTCGGGATGTAGTTCCCGTTGGCGTAGTACTGGTTGAGAAAGCTCGAAAGAACCTCTTTGTCCGGGAACTCCTGGTTCGCCTGCCCGAACGACTTCGCCCCTTCGAGCTTGCCCCCCCGGACCCACATCACCTGGATCGTGACCTTGTCGCCTTCGCGGTGCAGCCCGAACACGTCGCGGTCGATCCACTCGGTGGTCACCGCCTGCTGTCGCTCCAGCGCCTTCTCGATCGACCGGATCTGGTCGCGGTAGTGCGCCGCCAACTCGAACTCCATGTCGTCCGACGCCCGCAGCATCTTCCCCTGCAGGCCCGACAGAAGCTCTTCGCCACGCCCTTCCAGAAACAGCAGCGCGTCGCGAACGTTCTGCAGGTACTCGTCGCGATCGATGTCGAAGACGCATGGCCCCGGGCACCGCTTGATCTGGTACTGAAGGCACGGCCGCGAACGGCTGTTCAGCACGCTGTCCGGGCACGTCCGAAGCTGGAAGTAGCGGTTCAGGACATTGAGCGTACGCCGGATCGACTTCGCCGTGTGATACGGCCCGAAGTAGCGCGCCTTGTCCTTCTTCTGCCGTCGCACGACCTCGACGCGCGGCCAGTCGTGCGACGTGTCGATCCGCAGCGACAGGAAGTTCTTGTCGTCCTTCAGCTTGATGTTGTAGCGGGGCTGATGCTGCTTGATCAGCGTGTTCTCGAGGATCATCGCCTCCTTGTCGGAGTTCGTGATGATCACCTCGATGTCGCCGAGCACCCGCGGCAGACCGTCCACGAACGCCCGCTGATCCCCACTCGGCTGGAAGTAGCTCCGGACCCTCGCCTTCAGGTCCTTCGCCTTGCCGACGTACACGACCTTCCCCTTGCGGTCCTGCATGATGTAGCACCCCGGCTGGTGCGGGATGACGTCGAGCTTGCTCTGCCAGTCGAAGAGTTCGGTGCTCATGAACCTTTGCGTTCGCTCAAAATCCAGTCGATGTACATGAACCGCAGCGCGATCGCCTCGTACCCGCGCCACGCCGAAATCAGCGCCAGAAACTCCTCGTCCGACGTCTCGTTCGGATCACCGCCGTACGCCCGGATGAACCAGCGCCGCAGCCCCTTTTCGTTCCCCTCCTTGTCTTTTCGCGACATGAAGACGCAGTCGGGGCGGTTCCGAAAATGCATCAGACTCCCCGCCGTCGACGGGCCGATCCCCCGAACCTTCTGGATCCGATCGAAGAATTCCTCCGGCTCCATCGCCTCGTGCTCCTCCACGTCGAACTCACCCGACGCGATCGCCTGCGCCAACCCCACGATGTACTCCCCCTTGCGCCGCGAGATCCCGAACTCCCGAAAATGCTCCAGCTCCGCGTCCACCACCGCCTCCGGTCGCGGGTACGCGTAGTAGTCCGTCCCGTTCCACGTGAAGCTCGTTCCCCAGGTCCTCCGAACGTCCTGGGACATCCGACGCGCGGTGGGCCGATGCCGGATGCGAGAACGGACGAAATCGTCGACGCATTCCTCCCACAGGTTCGCCTTCGCGACCCGCTTGAACCCTCGATGCTCCTCCATCAGCGGACCCAACACCTGGTCGTCGGATGCCTGTGCTTCCAGCGCCGCCGTGTCGAGATCCGTCCCCAGAATACGCCGTAGCTGCCGCTCCGCCTCGACCTCCTCCTCGGCCGTCAGCTCCACCCCCGGAAACGCCACCTCGAACTCCGGCTCCTCGACGTCTTCGTTCCACCTCACTACCGCGAGTACGTCGCGCTCGGAGAGCGACAGCGGTCGGGCATACCCGTGCTCGACGATCGTCTCCGGTTCGTACTCCGCCTCCCAGTAGTCGCGGACGTCGAGCGCAAGATAGAAGTCGTGCGGCCCTTTCGATTGCAGCTTCATGTCAGCCTCGGTTCGAGTCGGCGACATGATACGCACCACCCCCACGCATTGAAATCACCGACCGAACCGACCTGATCCCCGGGCTCATCCAACGCCTCAACCCTCACGTCTTCCGGGTACTCTTTGAGGTGGACGGGGTACTCGTCGAAGGAAACAGGAAAATCGTCGAGCGCACCCATCGCGGAGCCACGACCGCATCGAAAAATCGGTTTGGGACGAACGCGGTTTGGGCGTTCCAGCGACTTTCGAGCAAGAACACCTGAACCAATGGACCCGAAACGGCCCCACCCAGTCGTTTCGGGCAGAGGCGTCCGTCGCGCCCGCCGTGGTCGCCCATCAATCTCTCAGATGTCGCGCAATCTAAGGCACACCGCGGACCAGCACGTTGCTATGCAACCTCTGACGCACCGTCCCGTACGGAAACGAAACGGCAAAGTCCCGCGCGTTTCGCCACCGATTCAAGTCTCGCCGGTTGTTCCTCCGGAACTTCCTGGCGTCTTCGACCATGAACGCGACCCACCCGGGAGGTCCCACGTACTTCTCGGGGCAAGGGTCGACCAAATCTTCCCGCTCCACGGGCTTCCGCCGACGCCGTTTGGGACCGTTCGGTTCGGGTACCCCGTCCACCAACTGCGCGGAGCGTTCGTCGCCGGGGAAAGACCAGGGGTCGAGGTTGCGGAGGACGGCTTTCCCGAGGACGCGGCGGCCCGATTTGCGGCGGGCGTTGCGGAGGTCGCGTTCCGCGGTACGAAGTTCTCGGTCGTAGTGGTCCCGAGCTTCTGCCAGACTCTCTGCGGAGATGAATGGGGACCAGAACATCGGGTCGTCATCCGCAGCCTCAGGGTGCTGCTTTCGAAGGGCGGTGACCGCCTCGACCTGCGCGTCGAGATACTCGTACTGCGCAGGAGTCAGCGTGCAGAGGTCGCGGCAGTGGGCGAGGGTTTCGGGCGGGCTCGTCGCGTCCTCGATCGCTAGCACTCGGTCGAGCCACCGAAGCGGCGGAAGGATGACGGCCGCGACCTGGGCAGGGCGGCCGGGCTGTTCGACGAACGATGGCCGGCCAACGAGCCGGCACGAACCCCAGTGACGGTGGTTGATGGAGAACCCCGCGTAGTCCGCGAGGTTGTCGGCGTATTCTTCGACGATCGGTTCGAGCAGCGTGCGCAGGAGCTCTGGTTCGACGTATTCGGACTGCGGCGGAAGTCGATCGAGTGGCCCGTCGGTTATCGCCGCCTCGAGGACTTTGTCGGGCTGCCACAGAACGTTGCCAGTGTTGTCGAGCCGGGGATTCTGCAACGCGGAGAACACCTGGTGCGTCGCCTGATGAAAGCAGGACCGGTTGCCGTTGGGGTCGATGAGCAACCCGGCGCGACGGTATGGAAGCCAAGTCTCGGCGCAGACGATCTGGCGCGCGCGTTCGCATCCGAGGATGAAGGCGTATTCGGCGAGCTGCACCTGCTCGTCGTGGGGTGCGAGGAAGTTGTACCCGAACTGAGCGACCCGGTGGCTCCGATACTGCTGGCCCGGTGGGTGCTTCTTGGCGTCCGTGGACGATTCCTGAGTGGGCGATCTCATCGTGTCTCCGAAAGCGAAGGACGGACCATTCCGTCTCCTCGTTATCGGCAGCAGCCCACGAGCGTTGCGAAGTTTCTCGCCGGGGCATCTGAAGTACACGTTTCATGCGGGTGATCAGACCCGCGATGTCAGCGCGACACCGCGGCGGTCAGCGAACGGGGGCATACTCCGCCCGCCATCCCGACGACCGACATGCCCGGTGGAGGCACCGGCGGCCGTCCTCGAAGGTCACGAAAGCGCCGCGGACGCCTGTCGCTGGCTGCAGCGCCCCATGTCGTACAGGTGCCTCGTGTGGGCCTGCAGAGCCGCGAACAAAGTGTCGTGCACGATGTACGGGACCCCCGCTTCCTCGGCTCGTTTCTGAACGATTTCCGCCAGCTGAGGGTAGTGAGCGTGTGCCACCCGCGGAAACAGGTGGTGTTCGATCTGAAAATTGAGACCACCGACGTACCACGACAGCAGGCGGTTGCGCGGAGCGAAGTTCGCCGTGGTGTGCAGTTGATGAGCGGTGAACGACGTGTTCTGAACACCGTCGTGTTCCGTGTGGAACGAAGTCCCTTTCACCGTGTGCGCGAGCTGGAACACGACCGCGAGCGTCACCCCCGCCACCACCGCCCAGATGGCGAAGAGAGGGAGCACCGCCTTCGCCGAATACAGCCACAGCGGGATGCCGAGTGCCAGCGCGCCCGACAACACCTTTCCCCCCACGAAGACCGCGAGCTCACCCCCTCGGGGGAACCGCATCGTCACCTCTCCTACTCGGCCGCGCGCCAGCGCCACGTAGTCGTCCACGAAGACCCACTTGGGGACGAGCAACGCGTACAGAAACCAGATGTAGACGAACTGCAGCCGGTGGTGGAACAGCAACGGCTGGTTCGGGGAGAGCCGGATCAGCGCCCCCATCTCGATGTCCTGATCCCACCCTTCGACGTTCGTATACGTATGATGCGCCCGGTTGTGCTGATGCTGCCAGACGTACGAACTCCCCCCCATCAGGTCGAGCGTTCGTCCCAGCCAACGGTTCGCCGCCTTCGACTTCGAAAACGCGTTGTGGCAGCCATCGTGCATCACGTTGAAGCCGATACCCGCCGTCGCGAGGCCCAGCGAAATCGCCGCGAGAACGTTCACACCCGCCCCGAAAAACCCCGAGATCAGCACGGCGTAGCTCCCGAAGAACCACGCCAGGATGAACGCCGCTTTCACCCACATGCGCGGAGCGTCGCGCCGGCTGATGTCGCGCGTCTCGAAATACTCCGCGACGTCGGCACGGAGTGAGGTACCCAGCGCGTCGCTGTTGTCGAACTTCATGAATGGGCGCTCTGTAAGGCGTGCCCCGGGGCCAACTGCCACCGAGGATGGTCGGTCGTTCAGCGCAGGACGACGAGGGGCCGGAGAGGACCGTCCGCGGAGCGCGAGGGTCGGAGTGTAGCGACTCCCGCCCAAAAACGCCACGGGAGCGCTTCACGATCGCCCCGGGCAACCGACCACAAAACCCTCTCGACAACGCCCAAAACGCTTGTGAATCTCCCTACCGTTTGGTAGAAAACTCGCTCGCAAGTTAGTGAATACTAATTCAACCGCATCGCCCGAGAGGAACTCATGTCCGAACTGCGTTTCGACGGAAAGGTCGCCATCGTCACCGGCGCCGGCAACGGCCTCGGCCGCTCCCACGCACTCCTGCTCGCGAGCCGCGGCGCGAAGGTCGTCGTCAACGACCTCGGCGGCTCCCACACCGGGTCGGGCGAAAGCTCCGAAGCTGCCGACCGAGTGGTAGCCGAGATCAAAGAGGCGGGAGGCGAAGCGGTCGCCAACTACGACTCCGTCGTCGACGGCGAGAAAGTCGTGCAGACCGCGCTCGACACCTGGGGCACCGTCGACATCGTCATCAACAACGCCGGCATCCTGCGCGACGTCAGCTACCACAAGATGTCGCAACAAGACTGGGACCTCGTCTACCAGGTACACGTCCTCGGCGCCCACAAGGTCGCCCGCGCCGCCTGGGAACACATGCGCGACCAGGGCTACGGCCGCATCGTCAACACCGCGTCGGCCGCCGGCATCTACGGCAACTTCGGCCAGGTCAACTACGGCATGGCGAAGCTCGCCCTCGTCGGCTTCACCAACTCGATGGCCGTCGAAGGTGCGCGAAAGAACGTGCACGCGAACGTCATCGCCCCGATCGCCGGCTCGCGCATGACCGAAACGGTCCTCCCCAAGGACGTCTGTGACGCCCTCGAGCCCGAGCTCGTCAGCCCTCTCGTCGCCTGGCTCGCCCACGAAGACTGCGAGGAGAACGGCGGCCTCTTCGAGGTCGGCGGCGGATTCTACGCGAAGCTCCGCTGGCAACGAGCCGGCGGCAAGATGTGGCGCCTCGGACGAGCCGTCACCCCCGAGAACATCCGCAACTCCTGGGACGACATCACCGAGTTCGACGCCCCCGAGTACCCCACCACCGTGATGGAATCGATGGCGCCGATCATGGCGAACGTCAACGCCGGCGAGTCCAAGGGCGGAAACCAGTACATCGACGTCGACGAAGCGCTCGGATGGGAGTTCCCCGAACGCTCCTCCTCCTACGACGAGCGGGACCTCGCGCTCTACGCCCTCGGCGTCGGCGCCGCCGAAGATCCGCTCGACGAGAACGAGCTGCGCTACGTCTACGAGGGCCACGGCGAAGGCTTCCAGCCGCTGCCGACCTACACCGTCATCCCCGCCCTCAACGTCGTCATGGACCTCGCGAAGGAAGGGATCCAGCCTCCCGGCATGAACTACGGATTCGACCGCATCCTCCACGGCGAGCAGTACACCGAGGTGATGCGCCCGATTCCGACCGACGCGAAGCTCACCCACAAAGCGCGCATCTCGGACATCTGGGACAAGGGGAAGAACGCCCTCGTCGTCACCGAGGTCGACACCTACGACGACGACGGCGACCTCCTCGCCCGAAACCGCGTCACGACGCTCGTCCGCGGCGCCGGCGGATGGGGCGGCGACCGCGGCCCGACCGAAGAGACCAACGTCCCGCCCGACCGCGCCCCCGACAAGGTCGTCGAGCAGAAGACCGATCCCAACCAGGCCCTCCTCTACCGGCTGACCGGCGACTGGAACCCGCTGCACGCCGACCCGGGGATGGCCAAAGCCTTCGGCTTCGAGCGCCCGATCCTCCACGGGCTGTGCACCTACGGATTCGCTGCCCGCCACGTCATCAACGAGTTCTGCGACGGTGACCCGCGCTACTTCAAGTCGATCGCCGTCCGCTTTGCCGACAGCGTCGTCCCCGGCGAAACCCTCGTCACCGAGATGTGGAAAGAGGACGGCAAGATCGTCTTCCGCGTCAAAGTGAAAGAGCGCGACAGCGAAGTCGTCACCCGCGCTGCCGTCGAGCTCTACGACGAGATCCCGAAGAAGAAGCCGAAGGCGAAAGAGGAGGTCGTCGCTGGCGGAGCGGTCGTCAACGCCGAGCCGAACTCGAACGACGTCTTCTCCGGCATCGCGACCTACTTCAACCAGAACGCCGACGACGTGAAGCGGATCGGGAAGGTCTTCCAGTTCCGCCTCACCGATCCGAAGTCGACCTGGACGCTCGACACGAAGAGCGCCGCCGTCGCCCAGGGTGAGACCGTCAAACCCGACTGCACGCTGCAGCTCAGCGACTCGGACTTCATGCAGATGTGCGCCGGCAAAGCGGACCCGATGAAGTTGTTCAGTTCGGGAGCCCTCAAAATCTCCGGCGATCTGATGGCGTCGCAGAAGCTCGACTTCCTGCAGAAGATGGATCCGCAGCTCGTCATGGACGCCGCCAAAGAGCGCCTCGGCGGCGCCGGCGGCGACGCGGCCGGAGGCTCCTCCGACGACATCGTCGAGGACGTCTTCCTCGGCATTCAGTCCTACGTCGAAGGGAACAACGCCCTCACCAGTATCGGCAAGACGTTCCTCTTCAAGCTCACCGAGCCCGACTCCGCCTGGACGATCGACCTCAAGGAGGGCGCCGTCCGAGCGGGCGGCGACGGAGCCGACTGCACGCTCGTCCTGTCGACCGACAACTTCCTCGCGATGACCCGCGGCGAAGCCGATCCGATGAAGCTCTTCTCGAAGGGCGACCTGAAGATCTCGGGCGACCTGATGGCGTCGCAGAAGCTCGACTTCCTGCAGAAGATCGACCCGAAGGAAGCCGCGAAGGCCGTCGCGAAGGCCCGTGCCGAAGGCCGCTCGCTCCTCGGAGGCGCAACCGCCGCACCCGTCGAAGCATCCAAACCGGCGAGCGCCAGCCGCATCTTCGAAGGGCTGAAGGCCCGCCTCGCCGAAAACCCCGGGCTCGCCTCCGAGGTCGGCGCAGTGCTGCGCTTCCAGCTCTCGGACCCGGCCTCGACCTGGACGGTCGATCTCACCGGCGACGGAAAGGTCACCGAGGGCGTCGAAGGAGATGCCGCGACGACGTTCTCGCTCAGCGACGACGCGCTCGCCGACATCGCCGAGACGGGCTCGGCACGCGGCGCGTTCATGCGCGGCGAGCTGTGCCTCGAAGGCGAGCACGACAACGCCCACAAGCTGGGCTTTCTCAAAGGGCTCTGAACCGTTGAAAGACGCGCCCCGCCAATGCGAACTGACGGACGGACACCCGGTGGAGAGGACCGTCCGCACCGCCCGCATTGGTGCGGAACAGCGACTGTGCTACGCAATTTCGGACCCAATCCAACGACGTCTTTCGACCAGGGGAAACAGATGAAACAATCGATCGTGATGGCAGTAGCAGTCCTCGCTCTCGCAGCGTGTGGGGGAGACAACAACGGCTCGAACAACGGCGCATCCAACAACGGCGCATCCAACAACGGGGCGTCCAACAACGGCGCCTCCAACAACGGCGGCACCGACGACGCGGGCCCCGCCGACTGCCGGCCCGCCGGCGAGTTTCTGGGATCGTGCGAGTCGTTCCTGAGCTGCCGCGAGCTCTACGCGCCCGAGTTCGACGCCACCACGGCCGAGATGCAGTGCGTCGGCTCCGACTGGCGGCCGGGCGTCTACTGCGAGAAGACCCGCCCCGAAGACGAACCCGAGCTGATTGGATGCTGCTTCGACCCAGCCGCCACGATCGGGCAGGTGCGGTGCGACTACAACATGACCGGAATGGTCGGAAGCCAGGACACCGACTGCGAAGCCGCGGAGACGGCGACGTGGTGCGGGAGCGACAGATACTGAACCGGACGACGCCTCGGCTTCGCCCGGACACAACGAAGCAAACGTTACGAAAACGCCACGCCAGGAGAGCAACATGGGCAATCGAGTGAACGTCATCGGGGTCGGCATGGTCCCGTTCGGAAAACCGGGCAAATCCGACGAGTACTACGTCATGGCCTCGGGCGCGGCGCGCGAGGCGCTCAAAGACGCCGGGGTCGAGTACGACGAGATCCAGCAGGCGTATGCCGGCTACGTCTACGGCGACTCGACCTGCGGCCAGCGCGCCGTCTACGAAGTCGGCCTCACTGGCATCCCCGTCTTCAACGTCAACAACAACTGCTCGACCGGCTCGACCGCGCTGATGCTGGCCAAGCAGGCGATCGAAGGCGGCATCATCGACTGCGCCCTCGTCATCGGTTTCGAACAGATGGAGCGGGGCGCCCTCGGCTCGAAGTTCAACGACCGCACGCCCCCCGTCGACATGCACTTCGACGTGATGTCCAACGTCCAGGGCTTCGGCAGCGCCCCGCCCACCGCGCAGATGTTCGGCGGCGCCGGCCGCGAATACATCTGGGAGCACGGCACGAAGCGCGAAACGTTCGGCAAGATCGCCGTCAAAGCGCGAAAGCACGCGAAGCACAACCCGTTCGCCCTCTTCCGCGACGAGCTCAGCCTCGACGAGGTGATGAACTCCCCGCAGGTCTTCGACCCGCTCACCCGCTTCCAGTGCTGCCCTCCGACCTGCGGAGCGGCTGCCGCCGTCCTCGCCTCGGACGCATTCGTGAAGAAGCACGGCATCGAAAACCCGGTCTATATCGCCGCCCAGGCGATGTCCACGGACTACCCCTCGAGCTTCGAAGAGTCGATGATCAAGATGGTCGGCTACGACATGACCGTCGCCGCCTCGAAGCAGGTGTACGAGGCCGCCGGCATCGGCCCCGAGGACGTGGACGTCTGCGAGCTTCACGACTGCTTCACCGCCAACGAGCTACTCACCTACGAAGGCCTCGGGTTGTGTGGGGAAGGCGAAGCCGAGAAGTTCATCTGGGACGACGGCAACACCTACGGCGGCTCGGTCGTCACCAACCCCTCGGGCGGCCTACTTTCGAAGGGCCACCCCCTGGGCGCCACCGGCCTCGCCCAGTGCGCCGAGCTCGTCTGGCAGCTACGCGGCCAGGCCGACAAGCGCCAGGTCGAAGGCGCGCAGGTCGCGCTGCAACACAACCTCGGCCTCGGCGGCGCCGCCGTCGTCACGATGTATCGGAAGTAGCGGCCTGCGGCCGCTGCTTTCCGATGGGAAGCGCGCTCCGCGCGTTGGCCCGCTTTGGTGACTCATCGGTGGAGCGGCGTCCTCGCCGCTCATCGGTGGAGCGGCGTCCTCGCCGCTCAGTCCTGCGCCGGATCCCACTCCTCGCCCATCACGACAAACCCACCGGTGATCTCGACGCGCTCCATCAGCCGACGGAGCTCGACCTTCGCTTCTCCCCCGTCGAGGACGCCACGTCCCACTTCCACATCGCCGTCGATCTTCTCGAGACAAGCCAGCTTGTCCAGGTCGGGTAAGACTCCGGACGACACCGTCAACCCTCCGACTCGCCTCAGAGAGCGGAGGCTGGAGATCTCCGCACCATCCAGCGTCCCCAGCCCCAATTTGTGGTCCACTTCTCTCAGACGCGTGAACCCCGGGTACGCCCGTTCGTCGCCAAAAAAGAGCTCGCTGACGCGCTCGACCCGGTTCAACGCGTCCACGTTCTCAAAGGTGTTGCGCCCGAAAGACATTCTCCCTTCGAAGTACACGAGTTCGCTCAGGGGGGCGAAATCGACGCTGGTTCTCCCAAACCCGATCGTAGCCACTGCATGCTGACACCCGGCTAGTTTCACCAGGTCTCTCGAATATCTAATCTTTTCTTCTTCGACGCACCTGCGGAGTTCGGGAGGAGCAATGGAAGGCAATGGGTCGCAGACGTACGGTTCCTCCTCGAAATCGAAACCATCCGCGGGGCCTTCCCCGTCGCCGCAGGCTACGGCGAGCAGCGTCACTGCAGACACCAGAATGCGAAATCTCATTGCCACTCCTTGATCTGCACGCCGTTGCCTGGCGTCACCGCGATGGACGTAATCTTGTTGCCGTTGCAATTGGGTCCCTGTGCCTGAACCACTTCGAGAAGCTCGCCAGCGATGACGGGCCTCAACAGCAAGATCCGCGCGCTATTCCGGAATGCAGCCAGAATATCCCAGGCAAACATAACCGCTGGGGCATTCGTCGTCGGCGTGACACTCGGAGCACTCCCAAGCATTGGGATTCACCGGACTCTGACGACAAGACGCGCGTTCAGGATTCAAGAAGTAGGGAGCCTCAGAACAATCAATCGATTCATCCCTGCAGTCCGAATCCGTTCCGTTGTTCCCCACAGTTGAGCGCCTGTCGACATGCGAATCTACTTGCCGACCACCATCCTCAGCATCTCCTACGTCCGGGGCATCTTTGCCTCGTTCTCCACACCCTTGGAGCAGTATGGCGACCACCAACAAGCGCTTAGCGATACCTTTCATCGATTCACCTCCTGGTCTTCCAGACGGTTACGGTACGGTATCCGAAAGATTGTTTCCAAGGGCTGCAAAGTGGTCGCATCAGTCAATGTTTGATTCGAGCACCGGAGCGAAGGCTCGAACCGGCGCCGGCCGCAAACAGTCGCCGCCAGACTACGAGCGACCGGCCGCTCGACAAGACTCCCCGTCGCTCGCGGCTCTCCATTTTGCTAGAATCACTCCATGAGTACGTACGATGCTTCTGACATCGCCGGCTTCATGAATCGTGACTGGGACGCTCTCGAGGCAAATGGCCGCGATTTCTGGCAAACGCAGCACCCTGCGTCCAAGCTCCGCGCAGCTGCCGACCTGACGGAGCACGCGAAGCGACACAGTGATTGGCCAACGAGGGCGGACCGCGAGGAGGACTGGGCTGCTCACCAGCGGCTGTCCGAACTGCTGGCCAGAGGCTCACGTGGGGCTTGAAGCGGCGCTCCACGCCGTCGCAGCCGTAGCGGCCGAACTCGACCTGCGCTGGTACGTCTTCGGAGCGCAAGCGACGATCGTGTATGGCGTACCGCGAGCGACGGCCGATGTCGACGTCACCATCGAGCCCCCTCACGACGTCGTTGCCCTGATCGATACCATGGAGTCACACGGTCTGATCCTTCAGGTCGACGACCCCAGGACTTTCGCCGCCCAGACGAGCGTCCTCCCCGCGGTCCACGAATCCGGCTTTCCCGTAGATATCGTTCTCGGCCGCAGCGGACTCGAGGCAGAGTTTCTTGCGAGAGCCGTGATGAAGGAGTTTGCTCCCGGGCTCGAGGTGCCCGTGGTCACCCCCGAAGACCTCATTGTGTCCAAAGTTCTAGCGGGTCGTCCGAAAGACCTCAGTGATGCCGAAGCTGTCTTTCGTTCGACGAAAGAGCTGGATGTCGTCCGTATTACTCAGCTTCTCGGCGCGCTGGAAGAGGCCCTCGGGGTCTCCGACCTCGTTCGCGTCATACGTTCATGGGGTGATGCAGCGTAGAAACGAGGGGCGGGTCACGAGTTCGTCTACGACCTCCGTCGAGCGTGAAATTGCGGTCGTGTGGTGCGTTCGTCTGTAGACCAACCTCAGTTGAAGCAGCCCCGAAACCTCGCAACGACGCGCTCGCGCTCCTCGTCCGTCATGGCCGAGCCGGAAGGCAGACACAGCCCGTCTTCAAACAGCTCTTCGGACACCGTCCCGCCAATCATCCGGCACTCCGAAAAGATCGGCTGCATGTGCATCGGCTTCCACACCGGGCGCGCCTCGATCTCCTCGGCTTCCATCGCCAGCCGGATCTTCTCACGGGTCGTCGGCGCCTCTTTCGGATCGACGGTGACCACGGTCAGCCAACGCGTGTGTTTGCCCCACTCCGCTTCGGGCTGGAACTCCACGCCAGGCAGATCGCCGAGGTGCTCCACGTAGTAGTCGAAGTTCGCGCGCCGGGCGGCGACGCGTTCGTCGAGCACCTCGAGCTGTCCGCGGCCGATGCCGGCACAGATGTTCGACAGGCGGTAGTTGTAGCCGACTTCGCTGTGCTGGTAGTGCGGCGCCGGGTCTCGCGCCTGCGTCGCGAGCTTGCGCGCGTGCTGGATCAGGTCCTGGTCGTCGCTGACGAGCATCCCGCCACCCGACGTCGTGATGATCTTGTTGCCGTTGAACGAGAAGATGCCGAACCGGCCATCCGTCCCGGGATGCCGTCCCTTGTAGCTCGCTCCGAGCGCCTCTGCGGCGTCCTCGATCAGGGCAACGCCGTATTCGTCGCACGCCTCGCGAATCGGGTCGATGTCGGCCGTCTGCCCGTACAGGTGGACCAGCATCACGGCCTTGGGCAGTTTGTCCGCCGCGGCAGCGTCGTCCAGCGCCTCGCGCAAAAGCTCGGGGTCCATGTTCCAGGACT
>CAYPJU010000035.1:0-34501 GCA_964411125.1 uncultured Bradymonadales bacterium | reverse complement strand
GAGGCCTCACCGATGTGAGGCGCCGAAAGATAGATACGACTCATCGCTGCTCCTCGAACCATGCGACGGTGCGCTGCAGCCCGTCGTCCACTTCCACCTTCGGCTCGTAGCCGATCAGCTCCTTCGCGAGCGAGATGTCGGCCAGGCTGTCGCGCACGTCGCCCGGTCGCGGGTCGCTGTGATTCGCCTCGCGGTCCACCCCCATCGCCGACGCGATCTTCTGGTACAGCTCGTTCACGCTGATGCGGTCGCCGCACGCCACGTTCATCGTCACGCCCCGCGCCTTCTCGGCGTTGCGTGTCGCGCGCAGGTTGGCATCCACCGCGTTCGCCACGTAGGTGAAGTCGCGCGTCTGACCGCCATCGCCGTGGATGGTAGGCACGTCACCGCTCTGCAGAATCCCGATGAACTTCGGGATCACCGCCGCGTACGCGCCGCTCGGATCCTGCCGGGGCCCGAAGATGTTGAAGTAGCGCGTCCCCACCGTGTTCATCCCGTAGAGCTGCGCGAAGACCGACAGGTAGTCCTCGCACGTCGCCTTGCTCACGGCGTAGGGGCTCATCGGTCGTTTCGGCATCGTCTCGACCTTCGGCAGCGTCGGGGTGTCGCCGTAGACGGAGCTCGAGGCCGCGAACACGAACGACGAAACCTCCGCGTCACGCGCCCCCACCAACATGTTGAGCGTCCCCGTCGCGTTCACCTCGTGCGTCGTCTGCGGGTCCTCCACCGACCGGGGAACTGACCCCAGCGCGGCCTGATGAATCACGTGGTCGACCCCTCGACACACCTTCTTGCAGAGCTCCGCGTCGCGGATGTCTCCTTCGACGAACTCGAAGTCCCCGATGAAGGGCTCGATGTTGTGCCGGTAACCGGTGGAGAAGTTGTCGAGCCCCACGACCTCCTCCCCTTCCTCGAGCAGGCGTTCGACGATGTGGCTGCCAATGAACCCGGCGCAGCCGGTGACGAGATATCGCATGGACAGTCTTCCTCCGTGGGGTGAAACGGTGTCATTCGGTTTCGTTTCTGATACACCGTTCGCGATGCCGAAGCTCGTCCATATCACGACTGTCCCCGAATCGCTCGGGTTCGTTGCCGGCCAGGTCGACTACCTCGTCGACCAGGGCTGGGAGGTCGCCGTCGCGTCTTCCCCCGGGCCGATGCTGAACGAGTTCGGCGCCAAACATGGCGTCCACGTCGAGCCGGTCAAGATGAACCGCGCGATTACCCCCGTCGCCGACCTCGACTCCGTTGCGCGCCTCACCGACTTTCTCCTCGATTTCGCGCCCGACGTCGCGCATTCGCACACCCCCAAAGGCGGCATGCTCGGCATGATGGCGGCCACCGCGGCGCTCGTCCCCGTCCGCGTCTACCAGATGCGAGGCCTCCTCGTCGCGACCGCCACCGGCATCAAACGCACCCTCTTCACCAACGCCGAGCGCACCTCCTGCACCCTCGCCCACGCCGTCGTCTGCCAGAGCCCCTCGCTGCGCGCGTACGCCGTCGAACACCGCATCGTCTCGCGCGAGAAAGCGATGGTCCTGGGACACGGCAGCAACGGCGTCGACGCGGAAGGGAGGTTTCACCCCGACAACGTGCGTGGGCTCGACGTACGCGCGGAGCTCGGCATCGAAGACGACGCGCCGGTCCTCGGCTACGTCGGGCGAATCGTCGGCGACAAAGGGATCGTCGAGCTGGTCGAAGCGTGGCGGACGATCCGCAAGCGGCACCCGCGCGCCAGATTGCTCGTCGTCGGTCCGTTCGAGGAACGCGACGGCGTGCCCGCCTGGGTCGGCGAAACCCTGCGGTCCGATCCGAACGTGCACCTCTTCGGCTTCGTGCGCGACCTCCCACGCTACTACGAGGCGATGGACTTCCTCGTCCTCCCGTCGCACCGCGAAGGCTTCCCCAACGTCCCGCTCGAAGCCGCCGCGATGGGCATCCCGACCATCACCACCAATGCCGTGGGTTGCGTAGACGCCGTCGTCGACGGGGTGACCGGGCTGCGTGTACCGGTCGCTCACGTTCCGCGCCTCACTCAGGCGATCGAAGCCTACATCGATTTTCCCACGATGCGCCGCGAACACGGTGCGGCGGCCCGCGAGCGCGTCCTGCGAGACTTCCGGCCGCGGGACCTCCATTGCGCCTCCCTGGAGCTGTACGAACACCTCCTGGGATCGGAACGATGAAGGTCGCCATCGAAGCCGTCGCGAACCGGTCCGGGGGTGGACTTGCCGTTCTGCGACGCACGGTGGCCGCGATCGCAACCGACCCACGAATCCACGAGCTGCACGTCTTCGGAGGCATCGAGCCCGTCCTTTCGCTTCCGACAAGCGCTCGAAACTCTTCGCTGACCACGGTCATTCGTCACGAAATCTCACCCTCGTGGGCCCGACGTTTCTCCTGGTACGAGCGTGGTTTCGAAGCCGCGTGCGGCCGAGTTGGTGCCGATGTTGCGCTCTGCATGAACACTTTCGGCAAGACCACGCGACCCCGAGTCGCGTTGATTCAACAGGCCCTCTTCTTCGACCACGCAGCTCACCTCGAGCCCGGACTCCGCCTCAAAATGGAAGCCCTCGGTGCGCTCTTGCGAACCTACGACCTGACCAAGGTGACCATGGTCACCCAGGACCGTCGCGTCGGCAAACTTGCCCGCGAGGAGCTCGGTATCGACACGATAAGCCTCCCGCTTGGCGCGATCCCGAGCGTTCCCACGGAGGTGGAACGAACAGGGGTGGTGGTGTTCTCCGGGGAGCTTCGTTACAAGCGTCTACGGCAAGCGTCTCGGATCACGAAGCTATTGAATGACCGCGGTCACCGTTCGGTTGGGCTGTTGCTGAACGACGACCCTCGACCGGAGCGCGAAGTATTTCACGCTCTGGAGCGAGCCGCGGCGGTGCTGGTGACGTCCGACGTCGAGAGCCTCAGTCTCCCCGTCATGGAGGCGCTGGCGCACGGTGCGCCGCTCGTGTTGCCGGACCTGGCGTGGGCCCGCTCCAACGCCGGGGACGCCGCGCTCTTCGTCGCGCCTGGGGACGATGCCGCCACGGTCGGCGCGATCGAGACGCTGCTATCCGACGCATCGGTCCGAGCGCAGGCCTCGCGGCGGTGCCGGGAGCGCCACAGGGAGCTCACTACGCCGAACCCGTATGAACGGCTCGTCGACCTCCTGGAGGCCGCGTGAGAGTGATGGTCGGCAACCGCTGGATCGACGTGCTCGACCCTTGGCTCGGTCCGAACGAGGTGCGAATCCGGGTCCACGGCTGGATGCGGGTCGAGAAGCTCGGCGACCTCGACGTGTCGACGTCGAAGTCGCTGCGCACCGTTCTAGAGTACACCCGCGACTACGGGCCCCGGACCGTGGCACGCAAGGTTTCGTCCCGCATTCGGCAGCGTGCGGTCTCCGACCGCTGGGGCGTCGTCGGCGTAGGCGTCGTCCTCGAAGGCGCCCACTATCCACACGGAACACCGGTCGCGTTCTTCGCCCCACGGCAGCCGGACGCCGCGGAGCGGGTCGTCGTGCCGGGCGCGTTCACCGAACCCTGGACCTCGGCCCTCCCAGCGAGGCTCACCGTCGTCGAGCGACCCCATCGGGGCGGATGGAGCCCCTGGATCGACTGGCACCGCAACGCCGGTAGAGAATCCGACCGGCTCCCCTGGCTGCTCGATACGGCACGCTCCGCAGGCTGGGAGCACCACGAGGTGGTCGATCCGGGGCTCGAGACGCCGGTTTCGGAGCGTCACGAACCGACCGCCGCACCGGGGGTCTCCGCGACCGTGATCGGGTGGGGCCACCACGCCCGCACCGCGATCGCGCCGAGCATCCCCGCAGAAGTGACGATCTCCCGAATTCACGACATCGACCCGCTCGTGCTTCGCGAGTCGCTCGGCGCGGGGACGGACACCTCGCCGGTCCTTCGAGACGACGACAACTCGGACATTGTCTTCATTGCCGGGTATCACTCCACCCACGCTGAGGTCGCGACGGCCGCACTGCAGGCGGAGAAGGCGGTCGTCGTGGAGAAGCCCCTGGCCACCTCCCATCATGCCCTGCGCGCACTTCTCGACGAGTGGGTCGAGCCGAGCCGGCTCTGGACCGCGTTTCATCGACGCTACGCCCACTACAACGCGTGGCTGCGCAAGGACCTCGGCTGGACCCGCGACGACCCGATGACCTATTACGCGATCGCTCACGAGATCGCTCTCCCGGAACGGCACTGGTATCGCTGGCCCTCCTCCGGTTCGCGCATCCTCGCCAACGGATGCCACTGGATCGACCATTTCCTCTTCCTCAACGACTTCGCCTCCCCCACGATGTTTCACGTGAAACATCGAAACATCGGCGACATCCTCTGCGAAATGGAGCTCGAGAACGGAGCAGCGTTCTCCCTCATCCTCACCGACCGCGGGAGTGATCGGCTCGGCACCCGCGAACACGTGGAGGTGCGAACGCGCGATACGACCGCGATCATCGACAGCACCAGCTACACCGCAGAGAACACCACGCGCGCGCTCCGAAAAGAATCGTTCGCACGCCTCGACGCCCACGAGCGGATGTACCAACAGATCGTCCGAGAGATCCTGGCCGGCAAACCCGGGGACAGCAGGCGGTCCGTCGAAGTCTCCGCAGGAACGATCCTCGACATCGAGGAGGCGCTCCAGTGAAGGCCGTGATCCACGAACTCGGAACGGGCCGCACCTCCGTAGTGCATACGCCCCGTCCACGACCCGCGCCGGACGAAGTCTTGATCGCCAACGAAGTCTCCGTCGTCTCCACGGGGACCGAGCGGATGCTCGTCTCCTTCGGAAACGCATCCCTCCTCGGCAAGCTCGCAAGGGAACCCGCCCGAGCACGCAAAGTGCTCGCCAAGCTCGCTACCGATGGCCTCATCCCCACGCTCGAAGCGGTCCAGGCGAAACTCGGGCGTCCGATTCCGATGGGCTATTCGGCTGCCGGGATCGTCGTCGAGGTCGGTGACGACGTGCAGGACCTCGCGGTGGGAGCACGCGTCGTCTCCAACGGTCCCCACGCCGAGCTCGTCTGCGTCCCTCGACGCCTCGTCGCCCCGGTTCCCGACGCGGTCCCGACAGAACTCGCCGCCGTGACACCCATCGCTTCGGTCGCTCTCGAGGCGCTTCGGAGCGCCGACGTGCGGATCGGCGGGACCGTCGCCGTCATCGGAGTCGGACTCATCGGCGAGTTCGTGATGCAACTCGCGCGGGGGTATGGGTGCCGCGTGGTGGGTTTCGAGCCCCAGGCCGGCCCCGGTGACGGGCACTGCAACGACCCCGACGCATTCGCGGCCGCGGTAGATGCCGCTTCGGGAGGAAAGGGCGCCAACGCGGTGATCGTCACCGCCAACGCCGGGGGACCGAACGACCCGCTCCGGCTCGCCGAATCCGTCGCCGCATTCCGGGGTCAGGTCGTGCTGGTCGGCGGCGGAGACCCGACACTGGAACGTGCGGCCTTCTACGAAAAAGAGCTCACCTTCTCCGTGGCGCACTCCTACGGCGACGCAGAGCAGTTCGTCGAGGTCCTCGACCTGATGGCGGCCGGGCGGCTCGGCCTCGGGGCACGCACCCTGCACCTCGCCCCGGTCGACGACGCCGCCACCATCTACGAGGCGCTGCAGCGCCCCTCACGCGAAACAATCCACGGCTTTCGATACGGCGCCGCGCCAGAAGCCGGCGACGTGGTCAGTACAGAGGAGATCCCGCCGCAAAAGGGCGGAACGCTCATCGTCGTCGGTGCGGGGAACTACGCCGACCGAATACTGATCCCGGCGATCGCCGCAGTTCGAACGCCCGACGCGATCGTCTCGCGACGCGGCCTCACGGCCGCGACCGCCGCAAAGCGGCATGGTGTGACCACGGTCGCCTCGCGTCTCGCGCCACTCCTCGACGGGGGGTCGACCGTGTTCGTCGCGACAAACCACGACTCGCATGCCGACCTCGTCGTAGACGCGCTGCGAACCGGCGCAAACGTGTGGGTCGAGAAACCACTGGCGCTCTCTTCGGAGGCGCTGGAACGCGTCGCCGAAGCGTGGGAAACGGCCCCGGCCGACAGTGTCGCCATGGTAGGGTTCAATCGGCGGTTCGCTCCGACCACGAAGGCCCTGAAGGGGAGGCTCTCGGGCTTACCCAAGACCTTCGTCTACACGGTCAACGCGCCGCCGCTCCCCCCCGACCACTGGCTTCTGGACGCCGAGCGAGGTGGAGGCCGGATTCTCGGCGAGGCGATCCATTTCGTCGACCTACTCGCGTACCTGGCGAACGGAGAGCTCGTAGACCTCGACTACCGGCCGCTCGACGAGCAGTCCGCGACCCTGAATCTCGACTTCGACGACGGCTCGCGAGGCACGGTGCATTACTTCTGCAACGGAGCCCCGGGCGTTGCGAAAGAGCGCGTCGAAGTGTTCGACGCCGGGCGGGTCTTTCGAATCGAGAACTACCGAACGCTGCGAGAGTTCGGAACGACGCGGACCAGTGCTCTCGGCGGACTCCTGGCTCGAATCGCGCGGCGCCAGGACAAGGGGCAACACGCCGCGGTGGCGGCGTTCCTCGAGGCCGTCGAGCGAGGAGGGGACTCCCCGGTTTCGTTCGACGACTCGCTCCGCATTCATCGGTTGTTGCTCGGAGCTCTCGGGCGATGAAACCTACCGACTGGCTTCGAGCCACGCTCTCCTTCGGTCCGCGGGCGGCGGCGTTTCGGACGCGTTGGGAGCTCGAGAACCGCGCCGGGCTCCGTCAGGTCACGCAGCCGGCGGGGCTAGTCCCTGTCCCGAGGAATCTGCCCGACGCGGAACGGTTTCTCGAACGGATCGACGGCCATTGGCTCGGCGACCTCAGGACCCGCGCCCGGGAGGGGGACGTTCCGGCAGCGGGCGAGGGGACGCGGGCGAGGGCGGTCCGAGCGAGCCACGGCGGGTTCGAGCTGTTCGGGTCGCGGACCGTAGACTTCGGCGATCCGCCCGACTTCCGGCTCGAACCCTTCACCGGTCGACGGTGGCCCGACCGTCACTGGTCACGCGTACTCGAGGCGGCGGAAGCGGTCGGAGACCCCCGTGCCACCTGGGAAATGGGGCGGGCCCTCTTCGTCTACGACTGGATCCGGGCCTGGGCCGAAGATCAGGACCCAAGTTGGCCCCGTGCGTTCGCCGCCCATCTGCGCGAGTTCGAGCGGGAGAACCCGTTTAGGACCGGCATTCACTGGGTCTCGGGGCAGGAGCTCGCGGTTCGCTCGTTGTCTTGGCTCACGGCTGCGGCCGTCTTCTCAGACAGTGACGGGTTCGGGACCGAAGACTTCGACCGACTCGCCCGCCTCCTCCACTGGCACGGACATCAGATCGTGACGGAGCAGGACCTCGCCCGCCGGTCCGTCCAGAACAACCACGTGTTGGCCGAGGCCCTCGCGGTCGCCGCACTCGCCGACCTCGGCTTCTTGGAGCAGCGGGCGCGGTTGCCGGCGACGAAGGTCCTGCAGCGGGCGGTTCGCACGCAGTTTCGGTCGGACGGGGGCTACTGCCAGCAGAGCCACCGCTACCACCGGTTCGCGATCGAGTTGCTCCTCGTCGGAGAGCGACTCTTGCCAGAGCTGCGCGCGACGATGAGGCCGGTGCTGGCGAGGTCGGCCGACTACTTCGCGCACCTGATGGTGGGGAAGGGCCAGACGACGAACTGGGGGCCCAACGACGGCGCGACCGCGTTCCGATGGTGCGACGCGGACACGGAGGACATCCGCCCGTTGCTGGCGCTGCTGCGAGCCCGCCTCGACGAGCGCCGTCTCCCCGAGCCGGGTCCGTGGGACGATGCGGTGGTGTGGATGTACGGGAGGGTTCCCGACCAGGTGACGCCGGCGGTGGACCGGCACGCCACGTTCGGGGCGTCCGGTCTGCACGTCTTGCGGGGGGATCGGGGCGCCGTGATTCTCCGAACGGGGCCGACGAACCTTCGGGGAGGGCACGCGGACCTCCTTCACGTGGACGTCTGGTGGAAGGGTGAAGCGGTGACCCTCGACCCCGGCACCGCCAGCTACCACGACGAGGTGGCTCACCGTTGGTACGGCGGCAGTGCGGCGCACTGCACGGTCACGCTCGGAGGGAGCGATCAGCTGGATCGCGTCGCTCGTTTCACCTGGCTCGACGACCCGCCGACGACCCTCGAGGTCTTCGACGGAGACCGCGGCACGATGAGCGCGGCGACGGAGGCGTGGCGAAAGGAGGGCGTTCTCCATCGCCGGGAGGTGACGCTCGTCGGGGACGGTACCGAAGTGATCGACGAGTTGACCCGCATGAGTGTGGAGACAGACCTGCAGCGCTTTCGGTTGCACTGGTTGGTGCCGGGGCGGAGAGTTCGACTGGAGACCTCTCGCGATTGTTTCACGTGGAACATTCGCACCCGGAACGCCACCTTCACCATCCGCGTTCTCGAAGCGACCGGCACGATCCGGCACGCGAGCGCTCGAGTCGAAGAGACGCATCACGCTCCCCACTACGGCACCGTCGAACCGGCTACGAGCATCGTGGTGGAAGCGGACGCCCTCGATCTCCGGTTCGTCACGCGCATCGAGTGCCGATGAAGATCGCCGTCGTCCATCAGTTCTACCTCCCCCCGGAGAGCCCGGGCGGTACGCGCTTCAACGACTTCGCTCGGGTCTGGAAGGGCGAAGGTCACGACGTCCGCGTCTTCGCCTCGAGCGTCGCCTACACTTCTGGCCTACGGGATCCGGACACCTCCTTTCCGTGGCGCCGAGAGCGCGAAGCGGGGGTCGAAGTGGTGCGGAGCTGGACCAATCAGCACCCCGACGGGGCGCTGTCGTCCCGCATCGTCTCGATGCTCGGATTCGGACTCGGGACGGCGGGGGCCGCACTCCTCTCCACCTTTCGCCCCGATGTCGTCCTCGCGACGTCCCCCACCCTCGCGGCATACCTTCCCGGGATGCTCGCCGCGTCGCGATGGCGTTGCCCTCTCGTCCTCGAGGTCCGCGACCTGTGGCCCGAGTCGCTCGTCTCCCTCGGCACTTTTGCCCCCGATGGGGTGGTGACACGGGCGGCCTACGGGTTCGAAGAAGCGGCCTACGAGCTGGCGGACGCCGTCGTTGCGCTCACTCCGGGGATCGCCGGGCGACTGCTGGAGCGAGGCGCGGTCGAGCGCGATCGCCTGGTGGTGCTGCCGAACGGGGTCGACCTCGAACGACACCCGATCGTCGACCGACGAGAGGCGAGGGCGCGGGTGGGGTGGGACCATGACCGCTTCGTCGCGCTCTATGCCGGCGCCCACGGGTACGCGAACGATCTGGGCCAGCTCCTCGACGTCGCCGAGCGTCTTCGCGACGCCGACCAGCTCGACCTGGTCGCGATCGGCGATGGTCCGCGAAAGCAGGCGCTCGTGGCGGACGCCCGCTGTCGGGGACTCCATAACCTCCGGTGGTTGGACCCCGTGGACCGGGAGGAGCTCGACGCGTATCTGGCGGCCGCAGACGCGGGGATGGTCTTCTTGCGCGACACGCCCGTCTTTCGAACCGTCTACCCCAACAAGATGTTCGACTACATGGCGGCGGCCAGGCCGACGGTGCTGGGGATGACGGGGGCGGCCGCCGAAGTGCTCGAGGAGCACGACGCGGGAATCGTCGTCCCTCCGGAGCGACCCGAGGCGTACGCCAGGGCGCTCCTCGACCTCGCCGTCGACCCCGACGCCGCCGCCGCGATGGGCGCACGGGGAAGGCGCGCCGTGGAGCAGCACTTCGACCGTCGGAAGCACGCGCTTCGATACCTCGACCTCTTCCGTGGTCTCTGACCTTCCGACAGGCCGCGAGGCCCGAGCACGGGCCCGATGCGGCACGAAGGCACCACGTTGAGATCGTCTCGTCGATTTGCTAGTGTGCGGCGTTTCACTACACCGGCCAAAAATTGGGCCTTTGATTAGGACGCACAAAATGAATCGTTGGATTTCTGCAGCCCTTCTCTCGAGCTTCGTGGCGTTCGTCGGTTGCGGCGAAGACGTCACAAAAGACGATCCCGGAACGCAGACTGGAGAGTGCCCAGACGGCCAGCGCTGGAACCCGATCCTCTCCAAGTGTGAGGACGAGTTCGACGCGAACAACGGGGGCGCGAACAACGGTGCGAACAACGGCACGGCGAACAACGGCACACCGAACAACGGCGCCAACAACGGGACCGTCGGCAACAACGGCACCACGGGGAACAACAACGGGACCGTCGGCAACAACGGAACGACCGGTAACAACGGGACGACCGGCAACAACGACACGAACAACCGCACGACGCCGATGCTCGAGTGCGGCACCGGCAGCCTGCGTGGCAAGACGTGCGCGCCGTCCGGCGAGCCCCTCGCCGCCGCGGACGTGACGATCACCGGCGTCGACTGCGACGGCAACGCGTTCGAGGCGACGGCGAGGACCTCCAGCGACGGCACCTTCGAGTTCGAAAACCTCCCCTCGGGACAGCACGACATGAAGGTCTCGACCGGCTCGTTCGAGTCGACGTCGCAGGTCTTCATCCAGAAGGATCAGCTCACCGACCTCACCTCGGCGGCCGACAAAGTCTGCCTCGATCAGAACGTGGAGATCGCGGTCATCAAGGGCGCCTACGACCACGTCGAAGGTGTCCTGGACGCGCTCAACCTCGACTACGACATCAAGGGTGACGACCAGATGGCGGGCAGCGAATCGCTGAACTTCCTGCAGGACGCCAACGCGATGGCGATGTACGACCTCGTGTTCATCAACTGCGGTGAGCTCGAGCAGATGCTCGTCTTCCAGTCGTTCCTGAACCCCAACCTCCGAACGAACATCAGCAACAACCTGCGCACCTTCGTCATGGGTGGCGGCAGCCTCTACGTCTCCGACTGGTCGGCTCCGCTGCTGGAGGCGGCGTTCCCCGATGTCGTCGACTTCTACGGCGACGATACGAGCGCGCAGGCCCATCGACAGGGCTACGCGCCCCAGACGATCACGGCCGACGTCCTGACGATGGACCTTCAGAGCATCGTCGGTGCCAACACGGCGACGATCGAGTTCCCGCACGACCCCAACAACGGGGTCTTCAACAACAACTGGGCCGTCGCCACCGCGGCCGGGCCGGGAGCCGTCACCCACCTGTCCGGCGAAGCGCAGCTTTGCGACGGTTCCAACCAGTGCGGTGGGACCAACGGGACCCAGGCGGACACGCCGCTCCTGATCACGTTCAAGGATCCGACCTCCGAAGGGACGGTCGTCTTCACCTCGTTCCACAACGAGCGTCAGGCTGCACTCAATCAGGACATGGAGCGCATCCTCCGCTACCTCATCTTCCAACTGTGATATCCATGGCTCTACGACCCACCCCCGCCGGCTTCGTGCCGGCGGTTCTGTTTGTGGCTCTCTTCGCCGCCTCCGAAGCGAGCGCCGACGTCGAGATCGTGACGACTCCGCTGCGGGACTACGAGCTCCCCGGAACGATCGAGCTCGACAACGGCATGGTGATGAAGGGGGCCGGAGACTCGACCCTCATCGTCAACACGATGGGCGAGACGCCCGACGTGGCGTCTTGTGGCGTCGTGATCGCCACCCCCGACGACGCGCGCCTGCTCGAATACCAGTACGCCGGAGACCCGACGCAATGCATCGGTGCGCTCCCCCACCCGAGCGGCGGGGTCTTCATTCGGGGAAACAACCCGGCAGCCGTGGAAGGTGAAGTGACGGGGTTCACGTCGTTCATCGGACCCGAAGACGACGAGTTGTGGGCCATCGAAGACTCCACCCTGGTGAACGCGGGGCCCGAGCCAAACGGTACGGGCGAGTTTCAGGGCGCCTATCAGACCGCACATGGGGCGCTCTCCTACAGCGCCGAGCTCGACAAGCTCATCGCCTTCACGATTGGAAAGCTCACGATCGGGATCGACGAAAAGTTCATCTCGCAGGCGCATGTGGTCAACGTCGAGAGCGGACGCCTCACCCTGTCGGGGCAGACCTTCGGACTCAGTGGCGTCGGCGTGGTCGGCGGGGTCACCACGCGCTCGAGCGACGGTGACTTCCTCATCTACTACTACTCGACCGGAGACCGAGGGGCGTTTTTCTACGAGTACAACGGACGACAGGACATCTCCTTCTTCAAGCCGCGGGGCGAAGACTGGGACGACCGCTACGTCATCCGGATGATCTACGAGAACGATCTCTTGCACCTCCTCTGGACCCCGTCCGACGAACCCACGACCGAGACGCGGGTCACCGCGACGACCGACAGCGGGGCCGAACTCTGGTCTGCCGTGCTGCCGTCGAAGTACGTCTTTGCCGACGGCAAGATCGTCGAGCTCGGGGCCCCGCTCACGATGTGGGTCGCGACCGACTTCGTCGTCGTCCTGCATCAGGATGCGGCGCAGGAACTCTACCTCCGAGTGCTCGACCGAAACGGAGAGCAGCTCGGCGTGGCGCGGCTGACCGAGGTCACCCAGTTTCCGCCTCGCGCCATCTTGCGCGGCCCCAACGACTCGCTCACGCTCCTGTCGTACGATCAGGACAGCCGCCGCGTCTTCGAAGACACGATGAGCTTCGTGAACCTGGACGACTACGATCCGAACGCAGGCATCCCCGACGGTGGCTACATGGACATGGGCATCCCCGGCGACTTCGGGCTCCCCCCCGACTTCGGTGTCCGAGACGCGCTGGAGGCGGCCGGTTGTTGTGCGACGGCACCGCACGAGTCCGACGACGACGGGGCGCTCGTGATCCTCACCACGACCCTCTTCGCGGTCGTCCTGAGGAGGCGACGATGAGCAACGACGATCTCGTTCGCATCCGGCGACACCTCCATGCGAACCCGGAGCTGTCGTTCCAGGAACACGAGACGGCCAGGTTCATCGAGGCCGAACTCGCCCGCGTCGGCCTGACTACGGAGCGCTACGCCGACACGGGCGTGGTCGCGGTGTTGGAAGGGGAGGGCGACGGACCGACGCTCGGGTGGAGAGCCGACATCGACGCACTCCCGATTCAACAGTCGAGCGACGCCGACTACCGGTCACGGAACGCCGGCGTGATGCACGCGTGCGGCCATGACGTTCACACGACCGTCGGGCTCGGGCTCGCCCGGGCGCTCGCGGAGCGACGAGCCGAGCTGCAGGGCCGCATCAAGTTCGTCTTCCAGCCCGCCGAAGAAGCTTCGCCCGAAGACGAACCGATCGGAGCGGAGCGGATGGCTCGAGAGGGCGTTCTGGAGAGGCCCGACGTCGACGCGATGTTCGCGCTCCACTGCATGCCGACGCTCGAGGTCGGCCACTTCGGATTCACCGGAGGCCCGGTCTGGGCGAGGAGCGAGCTCGTCGAGATCACCGTGCGGGGAGCGAAGACCCACGCCGCCTATCCTCACGAGGGGATCGACGCCGTCCTCGTCGGAAGCCACGTCGTCGTCGCCCTTCAATCGGTCGTCTCGCGGCGCATCGATGCACGGGAGGCATGTGTCCTGTCGATCGGCCATCTCGAGGCGGGAAACACGTACAACGTCATCGCCGACGAGGCCCGGCTGACCGGCATCCTGCGAACGCTCTCCGACTCGACCGCCGAGCTCGCGATGAAGGAGATCGAGCGTATCGCGACCCACGTGGCAGCCGCGTTCGGAGCAAGCGCCGAGGTGCAGTTCACTGCAGGCGCACGGCTGACCGCCAACGACCTCGACCTCGAGCGACGCACCGTCGCGCTCCTCAAGCGACGGGTGGGCGAAGATCGTGTCGTCCCTCATCAACCCCAGATGGGGGCCGAAGACTTCGCGTCGTTCTCTCGCCGCGTCCCCGCGTGCTATCTGTTTCTCGGAGTACGCAACGAAGAACGGGGGATCGTGAACATGATCCACACTCCGGAATTCGACGTGGACGAAGCGTGCTTGCCGTTCGCCGTCAACGCGTTTGCGGATACGTTGTTGGAAGTTGCTTCGACCTGGGACGCGCGATGACAAACAACACGACGAGATTCTTCACCGGCGCCGTCTCGGCCGCCCTCCTACTGCTCGGCTGCGCCACGACTCCGCAGTCGAAGTCCGACCGACCCACGCCCCAGTGCACGAGCCTCTGTCAGAATCAGTTGGCCGCGTGCACCGAGGAGTACCCGGGCGACTACAGCGCCTGTCAGGGCGAGTTTTCGCGGTGCGAAAGCAACTGTGAATCACGCAAGGCGATGGAGCGAATGGAGGACGGATCGACCCGCGAAGAAGTGATCGAGCCGGCGGAAGGCGATCCATTCGAACGCCCCGGCGAAGAACCCGCCGAACCGGTGCCGTCAGAGGAGACGCCCGAGTAGGTCGGGGAGCGTAGCCGCCATCCCCATCATCCCGGCGTCCTTCGAAATGGCGCCATCAGCACCTCGCTCCGCCGCGATGGCGTCGAGCGATTCCTGGGATTGCCCCGAAACGACTACGATCGGTACATCGCAACTCGCCCGAAGGTCGGCGACCGGATCGTCGGTCGAAGGCATGTTCAGGTCCGTGATCACGGCATCGGGCGGCGTCTTCTCGAGGGCGACGAGCGCCTCGGGCATGTTCGTCACCGCGACGACGTCGTGGCCGGCCTGCTCACAGACCATCTGAAGCATCTGCAGGACGAGCTCGCTGTCGTCGATGATGAGGAGCTTCGCCATGTCAGGAGATCAACTCGGCGACGATCTGTAGCAGGCTTCCACCACCGACCTCGCCCTTGATGAGGTATCGAGCGGCGCCGAGGGAGGCTGCCGTTTCGCGCTCTTCTTCCGTGTCGCGCGAGGTGAGGAGCACGATGGGGGTTCCACTGAGCGACTCGTCTTCCTGCACCGCCTTCAAAAGCCCGAACCCGTCGAGCTGCGGCATCTGAAGATCGCTGATCACGAGATCGAAGTCGGTGTCACGGAGCATGTCGAGAGCTTCCTGCCCGTGATGAGCGAGCGTGATCTCGTAGGGCCCCTCCGACAGGACGAAGGCGATCGACGCGGCGATCGTCTCGATGTCTTCGGCGATCAGGATCTTGCGGAACTCCCCTTCCTCGAGCGGTTTCGGCGGGACGACGGGAGCACTCTGGAGCAGCTCCGCGACGCGACTGACGAGCTCTCCCCCGCCGATGGATCCTTTGACGATGTAGTCGTCGGCCCCTGCGGCGAGTCCGGCGATCCGTTCGTCCTCCTTGTCGAGCGCCGTCAGAAGTATCACCGGAAGATCCGATAGGTTCTCGTCGGCGCGAATCTCGCGGGTCAGGTCGAGCCCCGTCATCTCGGGCATCGCGACGTCGCTGATGACGAGCGAGTAAGGGCGTCCTCGCAACGCCTCCAACGCTTCGGCGCCCGAATGCGAGACGTCGATCGGGATATCGAGCTCGGAGAGAATCAATCCGACCGAATGAGCGATCGTCTCCACGTCATCGACGACCAGGATGCGTCGCTGGAGGGGCTCCTTCCGAACGTCCGTGATGGGGGCATCGTCGAAAACCGAGCGCGACGAGCGCGATGACCGCGACTCCTGCTGCAGGTGGCTCCGCAGCTCGTCGGCGACCCCCATGACCATCTCGTGATCTTCTCCGTCGGGATCGTCGACCGCACTCTCCAGAGTGGCGAAGCCTCTCAACAGCGCCCGAACCGGCCAGACCTTGGCGTTCGAGCGGCTCGTCGCGAGGATCACGTCTTCCATCGCGCCGGAGAGCCGCGCGATCGGATCGAGCCCGAGCATGCCCGCGCCCCCTCGGATCGCGTGCAGGTGCGCCACCGTTTGATCGATCGACTTCTGATCCGAGTCGAAGACGCCGGTCAACGACAGGGAGAGTCCCGCCATCCGGCGTTGGGCTTCCTTCTGGAACGCTTCGACGAACTTGCCGACGCTGAGGGCCTGGCTGACGTCGATCGTCGGGGAGCTGTCGGCGGTGAGCCCCGGCGGCGCCTCATGCTCGAGCTCCACCGCCAGATACTCGAGCTGATCGATCACGCGCGAGATCGCCTCGAGCGGGGCGCCACCGACACCCTCTTCGAAGTCGTCGAGCAGAGCACTCAGCCCTCCCGCGATCTGCGTCACCGCAGCTTTCCCCGCGGTTTCGGAAGTGAGCTGCCAGAAGCGGCTCGTCACCGCCTCGATACGCTGGGCCAGATTGGAATGATTCAGGTCGTCCATCCGCGCACAGTCTACGTATGTCGGCCACCGGGGGCAACGACCTTGGTCGTCCGCTCTTCACTCCCCCTCCCCCCGACGATCTCCGTCGCGTACCCTGTGCAATTTCCCGCCACACCACACCCCACGCGCCTCGCTGACGGTCGCGGGAGATCGTAGTCGAGCGCCGGAGGCGCCTCGCAAACGGAATGGTCGGTGGAGAAACAGGGTGTTTGCTCGCCGATGGGGAGGCGGGGCGGGGGAGGTTAATTAGATGTAAGCGAACGATTCGTCGACTTACCTTCGATTGAACCGAATGGATGTTCCTCCGTTCGGACAGACGAGAGAGCGAGGAGGTAAGATGGACAGAGGGGTGCGCTCCTCGACGATGTCGCGGCGCTCGGAGTCGAGTTTTCCAAAGTCTCAGGTCGGGCGACGGGCAAACCCGTGGATGTTGTAATGGTAGTCCGTGCCGGGCGGCCAGTCGTCCACGTACGTCTTCGCGACGGTCCATTCGTCGAAGCACTCGCGATGCTCGACGCGGAACTCGCAAATCCGCTGTGCGGCCGCCTCTACGCCTAGCTCAGTAGAAGCCAGCACGAGATGACGCGCGCCGTTTCCGGGGTGGGGCTCGTGGAGTTCAGCGGGGGACGAGAGCGGTCGAGCCAGCACGAACTCCGGTCCCCGGGCGACCTTCCCTGGGGGACGGGCGGTGAGGAGCGTTCGTTCGCCGCGGATTCGTGCCTTACGGAAGGAACGCCGGATCGTACGGTGCGGACGGTCGTCGAGCATCGGCGCGGCGACCCGAATCTTTTCGGTGGCTCGGTAGGACCGGTACTTCGCGAGCTCGGGGGGACGAGAGAAGCTCAACACTTCGTCGATGTTCTCGGGGCTGAAGACGACACCGTCCCAATCGGCGACCGAGTCTACCCAACAGAGTTCGACCGGTAGGGTGACGCACCGGAGCATGTCGGTGGTCTCCGCGAGGAGGTCGACGACGGTCCGTTTTCCGGGAGGGCCGCCCGCGACGACCTTGCCGGAGGTCCCGTAGCGGGCGTGGTGGAACTCGGCGTACCGGGAGTAAAGATCTCGGAGGAAGGCCGAGAGGTTGCCCTCGGGATCGTTGACGAACAGGTGCACCAGGTTGTCGAGCATCACGAGGCAGGTCGGCTCTACGCGATGGATTCGAGCGAACCTGGCGAGGAGGTACCCGAACGCGTTACGTCGGTCTTCCGTCGGCAGAAAGAACGGGAATGCGTTGTTCGACTGGCGGCTTGCGGCGACGGACTCGTCGCCGGGTCGCGGTACTGGGAGTGTCATGGCGGCTCCGAAAGAGGGTTGCAGTTACCCTCGTTTTCGGCCGCCCTCGGCGAGCGTTGCGAAAAAAGTGAATGAGTCCCCTCAGGTCCAACTCTGGTGCGGGATTCCGCCGACTAACTCTTTTCGTCCCGGGCTGATTCCCGGTGCCCCACGGTTTCGAGGGCCCGGACAAATCGGGGATCGTCGCCACGCTCCGCGGCAGCCGCGAAGCAGCGAGCAGCTTCGTCGCGGTCCCCCGTGGTCCGGGCCACTTCTCCGAGCCCGTACCAGGCAAACGCGTCGTCGGTCTCGTCAGCGACCACCGCGAAGAGGGTCTGTGCCTCGTCGTGGCGCCCGTGGTGCAGGAAGAACGCTGCGAGCTTCATCAGGGCCCATCGCTGCTGGTCGGTCATCGCTCCCCCAGTTGGTAGACGAAGTGCAAGACCTCGGCGACGGCGTCGTAGAGGTCTTCGGGAATCTCGTGGTCGATGTCGATGTCGGCGAGCGAGCGAGCGAGGGCGACGTCCCGCACGATCGGGACCTTCCACCGTTTCGCCTCTCGCCGAATCCGCGCCGCGTGTTCTCCCCGACCTCTGGCGACGACGAACGGGGCGTCGCGTTCCTCCTCTCGGTAACAGAGCGCGGCGGCGACGTGCGTTGGGTTCACCACGACGACGTCCGCATCGCGGACGCGCGCGATGCTCATGTCATCGAGCAGTTCTCGGTGGGCCCGTCGCCGCCGCGATTTCATCGCCGGGTCGCCCTCGGCGGACTTGCGCTCTTCCTTGACCTCCTCCGGGCTCATCATCATCTGCCTCTTGAACCGATGGCGCTGCCAGACGAAGTCGAAAAGACCGAACGCGACGAGCAGGGCGGCGAGCGCGACGACCTCGTGTCGGACGAGCTCGAGGAAGAGGGCGAGCGCCCCGTCGAGGGTCCGGCGGCTCGTCCCCGCCAACGCACCGAGAGCGGGGAGCAGCACAGCGGCAGCTGCACCCAACATGAGAAGGAGTCGCAGCGAGTTCTTGAGCAGATCGACAGCGCGGTCTTTCGACAAGAGGCGCTGCAGCCCCTCGGAGGGGTTCATGCGATTCGGATCGGGGCTGAGCTTCTGCGGGAGGAAGAGAAGTCCGCCCTGCAGGACGTTCGCGAGGATCGCGGCCGCGACGGCCGTGGCCAGGACCGGGAGGAGGGCACGTGCCGCGATCGTGGAGGATTCCACCAGGAACGGGGCGAGCACCTCGTGGCCCGCGACGGGAACGAGTTCGAACGCACGAGCAAAGAGGCCGAGAAGCGCTCCGAGCAGCGCCTCCCCGGCAAAGTAGGTGGCGGCGAGGGTGGAGGTCATCACCGCTGCGCCCGTGAGATCGGGGGACCTCGCCACCTTGCCGTCACGGCGGGCATCGCGCAGGCGCTGCGGTGTCGGTTCCTCGGTCTTCTCCGACGACATTTCAGCCTCCCAGAGAACGGGTGACGAGGTCGACGTTGGTAGCCCCTTCGACGAGATGCCGCACGACGTCGTCGGCGAGGAGCCCGAACCCGAGCAAGAGGACCGCGGTTCCGAGCAACGCCTTGAGGGGCATTCCGACGAAGAAGACGTTGATCTGCGGGGCCGCGCGGTTGACGAACGCGAGCGCAACGTCGGCGAGCAAGATTGCGGCGACCACCGGGAAGGCGAAGAGCACTCCGACCACGATCGACTCGCTCGCGAACCGGAGGATGTGGAGGCCGAGCTCGAGGAGGGCGGCGTCGGAGAGGACGACGAACTCGAGCGGTCCGACGAGCATGTACGACCTGGCGAGGGCTGCGAGGAGGAGGTGGTGTCCGTCGATGGCGAAGAAGAACGCGATCGCGAAGAGGTAGAGGTAGTCGGCGGTGACGCTCACTCGCTCGGGGAGTTGCGGGGCGATGGCGTTGGCGAGCGTCTGTCCTCGTGCAGCGTCGATGATCTGCCCGGCGATCCGAACAGACTCGAAGACCAACGCAGTGACGAAGCCGAGGGTCAGGCCGACGAGGGCTTCCTTCCCGATGAGGAGAGCGAGGGTGAGCGCGTCGAGTCGCTCCAGGGTGATCTCGACGATCAGCGTGGGGGCGAAAGCGACGGCGAGCATCATCGCGACGGCGATCTTGACGGGGCGCGGGGCGGCGCGGCCGCCGAGAAAAGGAGTGAGCTCGACGATCGGCAGCGTCCGGGCGAGCAGGAGCGCGAAGACGACCGTGAGCCGTTCGGCGGAGACGATGGACGTGTCGAAGAGCTCCATCTCAGATCCAGGCGATCCCCTCGAAGAGGACGTGGGTGAAGCGGACGATCTGCATCCCGATCCATGGCCCCGCGATGATGAGGCTTGCGAAGACGGCGACGATCTTCGGAACGAAGGTGAGGGTCTGCTCCTGAATCTGGGTGGTCGCCTGGAGCACGCTGACGACGAGCCCCACGATGAGGCTCGCGAGGACGGGGGGAGCAGAGGCGACGAGGACGAGGTAGAGCCCTTCGCGTGCGACCTGTAGCAGGTAGTTCTCCATCACGCGTACCCCAGGATGAGTCCACGGACGACGAGGTACCAGCCGTCGACGAGGACGAAGAGGAGGAGCTTGAAGGGCAGGCTGATCGTCGTCGGGCTCAGCATGTGCATCCCGAGGCTCAGCAGGATGTTCGCGACGACGAGGTCGACGATGATGAAGGGGACGAAGAGGAGAAACCCGATCGTGAACGCCTCTTCGAGTTCGGTGAGGACGAACGCCGGGATGGTCACGATGAGGCTCTCGGCGGATAGACTGGAGTCGTCCTCGGGTTCCCCTTCGCGGAGCTCCAGGGCGAGGTCGTAGAGGAGCTCGCGTTCGTCGGGGTCGCTGTGCTCGAGGAGGAACCTGCGGAGGGGTTCAATCGCCCGGTCACCGACCTCCAGATAGTTGGCGAACGAATGGTCGAAGGTCTCGCTCTCGACCTCGGCGACGTGGGGCTCGACGACCCGGTAGATCTGTGTTCCTACGGGGGCCATGACGTAGGCGCTGAGGATGATGGCGAGGCCGGTGATCACCTGGTTTGGGGGTACCTGCTGTACCCCGATGGCGCTTCGCAGGAGGGACAGCACGACGGCAATCTTGGCGAAGCTGGTCACCATGATGAGCAGGAAGGGGAGTAGCGCGAGCAGGGCGAGCAGTGCGACGACGGAGAGCGGATTGGACGCAGTCGTCGCTTCGGCGGCCCAGAGGAGCGTGGGTGAACTCACCACCGAGGCGGCCACGGCTCCCGACGTGGCTTGGCGGAGGGTCATGTCTGTCGCCCCTCTGTTTCACGTGAAACATCGAGGGAGCCGAGGATGTCCCGGAAGGAGCGGTCCTTTGGAGTAGTCGCGAGCCTGGCTGCCTCTTCCTGGCTCAGCTCGCCGAGGGATTGGAAGCCGGCCTCGGTCGACCCGAGGACGATGTTTCTCCCCGCGACGTCGACGACGATGATCGAACGTCTGGGCTCCAACGGGAGGCGCGCGACGACCCTCATCGCTCCCCCCGACGCGCCATCCGGCGCCACGAATCGCTTCAAACCCCATCGCAAGACGGCGTAGGCAAGTACACATACCCCCGCCAGCACGAAGAGAGTCTGGAGCAGCAAAGCCGCACCACCGCTCGGCGCTACCGGCTCAGCCGCGAGCGCGGCGGTCGGCAACGACGAGAGGAGCACGGCGACGATGGCCCATGGCCAGGTCTGCCCGTGCATCGAACCTCCGATACTGAGTATGGAGGGGAGACGATAATTCGCTCCTCGAAGCAGGGGCAAGGGGAGTTTTTCCCCAATAGGTAGCTCTACTTTCGCTCGCTCAGGAGTGCCCGAGCGGCAGCGCGACCGGAGAGGAGACAGAGGGGGACTCCTCCGCCCGGGTGTGCGGAGCCGGAGGCGAGGTAGAGCCCTCCGATCTCACTGCGGTTGGCGGGACGTTGGAAGGCGGCGAAGCGGGAGTTGCTGGCAGCGCCGTAGAGCGCTCCTCGGCTGCCGCGGAAGTGGTCGGCGAGCTGGAGTGGCGTTCGTCGCCATACGATTTCGGCGTCGTCGGGCCAGAGGTCGAACGCTCTCATTCGGGCGACGATCTTTTCCTCGAACGCGTCGAAATCCTGCGGTCCCGCATCTGCGGGGGCGTTCGCCATCATGAAGACCGGCTCGGCGTGTTCCCACCCGGTTCTACGGTGCGCGGGCTCCTGCGCGCAGAGATAGACAGTCGGCTCGGCGGGGAGCTCGCGGCGGTCGAAGATCGCCTCGAACTCGGGGGCGTAGTCGGCGGGAAACAGCACCGTGTGGGGGGCACGTTTGGCGCGAGGAATGCGGGCGACCGCGGTCCATCCGGACATGGAAGGTTCGGCAGGGTCGTAGCCGGGCCTGGGGTCGAGGAGGTCGGTGAAGACGTGGTGGACGTCGGCGTTGGCGACGACGGTGTCGACGGAGTGCGTGCCGTCGGGCGTGTGCACCGCGACGACGCGGCCTCGGTGGGTCTCGAGGCGCTCGACGGGAGCGCCGAAGACGAACTCGACGCCGAGCTCGCGGGCGACCCCTTCCAAGGTTCGGACGAGCTCGTACATCCCGTCGGCGACGCCGTAGGCGCCGCGTCCGAGCTCGACGTGTGCGATGCAGTTCAAGGTCGCGGGCGCGGTGCGGGGATCGGATCCGTTGTAGGTCGCGTAGCGCCAGAGCACGTCGCGCAGATGCGGCTCCTTCACGTGGGCTGCGATCCCTTCGGACATCGTGCGGAGGGGATCGACCTTGCGCAGTGCGCCGAGGGCTCGGACGCCGAGTGAGAGCATGGAGCCGAAGGATGGGGCGGCTCCGAAGACGAACGCCGGTGCCGCTTCGTCCCAGATGCGCTTCGCGTACTCGTGGAACTTTCGAAGCTCCTTCGCCGCGCCCTTGCCAAACGTCTCGGCGGCGCTGGAGATCGTTCGCTCGATGTCGAAATGGACGGGGAACGAGGTACCGTCTGGCCAGCGGTAATCGAAGCTCAGGTCGTGTTGCACGAGGCGGAGGACGTCGGAGGAGGTCCCGGCGTCCTCGAGGAGCGACCGCGCGACCTCCGGCATGGTGAGGACGCTCGGGCCGGTGTCGAACTCGACCCCGTCGACGACCTGGCGCCCGATCTTACCGCCCGCTTCGCTGCGAGCCTCGAGGACGGTGACCTCGAGCCCCGCCGACGCGAGATCGATCGCTGCGGCGAGACCGCCAGCGCCTGCTCCGACGACGACGACGTCAGCCATTTCGAGACTCCTTCGCGACGTATTCGCGTCCCGCCCATCGGATCGTGCCCGCCTTGCTCCAGCGCCAGGAATTGACGGCGATCGCGATCAGCGCGACGACCCCGAAGGGGTTCGCCAGCGCGCTCCAGAAAGGGTGCCCCTGGCGTACGGTGATCGCGAGGCGCTGCGCGAGGTTGAGCGCGACGCCGACCAGGGCCGGTAGCCGTAGCTCCGGGAACCAGATCGAGGCGACGAGCGCGATCCACGGGAGGATGAAGCTGACGAAGTAGAGGCCCATCACGGCGATGAAGAGTGGTGTGCTGCCGATCCCCTCGTAGATGTTTTTGGAGAAGCCTTCCCAGACTTCCCGGGCGGAGCCGTACATGCGACAGGACGCCATCTGGTGTCCGTCGGCGAAGACGACTCGATGTCCGGCGGTCTTCACCGCGCGACAGAACTCCATGTCGTCGACGACCGCGTTGCGGACCGCGGCGAACCCGCCCACGTCGTCGTACACAGTGCGGCGCACTGCGAGGAGTTGGCCGTTCGCGGCGAGAAACCGCGGATCGCTCGACTTCCAGACGAGGACGATCGGGAGCCAGCTCATGTACGTGAGGTGGAGTAGCGGGAGGACGAGCTTTTCGAAGTTCGAGCCGAGGATCTGACGCGGCACGGCGGTGACGACGCCCGCCTCGTGGGTCCGAAGGAGCGAGTCGATCCGACGTCCCGCTTCGACGCTGAGCGACACGTCGGCGTCCATGAAGAAGAGTATGTCGCCCCGCGCGGCCTCGGCGAGGCGGTGGCATGCGTGGGGTTTGCCGACCCACCCGTCCGGCAGCTCGACTCCGAGCAGTACGCGGAGGCGTGAGTCTTCGGACTGCACGTGGCGCAGGATGTCCGGGGTCGCGTCGGTGGACTGGTCATCGTAGACGATGACTTCGAGAGGCTCCTGGCGCAGCGCGCTCCGCACCGCTTCTTCGATCGTCCCTTCTTCGTTTCGTGCCGGGATGAGGATCGAGACGCGATCGGGCTCGATCTCGTCCGCCCGGCCACGGGGCCAGGTGAACAGATTGAAGAGAGTGAGGACGAACGCCACGGCCGGAAAGAGAACCAGTGTGACGATGAGAAGGGTCATAAGATGAGCTGGGCGAGGAGTCGCCCGAACCTACCCGGCCGCGGGCCGGTGAACAACGGCAACCAGACGGAGTTCTCTCCGCCGAGCTTATGGACGCGCATTCTGACCAGGGGCCGATGGATCGCGAGGTCGATCAGATCGGGGCGACAGAACTCTCCCATGCCGACCGAGCCCTGCGCGTCGCGCACGAAATGCCGCACGTAGAAGGGCCCATCGTCGACCAGATCGCTGGCGCGCACGTCGAGGAAGGGCTGCCCGTCCACCTCGAGCGCGATCCTTTCGACGTAGCGCATGCCTGCTCGTCCCCGCTTCCAGCGGATCTTCGCGATGGTCGCCTCCAGTCGTTCGATCGATCCGTCGGCGAAGATCTCGATCGCCTCGGCCTGGGGAGCGCTCTCCTCGTCGTTCCAGAGGACGTAGTAGACGAGCTCGCGGTCCTCGCGCGGCACTCGCCCCCACGCCCAGGAGTGGATCCCGGCCTCTGAGAAGGTGCCGAATCCTGCATTGCAGTCGTGGTATCCCCGCCCCTGGAACTGGTATCGAACGTCACCGACGCGCAGGTCACAGCGGCCGTCGGCGACCGCGGTGAGTGGCGACCAGTCGTGAACCCCTTCCCAGTGGGCGTTCTCTGTGGGGAGCCTGTTCGCCCCTTCGATCCGGACGGTCCCGACGATCTTCTCCTGCGTCGCGGGGAGTTGGCAGTTGAGCGAGACGTTGAGCACCCTTTTGCCGTCTTCGACGGTGGATTCGAAGTGCGCGCCTCCGAAGTCCCACGTGTCGCCGTCCCACGAGACTTGTCCTTCGGGGACCTCCTGCAAGAGGTAGCAGGCGAGCTTCCCCTGTTCGTAGACGGAGACGTTCAGCGAGGGGCGCGAGCGGGGAACCTGTGGGGTTCCGGCTCGTGCCGCGGAGAGGTATCCGGGCAAAAACGGGAGTCCGAAGGACCATATGAGTACAATGCCGTTTCCTTCGTCGTCGAGCAGGTCGGCGTACCACCAGGCGAACCCACCGGCCGCTTCGAGCGTCTCAGTCGGCAGTAGGTGAGTCGGGGGAGCAATGTTCAGTAGCGACGTCATGATGCCTACCCTGTGCAAATGAACGGAACGGACGAACACGAGGTATTCGAACCGACATGGAAAGTGTAGTCACCCCTGATAAAAAACCACAGTCTTTTTCGTGTGTCGTGGCAGGTTCGGGCCCTTCCGGGCTTGGATTGGCCGCTGGACTTGCGCGGCGCGGAGTGAACGTTTTGGTCGTTTCTCCGGGGACCAAGTGGGTACCGACCTACGGGGTCTGGGAGGACGAGCGCGCGCTGTTGCCCTACGAGATTCCTGTGGAACGTCGCTGGGATACGGCGCTCGTAAAGATCGGAGAAGATTTCTCTCGCGAACTTTTTCGCGGTTACGATCGGGTGGAAAACGGCGCTCTCTCCTCTGCTTTTTTTCGCGAGATTTCGTCTTCCGGGGCTCATGTGGTTTCGCCGGTCAAAGGTGTGTTTCCAGGGTCGTCGGTTTTTTCGGTCGATTTTGGGGATGATTTGCGGGCGACGGCCCCCTTCTTTTTCGATTCGACCGGCCATCGGCCGCTCTTTTCGTCCAGCCCATTGGGCTCCCCAGCTTTTCAGACGGCGTTCGGAATCTGGGTAGAAACGGCCTCGCTCCCTCAGACATTGTCTGACACGACAATGGGCTTCATGCTCTGGGACGATGGGCTCGAATTCAAAACACCTAACGGCCGATGTCCCGCATTTTTCTATGCGATGCCGGAATCGGACGGGACCTGCTTTCTCGAGCTCACGGTTCTGGCGGCTCGGCCCAAAACTCCGGTCCTGGAGATCGAGAAGAGACTGCGCGACTGGGTCCGGGAAAACGAGGTGAAAGTGGTCCAATCCGAGCGAGAGGAAGAACGGGTTTTCATCCCAATGGGGCATCAAGCCCCCCGCCCCGGGGGCGACGTCGTGCCGATCGGGGGCGCCGCGGCGCAGGTCCACCCTGCGACGGGTTACATGTTCGTGCAGTCGTTGCGAGCAGCGGAGCGAGTCGCCGACGTCGTCGCCGAGATGGGGGGCGAGCGAAAACCCGGGTGGCAGGGAGCCCTGTGGGACGCGGTATGGCCGGCGGCGGACCGGCAATGTCACGCGCTGCACCTCCTGGGGCTGGAGGCGCTCCTCGCGATGCGGCCCGAAGAGGTGAAGGCGTTCTTCCGGGCCTTCTTCGAGCTGCCGGAGGCATCCTGGCGCGGCTACCTGTCGCGTACTCTGGAGCCGGGGGAGCTGCAGCACGTGATGTGGACGCTCTTTCGGCGCGTCGACCTACGGATGAAGGCGAGGCTCGCCGCCGCCGGAGTGGGGCGGGGGACGCCGCATCTGTTCCGGGGTTTGTTCGGAGGGTGAGGCGAGTCCCCGTGCGCGGTTCGTGCTTGGCGCATTGCGACTTGGCGCCTGCGTGAGTATATCTTCGGCAGCCAAGTATCGAGGAGAGGATGGTCAATTCTTACTATCACGTGCTCGGGCACGTCGCGGCAGCTGTCTTCGCAGCGAAGAACAGCGGAGATCTCGTCGCGGCGCTCGCCAAGGGTGGGTTCGACAAGGGTCAGGTGGCGCGGGGCGAAGAGCTGGTCAGCGAAGCCGAGAAGCTCGTGCGGCGAAAGGTGGACGAGGTCGGTGAAGACCGGATCCGCGAACATGCGATCCACGCGGCGGCCGCCGAGGTCGAGATGTGGTTGCAGGCCGCAGAGAGCAAGCTGCGCAGAGCGGATGCGGACGACACGGTGCTCGAGCTGGTGAAGGCGCGCAAGCTCCACACGCACGATCACACGACCACGGTGATCGCGAAGGCTCTGCGGACCATCACGATCTTTCGCTGCGATCCGCGGGTCCTCGAGGCTCTCGGCTCTGCCGATGCGATCCGTTCGGTGATCAACCGGGGGCACGCGCTGTTGAAGAAGCTCTACGCATCGACGGACCTGCGTCTCGCTCCGGAGGGGCGTGAGGGGGAGCTCGCGATCTTCGACGAGCTCTTCACGCAGCGCGTGAAGCTGGAAGAGTGGCTTCGCAGCCTCGACTCCGGGGTGGCGGCGGTGGCGCAGAAGGATCTTCGATTGCTCGGGCGGCTGGGCTACGCGCCGAACGAGATCGGCGTGCCGGTAGGGGGGACTTCCTACGCGGTCATCCTCCACGAGCGCGGTCAGACGCGCCCTCCCGATCCGCGCAACGTGACGGATTGTCCGGGGTGGTCGGCGGGCCGTCAGGGCCGCAACAGCGAAAACCTTGGCAAAGGCTGGATCGGGGCGAACTTCGAAGGCTGAGATGGCGGACGACGACTTCTACAAAGTGCTCGGTGTCGCGAAGGACGCGGACGCGCAGACGATCAAGAAGGCGTACCGAAAGATCGCGCGTGAGAACCACCCGGACCTCAACCCCGACGATCCGGAAGCGGAAGAGCGTTTCAAGCAAGCATCGGTGGCGTTCGAGGTCCTCTCGGACGAAGACAAGCGCAAGTTGTACGACGAATTCGGGACCGCAGGACTGCGGGAAGGGTTCGACGCGGACCAGGCGCGACAGTACCAGCAGTGGCAATCACGCGCGGGTGGTGGCGGTGGCTTCGGCGGAGGCGGCGGCCAGCGCGTCTACTGGTCGGGGGGTGGCGGTGACGCCGATTTTCAGAACATCTTCGGCAGCGTGTTCGGCGGTCGAAGCCCCTTCGACACCAGCGACTACAGCGACTTCGGGGGTTTCTACACCGGGCCTCTCAAGGGCCAGGACGTCGAGGCGTCGCTCACGCTCGACTTCATGACCGCGGTCAACGGCGGCGAGATGACGCTCCGCGTGGGCAATCGCGAGATCAAAGTTCGGATCCCCGCGGGAGCGGACGAGGGCGATCGACTGCGGCTGAAAGGAAAAGGCGATCCTCCTCCGGCGAACGCCCCGAAGGGGACGAAATCGGGGGACCTTCTGCTGACGATTCACGTGAAGAATCACGACATTCTACGTCGTGACGGTCTAAATCTGTATCTCGACGTGCCGGTGACGATCGGCGAGGCGATCGCGGGAGCGAAGGTGTCGGTGCCGACGCCGCACGGCGAGTACAACGTGACGGTGCCCGAGGGGGTTCATTCGGGGGCGAAGCTTCGTCTGAAGGGGAAGGGAGTTCATCGCGGAAAAGAGAAGGGGGACTTCTACGCGGTCATTCAGATCCACACGCCCGACCTCGCCACGGACGAGGTGCTGGAAGCGGCGAAGACGCTCGACGCGGGGTACTCTCATCCTCCGCGGGACGGGCTGAAGCTGTAGCCCACATGAGTGCGGGCTCGCTCGGACTGACCGAGCCCGGCTTCGATCACCGCGGGGCGCGCATTCGGCGGCGCCCGACCCGTGCCAGCCCCAGGACGACGAGGATCAGCCAGGCCTGTCTGGCACCGGCGTCGGCGGATGCACACCCGCACCCCTCGCTGGTGCCGGCAGCGGAAGAACCTCCGCCCTTGCCGCTCGAGTCGTCGCCCTCCCCGCCTTCTCCGCAGAGACCATCCTGACAACGCAGCCCTGCGGGGCACTGCTCGTCCGACTCACACTCGCCGGTGCACGTGCCGTCTGCACACGCTTCGCCGTCCGCGCAGACGATGCCGGCGCAGGGGTCGTCGGTGCAGCGCCCGGTGACGCAGGCGCTTCCGGAGCAATCGTCGTCGCTGTTGCAGGGTACGAAGCACCCGCCGTCGATGCACACCTGGTCGGCGTCGCAGACGACGAACTCGCAGGCCGAGCTGGCGCAGCGCTCTTCGTAGCATCGGTCGGTCGTGTCGGAGCAGTCGACGTCTTCGTCGCACGGATCGAAGCAGCCGCCGCCGCTACAGATCTGATCGCCGGGGCAAGTGATTCCGGCGCAAGAGCCGGGCGCGCAGCCAGAGTCGTAGCACTGCTCGCCGGCGGGGCAGTCGGAGTTCTCCGAGCATCCGAGGAAGCAGCTTCCACCGCGGCAGATTTCGTCGTCGGCGCAGGCGATTCCAGCGCATGCCGTCGCCGCGCAGCGGCCGTCGAAACACTCGCCCTGGGAGCAGTCGGCGTTGGTCATGCAGGCTTCGAAGCAACTGCCGCCAGCGCACGTCTCGCCCTCTGCGCAGACGATTCCGCTACACGGGGTCGTGGCGCAGCGTCCGTCGAAGCATTCACCTTCGCCACAATCGGAGTTGGTAGTGCAGGTGTCGAAGCAGCCGCCCCCGAAGCAGGTTTCTTCGTCTCCGCAGGCGACGGAGATGCAAGCATCGGTCGCGCAGCGGCCGCCGAAGCAGGCTTCGCCGGCGGGGCACTCGTCGCTTCCCTGGCAGGCGGGGAAGCAGACTTCGCCGACGCAGACTTCGTCGTCGTCGCATGCGCAGCTCACCTGCTGGCAGGTTCGGCCATCGCCCTGGTAGCCGGGGAGGCAGGCACATTCGAAGCTTCCCGGGACGTTGCTGCACATTGCGTTGGCGTCGCAGTCGTCGGAACCGTCGGCGCACTCGTCGACGTCGGTGCAGGCGGTACCGTCACCGATCCAGCCCGCGTTGCAGGCACATGAGAACGAGCCTACCGAGTTGGTGCAGGTCGCGTTGGGGTCGCAGTCGTCGGTACCGTCGGCGCACTCGTCGACGTCGGTGCAGGTGATCCCGTCGCCGGCGAAGCCGTCGTCGCATCTGCATTCGGCGGAGCCGGGGAGGTTCACGCAGACGCCGTCACCGCTGCAAGTGAGGGTGCCGTCGGCGCACTCGTCGACGTCGTCGCAGGTGACACCGTCGCCGATCCATCCCGTGTCGCAGGTGCACGAGAAGGAACCGGGGGAGTTGGTGCAGGTCGCGTTAGTGTCGCAGCCGTCGGTTCCGTCGGCGCACTCGTCGAGGTCCGTGCAGGTGACTCCGTCCCCCATCCATCCGGGGTTGCAGACACACTCGAAATCGCCGGGGAGGTTGTTGCAGGAGGCGTTGGCGCCGCACGTGGCGGTACCGTCGGTACACTCGTCGATGTCGGTGCAGGTGAAGCCGTCTCCCGCGAACCCTGAATTGCAGGCGCAGTCGAAGCCGCCATCGGTGTTGCTGCAGGTAGCTTCGGCAGCGCACGTGTCGGTACCGTCGGTGCACTCGTCGACATCGGTGCACGTGACGCCGTCGCCGGCGTAGCCCGAGGAGCAGACGCAGGTGTTGTTCGTTCCGCAGACGGCGGAAGCCGAGCAGGCTCCGGTCTCGCAATCGACGGTGCGGGCCTGGCCACAGTTGTCGGAGATGTCGAGCGACCCGCACTCGGCGCCGTTGGCCGCACAGAGGGAGGCGTCGTCGTCGGGGACGCAGAAGACGGTGTCGAAGGTGTTGGAAGTGGCGTCGCGTCGGTTCAGGCCGGCGAAATAGGCCGCATAGGCCGTGTTGTCGTAGGTGCCTTCGGCGGCGAACGATACGGTCATGGTCACGAGTCCGATCTCGCCGCTCGTCACGGTGCCGACGTTCCAGACGACCTCGCCGGCGACGAGCTGGCCGCCGGTGCTGGCGGAGACGAACGTGGCCCCGGCGGGGAGCGGATCGCGGATGACGACCTGGTTCGCGGCGCTCACGCCCGTGTTTTGATACTCGATCTCGAAAGTGACGGTGCCGTCGGTGGAGAATGCGTCGCCGACCTTGAAGAGTTCGATCTGGGGCTGTCCGAGCTCGGTGACGCACGGTGCCTCGAAGAGCGAATTGAGGAACATTCGAGTTCCCTGCGTCTTCGGGTTGCTCGAGATCGGGAGCCTGGTGTCGTACTCGTGTCCGCCCAGGTAGCTGACCTTGCCGAAGTTCTGAGCGGTGCACACCTCGAGGTCGGGTGGGCAGACACCGTCGAGGTAGCCCGTCATCCAGACGTCGTTGACCCCTTCGGGTGTTCCCGCCTCGGTGATCATCGTGATGTCGCTGGCCTTGTAGGTGTCGCCGACGGGGAGCGAATAGGCGGGCTCGCTTCCGCCGACCGACTCCCAGTTTCCGTCGAGCTGCGCGAAGGGGACATCGGCGTGGAAGAAGTCGACGACGTCGGGTTTGTCGCCGATCTCGAAGCCGTTGGGGGTGAGGAACTTCCCGTTGACGTTGTTCTCGAACGCGTTGACGGCCTGGCACTGCGCGAAGAAGTGCGTGGGGTAGTTGAGGTACTGGCGGACTTCGGCGACGACCTCGGGGTTGTCGTTGGCGTCGTTGATCCCCCAGTGCATCGACATCAACTGGCAATATGCGGGCTTACCGTTTCCATCGAACAGCTTGCCGTCGGCGTGGTTGGTGGTGGTGGGGCCGGCGAGCTCGACAGGGTCGAGCATGTCGGGGCTGGAGTCGGGCCACGTGTAGTCCATGGTGGAGTCGGGGATCCCGGCCGCCTGCATGTAGCCACGCGCGATCTTCTGGTTCCCGTCGGCGACCATCGCGATGGTGGGCGCGTTGACGAGCTTTCGGGCGACGTCGCAGGAGAACGGCGCGGTCGCGCGATGAACCGTGGTCGTGCGGGTCGCCTGCCACGAGGAGACCCGGGTCGACGCGGTCGCGGCATCGGCCGCGGCGATGACGAACGGTCCGCCCCGATAGGAATGGGTGAGCGCGGTCGAGGTCGCGAAGTCCTCGGCGGTCGCGGTGAAATCCGCATCCCCGTAATTCTTTCCGGGCTCGATGCACCAGTGAACGGCCACGTCGTCGAGTAGCAGGTGGTAGACGAGGCCGTATGCCTGGAGCATGCCGTCGTCCTGGTAGTCGGTGTCCATCGGGATGATCAGCGAGCCAGCGGCGAAGTCCTCGGCAGTGGCGGCGAAGGGCCACGCCAAGAACAGCACGAGCGCCAGCGCCGAAAGGCGAGCGTTCCTCATGGGGTCCCTCAAATTGTGGAGTCGGTACTCTGCCCCAGAGGATACCAATGAACGACGTCTCCTTCCACCGCATATAGGGTCGAAAGAGGAGCCGATGCAGAATTCACAGACCTTTCACATCACTGCAATCCGACATTCGAACGGCACCGCCACGATACGCTCATCGACAACCTACGGAGCCGACATGATCAACCGCACCCCCGTCATCAAACTTCTCTTCGGATCGGCGTTCGTCTCGATCTGCCTTCTCGTCTTGTTCGTGAAGATCGTCGGCAGTACCGACGGGCACTACGAGCCGGGCCAGACATACGAGTATCACCCGCCTGCGACTCATGAGTTGGACCAGACCGAGCGCGCGATCAACGAGCTGGACGACCCCGATCGAAAGGCGGAGGTGCTCTTCGTTCCGACCTTCGAAGACGGCGCGTCGGTCGCGCTCGAGGCCAGGCTGTCTCATCGCGCGGTCAAAGCGGGAGATGACGTCACGGTCCACGCGGCCGTCGCGGTGAAAGCGCGGGAGCTGTCGGAGATCGTGGGGGGGGTGGCGGCGGCCGACGAGCAGCGGTCGGGGCTCAACATCGCCCTCGTGATCGACCGCTCGGGCTCGATGACCGGGATGAAGCTCGACTTCGCGAAGTCGGCGAGCCGGGCGCTGATCGACTACCTGGGACCGCGCGACCGCCTCGCGATCGTGAGCTATGGCTCGGACGTCACGACACTCTCGGAGTCTTTGCCCGTCACCGCGGAAAACCGGGACCGGCTGCATCGAGCGATCGCGTCGATCGATTGCCATGGGGGTACGAACCTGTCGGGGGGCTTTCTTCGCGGCCGTGAGTTGGTCGAGAAAGCGAAGGGGGGTGATCGGATCAACCGCGTACTGCTGCTCTCGGACGGTCAGGCCAACGAAGGGATCGTGGCGGAATCGGAGCTCTCGCGCATCGCGTCGACGACACTCGAGAACGGAACCTCGGTGACGACGATGGGGATGGGGCTCGACTACAACGAAGACCTTTTGCAGGAGATGTCCCGGGCCGGCGCGGGCAACTACTACTTCATCGACGACGCGTCGGCGACGGAGGAGGTGTTCGCAGCCGAGCTACACGGGCTGAAGTCGATCGTCGCGAGCTCGGTCGAGCTGAGTCTCTCGGCGCCGCACGGGGAAATCGTCAACGTGTCCGGTGTCGAGTTCCGACGCCGCGGGGAGGCCGTGATCATCGACCTCGACACCCTCGCCGGCGGGGTACAGAAGGATTTGCTCGCCGAGGTTCGGCTGGACGACGGAGGCATCGGGACGCGAGAGGCGCTCGTCGCCCGGCTGGTCTACACCGACGTCGCGACGGAGAGAGGCGTCGTGCTCAACGAGAGAGCGACGGTCTCCGTCACGAACGGCGCCGTCCAAACCGACCCGCTGGTGATCCGACGGCTGTTGCACATCCGCACGGCTCGGGCGTTTGACGAGGCGATGGAGTACTACGACGCAGGCGATCGTTTCACCGCGGCGGACCTGGTCGACAGGCGCCGCAGGGAGAACAGGGAGTTCGTGAAGGAGAACGGGCTGGTCGACCCGCAGGTCGATCAGATCGATCGAGCGTTCGAGCGGCTCGCGGAGTCGCTTCGAAAGACGGAGCGGCACTCGACCAAGGGGAAGTGGATCTCCAAGCGGACGAAGTTCAACTCGGCCAACGCTTCGGTCACCTCGCAGGTCATTTTCTGAGGACGGCCGCAGAGCGGACAAAAAGAGAGCCGGCTCTCGACGATTCGTCGAGGCCGGCTCATTCGTTTCTTGCCCGCACGCGGCGGGCCGAGACGATTATCGCATCGTCATGACGTTGGCGGCTTTCGGGCCTTTCGGTCCCGGCTCGACGTCGAAGCGGACGGGGGTGTCCTCTGCGATCGTCTTGAAGCCCGACTGACCGAGCGCCGAGAAGTGGAGGAACACGTCCTCACCACCGTCGTTGCGCTCGATGAATCCGAAGCCTTTGTCTTCGTTGAACCACTTCACTTTTCCTTGAACGTCGCTTTCCATAATTCTTCCTTCTTCGTGTGCTGCAATTGTGTTGTTCCTCGCGCTCGTCCAACACGGACAGAGCAGAGGGCTCATTCGGAAACTCGAACCGTTCGAGCTACCGTCTCTCGGATAGCCAGCTCATCAAGGAGCGGACCAATCATGTTCAGGCAAGGTACGAAGGCGGGAAGGTGCTAGAATCCAGCGTGCTCGTCGTGCGTGATACGAATCACCGACCAGGGTCGGCGTTCCTTGAGATGTCGCCATGTCCCGGCGACGGCGCATGGATAACAGGTCGCAACCGAAGTAGCAAGCGACTAATGTAAGATCGCGGCAAACACCGAACTTCCCAGGAGGTAGAAGACGATCCCGTAGCAAGGGAACGTCACGAAGGCGACACGCTTCGACTGCGTCCCCGGCACGCTCTTGCCGAGCAGAAACGGGTAGGCGGCCCGCAGGCCGACGTACACCCCTCCCAGGATCGCCGCCGACGTCGCCGACACGACGAGGGCATGAAGCCACATCGAGACGAGAAACGGCACCATCTGTTCGTGGGTGTTCGCGACCGCGCGATCTGCGGCGAGCATCTGCCGGTCCTGCCCGAAGTAGCGATCGAACGACTCGCCGCGTTCCGTGTACTCACGGACCAGTCGATACTTCGTCCTCGACTGTAACCCGAACAGCATCGCGTACCAGAGGACGAAGTAGACGCCGGTGACGAGAAGGGGGCCCTGAAAGCTCACGGGATCGAGCGCGGGGTTCATTCGACCTCCTAGGGGGAGATGAGGGAGACCGGATTCTATCCCACCCCCGAGGGTGGGGCGAGCGGCCCGGGTCCTCACTCCGCAGCGCTTTTCGAGCCACGCCATCTGTTTGAACACCGTGGGGCTTTGCCCCACACCCCACCAAGGATTGCATCCTTGGAACC
>CAYPJU010000034.1:57150-61447 GCA_964411125.1 uncultured Bradymonadales bacterium | reverse complement strand
TTGCGGGTTGCGGGTTGCGGGTTGCGGGTTGCGGGTTGCGGGTTGCGGGTTGCGGGTTGCGGTCAGCGCAGGCTGGTTTTGCCGTCGGCGTCGACCGTGATGACCCCTCCGCCGGTGATCGGCACGACGGTGCCGTCGGCGTTGTAGGGCACTTTGACGGTGATGGCGGCCGACGCGTTGGCGTGCTCGACGGGGACGACGATCATGAGCGGCGCCGACAGTTCGAACGGCGCGCCTCCCGAGTTCCGCAACGTCCAGGGGGCTGCAGACACCACGGTGGTCGTGGTTCCACAGGGGTCGGACCGATCGAAACATATGTCGGGCGAGATGGCGTCGAGCATTACCTCGGCCCGGAGCGTCGCCGCGCGGTGCTCCTTGTCGCTCCACGCCGAATCGAGAGCCTCGTCTCCATCGAGCGCCACGCGCCAGAGTTCGAAGTCACCACCGCTGCAATACGATGAAGGCTCGGCCTCCGGCCCTTCGAGGACAATCTCGCACCTGGAAACGTAAGACGTTCCAGTCGAGGTCCCGTCGGGAAAGGTGACCGTGTCGGCGTAGTAATCGATCGTCGTCTCGACCGTCAGCGGGTAGGTCCAAAAACCATCGTCCGCCTTCGAAGCGTCGCTCGCGAACTGTGCCTCGAGAACCCTCGTCCCATCGGGCGCATCCATGCCGACCCGCTTCTCCTCCAGACGACCTCCGGCGGCGCGAAGCTTCACGCCCGCGAAGTTCACGCCGAACGGCTCTTCGAGCAGGAGCTGGCACTCGAGGCGGTCCCAACGCGTGTCGGAGATGAAATCGTCGGGAGGTCCCTCGACCATCTGGCAGAGCAAAGTCGGCGCGAGGAGCGTCGAGGTCGGGTTGTCGAGAATAAGGTCGCCCTTCCCTCCGACACCGCAATCAGTACAGATTTCGACCCGATCGTCTTCCTCTTCGACGGGACCGCTACAAGCCGCGAAGAAGAGCGACGCAGCGAGTGCGACGGCCGCGCCGCAAGTCGGACGAATGGAAGTTGGCATGTGCACCTCGAAGGAGTTCGAAGCTAGCCCTTCTTCTGAAGCGCCGCAAGCCCTTGAGCCATCTGCGGAAGATCGAGACCGAGCGTCTGCTTGATCTGCTCCGAGCCGCTCGCCGCCTTCATCGGCACCGAAGCATGCTCGTCGATCCGGGCGAGGCCCGAGTCGATGACCGTAATCTTGTCGATTTTGATGTCCTGAATGGTCGCGAGCATGTTCGAGAGGATCGCGTCGTACTGCTGCACGAGGAAGATGGGCCGGGCCGCGTCGCCCGCCGCCTCCCAGGTGTCGATGAGCGCTTCGAGCGCCTGAACCGTCGCCTTTCCTTCCTCGATGATCTTCGCGGCCTCACCTTTCGCCTCCGCCTCGAGCTCGGCCTTGCGAGCCTGCGCCGGCTGGATGACGTCGGCGGCGAGCTGGCGTTTCACCTGCTCCAGACGCGCACGCTGAACGTCGAGGCTCGCCCGAGCTTTCGCGATCGAAGCACCAGCTTTCGAGTGCTCCTCGGCGACCATCGCCTGGCCCTTCGTCTTGGCGTCGAGGATTCGCCGTTCGGCGTCGGCCGCGGAGATGTCCTTCTGAGCGTTGATCTTCGCGATCGCCTTCTTGAGCTGGTTGTCCGCGTCGCGGACCGTCGCTTCGGCGCGGTTCTCCGCCTCGGCGATTCGCGAATCGCGGAGGAGGTTCGCCGTCTGCTTGCGGCCGATCGAGTCGAGGTAGCCCTTCTCGTCGGTGACCGACTGAATCTTGAGGTTGTCGAGGACGAGCCCGAGCTTCGTCAGGTCGTGCTCCGCCTCTTCGAGGAGCGACTCGGCGAACTTCAGCCGGTCGTCGTTGACCTCCTCGGGGGTCAGGGTCGCGAGGACGCCGCGCATGTTTCCTTCGAGCGTCTCTTTTGCGATCTGCTGAATCTGCTGGCGGCTCATGCCGAGGAATCGCTCCACGGCATTGTCGATGTAGGGCGCATGGCTGCCGATCTTCACGTTCGCGATCCCCTTGATCGACAGCGGGATCCCCCCCTTCGAGTAGGCGTTCGTCACGTTGATGTCGATCACCATGTTGGTGACGTCGACGCGGTCGACCTTGTGCATCAGGGGGATGCGAACCTTCTGTCCGGAGTGGATGACGTCGTAGCCCTTTCCGCCGATTCCGCCGCTGAAGACGAGCACCTCGTTCGGCTGACAGATTTCGATGTAGTTGGCCGCCACGACGAGAACGACGATGACCAACAGGGCGATGATGGCGATGAGCGCGATACCGATTTCCATGTCAGACCTCACCCTCTTCTTTGGTTTGTTTCTCTTTCTTCGCCAGGACTCCCTGCAGCGCCCGCTGCGGTTCGGACGACAGGGCCCGGTCCAGTGACGCGGGGCGCTGATGCCCGAGCTGACGCGGCTCGCCATGGGACTCGGTCTTGACGCCCGTGAAGGCACCTCCGATGTCGAGCCCGACGCTGTCGCGGACTTCTCGGAAGATTCCCCCCACGATGCGCGGGAAGGAGGCGACGTAGTTCGGGAGCGAATCTCCCGAGCCCGAATCGATGAGCGCGGCCTCGCGGACCTGCACCTGGCGTGCGGCCGTGGCCACCTGCTCCATGATCGTCTCGAGCCGCTGGATGAGGAAGACGTCGGTGGCCGCTGGCCCCGCCTTCTTCCACACCTCGGACATCAGTCGGAGCGCTTCGGCCATCGCGCGGCCGTTCTCGGCCGTGCGGGCAGCCTCGCCCGCCGCGATGAGCTCGTGGGCGACCTTGTTGGCCTCGGCCGGGATGACGACGTCGGCCTGCAGCCGAAGCTTCTCGAGCTCCGTACGAACTTGCTGAAGCTCCTGCTCCGCTTCGGCGCGCGCGGCGAGGGCTGCCGCCTCGGCGCGCTCCTCTTCGGACTTCGCGCGAAGTTCGAGCTCTGCTTGAAACTCGCGCAGCGCGTTCTGCGCCTTCTGGATCTCGGCTTGCGCCTGTCGACGGGCCACCTCGCCACGCCCCTGGGCACCAGCCTCCGATTCCTCGGCGTTCTTCATGGCGTCGGACTCGGCGACCTCGGCGACCTTCAGAATCTCTGCGATCCGTCGGCGGCCGAGCGAGTCGAGGTAGTCGCGGTCGTCGTAGACGTTCTGGATCTTGAGCGTGTCGAGCTGCAGCCCCAGCTTCTCGAGGTCGGGCTCGACGTCTAGCGAGAGCTGCTCGGCGAACTTCAGCCGGTTCTCGTTGACCTCTTCGGGGGTCAGCGTCGCGAGCACGCCGCGAATGTTGCCCTCGAGCGTCTCCTGGGCGACCCGGACCATCTCTTCACGGTTGCGCCCCAGGAATCGCTCGATCGCGTTGTGGACCTCGTCGGGGTTGCTCGAGATCTTCACGTTCGCGATGGCGTGGACGTTCAGGGGGATACCACCTTTCGAGTACGCCCCCTTCGTATCGATTCGCACGGGGAAGACGCGCAGGTCCATCCGGTCGACCGTCTCGAAGATCGGTGTCTTCACCGAGAGCCCGCCGAACACCAGGCGGTAGCCCCGCGTGCTCCCGTCCTTCTGTTTGTGATCGCGCCCCGAGAAGATGAGCACCTCGTTCGGGCGTCCGATGTAGAGGAAACTCTTGATGACCGCGAAGAAGACGAGGAGCACGAGCGCCAGCCCCCCGAGCAACCCTACGATTCCCACTGAAAATAGGTCCATGGTTCCATCAGCGCCTCAGGCGCCGCTCCGTTTTTTGAGTTGCGAAGGATGCACGACCTGTACGACCCCGTCGTCGATCCCCAGAACAAAGCACTCCTCGCCGAAGTCGAGGACCGTGTCCTCGCCGTCGTCGACGTTTTTGGCCATCATTTCGACCAACTGCCCCTTCAAGCGAAACTTCACCTTTCCTGTCCGACCCGAGCGAATCGGGATCGTGACGGTGGCGGACCGCCCGGCAAAGTCTCGCCCGGTCACCACACGTCCACCCTGGCTCTGATCGGCCATGTGGAGAAGATACGTGATCCCTACCCCTGCCGTCAGCCCGATGACGACCGCCGCCACGAAGACCCCGATCGGGTTCGCGGCGAGCAGCGTGAGCACCGTCCCCGTCAGCCCGAAGAAGGCCGAGGAAAACGTGTAGAATTTGAAACTGAGGAACGGATTGTAGCGCCTTCCTCGCCGCACTTCGATGTCGCGATCGGCGTCGCCGTCCGCGCCGGGGCCGTCGTCGACGCCCACCCCATCGGCATCGGCGTCGCCGTCGAACTCGAAGTCGAGGTCTTTGTCGAAGTCGAGCTCTTTGTCGAAGTCGAGCTCTTTGTCGAAGTCGA
>CAYPJU010000034.1:0-57050 GCA_964411125.1 uncultured Bradymonadales bacterium | reverse complement strand
TCTTTGTCGAAGTCGAGCTCTTTGTCGAAGTCGAGCTCTTTGTCGAAGTCGAAGTCTTTGTCGAAGTCGAGCTCCTTGTCGAAGTCGAGCTCCTTGTCGACATCGGCGTCGCCCCCCCCGAGGCCCGACAACACGGACAGACCGACGAAGATCCCGCCGAAGATCATGCAGCCGATGTAGAAGGCCAACATCATGTACTTCGTCCGCTCGTCTGTTCGCGTGAAACCACAGAGATACTGCGGGTCTGTGGCAGTGACAAGGCGATTCCCCCGCCCGCCGTGTCCCCGGTGACGCTCAGGTCTGCCCGGCGAGGAGCTTCTCCGCCTCGACGAGCAACGACTGAAAATGTTCCTGCGTCATCTCCATTCGCATGCGCAGACGTTCGAGCATCGAAATCTCATCGGTGTTGACCACGCCATCACTCGCCGCGACCAGGAAGACCTGCCGCACCAGTTGGTCGGCGAGCTCTCCGGAGACGGCGGTGCGCCAGTCGGGTTCGTCCGGGGGTGATTCGAACCAGCGGGCGAGGCGCTCGCGCTCCTCTTCGTCCATCGTCAGGTGCTCCACCATCCCCGTGAGGAGTTCCCGCTCTTCCTCTCCGACGGTCCCGTCTGTCCACGCCACCGAAAAGAGACATTGAAAGAAGAGGTTCTTTTGCTCTGTGTTCATCGGCTCCCTGCATGTTGGTCGTCCGCGAATGGTACGTCGGCACGACGAGACTGCAAAGCCCGCCGCTGCCTTCCGTCCCCCGGAAGAAAACTTTTTTCGTCGGGAGGAATAAAAATCAGATCCGTTTGGAACTTTTTTCGTTTTCACGAGTCCTAATGGAACAAAGGCGAGGACGGCGATGGTTTCGGCCGAACAACCTTTTTTGTATACTCCCCGGTCCGGGAGGGTGTCGGGCGGAAGGCCTGGCGGTCCCGGAGACGATGAGAGGTCAGAGATGCAGATGCTTCATCACATAATGTTCAGCCGCGTGCTGGCCGTGATGACGTTCTGCATGTTCCTCGTCCTCACCCCGCGCGCCTGGGTCGAACCTCAGAGTCACGGAGCGACGCAAGAAGTTCCCGTGAACGTTCTGGAACCCACGAACGATTGTCTGTGGTGCGACCCGACCCCCGCCGAGCAACCCTGCTCGGACTCCCCCTCCGACACGACCCGTCAGATCTGGCTCAACCCCGACCAACCTCTGGTCGTGCCGGCCGACGTGCGCTGTGTAGAGGACGACGAGGCAAACCCTTCGTCGTGACGCGCGCCCCGACGTACCCGAACTTCGAGAGCTGACCCACGACGCTCCTCGCGGCGCTGGCCCTTCCGCCCGCGGCGCGCTATATCGCGTCTAGACGAGCTCTCCCACACTTTACTTTCTACAGGACTTGATTTGGCTTCACCCCAGAATGACTACGTGCGAATCCTCCCCCTCGGCGGACTGCGCACTTTCGGAATGAACTGCTGTCTCATCGAGCACGACGACACGATGCTCATGATCGACTGTGGTCTCGCTTTCCCAGACGACCACCACTACGGCCTCGACTACTACCTCCCCGATTGGAGTTACGTGATCGAGAACGCGCACAAACTGCGCGGGGTCATCCTCACCCATTCCCACGAGGACCACGTCGGCGGACTGCCGTTTCTGCTGTCCGAGCTCGACATCCCGGTCTTCACCGGGCGCTACACGATGGCGCTGCTGAACCACCGTCTCAAGGAATGGGGGCTCGAGCCGAAGCAACCCATGACCGTCGTCGAGCCCGGCGACGTCTACGAGATCGGCCCCTACGAGGTCGAGTTCCTCCACGTCAATCACAGCATCGCCAACGCGATGTCGATCGCGGTGGGAACGTCCCTCGGGAACGTCCTCTTCACCGGTGACTGGAAGCTCGACCAGACCCCGATCGGCGAGGACGTGATGGACCTGAGTGCTTTCGCCCGCATCGGTGACGAGGGAACCCTCGCCGTCGTCGGTGACTCGACGAACGCGGAAGTCCCCGGCTTCTCGACGAGCGAACGCGACGTGCAGAAGGCCCTTCGACGGCAGATCTCGGAGGCGCCGGGGCGCGTGTTCGTGGGGATGTTCTCGAGCAACATCCCCCGCGTGCGAGGCCTCGTCGAGACAGCTCAGGCGCTGGGGCGCAAGATCGTGCTGCTCGGACGAAGTCTGAACCAGAACGTCGGATATGCCCGCGAGAACGGCTTCCTGCCCATCGAGGGGAAGAACCCGTTCATCGACGCCAAGGACATCGGCTCCCACGCCGACTCCGACCTCCTCTTCCTCGCCACCGGCTCTCAGGCCGAGCCGCGCTCGAGCCTCCACCGACTCGCGCAGGGAGATCATCACCAGGTCACGATGCAGCGCGGCGATCGCGTCATCCTGAGCGCCCGCGTCATCCCCGGCAACGAGGCGGCGATCTACAACATGATCGACAGCCTCACACGCCGCGGCGCCGAGGTCGTCACGCCACGTGATGCACCAGTCCACACCACGGGTCACGCCTATCGCGACGAGCTCAAGCTCCTCTTGAACCTCGTGAGGCCCGAATGGGTGGTCCCGGTTCACGGCGAGTACCGGATGCGGCTGGCTCACGCCTCGATCGCGACCGACCTGGACATCGAGTCGGTCCTCATCGAGGACGGCGACGTCCTCGAGTTTCGGGATAGCTCGGCGTCGGTGGTCGACCGCGTCCCCGTCGGCAGAATCGGAGTCGACGGAAAGCTGTTCGGAGATCTCGACGACGTTCAGCTCTCCGATCGCCGAAAACTCGCCGCCACCGGGATCGTCGTGGCCTTCGCGGTGCTCGACATCGCCACCGGTGAGCTCACGGGGGGGCCCGACCTCGTTCACCGCGGATTTCTCGCAGGCGAAGAGGAAGCGCAACGCCTCATGCCCGAGGCCGCTGCCTACGCGAGGGACGCCGTCAAGCAGCTCTCCCCCGACGCGCGCAAGGATCCCGCGGAGGTCGGTGAAGCGCTCCGGACCGCCGTCCGGCGCTACTTCCGGAAGACGATCGACCGAAAGCCGGTCGTCGTTCCGGTCGTCCACGAACTCTGAACGAAAACGGGGCGGCCTTGCGGCCGCCCCGCAGAGCTTCTCCCTGGCCTGCCTCGCCTCAATCCATCGGGAAATAGAAGCGCTCGCGCCCGAGCCGCAGAAACCCCATCGAACGGTAGAGAACCGACGCAGGGGTGTTCCCCTGATACGCTTCGAGGTCGACCCCTCGGATGCCGTTCTCCTCCGCCCAGTCGAGCAGCGCATCGACGAGCTCGCGCCCGAGCCCCAGGCGACGAGCGCTCGGGGTCACGTATAGTTCTTCGATCCAGAGCGCTCGGCCGCCGAACTTCAACGAATAGTTCAAGTTTGCGAGAATGACGCCAACCGCGTCGCCCCCCTCTTCCAGGCGCGCGACGAGGCAGATGCACTCGGGATCCCCCTGCGTCGAGCCCGCGACGATCTGGTCGGCGAGGCCGCGCAGATCGTCGGTCGACACTTCGACACCGAGGTCGTCCATGTCCTCTTTGAACAGCGTGGCGATCGCCGCGGCATCGCCGCGATGGGGGGCTTCGATGATTGGCATGTTTTCCTTGATAGTGCAGCCGCCTAACGGTGTCGAGTCCCACACGCGACGCTCGGTCCTCACTGCCGACGTACGACGGCCCACGAGCCCCGTTTTCCGGCCTCACCACCACCATGTGGTGGTTGACCTCGCCGCCCTGCTCATTTAGTAATCCGGTGGCGACTTGAAGCCCTTCTCAGCGAGCCACGCGATGAGTCTGCAGTTTTCTCCCGACGGCGAGCGCGAATTCCGCGACATCGTGAGTCGATACCCGAACACGCTGGCAGCCCTGCTCCCGGCGTTGCATCTGGCCCAGGCCGAGTTCGGCTGGATCTCCGTGGAGGTGATGGACTACCTCGCCGAGCGGCTCGAACTGCCGCCCGCCAAAGTCCTCACCACGGCGACGTTCTACACGATGTACAACAAGTCGCCCGTCGGGAAGTGCCACCTTCAGGTCTGCACGACGCTCAGTTGCGCCTTCCGGGGCGGTTACAACCTGATCGAACAGCTCGAAGAGAAGCTCGACGTGCGGCTCGGCGAGACCGACCACCACGGACACTTCACCCTCACCGAGGCGGAGTGCCTCGCATCGTGCGGCACCGCACCGATGCTGCAACTCACGGACTCGAACGGCGAGATCGAGTACTTCGAAGACCTCGACACCGAAGAGAAGGTCGACGCGCTCGTCGAAGAGCTGCGCAGCCGACTCGACAAACTGCCCGACCCGCGGACCAAGCACTGAGCCGAGAAGAACCATGGAAGAGCTGTTCCTCAGCCGCAACTTTCACATCGACAAGGCGTACACGCTCCCGGTCTACGAGAAGAACGGCGGCTACAAGGCGTTGAAGAAAGCCGTCACGATGAGTGGCGAGGACATCATCGCCGAGGTGAAGACCTCCAACCTCCGCGGCCGCGGGGGCGCCGGGTTCCCCACGGGCGTGAAGTGGTCGTTCATCCCGAAAGAGTCCGACGTCCCGAAGTACCTCACGGTCAACGCCGACGAAGGAGAGCCCGGCACGTTCAAAGACCGATACGTGATGGAGCTCGACCCGCACCGGCTGATCGAGGGCTGCATCATCTCCGCATGGGCGCTCGGGATCCGCTACGTCTACATCTACATCCGGGGGGAGCTCGGCCTCGCGATCAAGCGCGTCAACGACGCGATCAAAGAGGCATACGACAAGGGTTACCTCGGCAAGAACATCCTCGGGAAGGGCTTCGACGTCGACATGTACGTCCACGCCTCGGGCGGCGCCTACATTTGCGGCGAAGAGACCGGGATGATCGAGGGCCTCGAGGGCAAACCCGGCCAGCCGCGCCTCAAGCCCCCCTTCCCCGCCGTCGTCGGCGCGTTCGGCGCGCCGACGCTCGTCAACAACGTCGAGACGATCCAGTCGATCCCGTTCATCATCGAGCACGGCGGCCAGTGGTGGGCCGACATGGGGATCGAGAAAAACGGCGGCCCCAAGCTGTATGGACTTTCGGGCCACATCAAGAAGCCGGGTGTCTACGAGGCTCCCTCCGGAATCACCATCCGCGAGCTCCTCGAGGAGTACGGCGGCGGAATGCTCGACGGCAGTGAGCTGAAAGGGTTCATCCCCGGCGGGTCCTCGTGCCGCGTCATGCTCCCCGAGGCGCTCGACGCGAAGATGGGCTTCGAGACGATGCGCGACGCCGGCTCCTCGATGGGGACCGCCTGCATCACCTTCATGGACCACACCGTCTGCATGGTGCGCCTCACCGCCCGCCTGGCACACTTCTACCACCACGAATCTTGCGGCCAGTGCACGCCGTGCCGCGAAGGTTCCGGGTGGGTCGCGAAGGTCCTCGACGGGATCGAAGAAGGACGAGGGTGCATGGAAGACCTCGACCTCCTCCACGACGCCATCGACAACATCGAGGGCAATACGATCTGCGCACTCGGAGACTCGATCTCCATCCCGGTCCGCAGCTACCTCGAGATCTTCCGGCACGAATTCGAAGAGCACATTCGCCGCGGTGGCTGCTACTTCCCGAAATGGTGGAGCCGAGACCGTGTCGTCACCGACACGGTCAAGAAGACCGCTTGAACAATCACTTGACCGAAACCCGAGAGCGGACACTACGGGTCACCCACGGACCTCGGCGAGCGTAATCGCCACGCAGAGAAAACCCGGCTTTACGGGTCCGTGATAATGCGGTAACTACCGCTCCGCCTCTCCAGTCAGCCGACAGCGATAGTTTTCATGGCAGTTCTGGAAACCGTATTTTTCTATATCTTCGCGTTCGGAGCGATCATTTGTTCGCTCCTCGTCGCGTTCCCGTTCCGTCCGTTCAACAACCCGTTGTACAGCGCCCTGGCGCTGATCCTGGACTTCTTCTTCTTTGCGGGTCTGTACGGGCTGCTCTCCGCGCACTTCATGGCGGTGACGCAGATTTTGGTGTACGGCGGCGCCATCATGGTGCTGTTCGTCTTCATCATCATGTTGTTGAACCTTCGGGAGGAAGAACTCGGATCGGTCCGGCTCCGTGCGCACCACATTCTCGCGGTGCTCGCAGGCCTCGGATTCTGCGTCTTCGCCATCTCGTCGACACGAACGCTCGTCAATCACGACGCGGTCGTTCAGACGCGGACCGCGGCTGCCGAACGTTACGAGGCGAATGCCGCCGCCGCCGCCGAGCTCGACGAACGAGCCGAGCCCGAGCCGATCGCCACGCCATCGGGTGTGCCCGGTCTCTACGCGGATCTCAACGAGCCTGCGCTCGAAGCCAACTACCAGCGCCAACTGGCGCTCTACCGCGCCGGCGAAGATCACCCCGCCGCCCGCAAGTACCCGACGTTCGAGGAAAACCCGCGCATCGAGCTTCCGCCCGTCATGCAGGGTAAGGACACGCGCGGGGGAGACCTCCAGGAGCCCGTCTCGTGGGGAACGGTCGAGCCGCTCAGCCTGTTGCTCGTGAACCGATTCGTCATCCCCTTCGAGCTGACCGCGCTCCTGCTGCTGGCCGCGATCATCGGAGCCGTCATCATCGCCAAGAAGCGACTGTAGGAGACCGTGATGATGAACTTTGCGCCGACCCTCGCCGACTACCTCTTCGTCGCCGCGATCACGTTTTCGATCGGCCTCGTGGGGGTACTCATCAAGCGCAACGCCATTGCGCTCTTCATGTGCATCGAGCTCATGCTCAATTCGGTGAACCTGACGTTCATCGCGTTCAGCAAGTACCGAGTCGACTTCGACGGCCACATCTTCGCCTTCTTCGTGATGGCCGTGGCTGCTGCAGAAGCGGCCGTCGGTCTAGCGCTGATCATTCACATCTTCCGCCACTACCGCTCGGTGAACGTGGACGAAGTCACCCAGCTCAAGCTGTGAGGGTCTGACCGATGCTCGCGAACGAGTTTCACTACCTGGGCTACATCGTCCTGTTTCCGCTGATCGGCGGTCTCATCAACGGCATCCTCGGCTCCCGCATGAAGAATGCGACGCCCTGGATCGGAACGGCAGCGGTGCTGCTCTCCTTCATCTTCGCGTTGAAGTCCGTCTCGATGATGCTGCCGACCGACCCGTTCTCCATGGAATCGTGGATGGCGGGGCGCGAGACAGTCCTCACCTTTACCGCCTACCAGTGGATCTACGCGGGCGACCTCGGCGTCGACATCGCGTTCCTGCTCGACCCCCTCAGCGCCGTGATGGTGCTGGTGGTCACCGGCGTCGGCTTCCTCATCCACCTCTATTCGGCGGGCTACATGTCCGACGACCCGGGGAAATGGAAGTTCTTCTCCTACTTGAACCTCTTCGTCTTCTCGATGCTCCTGCTGATCCTCGGCAAGAACTTGATGGTGACGTTCATCGGTTGGGAAGGCGTCGGCGCCTGCAGCTACCTGCTGATCGGGTTCTGGTACACGGACATGGAGAAGGCCGCGGCGGGCCAGAAGGCGTTCATCGTCAACCGCATCGGCGACTTCGCGTTCCTCGTCGGCCTCTTCCTCCTCTACTGGGAGACCGGCACCCTCGATTATCTCGAGATCGACGCGCTGGCGACGGGTTCCGGCACGATGGCGCTCTACTCGGTCGCCCCCGTGGCGGTCGTCCTCATCTTCATCGGTTGCACGGGCAAGTCGGCTCAGATTCCGCTCTACACGTGGCTCCCCGACGCGATGGCCGGCCCGACGCCGGTCTCCGCGCTCATCCACGCGGCGACGATGGTCACTTCCGGCGTTTACTTGCTCGCCCGTCTCAACCACGTCGTGACGCTCTCGCCCGTCGCGATGATGATCATCGCTAGCGTCGGCGCGCTCACGGCGTTCTTCGCGGCGACGATCGCGCTGGTGCAGAACGACATCAAGAAAGTGCTCGCCTACTCGACGGTCAGCCAGCTCGGCTACATGTTCATCGGGATCGGCAGCGGCATGTTCATCGGCGCCATCTTCCACCTCATGACGCACGCCTTCTTCAAGGCTCTCCTCTTCCTCGGGAGCGGCAGCGTCATCCACTCGATGGGCGGCGAGCAGGACATCCGCAAGATGGGTGGACTGCGCAAGTGGATGCCGGTGACCCACTGGACATTCTTCATCGCCTGCCTCGCGATCGCGGGCATCCCGCTCTTCGCCGGCTTCTTCTCGAAGGACCTCATCCTGTGGGGCGCCTACTCGAACGTCCACGTCTACCAGATCCAGGGCGTCGATCTCATGCTCGAGTACCTCAGCATGAGCCCCGCCTCGAACATCAGCAGCGGCGCTCCGCTCGAGCCCGTCCTCGCCTGGAAGGTGGTCTTCGGGGTCGTCTTCGTGCTCGGCATGGCGACGGCACTCATGACCGCGTTTTACATGTTCCGCCTTTACTTCCTCACCTTCTGGGGCGAGTGCCGCGCGGACGAGGAGACGCAGTCGCACCTGCACGAATCGCCGCTCACGATGACGATCCCGCTCACCGTTCTCGCCGTCCTGTCGATTTTCGGCGGTTGGACGGGCTGGCCGCACGTGGTCCACCACGCCACGCACTTCGACCCGATGCTGCTGTTCGAATACTGGCTGACGCCGGTGTTCCAGACGAGCATGGACCTTCGCATCGCCAACAAGTTCGGCGCGGACTTCTACGGCGACGAAACAATCGCCATCATCGGCTCGATCGTCTTCGCGTTCGTCGGGGTCGGAGCCGCCTGGTTCGCCTACATGCGGATGCCCGGCCTGGTGCGCTGGTTCTACGAACGTGCGCAGAAGGCCCATCGCTGGCTCACGAACAAGTACTACGTCGACGAATTCTACGACTACGTCTTCGTCCGCGGCTTCATCGCTTTCGGTAAGGCCCTCTATCTCGCCGACCGTGCCATCGTGGACGGAGCCGTGAACTTCGTCGGCTTCGTCGCGCAATCCGCCGGCAACGTTCTCAAGAACCTTCAGAGCGGGGACGTCCAGCGCTACGCCACGTACATCGTGGTCGCGATCGTCCTCCTGATGTTCGCCCTCATCTGACGGTACGACCGATGCTCACCAACGTTTTGACATCTCTGGCATCCGGTCTGCTCGCGGCTCCCCTCGTCGGCGACGGCGGCGGGCTTCCGTGGCTCTCGATCGTGACGTTCGCGCCGCTGCTCGGCGCGATGGCGCTCCTCTTCGTCCCCAAAGAGCAAACCTCGGTGCACCGAAACGGCGCGCTGATCATCTCGCTCGGCGTCTTCCTGCTGAGCCTGAACATCCTCTTCGGGTTCGATCCCTCGACGGCCCCCGTCGAAGGTCCCTTCACGTTTCAGATGATGGAAGGCCCGATCCCATGGGTCGAGGCAGTCGGGATTTCGTACTTCATGGGTCTGGACGGCATCAGCCTCTGGCTCGTGATGCTCACGACGTTCCTGATGCCGATCGCGATCCTCTCGACATACGACGCGGTCCACACGAACGTGAAGGAGTACATGATCGCCCTCCTCTTCCTCGAGACCGGGATGCTCGGCGCGCTCGTCGCCCTCGACGTGTTCCTGTTCTACGTCTTCTGGGAGATGATGCTGATCCCGATGTACCTCATCATCGGCGTGTGGGGCGGCGACGACCGCATCTACGCCGCGGTGAAGTTTTTCCTCTACACGATGGTCGGCAGCCTCTTGATGCTGATCTCGATCCTCTACGTTTACTTTCAGACCGGCGGCGACGGCGCCCACTCGTTCCTCCTGACCGACATGCTTGCCGTCGACCTGACGTTCACCGAGCAGTTCTGGCTCTTCGGGGCATTCTTCCTCGCCTTCGCGATCAAGGTTCCGCTCTTTCCATTCCACACGTGGCTCCCGCTTGCTCACGTCCAGGCGCCCACCGCCGGTTCGGTGATCCTCGCGGGCGTGCTCCTCAAGATGGGAACGTACGGGCTGCTTCGGTACGCCTTCCCGCTCTTCCCCGACGCGCTGAAGACCTACGCGCCGTACATCGCGGTGCTCGCCGTGATCGGCATCATTTACGGCGCGCTCGTCTCGATGGTGCAGGACGACGTGAAGAAGCTCGTCGCCTACAGCTCCGTCAGCCACCTGGGTTTCTGTGTGCTCGGGCTCGTCGCGATGACCCCGATGGGGATCGCCGGCGGCATCTACATCATGCTCGCCCACGGAATCGCTACGGGGGGTCTCTTCCTCTGCGTCGGCATTCTTTACGAGCGCCGCCACACCAAGAAGATCAAGGAGTTCGGGGGACTCGCGGCGGTGATGCCCGTCTTCGCAGCCTTCTTCATGATCATCCTCTTCGCGTCGGTCGGTCTGCCAGGCCTCAACGGCTTCGTCGGCGAGTTCCTGGCCCTGATCGGAACTTCGAAGAGCCAGTTCCTGTGGTTCGACGCACCGCTCGTCTGGCAGCCGACGCCGGAGGGTTACCAGCTCATCGATGCGCCGTACTTCCCGATGCCGGACGCCGAACAGGCAGGGCCCGAGTTCACGGCGCTCATCTTCGCCGGCCTCGCCGCCTCCGGAGTCATCTTCGCCGCGGGCTACCTGCTCTGGATGTTCCGCCGCGTGATGTTCGGACCGGTCACGAACCCGAAGAACGAGAATCTCGCCGACCTCAACAGCCGCGAGATCACCTACCTCCTCCCGATCGTGCTGATGTGCATCTTCATGGGGGTCTACCCGAAGTTCTTCCTCGGACCGATGGAGCCTTCGATTCACCAATTCCTGAAGCACATGGACAGCGCGGTGACCGCGTCTGGCACCGTCGTCGTCGGCGAGCCCGACGCCGACTGGGTCCCGGACGGCAAGATGCTCGATCACGAGCCCACCGAACCCGCGCGGGCCACGGAGTAAGCAATGTCTGCACTGCTCAACGTCCCTGCGCTACTGATGTTCCTGACCCCTCCATCGGGGCCGGAATACGCCGCGATCATCCCCGGAGCGATCGTCGCCATCCTGTCGATGCTCGTGATTCTGCTCGACGTCTTCCATCGCACGGAGACCAACCGAGACTACCTCGCCTATTTCAGCGTGGTGGGCCTCGGCGTGACGATCCTTTCGTGCTGGGGGCTCTGGGACTCGACGCTGTCGGGCCCGGTGTTCCACGGGATGCTCTACCTCGACAAGTTCTCGCTCTTCTTCGCCGCGCTCTGCTCGGCATGCGGGATCATCGCGATCATGAACAGCCCTGCGTACCTGCGGATCCACAACATGGACCGCGGGGAGTACTACATGCTGATCCTCTTCGCCGTGTGCGGAATGATCTTCATGGCGCAGGCGGCGGATCTGCTCTCGTTCTTCCTCGCGCTCGAGCTCATGTCGATGCCGGTCTACGTCATCGCCGCGTTCCTGCGTAAGGACCGAAAGAGCGCCGAAGCGGGGATGAAGTACTTCATCCTCGGGGCGTTCTCGACGGCGCTACTTCTGTACGGGGTCGCCCTCCTCTACGGCGCCACGGGGACGACGAACCTCGAGATGATCGCGACGAACATCGAGACGATCGTCGCGAACCCGGCTGCCCTGCAGGCATCGGGCGGGCTCATTCTCTTCGGGTCGCTCCTCGTCATCACCGGCTTCGTCTTCAAGATCGCCGCGGTTCCGTTCCACATCTGGACGCCCGACGTCTACACCGGCACGCCGACCCCGGCCGTCGGGTTCATGTCGACCGCGGTCAAAGCTGCCGCCTTCGCCGCGATGCTGCGAGTGCTGCTGATCGCGTTCTACGGGGGCTCCCTCCGCGGCGGGCTGCTGGGAATGGGCTGGCTCGACGTCCTGGTCTTCGTCGCCGGCGCGTCGATGGTCCTCGGCAACTTCGCCGCCATCGTTCAGGACAACGTGAAGCGGATGCTCGCGTACTCGTCGATCGCGCACGCCGGCTACATTCTGGTCGGGATCGTCGCGGCCAACGCGTCGCCGGCACACTTCCTCTACAACGACGCCGTCCTCTTCTATCTCGTCGCCTACTCGTTCGGAACGCTCGGCGCCTTTGGTGTCCTGTCGTACCTGGGGCGCAAGGACGAAGGGGCATCGACCTACGACGACCTCAGCGGGATGGGCTTCAAGTACCCTTTCCTCGGCCTCGTCATGGCAGTCTGCATGTTCTCGAGCGCCGGCATCCCGCCGACGGCCGGGTTCCTGGGCAAGCTGTACGTGTTCAGCGCCGCGGTCGACGTGGGGCACGCGACCGGCGACCATTCGTTCATCGGCCTCGCCGTGCTGGGCGTCCTCTCGAGCATCGCCGGCGTCTACTACTACCTTCGGGTCCTGGTCCACATGTACATGCGCCCCGAGGCGAAACGGCCGTTGGAAGCGCTCCACCATCCGGGTTCGAAGTTCGTGCTCGTCGTGACCGCGCTCCTGGTGCTCTACATCGGGATTCTTCCCGGACGCGCCGTCGACCTCGCTCGCGAAGCGATCGTCGACTTCCAGGGCGCACCCGCGGCTGTGGAAGCCACGATCGAGAAAGGTAAAGCAGCTCTGGAGGCTTCGAGCGCGCCAGTCGCCCCGCTCGCCGTCGAAGTCCCCGCACCCACGGTCGGCGAGCCTGCTGTCGCGGAGCAGCCGACACCCAGCGTCCAGGCGCCCCAGCCCGTGATCCCCGAGCGGTCGCCCGACGATCCGCACTACGGCCACAACCATCCCTGAGCCGGCGCGGGTACGGCTCGCATCGCTTCACTCGGCCCGACAGGCCTCGGCGACGTGCTGATCCCGGCATTCGCCCCCGTCGCAAACCATTCGCCAAGCGCAATCCTCCGACTGCTCGCACCCCCTTTCCACGCCCGGGTCGAGGACGCACTCCCCCAACACCGTGATTTCGCCTGGCCCACAGGGCGGCGTCGGTTCGTGGCATGTGCCGTCGACGCACTCTCCCTCGCCGTGGCAATGGACGTGAGGCTCGGCACACGACTCTCCCTCCAGCGCGTGAACGGGACACACGCCACTGTTCGGGCACCACCTCCCCGACGCGCACGTGTCCTCGAATTCGCATGCCCCGCCGGCCGGAACGACCGGCCGACAGGTTCCGTCGCCCGAGGTCTCGCATTCCAGCTCGGGAGCGCACGGAAGGACCTGGTTCGTCGACTCGTCGATGCACCGCTCCCCCTCCTGCAATCCGCGCGAGCAGACCGAACCATCGGCCGTCGGAATGCAATGCAGTCCCCCATCGCAAGGTGTGGCGGCGTCGCACGCCTCCCCCGCCTCGCGCGCTCGGACGCACGCACCGTCGACGCACCAGTGCCCCGACGAGCACTGGTCGTGGGTACGACATGCGGCGCCCGCGCTTGCGGGTTCGGCGCACTGCCCCCGACGGTAGGTACAGCCGTTCGGAGCGTCCCCCTGGTAGTCGGTGCCGAGACAACGCAGATCGCCGCGACACTCTAGGTCGTAACGACAATCTGCACCGGCAGCCGCCTCCCCGGCGAACGCCGACCAGGCGCACTCGGCGTACGCCGTCTCGCAGGGACCCTCGTCGATTCGGCCGAGGCATTCGGCGAGTCGGCCCGGGTCGACCGTCACGGTCCCGAGCTCGAGGCCGACCTTCGCCGCACAGCGGCCGAAGTAGCGGAACGATCGGACGCACGACTCGACGCCGTTGGCCAGCATGTCGATGCGACCGCGCGGATCGAACTCGTCGCACGCGTAGTAGGCCCGGCACCACTCCAGGGTGAGCCGATCGCAGTGCATGTCGATGAGGCGATCGATCTCGGTCCCCGCGATCCCGGCGGCGTCCGGGTCCTCCGAGACGTCCAACCCGGGTGAGACGTCATGGGAGGTCCCCGCATCGGGTTCGGTCCCGTCCGCATCCAACGCAACGGGGAGCGACGGGCCGCCCGCGTCCGGCATCGGACAGCCGGCGAGGAGCAGCAGCGACGAGGACCACGCGATCAGTTTCCGCACGATTCCACCTCCCAGAATGGCTGGCACATTTCTTCTTCACAGCGGTCGAGCCGTCCGCAACGGTCGCCGCCCGCGACGCAATCATCTCCCCGCGCGATCGGTTCGGTGCAGACGCCGGCGTCGCATACGAGGGGAGCGATGCAATCGCCGTCATAGACGCACCCGTCGCTGGACCGCTCGCGGCATCGGTCCTCCAGACACTGAAGCGGGCCCACGCAGAACTGTTCCCGGTTACACGCCTCGCCTCGAAACGCCGGGGAGACGCAGGTTCCCCACGGGGCGCACGCGCCCGACTGACAGAGCTCGTCATCCCCCGAGCACTCCGCCCCCACGCCGAGCAGCGGTTCGCACGTCCGGGAGTCCGGGAAGCATCCGAGCCCATCGGCACAGGCGCCGCGACTTCCCGTCACCTCTGGCTCGCAGGCCCCCCCGCGCGCCACCAGAGCCTGGCAGATCGCCTCGCCGCCAGAGACCACGACGCACCTCGCACCGGACTCGCAACCCCCCGGGGTGCAGGCCTCGCCGACGACGGCCGGAGTCCGGCACACACCGTCGCACACCAGCAGCCCCTCGCAATCGCTGGTGTCGTCACAGTGAGAGCCCGCAGGTTGGAGCGGTGCACAGCGCCCAGCCGTCCACCGGCAGCCGTACTGGTTCGTCGGGTCGTGTCGTTCGCCGGCGCAACGGCCCGATCTGCACTCGAGATCGAGGAAACAATCCTCCCCCGCGTCCCCGGTGGGCCGAAACGCAGCGCCCGCGCACGACGCGTAGTCGCCGTCGTCGCATCCCGTCCTTACGGCCTGACACTCCTCGAGGGTTTGCAGATTCACGCGCAGGTTGCCTCGCTCCATCGCGAGGCGCGCGCCGCATGGGCGCTCGGCCAGGTGTGTGTCGACGCACTCCTCGAAATCCCGCCAGCCGAGGACTCGGGCTTCGGCGAACGTCGGTTCGCATCGAAGCGGTGCGCAGAACTCCTCGGCCATGCGGAGGCAGTGCGCGTCCAGAAGGACCTCCTGGAAGTCACCGGCGTCGGACCTCGAGCCCAGGTCCGACGCCATATCCGTGTCCGGGGCTCCACCGTCCGTCCCTTCGCCCGCGACGGACTCGGATCCTACAAGCAGCGGTTCCAGCCACTGCGAGCACCCGACGGGACCACCCAGCGCAAGCGCCAACACCGCAGTTCCCCACCCTATCGCCTTGGATCGACGCGTGCTCACCATCTTCCGTCCGGTCGAGGGATCGAGGCCACCATGCGCGACGATTCTGCAACCGCCGTGCCGTAACGATCTGCACGCCATCCGACCGTGCCGAGCCCCAGACCCTACCAACGGCAGTTCGGCATATTCCACAGCGAGTTCAACCATTGCCGACACACGTAGGTGCGAGGTAGTACACCTCGCAGGTTCCCTGCTCGCAGACGTGGCCGTGCCAGCAGTCGCCGGCGTCCCTGCACGGTTCACCCGCGCTCCCGAGGTCGCGACATCCGTGACGGGAAAAACGCTCGTCCCCCATGCACGCCTCGAAGCCGTCGCGGCAGATACCCTCGACGCACCGAGAGTCACCGATACACCAGACCTGTCCGTGCTCGCAGGGCTCTCCTTCGTACGCGTACCCTTCGCACCGCCGGCTGGTCGGGCAGGGGTACCCGTCGAAAGCGCAGAGCTGACCGGGCTCGCACACTTCCCCATCGGCGACGGGAACTTCGCAACGGTTCGAAGTCTGGTACGCACAGACGAGGCCGGGCGCGCAGCGCGTGGAGTCCGGCTCCGTCACCGAGCAGCGCTCGCCCTCCGACAGGCCGCGGGAACAGGCTTGGGCCCCCGAATCCCCGATCGGAAGGCAGACGAGTCCGTATTCGCAGGGCTCATCGGGATGGTTGCAGGACTCCCCCGCCCCCGCGCCTCGGACGCACGTCCCCGAGATACAACGATTGCCGTCCTCGCAGTCCTCGGGCCACAGACACGGATCTCCTTCGCGGCCGAGAGGCCCACAATGTCCTGGAGACCCCAGGCAGCCAGGGGCAAGGGGTGCGAAGTAATCGACGAGGACACAGGATAGGCCGTCGGCGCATTCTGCGTCGACGAAGCAGCCAGTCCCAGATACTCCGCCGGGCGTGAAGGCCGCGGTGGCGCACTCTATGTAGCTGGTGTCACAGGCATCGGCGGCGTCGGCTTCCTCGAGACAGTGCCCCAGAGCTTCGGCATCCACGGACGAGTTCCCGCGTTCGACCGCGACCCGGTGGGGGCACGCGGTGAACCACGCCTCGCGCCACCAGCGTACGCATTCGTTGAAGCCGCCCCACTCCATCCCTGCTCGGACGGGATCGACGTCCGCGCAACCGAACGCCCAGTGGCACCAATCGAACGCCCGACGCTCGCAATGACGACGCAGCAGGTCGTCGGTCGCTATCCCGTGCGGTCGGACGTCGCGCGACACATCGGGCGAAGCTGCCTGGTCGGGGTGCCGCTCGAACGCCGACCCGGCGTCGAGCGCTTCGCCGTCTTCCACGGAGGGGTTCGGGACGAATGGTCCGCCGTCGACCGAGATACATCCGCAGGAGAGGAAGGCGAGGAGTGGGAGGAGTGGGCGTGTCGGAATGTCTCGGCGTCGGCTCATGTCGGCCGAGACGCCTTTGCAACCCGCATTCCGTAAGGATTTGCACGGCGCCTAACCCGCCGGATGCCACACGAAAAAAAAGTCTGCGGCGGATCTCAGTCCGACAGCGCTTCGATGCAAGCGGCCACCGAATCGGCGAGGCCGGAGAGCGAATAGCCGCCCTCGAGGAAGAGCGCCAGGCGACCATCACAGTGATCATCTGCGATGGCAGCACAGCGCAGCGCCAGGTCAGCAAAGCCCTGGGCCGTCACGCGCATGCCCCCCAGCGGATCGTCGACGTGGCTGTCGAACCCGGCGGAGACCAACACGATGTCGGGCTCGAACGCGTCGGCCGCTGGTCGCAAGACCTCGTCGAAGACGCGCAGATACTCCTCGTCGTCGCAGCCGGCCGGCATCGGAACGTTCAGCGTCGTGCCGTCCCCCTCCCCTTCTCCTCGCTCGTCCGCTGCCCCCGTCCCCGGGTAGAGCGGCCACTGGTGCGTGCTGAAGAAGAAGACGTCGCCGCGGTCCCAGAACGCCGCCTGCGTACCGTTGCCGTGATGGACGTCCCAGTCGACGATCAGGACCCGGTCGGCCCCGATCTCGAGCGCCTCGGCGGCCGCGATCGCGACGTTGTTGAAGAAGCAGAACCCCATCGCCCGTTCCGGCTCAGCATGGTGTCCGGGGGGGCGCACCAGCGCGAACGCCCGCTCTCCCGCCATCGCCGACCGCACGGCCGCGAGGCTGCATCCGACCGCAGCCCGAACGGCGCCGATGGAGCCCGGCGTCGTCTCCGTGTCGAGATCGACTCTGACCGACTTCCCCTCCATCGCCAGAATCTCGTCGACAAACCGCGGCGGGTGGACTCGCTCCACACAGAAGCGGTCGAAGTCGTGGCCCCCTTCCAGTTCGAACCCCATCGCGCGAAGCCGGGCGAGTACCTGGCGGAGCCGGTCCGGAATCTCCGGCCCCACCGGCTCGTGCTCGAGCATCGCCTCGTCCGTGTAGAGTCGCATCAGCCCCCCATCAAGAGGTCGAATTCGGTCGGTGCCACTTCGCGAATGTGCGCGATCGAATCGCGCCGAAGCCCCTGCTTCGTCACTCGGTACGCGAGCGCCGGAAACTGGGCGAGCTGGTCCGCCTTCGCCAGCGCCTTCTGCAAGAGCGCGTCCGGGGTCGCTACTTCGTCCAGCCAACCGACCTCGGCTGCCCGCGTCGGATCGTACATCTGAGCGAAGAGCGTCGCCTCGACGACGTGCGCTCGTTGCAGACGATCCTCGGCGAGACGACGCGCCAGCACCGGCACCGGCATCCCGTTGCCGACTTCGTTCAAGCCCAGCTTGAAGTCGCCCTTCGCGCCGATGCGATAATCCGCGGTGGCAGCGAGCAGCACTCCGCCCGCGATCGCGTGGCCCGTGCAAGCCGCGACGACCGGACGTCCGTAGCCGTACAGACGAAGCAACAACTCACCGCCGGTCTGCAGGAGCTTCGTCGCCTGGTCCATCCCCGACATCATCACCGAAAGATCGAACCCCGCAGAGAAACGGCCTTCGCGGCCCGCCAGCAAGATCGCCTTCGCCTCGCTCTCCGCCTTGTCGATCGCACCGTTCAACTGGTCCAGCATCTCGTACGACAGCGCGTTCACCTTGCCGTCGTCCATCGTGATGCACGCCACATCACCTTTCACTTCGTATGTCACCATCTTCGTCACCTCAGTCGGGGAATGTCCATCATAGGCAAGAGCCGGGAGTCGGCGAGCGCCGCGGTACGGTGCCCGGCGACCGCCAGGTACGATTCGTCGGTCGCGAACCCCAGGAACTTCGCGGCGCTGGCGTGACGGACCACCAGGATCAGGTCCCACTGTTCGTCGGCGGGACCGATCAGGAAGTGTCCACCATGCGCGGCGCGCTCGACCCCTCCGCCAGACGCCTCGAGCAGCGGCGCGACCGCGTCCATGTACAGGGCATACGCCTCTTCGCCGCTGATCGGGGCGTCCGGCGCGAGTTGGGGCGCCCCGGAGTAGTCGGCGACCTCGCGAAACCGCAATAGATTCAGCATCACGACAGGGCCTTCGAGCCCGCGCTCCACGAACGCGCGGCCAGCCTCTCGTGTCGGATGGATGTACGACCTACCTTCTCCGCCCTTCACACGGCCTCGCTCTGCCTGCCAATTCGAACAGCTCGCCACGCCTGAGCGAGCCCGCCGGACGGCTCCGCCGCGACCCTTTCCGTACCGCACTCGGGGCAAACGGACGCTTCCCGCCGCACCCGGTAGTCGCACCCATCGCACGCCTCGCGATTTCCGTGATCCAGCGCCCTCTCGGCAGCCCGGGCGAGCAGCGCGCCGACCGCCGTCAAGACGGTGAGAACGAGGAGCAGCGCCAGCACGATGATCGGCAGCAGCGGTAGCAGGATGAGCAGCCCGATCACGCCGCCGGTCTCCACCCGCGCCCACAGGCGTCCAGCCTCGATCGAGTAGACGAAGTCCAGAAGTTCGGCCCGGAACCAGCCGAGGCCGAGGTTGAGTGCCACGGCGCCGCCCACCGCCCCGACCTGCACGGCGGTCGGCGCCTCCGTCCTCGCGGCGACCGCGACCCCCTGCAGCAGGCTCCCCGTCTCGGGCTCGACAGCAGCGGCTTCGGGCACGCCGAGAGACGCGAAGAGGAGCGCGGCCGAAAAGGCGCCGAAAGCACCGAAGAACTGGTCGATCTTGAGGTCCCGCGCCAGCGCCGCGATGTCGGGGTCGTGCTTCGCCGCCGTCTCCACCGCCGCGAGAACTCCAGCGACGACCAGCGCCGGGACCGTCACCAGCCACGCGAACTGCTCGGGGACCGCCACCACCCCTTGATCCGCGAGGACGGCGATCACGACTTGGACCGCGAAAAAGCTCAGCCCGGGACGGGCAGCGGCGGTGATCGAGGGGCCGACGGTCATCGCCAGAAATCGAAGGAGCTCGGCGGTCATTGCATCCACCCCATCAGGAGCTCGGTCAACTGCGTGATCGACGGCACCTCGACCTGAGAAGCCGCGTGGAGGACGGCCGCGACGACCCCCGCCGTGACGGTCACAGTGCCGACCAGCACCGCGAGGAGTGCAGTGGGAAGGCCCCACTCCGCCACAGTGAGCTTCCTCCCTTCTTCTTGCCAGCGCATCCGCTTGCGCAGGATTCGCAGACCACCCTCGACGTATGCCGCCGTCAAAAGCGGACCGACTGCAGCCAGAACGAAGGCGCTGACGCCGACGAGCGGCGCGATCGCGACGTTGACCAGCAGCGCCACGACCGCGATCGCGGCGCCCAAGAGCTTCATCGACATTCGAGCGAGAATGCGGCGCGCTGCGGGCAGCCACAGAAGGCCGCGACGCAGTACCACCACGTGCAGGATGACGAGCGCGGCGAGCTGCACCGCGACCTGGAGAAGTGGGACGATCCCCGCGAGGAAACTCGCCAGACCGACGAGCGCGTAGCCCGCGAGGCGCCACTGCAGGTTGCGCGTCTGCAGCGCCCCCCGACTCGCGTCGCCCCAGTCCAGCGCGGCGCCGCAGTGGCCGCAGTCGCCGCCCGTCAGGATCTCGGGCCGACCGACCACTTCCGCACACCGTCCACAGCGCCCCTGCAAGAGTAGCCTGCTCGCGTGATCCTGGGTGGCGGTCGCGGTTCCCATTCCGTCACGCTATGTAGAACCCAGCGGCGACGCAACGCCCAATACCGCAAGCTCTTTCTTCTCTCGCGTCGGATCGGCACCGCAGCCCGTTCTCCCCGACACGACTCACGGCGATGCAGCATCGAGCCCAGAGCACGACGGCGAGCGCAGACCCTCCGAAAACGCCCGCCGTCGGCTGTCAGCTGGCGTCGCCGGCGGCGGCGAGCCCCGTTCCGGTCGAGACGTTGAGCGTCTCGCCGGCGTCGTTCCCGCAGATCGTTCCACTGTAGGTCACCGACGCCCCTGCGGCGCTGGCGCTCGCCGAGCCCGTCATGTCGATGATGCAGCTCCCGGAGACGTCGCCGCCGTACTGAAGATCTCCCTTGTACGACCAGCTCGTGGCGGCGGAACCCGCGCTCGACTGCGCCGAGATGACGTACTCGATCTGTCCGTTGATCTTCACGCCGTCCGCTTTGCACTTCTTGAACGTCACCGTGTAGTCGAGGTCGGTCGAGCTCCCCGTGGCCGGATCGAAATCGTTGATGTCGACCCCGAGGGAAGTGTTGACGTTGAGGTCCCACTTCATCGAGCCGCCACCGGGGCAGTCGTAGTCCACGCTGGTCGAAGCTTCGAGCGCGCCCGGCGTCCCGCCTCCGCCGCCGGCGAGCGCCTTCTGCGTCGAATCCCACGCGACTTTCGCGTCGTCACTTCCGAGAGGTTCGTCACTACCGCAACCGATCGCGAGTGCACAAACCCCTACACACATGAGCTTTTTCATCCTTCCCTCCTCTCGGTGAAATCGATGACCCGACACTATCTCAGGTCCGCGATCGACACAAACCATGTTCATGGGGGCAGATTTCACGCCAGCGCAGAGCCCAGAGCGCAGCGCGCGACCGCACTCGCCGAGCCGCCCCAATCGTGGTATTGGCGCGCCATGGTTGCCAACGTTACCGATACTCAGGCCCCCTCGGCCTTTCGCGACGTTCCGAAGACGGGCGTCATTTACGTCATGACCGAAGCGGCTGCGTCGGGATACCAACCCGACGACGACGGGTGGACGAACTTCGGCCAGGGACAGCCCGAAGCCGGCCCCCTACCCGGTGCTCCAGACCGAATCGGATCGCTCGAGGTCTTCGACCACGACCACGAGTACGCGCCGGTCCCCGGCATCTGGGAACTCCGCGAGGCGGTCGCCTCCCACTACAACGCGCTGTATCGCAAGGGGATGCCAACCCAGTACTCCGCGGAGAACGTCTGCATTTCGGGGGGCGGCCGCTCCGCCCTCACGAGAATCGCCGCCGCGCTCGGACCCATCCACCTCGGGCACTTCCTCCCCGACTACACCGCTTACGAAGAGCTTCTGGGACTCTTCCGACTCTTCACCCCGATCCCGATCTTGCTCGATCCCGACCGCGGGTACGACTTTTCGCTCGAAGAGCTCGAGCGTGAGATCCGCGGGCGCGGGCTCTCTGCGCTCCTCCTCTCCAATCCCTGCAACCCGACTGGCAAAACCGTCCGCGGCGAGCGCCTCCGTAGCTGGGTCGACGTCTGCGCGCGGCTCGACTGCACCCTGATCCTCGACGAGTTCTACTCGCACTACGTCTGGGGGCCGAGCCAGGAACCGGTCACGGCAGCGCAGTACGTGGAGGACGTCGACGAGGACGGCATCGTCATCGTCAATGGCCTCACGAAGAACTGGCGCTATCCCGGCTGGCGCGTCTCGTGGACGCTCGGCCCCAAGTCCGTCATCGAACGCCTGTCGAGCTCCGGCTCCTTCCTCGACGGTGGCGGCAGTCGCCCCCTGCAGCGGTCGGCGATCCCCCTCCTCGACGAGGACTACACGCGGCGCGAAATCGAAGCGATTCAAAAGACCTTCGGTCGAAAGCGCGACATCGTGCTCAGTCGCCTACAGCAGCTCGGCATCACCGTAGAGCGGCCACCAGGCGGGACCTTCTACGTCTGGGGCAACGTCTCCAACCTCCCGCGCGGCCTCGACGACGGAATGTCGTTCTTCCGAAAGGCGCTCGAACACCGAGTGATCTGCGTCCCCGGCGAGTTCTTCGACGTCAACCCCGGTCGCCGACGCGCCGACCGACCGAGCCGATTCCGTGGACACGTTCGGTTCAGCTTCGGCCCCGCCCTCCCCTCTCTCGAGCGCGGCCTCGATCGACTCGCCGAGATGGTGAATGCGTGAGCGGTGACCGCTGACCGCTGACCGCTGACCGCAAAAAAGCCGGCTCTCCCGAGCCGGCTTTTTCGTCGGTGTGGCGTTCGGTCAGATGCGTCGCGCGGCACCCGCGATGAGCGAGAGAACCAGCAGGACGATGAACGCGAAGAAGAGGATCTGCGCGATGGTCGCTGCGCCGCCGGCGATACCGCCGAAACCAAATAGAGCAGCGACGAGAGCGAGAACGAGAAAGATCAGGGTCCATTTCAACATGATGTGTCTCCAACTATTCACTTAGGTCATTTTTCAGGCCGGTACATCCATCAGTATGTTCGTGCTATCGCACCCGGCACGTCTTCAATTGTATACACTCGTAATCAGCGGCAAGGATTCCGTGCAGCTTTTTTGGAGAAAGCAGCAAAATAACAAGCAATGACAGCAGGTTGGCTACTCGTTCTCGATCGCGCCGTTGACGATCCACGTCTCGATATCTCCCAACTCGGCCTCGGTTAGAGTCCTCGTGCCGTTCAGAGGATCGACCGGCATCGGGTCGCCCTCGATCGCTTCGTCACCGATGAGTTTCAGCCAGAGATAGGAGTTCTCCGGCTCTCCCGGCGTAACGAGCGGTATGTCGGGGTTCTGAACGCTCGGGGCGAGGAGGCGTTCGTAGGCGCCTTCGGAGACGACGTCGAAACCTTCCGACGGGTTGGTCCCTCCGTGACAGCCCCCGCAGTTCGCCTCCAGGACTTTGGAGACGCGCGTCGCCCACGTCACGCCGTCCCCCAGCAGATTCAGGTTCTCCGGATCGTCGGCGTACGAGCAATCGTTGTAGTCGATGCCGTCGGCGAGGTTCGGCTCACCGTCCGTCGGGAGGCCCTCGATGAAGCAGAAGAGGCCGACCATGTCGACGATGTCGAGGGGTTGGTTGGCGAGGGGCATTCGGCTGCCTGGGATCGGTTCCCCGAAGACCTCGCCCCGGATGCGGCCCACCAGGTAGCTCTCTTCGGGCTTGCCTGGCTGGATCATCGGGATGTTCGGCCCCATGTCGGCGCCGAACACGCCGTTTCGGTTCTGATCCCCCTGGCGCACCCCCGCCGCCATGATCCGGTTGGCGTCATCGAGCCGGTCCTGCGGCACGGCGCCCCACAGGCGGTACTCTTCGACCTTTCGCCAGCGGGTTCGCAGCCGCGCGAAGACGAGCTCTTCGGAACCGAAGTCGCGGTAGAAGCGGGCATTGTTGTCGACCCCGTCGTCCCCAAGCGGCACGGGTTCTCGCAGGACGACATGCAGACCAGGGCTCGTAGCATCGGGGGTTTCCCCCTCTTCGAGCGGCTCCCCCTCGATCAGCTCGATCCAGGCGATCTCGATCCTCGCGCCATCGAACTGGTCGAGCGCGAACCGGTCACCGCCAGGCTCGCAGCGGTCCCACACCGAGGTGTAGTCGCCCGGCTGGAGGTTGCATGGCGCCCCGATCGCGTCGATGAAGTTCGCCGGTGTGTGAAGGTCGGGGTACTCCTTCTTGTTGTGGCAGACGCCGTCGAACGGCGTGCAGGTGCGGTAGACGATCTTTTGCTGCACGTCGAGACCGGTCCGGTAGCGCTCCTGCGCCTGCCTCACGTACTCGTCGTCCCCGGCGTACTCGGGCACCTCGGCGGCCGGGTCGATCTCGGGGCGTCGAGGCTCGAACTCGGTCTCGGTCCCGAGGCTCGCCTCCGAGAAGTCGGGCCCACAGTGCGCGAGAGCGAGCACGGCGCACGCCACGCCACACGTCAGAAATCGTCGATTCATGCGGTGAGGTCGTCGAAGGGTTCGTCGGCGGGGAAGAACTCGGCGTGGTCGGCCCCCAGGAGGTCCATGAACGTCTTCATCAGGGAACGATACGAGTACACCTTGCCGAGCGCCTGCAGGTCCTCGGCGCGAGTCTGCCCGAGCGACTTTCCGCCCTTGCCGGCGGCGTCGATCACCCCTCCCATCAGCGGCATCGACATCCAGCGGGTGGCGTGGTCCCCTCCGTGGTCGCTCCCGCCGGCGGAGTTGAACTTGCCGCCGCGCGTGGTGCGGCCGAACTCGCTGCCGAAGACGACCAGGGTGTGGTCCCAGTACTTCCCGCCGGCGGGATGGTCCATCGTGTGGAGCGCCGCGTGCAGCGCGCTGACGAGCCGGTTGAGTTCGTCCATCCGGCCCGGCAGGCCGTCCTCCTCCCCGGAGTGCATGTCATAGCCCCCCTGGTTCAAGAAGACGGCCGGCGAGCCGAAGCGGAGCAGCCTCAGCGCGAGCCGCAGGTTCCGTCCCGCCCCCGAGTTGCCGAACATCGTCTCCATCTGTGCATTGCTCAACCCGTCGACCGCCTCGTCGTCGCCGTTGCCGATCTGCAGCGAAGGGTCGTTGAAGACCTCGCTGTATCGCTTCGTCGCCTCACGACTCTGGATGTAGGCGTCGATCGGGGCGCGCAGCGACTGGTGGGTGCGATCGAGGGTCCGCTCGTCGATCCGCGCAGCCATGTCGCGCGCCCAAGATGGAAGCGAGCTCGCCGCATCGAACCCGAACCCTTCGAAACCGTCTTGCAGGACCGGAGGCCGGAATCCCGCATACTGTCCGACCCCGTTCCCCATCCCACCGCCGCCGAGGACGAACGCCGGGAGGATCACTCCCGCTTCGTTCTCCGGTGCGCGCTCGCGCAAGCCGTAGTTGATCATCGTGAAGATACCGGTGCCCGACGAGGCGTACCCGGTGTTGAACCGCATCAGGCCCGTGTTGTGGTTGCCGTCAGCGCTCCCGGCGGTCGGCTCGTGGTCGACGCAGGGGATGACGCAAATGTCGTCGGTGATCTCGGTGACGCGCTTCATCCCCAGAGCCGCCAACGCGGCGCCCTGCTCCCCGTCGAGCCAGCTCGACTCCGCGAGGAGGGCGCTCGCGCCCCACTCGGTTCCAGAAGCCGTCTTGTTCGGTCTGCCCCAGGGGTTGAAGCGGTCGGCCACGTCGCCATTGAAGGCTGTGGTGAAGCGAAATCCCCCCGAGAGCCGTACATAGATGAGGTGTTTGACCGCCCCCCGGGCCTGCGTCTGGGCGTGCGCCTCACTCGGGATCCAGATGTGGGGGACGGCAGCAGAGGCGGTGGCGAGCCCCACTCCTCTCAGAAACGATCGGCGATTCACACCCGATTTGTTGTCGTCGTTGCTCATCGGTATCGCCTCAGTAGAAGAGCATCTGCGCGCCAGAGAGAACCGCGAAACACGTCGGTCGGGCGAACTGCTCGGCGGTGCAGCCGCTGCACTCCGACGCCCAACCGCGCGCCTCCTCCAGCTCGTCGTCGCTCGGCGGTCGCGCGGTGAACAGCCGGGTGAGATGAGCGTAGATTTCGGCACCGTTCTCTTCGGTGAGGGAAGCGGCGGGGTCGATCCCGCCGGGGACCAACCGCCCGGCGGCGACGCCACCCTGCCCCCCGGGAGCACAGACCTGGTTCACGAAGTTGAGCTGCTGTGCGGTGGTCAGGATCGACACGATCTTGAAGCGTCCGCCGATCGAGTTGTCCGGGCAACCACCAAGGCTTCGGGCGATGTCTCGATAGTCGAAGTCGACCCCCTCTTCGTCGAACTCCCACAGGGAGTTTTCCACGAGCGCCACGGTTCCGATCGCGGGGTCGTCGAGGAAGTCTTGCGGACGCGTGAGCCGATGGTCGCACTGGGAGAGGTCGTAGCCGACGGCGTGCTTGATGGTGTCGATCCACGCTTCGGCCTCGACCTGCTTGAGGGGACCGTAGGTCCAGCGGTAGCCGGTGGAGGTGCTGCCGGTCGCGCTTTGCAGATAGGGGACCGAAGTGACGACGGCGAAGTGCAGCGCGCGAATGTCACCGTTGTGTTCGAGAAGGTACGCCACCAGCTCGTCGCGGACGGTCGGGACCAGCGTGCCCAGGTCGTAGCCGAGGTACTGCTGCAGGACGTCGTCGACGACGCTCTCCCAGAACGCCTCTTCGGCCGCGATGAGCCGTCCGGGGAGCTGCAGCTTCTCCCACTCCTCGGCGCGAAGCACGCCGCTCCACATCGTCGCTTCGCCGTCGACCCGCTCTTGCGCCCGAATGTCGGGCTTCATGATGAGTTCGTTGTACCCCCACAGGACGCTGGTGCACTCGCTCTTGGTGTCGGGGTTCGGATTCCCCTCGTCGTCGATGCAGCGGAACCGGATGTGAGCGTCCGGGAAGCGGCGCTGCAGGTCGGGGTGATCGTAGTAGCCGTTCGCCCAGAGGTTGTAGAGCCGCCCCATGTCGGCCCGTTCGTGCTGAAGCGGCGGCCGACGCATGAAGGTCCAGAAGAGCGCCTCGGCCCGATCCTCGGGGGTATCGTAACGGCGTACGAGCACCGGGTGAGCGCTCACGACCGCGGCGAAATGGTCGTACGAAATTTTGCCGCGGTAGAGCTTCCCGACGAGGTTGTCCATGTCGTAGATGCGCTCGACGTTGACCGCCTGCATGTCGTACAGCAGCCGATCCGCCCAGCGACGCTGGTTCACGAGCACGAACTCGTCGCGGCTCATCAAGTTGATCGCGATCTCCCCGTACGTCTTCCCTTCGCACGTCTGAACCAGGTCGTCGTGGGTGGGGAAACGCCCCAGCATGTCGACGAAGATGCGCCGGCACGCTTCGGCGCGAACGACGGGCTGGTTCTGCAGCCCTGCACCCCACATGTAGTGGCAGACGCCCCGGTTCACCGGATTGTCGAGGTTGGACGCTTCACAATGGTCGACGCAGTCCGCATCGCAGTTGGGAGGGAGGTCGGTGTCCCAGTTGATGGCGACGTCCCGAGGCTCGGGGATCTCGTCGCGACCGCCCGGGTATTCGAGCACGCCGACCGCGTCCCCATTCCCCACGAACTCGCCCGGCCCACGAGCAGGGTCGTCGAACTCGAACTCGGAGTCGCGGCAGCCGCCGAGGGCGACGGCGCAGCACGCGATGAAGAGAATCCACGACGGGAGACGCAAGGGAACCTCGATGAATGCTCGCATGAACCGGCAGGAACCAGAATAGCCGGTCGCACGCGGACCTACAAACCACCGAGGTGCCGGGCGCGGGGCGCCCGGCCCATGGACGAACTGCTGGTCAACTCGCGCTCGATGTCGATGTTCCGGCCTCAACCCACCTCAAAGAGGAGAATCGATGAAGACGCGTACCGCAAAAGCTCAGTGGAAAGGGGCCCTCAAAGACGGCGAAGGAAAGGTGACGTTCGGATCACACACCCTCCCGTATTCGTTTCCGTCCCGATTCGAAGAGGGGGACGGGACCAACCCCGAAGAGCTCGTCGGTGCGGCGCACGCCGGTTGCTTCGCGATGGCGCTGGCGCACGAACTCTCGAGCGCGGGGTACAAGGTCAACTCCGTCGACGCGACCGCCAACGTAACCATCGACAAGGGGGACGACGGGTTCTTCATCGCGAAGATCGCGCTGGAGGTGAACGGAGACATCGACGAGATCGATTCGGACGAGTTCGTCGAGATCGCGACCAGCGCAAAGAACAACTGCCCGCTCTCCAAGGCGCTCGCCAGCGTCCCCGAGATCACGCTCGACGCCCGCCTCGTGTGATCGGGTAGGGGAAAAACCGCTCCCGGCGCGCTCAGAGGAGCACTTCGAGCCCCAGCCCGAATTCGTAACGCAACGTCCCCGTCGTCCACCGCTTTCGGTAGGCGACGCCGTCGATGTTTTGCGCCGTTCGGAAGATGAAAATCTGCTCCCATTTCACGAGGACGTCGGCGCGTAGCGCGAGGTGTTCCAGATAACGCCAGCGCGCGCCGAGGTTCGGGCCGACCAGATACCCGATCCGTGGCAAGTCGATCAGCGACGCCCCCTCTTCCTGCCGCCGTTCGATCTCCTCCTTGAGATCCCCGCCCGGGAACAGGATCGGAGCACCGAACACTCCACCCAGGATCAAATCGAACTTCTCGGTCGCGGGCGCGGCGTACTCGAACCGTCCGTGGAACTCGACCAGTTTTCCGAATTCGTACCGGTCCGGCTCGAAATCGGGGTTGTCACATTCCCCCTCTTCGCACTTTTCGCGGCCCGTGTACGTCCCGTAGTACTCGAGCATGCTTCCGAACCTCACGCGCTCCGAGAACGCGTACAGAAACCAGATCGAAGCCGACAGAAAGTCGTCGCTGCCGTAACGCGCGGATTCGTCGGTCTCGAGCACGCTGATCTGCTGGACACCGTTCAATCGGCTGTCTTCCCGATACGCGCTGATACCGACGCCGACCACGGTCTGGGCGGCCGCGAGGCCGGGGACGAGAAGCGCGGCGGACAGGACCGCCGACACGACCACCACTCTCACTGAATTCACTACGCCTCCGTGTGTGTGAACAGTGTGTGCTCGACCCCTCGCCACGGTCAAGAGGCCCCGGAATCACGGCATCGCGGCGATGCTCGCCCGCGCCGGAAGCTTCGCGCGACTCGCCCCCCCCCTTGCGGATCGAAACTCGCGCCTTAGCTTCCCAGTATTGCAATTGAATGATGAATGGAGCCTCAACATGCGTCGTGTATTCGTCTATCCCTTACTGGCCCTCGTCTTCCTCGCGGGCCCCATGCCGGCCTTCGCCGACGAACCCGAGTCGACAGAAGTCGCCGCCAACGACACGGTCGCGACGAGCGAGACCGGCGAAGACGAGTCCCCTGCCGCCGACGAAGCGGCGCCCGGGGCCGGTACTTCACCAGACCAGGCGGAGAGCGACGAAGCCGCTCCCTCCGACGAGCGGTCCGACACCGATGGCTCCACCTCCGCCGGCACCTCCGAGGCCCCGACCCAACCAGAGCCAGCGCCGAAACCGACCGCGGCGACGCCAGACTCGACTGTCGAGGAACCACCATCCACGCCCGACGCTGCCCGGCAACCGCCCGTCCTTCAGCCACGTGGCTCAATCCTCGATGAAGGATTGCGCCTCGAGGAACCGATGGAGCCGAGTGGCGATGTCCTGACCGAGCCGCGTGAGAAGCCCTACCTCGGCATCGAGCGGAAACCGACGTTCGGTCGCGTCGTCGCCTGGGTCCCACGGATCATCCTCTTCCCGCTCTACGTGGTGACGGACTTCGTCGTGCGCCGGCCGATCGGGTTCGTCCTGACCAACATCGAGGAGCATCACGTGATCGAGCGGGTGAAAGGCGCCACCACGTTCGGCGACAGCGAAGGTCCCGGCTCGAACGGCGGCGTCGTCCCACGCCTGCGCTTCGACCGGCGGCTGCGTCCCGCCATCGGGTTGGAGTTCTACCTCGTCGACGCCCTCGCGGCCGGCAACGACTGGCACGTCGGTGCCGACACCGACTTTCGGCAGAACGCCTCCGCCGACGTCGGTACCAAGCTGCGGCTCAAAAACGACCGCCTCGTCTTCGGAACCGAAGGGAGCTTTCTGCGGCAGGCCGACAACGTCTTCCACGGGATGGGGGCGGCCGTGGACGAAGCCGACGAGACGCGCTTCGTGAGCCGCGAGTTCGCCGCCGGAATCTGGTCGAGCTACACACCCGTCTATCCCGGCCTGGCCGGGAGACTGCGCGGCTCCGTCTCTGACCACGACTTCGACTGCAGCCCGGCCGAAGACCTCGACATTTGCGGGGACGACCACCAGGCGGGCACCGACGACGACCGCTACGACATCACCCAGCCGACCGCGGTCCCCTACTTTCTGGAGGGCTACCAGTTGCTGACCATCGACGCCGCCATTGCCGGCGACACCCGAACGTTTTCACCCCGCAGCGGCACCGGGGTGCGCGCCGAGGTCTTCAGCCGCTTCGGCCAGGGGATCGTCGGCGCCGACGACCTGCGGTTCGTCACCCTCGGCTCCGAGATCGCCGGCTACATCAACCTCTACCAGGGCCGAGTCATCGGCCTGAAGGTCCGCGGCGAAGTCGCCGAACCCGCCGGCACCAGCCAGATTCCGTTCACCGAACTCTCCACGCTCGGGGGGAACCAGACGATGCGAGGGTTTCTGGAAGGTCGCTTCCGCGGACGATCCACCTTCGCCACGACGCTCGAGTATCGCTACCCCATCTGGTCGTTCGTCGACGGCACCGTCTTCGCCGAAGCCGGTAACGCGTTCGGCGTCGGCTTCGAAGGGCTCGCCCCCGGCGCCCTGCAAGGATCGTTTGGGACTGGCTTCCGCTCTGCCGAAGGGAGCGACCTGGGGTTCGACCTGCTCGTCGCGGTCGGCACCACCCGGTTCGACGAAGACCTCGCCGTCGAACACGCGAGGCTCACGCTCGGCACCGATTGGGACTTTTGAACAATGGATGGATTCATGAACTACAAATCGATCACCCTCTTCTTCGTCGCCGCGACTTTCGTCGGTTGCGCCACGCATAGCGCGGTTCAGGACGGCACCATCGTCTGGGAAGACGATGACCGTCGCCCGATCGAGAAGCCCGAGGAGTACTACTCTCCCAAGGTCTGGGACGCCGCCGACCACACCGCCTTCCGCCCCATCACCCGCGCGTTGCTGGTCGAGGAGCTCGGCCCTGCCCGAAACGTCAACGCTCTCGGCGAGGTCCCGAACTCGAGCTGGTACTCGAACCGAATGTCACTCGCCGACATCTCTCCGGAGGCCGTCGCCAACGGCCCGTGCGGCAAGATGATCGATCTCGACGCCAAATGGATCGTCAAGAGCGGAAAATTCGGCGGGTACAACCCCGGCTTCCGCATCGAGGACACCAGCGACGGACGCAACTATCTGCTCAAGTTCGACCGCCCCGGCCAGCGCGAGCGGCCCACCGCCGCCGACGTCATCGGTTCGAAGGTCTACTGGGCTGCGGGCTTCTCCGTCCCTTGCAACGAGGTCATTTACTTCACCCCCGAAAACCTGAAGATCGAGGACGGCGCCGTGAAGGAATCCGCCGTCGGAGACGAAGCGCCGCTCGAGTGGTCCGACCTCGAATTCGCCTGGCGCGGTGCACCCCGTGACGACGGAAAGGTGCGCGCCACCGCGAGCCTCTTCCTGGAAGGCGAACCGCTCGGTCCCTTCACGTACGAAGGCACCCGCGACGACGACCCGAACGACGTCATCCCGCACGAAGACAGGCGAGAGCTGCGGGGCTCGCGTGTCATCGCGGCCTGGGTCAACCACTTCGACGCTCGCGAAGCCAACACCCTCGACATGTTCATCAAGGACGGTGACTCCGAGCTCGGCTACGTCCAACACAACATTCTCGACTTCGGTGACACCCTCGGGAGCCTCTGGGAATGGGATCCGATGTCGCGCCGGCTGGGACACTCGTTCTATTTCGACCCGAAGCACGTCGCCGTCGACTTCGTCACACTCGGGGCCGTCAAGCGCCCCTGGGAAGACCTGAGCCTCCACCCGATCTTCGGCTACTTCGATGCCGCATCGTTCGAGCCGGACCGCTGGAAGCCAGGCTATCCTAACCCCGCGTTCGCACGTATGGATGACGAGGACGCCTACTGGGGCGCGCGGATCATGTCCCGCTTCACCGACGAGCACGTCGAAGCGCTCGTCGACAAGGGACGCTTCACCAACCCGGAGCACGCCGCCTACCTCGAGAAGACGCTCCGCATTCGCCGCGACAAGATCGTCAACCTCTACATGCGCCGCGTCACGCCCCTCGACGAGCCTCGTCTCGCCGACGGCGCCCTCTGCGTGGACGACCTCCTCGCCCGTGGCGGATGGGTGGGGACGGAAAACTCGACTTACCAGACATCGATCGGTGACGAAGATTGGACCGAAGTTCGACCCGACGGAAACACCGTCTGCGTCGACCTCGCGCAGGCACGTGCCGCAGGCGAGGACGTCACGCTCGCGATGCGAATCAAACGCTTCGATCAGGATCGATTCGCCACGCCCGTGACCTTCACTCTTCGAAACGCCGGGGGAACCTGGCAAGTGGTGGGCATCGCCCGGAGATAGAATGCCGTTCCAGCATCTGAGGTCGCTACCAGCCCCCCAGCGGCACACGGTGCTGGCCTCGGCATTCACGCTCTTCCTCACCCTCGCCGCGCACCAGTTGATGGAGACGGCGAGGGACTCCCTGTTTCTTCAGCACGTCCCGGCCACCAGGCTGCCCTGGATGTACCTGGTCATAGCCGTCCTCTCGCTCGGGGCGGCGAGGAGCGTCGCTCTGGCGCGACACCTCGTCCGTCCTCGGGTCCTGATCGTCGCCTGGATCGTCCTCACCGCCGCAGTGACGTTCACTTTCTCCGCCCTCACCCCTCGGATGGGGCGGGAGTGGATGCTCTACGCGCTCTACATCTGGACCGGGATCGCATCGACCGTCACCCTCCTGCAGTTCTGGCAGATGCTCGGCGGGATCTCGTCGATACAGGACGCCAAGCGCTCCTTTGCCGTCGTCGGCACGGGCACCGTGATGGGAGCCATCGCCGGCTCCATCGCTGCGACGTCCCTCGCCGAGGCGGGGTACCCCGACACCTTGCTGACCCTCGCCGGGGCACTCTTCCTCGTCAGCGCGCTCGGCCCCCTCTGGCTCGGAAAGACGCACGGCGAGCTGCTCGACACGACCGACAACGAAGAAGGAAAGATCGATTCGATGGCCGAGATCGCCGACGACGTCTTCGGCCAGCCATACGTGCGCTCACTCCTCGCGCTCGTCACGGTGAGCATGGCGACGCTCACGCTCGTCGACTTCGTCTTCAAGAGCACCGTCGCGGCCGAGATCGAACCTGCCCAGCTCACCGAGTTCTTCGCCTGGTTCTACCTGGTGACCAACGCCATTTCGATGATCGTCCAGATGGTCGCGGTGGAGTGGATCTTGCGACGCCTCACCGTCACCGGCGCCCTCGCGGCGATGCCGGTCGCCATCCTCGCCGGATCGATCAGCTTCATCGCCGGGGTCGGAATCGCAGCGGTGGCGGCGATGAAGGGGGTGGACGGCGTGCTGCGCCATTCGCTCAACAAGACCGCCACCGAAGTGCTCTACGTGCCGATGAAGTCGGCCGTGCGACGTCGGGTGAAGGCCGTCATCGACGTCCTGGGGCACCGCGGAGCACAGGCCGCCGCATCGCTCGGCATCTTGCTCGCGCTGCAGCTCGGCGTGACGACCGACAACCTCGGCTACGGCCTGGTCGCCTTCGCCGTGCTCTGGCTCGGGGCCGTCGTCGCCCTGCGCGTCCGGTACGTCGACGTCTTCCGCGACCGAATCAAGCTCGCGGCGAGCTCCGGTGGCGCCGAGTTCCCCGAGCTCGACATCGACTCCCTGGAATCGCTCGTCCGCGCCCTCAGTGATCCCGACGACGCGCGGGTCATCACCGCGATCGACATCCTCGAGGAGGAGAACCGGGCCGACCTCATCCCCACCCTCCTCGTCCATCACCCCTCCGAGCTCGTCGTTCTCCGCGCTTTCGAGGTGTTTGCGTCCAGGGGCCGCGAGGACTTCCTCTCCCACGTCGAGAAGATCATCGACCACCCCAACCCATCGATCCGAGCGGAGGTGGTCACCGCGATCGGTCGAATTCGGGGGGATGCCGACTTTCTCTGGGAGAAACTGGAGTTCGAGGAGCCGACCGTCGCCGCGGTCGCAGCGGTCTTCCTCGCCAAACTCGGAGAACTCGACGGCGAGCCAGCGGTCGCGGTCGTCGAAGACGCCCTCTTCGAGTCGTCCCGGCACCATGCCGTCGCTCGGGCACTGACGGAGGCACCGACGCGCCACTTCGAGCGCGCGTATCTCGAGCTCCTCAGCACGGAGGACCCCGAGGCGCGGCGCGTCGCCGTCGAAGCGGCCGACAAGTTCCAGTCGGCCGCCGTGGCCCTGAAGCTGCGGGACCTCCTCACCGACCGGCATCTCAGGCCGCTCGTCCGCGACGCGCTCGTCAGCCTCGGCGCCAAAGGGCGGCTCGTGTTGCAACGCTCGATCGGCGACACCACCCTCCCCCTCTCCGTGAGATGGCAGATCCCGGAGGCGCTCGAAGGTTTCGGGTCCGAGGTCGCTCCGCTCCTGTGGGAGGCCTACCAGGACGAACAGGATGGCGTGATGCGACACCGCATCCTCATCGCTCTCACCGCCGTCACGACCGAAGAGTTCGCGTCCGAGATTCGAAGCGAACTCCTCGAGGCGGCCGAATCGACCCTCCGCCGTGCATGGGAGATGCGTCACTGGGCTCGGATCGTCGAGGAAGCGGACCACGCGAGCCCCCACCGCCGGCTCCTCGTCACCGTGCTGCGAGACAAGCAGGAACACGCCACCGACCTCGGGCTTCGACTCGTGGCACTCAGCCAGGCCTCCTCGGCCGGCGACTTCGCGTCGATCCGTGACGGGCTGCGCGCCGGAGACGAGCTCGTGCGAGTCAGCTCCCGCGAGCTCCTCGAACACGTCGTCGACGGCGACCTGCGACGGGCGTTGATCGGTCTCTACGACGACGATACAAAGCCCCCCGACTCGTTCGACTTCATCTCATACTCCTATCCCGAGCTGATCCGACGCATGGTCTGGGGCGACAGCCAACTCATCAGCGCCGTGGCGGTCCGCATCGCCGCGACTCTCGACGACGAGCTCGTCGAGATCGTTCGTGAGCGCCGAGAATCGGCGGACCCCGAGCTCCAGGCCGTCATCGGAAGAGCTCTCGAAGAGGTCGCCCTGCGGGGCGAAGAGCAGCTCGAGACGGCATGAGCGCCTCCTCGTTTCTCAGCGCCACCGAGCGCATCCTCGTCGTCAAATCGGTCCCCGGTTTCGAACAGGTCGAGACCTACAGCATGCGGCAGTTGGTCCCGCTCCTGGAGGAACGCTACTTCCGCCGCGACGAACGCCTGATGACCCAGGGCGAGCCCCTCGACGAGTGTTTCTTCGTCATTCAGGGGAGCGCCCGAATCGACACCCTCGACGGCGACGACTTCCGCATCGAGGGTCCCGCTTCCATCGGCCTCTGGTCTATCCTGAGCGGCGCGACGGGAGCGCCGTCGACCGTGGTGGCGGAGCGAGACCTCCTCGCCCTCACCTTCGAGCGGCGTGCCGTCCTGAAGTTGTGGGAGTCCAACTTCGATCTCCTCAGCGAGACCCTGCAGTTCGTGGCCTGCGCGGCTCTCGGGGAGCGAGGAGGCCTGCCGTTCGACCCCGACGACCCGCCCCCAGTCCTGGTCCGCGAAGAGCCGACCGAGCGGCTCGACATCGTCGACAAGCTCGACGTGCTCGCGAACAACTCCGCCTACCGCGGTGCCAACCTCGACGCCCTCGCCGAGATCTGTCGCTCGCAACGGGAAGTCCGACTCCCCCACGGGCATCTGCTATGGGAGCAAGGAGACCCATCGGGTCACGCCCTTCGGGTCCTCGCCGGCAGCGTGGCCTTCGAGCGCGACGGCGCAGAAGTCGGACGCGTGGGTGCGGATTACTCGTTCGGTCTGGTGGAATCGCTCGCCGACGAAAAGCGCCAGTACACGGCCCGCGTCGACGAGCCCGCCGTTCTCCTGAAGACTGACGTGACCAACCTCCTCGAGGTTAGCTTCGACCACTTCGACCTCGCGACTCGCCTGTACCGCATCATCCGATCCGAGACGACTTCGGAAGTCCTCGTCTGTTGAGGACCCCCTCGATCTTCCGAGAATCTCACCGATCGCGGCGACGGCGGTTGCCGCCGTCCTCGTCGCGTCGAGATTCCAAGTCGTTCTGATACAACGAATTGAATGGTAATGGAAAATGGCTGATCAGAGTCCGGCTGCGCGCGTAGCAGCCAAAATCATGAAAATTTTTGGGGATGTGAAGGCCGACGAGGTCTGGGGCGTTCTCGCGATGTTCCTCAACCTCTTCCTCCTCCTGGTGGCGTACTACGTCATCAAGGTCGTGCGGGAGCCGCTGATCCTGAACACGGGCGGCGCGGAGATGAAGGCGTACGCCGCAGGTTTCCAGGCGTTCGTCCTCCTCGGCTTCGTCCCCCTCTACAGTTGGATCGCGTCGAAAGTCGACCGAATGAAGCTCATCATCGGGGTGAACGCGCTGCATGTGGTGCTCTTGCAGCTCTTCTTCGTGGCGGCTCTCTTCGAGATGCCTCAGCTCGGGCTCGTCTTCTACATCTGGGTCGGCGTCTTCAGCGTTTCGGCGATCGCCCAGTTCTGGTCGTTCGCCAACGAGGTCTACGACAAGAACGTCGCGGACAGAATCTTCCCGATCATCGCCATCGGGGCGACGGTCGGAGCGCCCGTCGGGTCGGCGATCGCCGCCCTCCTCTTCAAGGAGTACGAGCTCGACCCTCGGGTCTTGATGCAGATCTCCGCCGGGATCCTGATCCTGCACACCCTGATGTATCTCGGCTGCCGCCGGGCACTCGGCCGCCTGCGAACCGACGAGACCGACAAGCCGCTGGATCCGGTGGGAGCCTTCAAGCTCATCTCGTCCGACCGATACCTCATGCTCATCGCGATCTTCCTGATCGTCCTGAACCTCATCAACACCACGGGCGAATACATCCTCTCGACCTTCGTCGTCGAGGCAGCAGAGGCCGCCAAAGCTGCCGATGCCTCCGTCGACAAGGACGCCTTCATCGGTGCGTTCTACGGTGAGTTCTTCTCGATCGTGAACGTCGTCACCGTCGTGCTCCAGGCGCTCATCGCTTCGCGTCTCACCAAGCGTTTCGGTATCGCGGGCGTCCTGTTCTTCCTTCCGGTGCTTTCTCTGGGGACGTACGCACTCGTGGCCGCGGGGATCGGACTGAGCGTGTTCCGTTGGGTGAAGACGGCGGAGAACAGCGTCGACTACAGCTTCATGAACACCGCCAAGGCGATGATGTGGCTGCCTACGAGTTCGGAAGCGAAGTACAAGGCGAAGCAGGCCGTCGACACGCTCTTCGTGCGCTTCGGCGACGTTCTCAGCGCCGGCGCCATCTGGCTCGGGACCACCTACCTGTCGTTCGGGGTGCGAGAGTTCGCGGTCCTCAACATCGTCTGTGGTGCCGTCTTCCTGGGGCTGGCGGTGCTCCTCTACCGCAAGTACCAGGAGCGCGCCGACGAGGCGGAGCTCGACGAAGAGGAAGAGCCCGCACTCGCCTGAGCCAGGCGGTCCTACGCGTCGAGCCAGGGCGCTGGATCGAGTCGATCCGAGAGAAAGTCTAGGAAGTGCCGCACCTTCGCGGTCAAGTGGCGAGTGTGGGGGTAGAGCGCCCAGATTCCACGCCCGCTGTTGTCGACCCAATCCTCCAGCAGGGGCTTCAGGTCGCCGTTCTCGACGTGTTTGGCGGCCATGAAGTCCGGCAACATCGCGATCCCGACTCCGGCGAGGCACGCCTGCAGCAGCGCCTCTCCGTTGTTCGCGCGGAGGCGTCCACTCGCGCGGACGAACTTCTCCTCGTCGTCGCGCCTCAGATGGAGCGACTGCACCAACTGGTAGGCGTATTCGAAGCAGTCGTCGGGGTCCAGGTCGTCGGGCGTCTTCGGCTCTCCGTGCGACTCGAGGAACGCCGGGCTCGCACACAGCACCAGGTTCATGTTCCCGAGCCGACGAAACGCCAGGCTGGAATCTTCCAGCTTGCCGATCCGCACCACGAGATCCAGCCCCTCCGAGATGAGGTCCACACGCCGATCCGTGAACGTCGCGTCGATCTTCAGGTCGGGATGCTCCATCAAGAAATCGGCGATCGCCGGGGAGATGTATTTCAACCCGAACGTCTGAGGGACGCTGACCCGAAGAACCCCCTTCGGCTGAGTTTGAAGCTGCATCACCGCGCGTTCGGCCTCGTCGACGTGTTCGATGATCTCGACGCACCGCTCGTAGAACGCGCGGCCCGCCGCAGTCAGCGAGAGGCTACGCGTCGTGCGATTCAGCAGCCGCGACCCGAGCCGGTTCTCGAGCGCGCTCACCTGCTTGGAGATGTGGCTCTTCGAGACTCCGAGCTCTTTGGCCGCGTTCGTGAACGAACCGGTGTCGACGACGGTGACGAAGGATTCGAGACCCGAGAATCGTTCCATTTTCCCATACTCGTGAGGGAGAGTGCTTCCCGATGAACCCGCGAGTCTACCCGAGCGCGCGACAGAGTAAACCCGCGTCATTCTTCGCGACGCAGCGTCAACGATGTCCGAACTACCGAGACTTCCGCCCGAGCCGCTCGACCCTCGATGACCGCCGCTACCTCGGCCGCGACCAGGGGCGCCCACAACCACCCTCGTGTGCCGAGCGCTCCCGCGAGCACCGTGCGTTCACCGAGCCGCCCGACCACCGGCCGCCGGTCCGGTTGGTAGACGCATCGTCGACCGCTCCATGTCTGCTCCACTTCCCCCTCCAGTCCGAGACGACCGAGCCGCTCCTCCAGCTCCCGAACCGCGACGTCGTCGCCCGGATCTTCCTCCCACCACGTCGATCCGACGCAGACGCGGCCATCGAGCGTTGGCGTCACGTGACACCCCACGCCCGACACCGCCGCGTCCAGCTCGACTCTGGCAACGCCCAGGTGGCCGCCGAAGGTCCGGACGTCGTCCCCCTGGACCCAGTCGTTCAAAGAACTCCCAACCGCGAGGATTCGCGCGTCGCATGGCGCCGACCGAGCCGGCGACACTTCCACCTCCTCGCGAAGCGCGGCGAGCGCCGTCCCGATGTCGACCGCGAACGCCGATTCGTAGGCCAGCGCCGCCTCCCCCTGCCATTGTGACCACGACACCCCGAACTCGTGCTCGAGCTCTTCACGGTTCTGCTCGTACGATCGTAGAAGCCGACGCCCGGTCTCACCGACGAGCGGACGAACCATCCCGCACCGCTGCGCGACGCCGCGTCCCACGAGGTCCTCCAGAAACGGCTCGGCGGCGCGCCACGCCTCCAATTCCAGCGACGGCGGATCGAACGAGCGCCCGGCGAAAGGGTGCACCAGCGCTGTCGTCCCTGGTGGATGGCGAGAACCGCGCCCGACGACCTCGCAGACGTGGCCGCGGCGACGCAACTCCAGAGCGCAACACAGGCCCGCGACACCGTCTCCGACGATACGAATCACTGAATGACGAACCGAAGCTCGGCGACGACGACGTCGTTCACCCAGACCGTAATGCGATGAGGCCCGGTCGGGTCGCCCAGTTGATGGGTCCAACCACGCTCCAGCCGCAGCGAGCCGTCGAGCGCTACCTTCCCCGTCGTCACGGCCGACGCGCGATCGGGCGCGACGACCGTCTGCGGGCCCACGCCCCACTCGGCGGCGGGTGCCGGGAGGACGAACTCTTCACGAAAACGGACGGTCCGAGGCGAGCCTTCGAACTCGACCCGCCACCCGAAGCTGGGGTTGGACCGCGAGTCCACGACGTTCGATTCCACGAAACGCCCCGTCCTCGCGTCGAAGTACCCGAAACGAACGTTCGACACGACGAGGTCGGGTCCCACCACGACGGGAGCGTCGAGGCTGCGCCCCGGGACGGCGACCGACGAAGCGGGGAGCCCCGCGACCACCGCGAACCACAGGAGGAGACAGAGGACCAGGCCGTCAGTAGACCTCTTCCTCTTCCTCTTCCTCGTCCGCGTCGACCCAGTCGGCATCGTCCTCGTACTCGTCTACCACGTCGTCGTCCTCCTCGTACGTCAGCTCCACGTCCAGCTCGGCGAGAGCGGAAGTGAGCGTCTCGAGGATCAGCTCCGGCTCCGCGCCTTCCCAGGTGGAGAAGACCTCCATGAAGAGGTCTTCGGCGGAACCTCCGTAGAGCTCTTCGAGCATATCGATTTCACTCTCCTCGAAACAGCCAATCGCTTCCTCGGAGAAAATTTCTCCCTCGTCTCCCAGCTCTTCTGACTGAGCTGCCTGCTGCCGAAGGGTCGCGACATCATATTTTGTCAGATGGACACGCACTGCACTCCTCGCCATGGGGGTTTACGTCCAACCGGTTCATGGGTGCGGGGGCGGCGGCGAAATGTCAATTCGGGAATCCGATTTGCGCCGAAATGACGCCCGGAGGATCCGTCGTCTCGACGAGGCGCAGCGCGCGGGAGCTATCGGGCGCGTCGGCGCCGCGTCGCCAGAAATCCGAGCATCATCATCAGCATCGAGGCACCGGCAGGCTCGGCTCCTCCCGCCGCGCTGCAGCCGCCACGACCGTTCACCGAAGGGTCGTCGAACGACGCCACCCCATCGTCGTCGACGACGCCGGGGCTCTGGTCGTCCGGCAGTTCGACACCGTCCGCCTGCACGTCGAACGCGACACACACCGGCTCCGACGGCCCCCCCTGTCCCGGCCCGGAGAACCCGAACCCGTCGAGATAGAGTTCGAAGCAGGCGGTCGCCCGACCTTCGACCCGAGGCGCCGTCAGCTGGATCGCGAGCCGACTGCTCTGCCCCGGCTCGATCGGCACGTTCAGCGGATCACCGCAACCAATGCATTCGATCTCGTCGATCGACCGTAGCTCGAACAGTCCAGGCTCCCAGGCGAGAGAGCCACGATTCCGCACCGCGACCTCGAACGTCGCCGCCTGCCCCTTGCCGAGCGCCGGCGGGCCGGTGATCGTCACGCCTTCCGCCCACAGCGGAGCGGGAGGTTCGATCAGATACACCGCCGGGCCCGAGCCGCGCGCCAGGAACGGACGCGGCGTCACCGGTACACCCGGCACCAGCTCGGCCAGCTCCTCGCGCATCTGGATCGTGTCCCAGTCGAACTTCCAGGTCTCCATCGTCGCTCGGTTCGGCACGTGACGACGCACACCGTCCTCCACGAGCCAGACGGCGTCCTCGCCGTCGACCTGCGCGAGCTGCGGCGCTGCTCCCAGCGGTGTCCCAAGCGGAAGCTCGTCGAGCTTCGCGTCTGCGATCGTCGCGATGTCGTTGCGGTCGAATCTCCACGCGTCGAGCACTTCCGGGTTCGGGATGTGGCGCCGAATCCCGTAGTCACCGGCGTAGGGCAACGACGGCGGCGCGCATTGGATCGTACGCCCGGAGTTCACGAGCTCCGCGTTGTTCGGGCCCGTCACGTCCATCCCGTAGACGAAGACCTGGCGCGTCTGACCATCCATCAGCTTTCGCGGCACCGGCAGTTGGTAGCCGTGGTTGCACGACCCGATCGCGGTGCAGAGATCGTCGCGATTGCGGTCCGCCTTGATCGTGTAGCCGACGGCTCCTTCCGTGAAGACCGGCCCTCCGATCGAGACGTACACGTCGATCGCGTCGTCCGGCGCATCCGGATCCTGGGCCCACCCCGAGATTCCTCCCTCGCAGTCTGCCGCGTCGAGGTACCCCCGCGGCACTTCGTCGAAACCGGGCGTCGGGAACGTCCGCCCCGTCGTCCGCGCCGACGACGGCGAGAGTTCGATGTGCAGGTGGTCGTGGTGGGGATGCGGGCCCGTGTACGCGCGGTGTTTCGGGGCGTCGCGGTGCGCGCCCCAGCTCGTCCGGTCCCAGACGATGAACTCGATCCCGAGCTCCTCCGAGTTCGCGATCAGGTAGTTCGCGATCGGGTCGCCGAGATCGTTGTCGGCCTCCCCGCCGTCCAACGGTACGAAGAGGTCGATCGCCCGCCCGGAAGCGTGGACCGAGAGCTGGCTCGTGTTCGCCGTGTTCGCGCGGCACGAGTACCCGCCGTAGCTCGTCGCCCCCTCGAACGTCGCCTTCAGATAATCTGCGACCTCGCGCGTCCCCGCCAGAAACGTCCCCGAGCAGCTCGACGGAGCCCCCGAATACGGCAGGTACTGCTGGTTGGCGAGTTCGAGCGCCTCGTTCGACGGGATCCACCGGCCCGCGATGGCGGCACGAGTCGTCCCGCCTTCCCAGGTCGCGTCCAGGCTATCGTGGCCGTGAGCGTGATCGCTCACCGCGAAGCGTGCGAACTCCATACCCTCCGCGCTGCGGAACCACAGCCGCACCGCCGGACGGTCGAGGACGAGCTCGCGCTCGATCGCTGCCGGCTGCGAGTCGTCCGCTGCGGGCTCCACCGCGGACCAATCCAGCACCACGGCGCCCGCTTCGTCGGTCGCCCGAACCTCCATCGCGCCGAGCGACGCGTGGATCTCGATGTGCGTGAACGGCTCGGAAGCCGGAGGCAGTTCGATCGTCCCCCGACGATTGCGCAGGTAGTAGATCTCCTCCCCCGCTACGACCCAATGATCGATCGTCGGCGGCTCGAACCCTTCCGGAGCTCGAGCGTCGATGGCGGTGACGGCCTCACCGGAGATCGGCGGGGTCGGCTGCGATTCGGTCCGAGGCGCGGGATCACCGCACGCCAGAAGGGGGAGAAAGATGCTCGCCAGCAGAGTTCGACGCGACTGCATTTCGTGCTGCTCCGTGTCCAGTGTGTCCTTTGCACCACCGTCCACCACCACCATCGACTATACAGAACCCATGTGGGATATCACCTGACATTACCTGACAGGTGTTCAAAGGGATCGAATTCGCTCGCGGACCCGCGGCGCGTTTGCTGTGGATCGAAGCTCTCCGTACAATCGGAGCAACCCGAAGCCCAACGCGGATTACGGAAAGGACGAGGTGGAGATGACGACCTCCTGGAAGCTCACGCTGGCGACGGCGCTGGTGCTGGCCCTGGCGGCCTGCGGCACGGACGAAGCGACGCCGATCGACACGAGCGAGGAAGATACCGGTGCGCCGGTCGAGCTCGACATGGGGAGCGACGAGACCCCGGACACCGGCGGTCCCGAGCCGCAGGACATGGACACCGTCGACAGCAGCATCGTCTTCCCCGACCTGTCGTACCCACCCCTGCCGCGATCGGTCGAGACGACGGTCGTCTCACCCGTTCGCGTCGGTGACCCGCTCTCCATCACGTGCCGTCTGCTCGACGAGCGCGGCGACGTGGTCGAGCCGGAGGTGCCCCCGACCTTCACTATCGCCGTCGCCCCCGAAGGCTCCTTCGTGGAAGACGCCGGAAACTGGATCGGCACCCGCGCCGGCGTCGGCACCGTCCGATGCGCCGCGCCGTCCCTGGGGCTCGTCGATGTCGAACCCGCCGAGGTCGAAGTCCTCCCCGGCGAACCCAGAACCTCCGCCATTACCGTAGACAGCGCGCAGATCGTGGCCGGTGACACGGTGACCGCCACCTGCACCTACTACGACGCGTACGGGAACGAGGTCGATCCGGCCGACGACAACCTCGAGTCTTCCTTGAACATCACCCCGCAGGGCGGCGGCGTCGACGTCGTCGATCACCAGGCCACGATCACCGAGGCGGGGGTCTACACCCTCTCGTGTTTCGTGCCTGGTCTCGATCACGAGCAGGCCGTCTCCGTCGAAGTCGTCCCCGGACTTCCCGCGTCGCTCGTCGTCACGCTCGCACCGAACCAGCAGGTCTACGGCCTCGATCAGGTCGTCGGGGTCAGCTACATCGTCAGTGACCAGTACGGAAACGTCATCCCCGACGCGAAGGTCACGATGACCGTCGACCAGCAGTCGGGGTGGACCACCTTCGGCACCGGGCGATTCCGCTTCTCCGTCGAAGGGACCTACGTCGTCACGGTCACCGTCGAGGGTCCGACCGAGACCGGAATTCCGCTCACCCAGAACGTCACCATCGTCGTCAACGGCGAGGGTCCCGCCATCGAATGCGGAGACCCCGTCGACGGCTCGATGGTCGATGGCGTTCCGGGCCAGCCGCTGACGTTCACCGGATCCGTCAACGACGCCAACGGCGTCGACTCGCTCCTCGTCGACGGACAGGGAGTCACGGTGCAACCCGACGGTTCGTTCAGCGCGCAGGTCAACCCGCAGTGGGGGATCAACTTCGTCGAGGTCGTCGCCACCGACGAGTTCGGCGAGGAGAACAGCCGCTCCTGCGCGTTCCTCCTCTCCAATCACTGGTCCGGAGAGTCCGATTTCATGGACCACGCCGTCGTCCTCAAGATGCTCCAGGGGGCGATCGACGACGGTAACCCCGCCGACCTCGACAGCCTCAACGACCTCCTCCACGCCGTGGTCAACAGCCCCGGGATCGTCGACGAGGTCGACACCGCGCTCGAGGCAGCGAACCCGCTGCAGCCCGAAACCTGCGTCACCGAGACGTGCATCTTCGGGTTCTGCGTCTGCTGGTTCGGATGGGGCCTCGAGTACGACGGCGACATCCGCGTCGGCCCCGCCACGACCAGCCTTCAGCTCGTCCCCGGCGGCGTGCGGGCAAACGCGCGCATCGAGGACTTCGGCGTGAAGGTCTACGTTCCTTACACCGTCAGCGAGATCGATGGCTCGACCCGTGGATGGGTCACCACCGACTACATCGACGTCACACTCACCATCGACCTCGAGCTCATCAACGGAAAGCCGCGCGCCTCCATCCGGCCCAACAGCGTCAGCGTCGAGGTCGGCGACGTCAGCACCCAGTTCAACGGGCTCGACGGAGCGATCGTCAACCTCGTCGTCGCACTCTTCAACGGCACCGTGCGCAACCTCATCGCCGATACCCTACGCGGCTTCGTCGAGGACAGCTTCGACGAGGTGATCGATGGCGTCGTCTCTTCTCTCGACATCGACACCCTCGGCACGACTTTCAACGTCCCGACCCTCGACGGATCCGGCACGGTCGGCGTCCGCTTCAATTTGCAGTTCAGCCGCCTCTGGGTGAGCAACAGCCGCTTCGCGGTCGGGATCGGGACCCGCTTCCGCCCCACCCTCACTCGTAACGGCAACGCCTCACTCGGCGTCCCACGCCTTCAGAGCAGCGTGTGGGGGGAGCCGAGCATCACTCGCCCCATCGGAGTCGGCGTCTTCGTCGGAGTGCTCAACCACGTCTTGCATGCGCTCTGGCGCGGAGGACTCTTCGACGCCACCATCACCGGCGCCGACCTCGGCGGCGGACTCCCTGCCGCGGCGACCGCCGTCATCGGTACGTCGCTCCCCCCCGTGGTCGAGAACCTGTCGGACGGTACCGTGCAGCTCAGCCTCGGCGGAATGAACGTCGCCCTCACCTATCCAGGGATCTTCGACGAGCCTCTCAACGTCACACTCGGCGCGCGCGCCAGCGCCTCCGTCAGCGTCTCCGGCGATGACCTGATCTTTGGCAGCATCAACATCGAGGAGCTGTTCTTCTCCACGTCCGACGTCTCCCTCGACGCCACCACCCGCTCGGTCCTCGAAGGGTTCCTCCGCAGCCTCATCCAGTCGGTCGTCGACACTTCGCTGAACCAGTCGCTCCCCGCCCTCCCAATCCCGACGTTCAGCATCCCCTCGTCTCTCTCGCAGTACGGACTTCCGGCGAACGCCGTCCTCGGCATCAACAATCCCACGCTCGAAGTCGACCCGCGCCACTACCTCCTCCAGGGCAGCTTCGGAGTACGCTGAAATGACTACGAAACGACGACTTGCGACGCGAAACCTGAAGCTCCTCTCGACGTTCTTCGTCGCCCTCGGGCTCACCGCCTGTGGCGGCTGCGGCGAGGACGACCCGCAGCCGGCGGCGTCGAACAACGGTACCGTCGTCATCGAAGACGACATGGGCAATCCGGTGGAGACCGATGCCGGCCCGGAAAACAACGGGGCCCCCGACCCCGACATGGGGCCGCGCGAACCGATCCCGTCCGGCGTCTTCGTGTCGATGGAGCCCGCGCGTGAAACCTACAGCACCGGCCAACGCCTGCTGCCGATCGTCGACACCTTCGACGCCTTCGGCGACCCCCACGAGTTCGACGTAGTCATCACCGTCGAACCCGCCGACGCCGCGATGGCGGTCGAGGACCGCTACGAACTCCTCCGCGAGGGTACCGTCCGCTTCACCGCATGTACTCTGGTCGACGGGCTCGAGGGAGCGCCGGTCTGCGGATGGGACGAAGTCGTGGTCGACGACGCCCCGCCGACCATCACTCTGACGAGTCCCACACCCGGAGCCCAGCTCGACGCCTCCGCCAACCCGATGATCGACGTCACCGGCACCGTGACCGACACCTTCGGAGAACCGCGCGCCTTCGTGAACGGCGTCGAAGTCGATCTCGACGAGAACGGCGCGTTCGCCACCCAATTGACCCCTCGATGGGGCATCAACACCGTCCAGGTCGAGGCGACCGACGGGTTCCACCCCACCACCTCCGAAGCCGTCGCCGACGTCCTGTGGGCCGCCGATTACGTCGTCCCCGGCCAGCCCCCCGTCTCGTTCGCGCAGGCGATCGTCCTCCGGCTCGGCCAGCTCTTCGTCGACGACCGCGTCCGCGTCGGAACTGCCCCCGACGGCACGTTCGTCACCAAAGACCTCGCCGACATCCTCGAGCTCGTCGTTCGGAACATCGATCTGTCCGCACAGATCCCCGACCCCGTCTTCGACAGTAACGAGCTCTTCCTTCGCGTGACCCAGGTCTCGATCGGAAAGCCGCTCGTGCAGCTCGACATCACCGACGACGGCCTCGAAGTCTTCATCCAGGTCTCCGACCTCATCGCCTTCACCGAGGGCGACATTACCCTCGACAACACGCAGCTCTCCCTCGACGGGCAGATCAATGGCGCGATTTCGGCGCTCGTCGAGATCGACGTCGACAAAGCCTCGCCGTCCGACCCGATCGAGGTCACCGTCAGCGGACTCGCGGTGTCGATCGACGCACTGAACCCCGCCTTCACGGCCCCCGAGGTCAACGCGATCTTCGCCCTCGCGCAGAGCCTGCTCCGCACCACCGTCGAAGACCTCCTGGTCGACACCCTCGAGACCGCATTCGTCGACCAGCTCCCCGCGATCCTCATCGACGTTCTGACCGCGCTCGACGACGTACTGGCGGGCCAGACATTCGACCTCGACACCGGCCTCGGCCAGCCGATCACACTCACGATCGACGGCGGCGTCGAAGCGGTCGACACCGCCTGGCGGCATCACCTCGACGCCTCGCTCGCGCTCGACGCGTCGGCATCCAACAGCGGCATTCACCCCGAGTCGCGAGGCTACTCGCGCTTCTGGCCCAACGCCGGCGAGCCCTCCTTCTTCGACAGCGGGCGCATCCAGTTCGGCATCCCGCTCGCCCTCGTCAACTCCCTGCTCCATGCGCTGTGGGACGCGGGACTCCTCGACGCTGACATCACCGACATCGTCCCCGTCAACGCGCAACGCGCCGAGCTCGCCGCGAAGCTGCCCCCCGTCGTGCGCCCCCCGGTCCGCGGCGAGCCCTTCGGCCTCGTCATCGAGCTCGGCCAGGTCGAGATCGAGACGGAGCTCGTCGGGCGAATCGACCGGTACGGCGTCTCCCTGTCGACCGGCATCGACCTCGGGCTCGACAACGGCGCCCTCAGCGTCACCATCGGCACCGAACCGCAAATCGAGACGTGGCTCATCTCGGCCTCCGAAGGGACGCCGATCTTGGACGCCGAAGCTCTCAAGGACGTCATCGAGCGCCAGGTCTGGCCGGAGTTCACGGCAGCGCTCGCCGGCGGGCTCTCGATCCCTCTTCCCGCTCCGGACCTTTCCGGGCTGGGCGGAATCGCGCCCGCCCTTGCGAACCTCATGCTGACGTTCGAGCAGGTCCTCCCGCTGGCCGTCCGCGACGGTTGGCTCGTCATCGACGCGACCCTCGAAGGCCGGACGCCCGTCAACCCGTGACATCGCCGAGATCGTGATCCAGGAAGTTCGCCTCGACTGCGCGGGCCTTCAGCTCGCCGGCCTACGGCTCGGCGAAGGGCCGCGCCGCGTCCTCGCCCTGCACGGGTGGCTCGACAACGCCGCTTCGTTCGTTCCGCTCGGCGCGCTACCGCACGAGCTCGAGCTCGTCGCCATCGACCTCCCCGGCCACGGCCGCTCCGACTGGCTCGCTCCCCACGCCGAATACCACTACGTGGACTGGGTGGCCTGGGTCGATCGCATCCTCGACGCCCTCGGCTGGACGGAGTGCTCACTGCTCGGGCACTCGATGGGCGCCGGTATCTCCGCACTCTACGCGGGCGCGCTCCCCGACCGTGTCGAACGGCTCGTCCTGCTGGACGGGCTCGGCCCCTTCACGAACCGTCCCGAGACGGCACCCGAGAATCTCGCCCGCGCGCTGAAAGGACGCCGGCGGGTCGAGCCTCGTTCCCCTCGCGTCCACGATTCGATCGACGCCGCGGTCGAGCGCAAGCTCCACGCCCTCCCCTACATGAGCGACGAAGCAGCCCGACTGCTCGTCGAACGAGGGACCCGCGCGGTCGACGACGGCGTCGTCTTCTCCCATGATCCGCGGCTGGTCGGACGCTCCCTAGTCCGGTTCACCGAGCCCCAGGTCCTCGCGTTCCTCAGGTCGATCACCGCCCCAACCCTCGTGATTCGCCCCTCCGACAGCCTCGACTACCCCGGCGACCACGGCGACGCCGAACAGCGCCTCCACGCCCTCGATGCCGCCGAACTCCTGAGGGTCGACGGCCACCACCATGTTCACCTCACCCACCCCGAGCGCTGCTCGCGGGTGCTGGAGTTTCTCGCCGCGTAATCGTCGCGCGGGGCTCTGTCGCCGCGCATCCGAGAAGCTGTGCGGGCACATAGGCCCGCACCACGCTGCCAACCCGTTGCACCCCGCCCTCTCGTCGGAATCAACTCAGCAGGTCGGCCTGCCCCGCGGAGCTCACGATGATCGTCGTGGGAAGCCCCTCCACGAGCTCGGAGTAGAACGCGTGGAAGTCCGCTGCCCCCTCGTCCGGGGGAGGCGAGCAGCCGAGGAACACCGCGTCGGCATCGCTCGAGTGTTTCTTCAACATGTCGTTGAAGTCTCCGCTCGGCACCACCAGGTGGTCCGCTTCGATCCGCGCCGCTTCGATCAAACTCGCGAGCTGCTCCGTCGCATGCTCCACCGACTCTCCGGGTTCGAGCATCTTCAGGAGGCGAAGCTCCGCGCGTGACCAGGTCCAGCTCCTCGTCATCAGGTAGGCGAGGATCACCATGAGGGACCCGTTTCTCTGGCCGCGCCACCACACGTCGATGCGCTTCGGCTGCTTCTCCGGAAGTCCCCGATCCACGACGATCACCGGGCTCATCTCGAGCTCCAGCGCCAGCCTGAGATGGCGAACCCACATCACGGGGTCCGATGGTTGGTTCGGCCAGCCGACCAACATCACGTTCGGCTTCAGCGGGCCGATCGAATGCGACTGCAAGAGCACGCTCAGCCCCGAATCGAAGGTCTCCGCGACGATGACTTCGACGAAAGCTTGAACGTCGTGCTCCCGGATGTGCGCCTCGAGCTCCGCCTTCGCCTCTCGCCGCTTCCGAACGTTGTCGTGGAAATCCCCCTCGAGGACGTTCGCGAGCGTCACGATCCCCCGGCCACTCTCGATCCAGTTCGCGTAGTGCGTCAGCGTCAGCCGCGTCGCCGGATTCCCCGACAAGACGATCGACGTCGGTCGCCAGTTCTTCGGATGGGGCGGATGCGACCGCAGCTTCTGCAGATTTCGTCGGACCCGCTCGTAGTAGAATCCTCGCCGGGCGTCTCCGAACGAGGTCTCGAGCACGCGACGGGAGACGAAGACGAAGACGACCGAGACGAGGAGCAAAGACACGACCGCCGCGAGCGGGTTGATGAGGAAGGCGACGCCGAAACAACCCACCGCCCCCAGGAGCGCCGTCGTCCAGTGGAAGTAGCGGAAGCGCGGGCGAAACGACGGGTTGCGGCTGAACTGCTCGATGAACGCTGCCATGTTCGTCATCCCGTAGGTGAACAGGAAGAACATCGTCAGCACGACAGCCACCGCGTTCAGCGCTCCGCCCCCCGCTCCGTTCCCGGCGAAGAAGAGGACGCCCAACGTCATGAACAACGTGAGCCACAACCCCCGACGCGGCTCGTCCCCTTCGGCAGTCCCCTTCGCGAAGAATCCGAGGCCCGGGAAGATATCGTCGCGGGCCAGCGCTTGCAGAATGCGCGGGGCACCGAGCATCGAGCCGATGGCGCTCGAGAGCGTCGCCGCGAAGACGCCGCCCACTACGAAGAAACTCGCGCCGAAGAGGGACTGATTCAGCAGCGAATCATACGGCGCGCCGACCAGCTCGGTCCGCGGCGTCGACCCCCCCGTGATGACGATCTGAAGGAAGTAGACGACGAAGCCGACCAGGATCGCCAGCAGCGTCCCCTTCGGGATCGATTTCTCCGGCTCGGCCAGGTCCCCCGACATGTTCACGCCAGCCATGATTCCGGTGACCGCCGGAAAGAAGACTGCGAAGATGACCCAGAAGCTCGTGTCCCCCCCGTAGACCGGCTCCCAGTTCTGCCGAACCAGCTCCGGGTCGAACTCGAGGATCGCGCCGCCGAGAAACGTGACGATCGCCAGAACCAAGACGCTCAAGATGCCGTACTGCGCCTTGATCGCCCAGCCTGCTCCCACGTAGTTGATGGCAAACAACCCGACCGTCGTGACCACCCCGAGCAACAGGAAGTCCTCGGTCATCTCCGGGAACGTCGTCGTCATCGCCTCGACGAAACCGAGGATGTAGAACGGGACCGAGAGCGCCTGCGCCAGAAAGAGCGCTAGCCCGATCGCCCCGCCGAACTCCGCCCCCAGAGAGCGCGAGATCAGGAAGTAGGCACCGCCCCCCTCCACCTTCGTGTTGGTCGAAACCGCCGAGATCGACAGTCCCGTCAGAAACGTGATGCTCTTCGAGATGACGAGGATCGCCACCGCCGCCAGAACGCCCGCCTGACCCGTGACGTACCCCGTCCGCATGAACATGATCACGCCCAGGATCGTGAGGATCGACGGCGTGAAGACACCGCCGAACATCCCGAACTGGTTCGAACGCGGCGCGTCCTTGCTCACTATGGAGGGCTCGCTCGCCATGCCGATCTACACAGGGGGGCCGCGAGTGTAGTCCTCTCCACCGACTGGTTGCAACGAACGGTTTCTGCTCCCGACCGCTCCCCCTCGCTCTGATTCTCGTTCTCGTTCCCACCCCGGCAGCCTTCCGACCGAGCCTTTGGATCCTGATTTCAGGTGCCGCTACGCTCCCCCCCATGAACTTCAAAGCACGATGGATTGTCGTCTCGACGATGCTGGGGTGTACTCCCGGCGCGTCCCACGAAGAAACCCTTCGGAACGATGGAACGACCATCGGACCATCATCGGGAGGGGCGGTCCACTGTGACCTCTCCGTCTGGGATGGCGCAGCGCAGACTTCGGATTGCTCTCGACCTGCCGACGACGCGGAGGCGTCCTGGTCCTGTCACTGCGGCGGGCGGGCCGCCGAAGCCGATGCGAGTCTCGACTGCGACGAGGCATTGGCCCAGGCTTGTCCGGAAGAGGCGGAAATGAGCGCGGATTGCGTTTACGAGTCGCTCGGTGCCTGCAAGTGGTTGGACGAGCAATGGTCCTGTGCCTGCCCCGGCGACCCCGCACTCACCCCCACGCAAAGCACCGCCGAAGAGTGCGGTACGGCCCTCTGGCGGCACTGCTCGCAGGGGTGCTCCAAAGACGACGACGAATGCGAGCCGACCGGGTCGATCGACGAATTCGCATGCTATTGCTCCTACTACGACGCGACCATCACCAGGGTCGCCTCGTGCGAGAACGCCCTGCGATCCTGTCGCCCGTCAGCCAGCGGGTGCTCGCAGCCACAGGGGATCTGCGTCCAGGGCGGGACCGAATTCCACCCCTACGACTGCACCTGCATCGATGGCACTACGGTGACCGTCGAGGCCGACGGCTCGAGCTGCGACGAGGTCGTCAGCGCGGCATGCGGTCCCCCTCCTGAGGATGTCGCCTGCGAAGAGGTCCTCGACGACGGCGCGAAACGGGTCAGCTGCAAGCGAGATCCAGAAAGCAAACCACAGTACTGGGCGTGCCAGTGCACGTTCTCCGGCGCATCCGGCGATGGTGCCCTGGGCGACGAGGTGGTCGCCGCCTCTTGTCAGGAAGCGCTCGAGTCGTTCTGCCGCTGACCCGCCCTACCTGCGGCGCCAATTTCGACAATCAGAGGCTCCGAGCGAGCGGTCCTCGCGACGAAGGAGCCAGAGCCGGCGGCGAGGGGCTGTCCGACGGCGACCGGCGCAGAGGCCGGTCGTCCGCGCCGGGACGGAGCCCGGCGGTCCAGCTCGCCGAGCGAGCGGTCCTGGCGACGAAGGAGCCAGGGCCAGCGGCGGAGACCCGTCCTTCGCGCCGCGACGGACTCCGGCGGTCCATCTCGCCGAACGCCGTTCGAACCTGAGGGCGACGCACCCTGCTTTGACTTGCAGCCGCTCCTCCTCCAGAGTGAGCCGATGCCTCGATGGACCCGCCCGACATTGCTCCTCGCCGTCATGCTCGTCGCTGCGTGCTCGTCGAACCCCGAGCACGTCGACGCCGGTGCCACGCCGGGCGAGGGCGACTCCGAACACGATACGGGCTACGATCCGGACGACCTCGCAGCATGCGAGGAGGGCCCGGGCGCCGTCTTCGAACAGCGAATCCTGCCGCTCGTCAGCGACGGCGCCGACAGCTCGTGTTCGGAGTGCCACGCAAAGGAGGTGAACCTCGCCGCGTTCGTCTCGGACGACCCGTGCTCGTCGATGGCGTGCCTCGCCGCCGACGGATTCGTCGACCTGCAGAACCCGGAGGAGAGCAAGATCCTCGAACTCATCTCCCGCGGAATCCGCGAAGACGGCGACCCGACCACTGAGATGGCGCGCGCCGAATACGACGGGTTCCTGCAGTGGATCCAGTGGTCGTCCAAGTGCATGCAGACTTCGTGCGACGGTCCGCTCGCTTGCGAACTCCCCGACGAGACCCCGCTCGCCGACGCCGGTTCCGACGCTGGAACCGCTGACATGGGGGTCGCCCCCGACACCGGCCCCGAACTGCCTGCCCTGACCCGTGCAAACTACGGCTGCAGCGACGACGGGCTCGCCCGCGCCTTCTACGACCACTCGTTTCCGTCCGAAGGGCGCTGCGGCCACTGCCACTCCCCCGGCGGCGCGATCGGCGGCATCGGCGGCGCGCCGATGTGGGTCGCCGACGGCCGGACGTTGGAGGGCGCCAGGGCCACCATCCGCCACCTGTTCGAGCTCGGCGCCGTCGACCTCGACAATCCGCGCCGAAGCCGCGTGCTCCTCAAGCCGCTCACCCCCGACCTCGGCGGCATCGAGCACCGTGGGGGCTCGAAATTCCTTTCGTTCGACGACCCGCTCTACGCCGGCCTGCTCGACTGGATAGAGCTCGCCGCGAGCTGCCTCCCCGATTACCCCGAAACCGAAGAATTCTCCGATGAGACGAAGCGCTGACCGAGCCGCATTGGTCCTCACCGTCCTCCTCGCTGCGGGGTGCCACGGGGACCACGAACACGACGAGGACGGGGGACACGACCACGGCGACCACGACCATGGGACCCACGCCGATGGCGACGCAGGACACGACCACGGCGACGCCGCGCATCGTGCCGACGGTGGGCACCAACACGAAGACGGAGGCGGTCATCACGACCTCGGCGTCGCGCCCGACCTCGGCAACCAGGTCCAGGCGGTCCACTTCTCGTACTGCGACTGCATGCTGCTCTCGTGCCACGATCCCTTCCACGACCGCTGGGGCCCCGACGACGTCGAGGCCAGAAACGCGTGCGCCGAAGAGGTCAGCATGCTGCCGCGCGAGGAAGGCGCGCAGAGCGGCGCGAATTTCGACTGCTGGAAGTATCAGTGCGAACAGGTCGCCGCCGGCGCCGGCGCGACCTGCGACGACGCGCTCGGCGCCGCCTGTCAGCCGTAGTTCGGCTTCCGCTTCTGCAGAAACGACGCCATCCCCTCCACCCCTTCGGGATGGTTCCCCGCCTCGGCAATCCCCTCCTGCTCCGCCGCCAACTGCTCGGACAACGAAGAGTGAAACGCACGGTTGAACAATCGCTTCGTGCGCCCGATCGCCGCGGTCGGCATCCGCGCGAAGCGCTCGGCGAGCCGACGCGTGTGGTCCGCGAGCTCGGACGCCGGCACCACTTCGTGGACCAGCCCCAACCGTAGCGCGCGCTCCGCGTCGATGCGCTCGTCCATCAACGCGATCGCCATCGCGTTCGCCTCCCCCACCAACCGCGGCAGCGTGAACGTCCCGCCGCCGTCGATGCTCAGACCGTGCGAGGTGTACGCGAGCTGCATGAACGTCGCGTCCGAGATGACGCGGTAGTCGCACGCCAGCGCCAGCGAAAACCCGCCCCCCGCGGCAGGACCGTTCAGCGAGGCAATCACCGCCTTCGGCATCTCTCGAATCGTCTCGATCGCTTCGTGGAACGTCCCCGCGATGTCGTGGAAGACCGCCCCCACCGTCGTCCCCTCCGCCAGAGACTGCACCTTCCGAAGGTCACCGCCGCCGCAGAAAGCACGCCCCGCTCCCGTGAAGACGACGCAGCGCACGCTCGCGTCCCCGGCGAGCGACTCCGACGCGTCTGCCAACCCCCGCGCAAGTTCGTCGTCGATGGCGTTGAACGATGCCGGACGGTTCAAAGTCACCGTCGCGATGCCATCCGAAATCTCGACCTGCACGCTCTCCATCAGCTCGCTCCGTAGAAGGTCACACTTTCTAGCAGGTTTTCCGGGTCCCCAACCAACCCCCGTAACCCCTCCACCTGTACACTCGTCGAGAAATCACTTGAAACAACTACCCCCAAGTTGTTGAGTTTCCTGAAAGCCCAAGAACCTCCAGCAGATTGTCGAAAAAAAGAGAAAGAAAAGTCCTTGACGATCCCGGATCCGAGGCATAGCCTGCGGCCAACTCGTCGGGAATGACCAAGGAAATCAAGGAGATCACAACGATCAGCGCCGAAACAGTACTGCCTGTTTTTGATCTAAATTCAACAACTTACGGCGCTGATAGATCACCTGAATGACCTGCTTCTGATCAAGGACGATCTGGGTCACCCCAAAAGTTCATCCGCGCAACAGCCATGGACGGCTCGTTGCGCGGATTTTTTTCTTGTAACCTCAACCACATGATCGACGCCGAAACCCTCATCGTCGGAGCCGGTCCCGCTGGACTCGCCACCGCCGCCGCCCTCGGCCGCGTCGGCGTCACCCATTCCATCGTCGATGCAGCAGAAGACGTCGGCAGCTCCTGGCGAGGCCACTACGAACGCCTGCGTCTGCACACCGCCGCCGAACACAGCGCTCTCCCCTTTCGCCCCTTCCCCGACCACTACCCCACCTATCCGTCGCGGCAGCAGATCGTCGATTACCTCGCCGATTACGCTCGCCACTTCTCGATACGACCTCACTTCGGCAAGCGCGTGACCCGGCTGGGACGTTCCGACGACCGGTTCTCCGTCGAGTTCGCCGATGGGACCGAAGCGCGTCCGCGGCGCGTCGTGGTCGCCACCGGCTACAACGGTGTCCCCAACCGCCCCGCCCTCCCCGGCCTCGAGAGGTTTGCGGGAACGGTCACCCACTCACGCGACTATTACAGCGGCCGCGACTACGCGGACCGCGACGTCCTCGTCGTCGGCTGCGGGAACTCCGGCGGCGAGATCGCCATCGACCTCTGGGAGTGCGGCGCACGGCCGGCGCTCGTCGTCCGTAGCGAGGTCCACGTGCAGCCACGCGACTTCTTCGGCGTCCCTTCCCATCAGTCCGCCCTCCTCCTCTCGCGTCTGCCGCGGCCCATCGCCGACGCGGTGGGCCGCGGCGTCGGCGAGCTGCTCTACGGCGACCTGGAAGCGTACGGCATCCACCGTCCCGCTGGCGGCCCCATCAGCATGCTCGAGGACGAAGGGCGAGTACCGCTCATCGACATCGGCACGGTGGAGCTCATCCGGCAGGGAGCCATCGAGGTCGTCCCCGGCGTCAGAGAAGTCTCCGCCGACGAGGTCGAGTTCGTCGACGGCACCTCTCGGCCGGTCGACGACATCGTCCTCGCCACCGGCTACCGGTCGGGGCTCACCGAATGGCTCGACGACGCGGAACTCGTCCTCGACGACCGCGGGTACCCGACCCGCCACGCGGCGCCCACCGCCGTCGAAGGGCTCTACTTCGTCGGCTTCCGCAACCCGGCCACCGGCGCGCTCCACGACATCAGACGCGAAGCGATACGGCTCGCCGACACCCTCTCGGAGAAACATCGTGGCCGAAATTGATCACTGGCACCCCGTCCTCCTCGACAGCGAGGTGACGGACGCCCCCGTCGCCGTCCGCGTCGCAGAGACCGAGCTCGTCGTCTTTCGCGCCGCCGGCGGCCGCGTCACCGCGCTACGCGACGTCTGCCCGCACCGCGGCATGCGGTTGAGCGCCGGCTGCATCGAAAACCACAACATCGTCTGCCCCTACCACGGCTGGGCTTTCGATCGCGACGGCCAGGCGGTCGTCCCCCCCGCCCGCAACAAGCACGCTCGCGTCGAGCGCTTCGACGCCATCGAACGCTACGGCCTCGTCTGGGTGAAGCCGTCCGACACGGTCGCCACCTTCCCCCGACTCGCCGTCGACGGCTTCCACCACGTCAGCACGTTCCGACGCACCGTGCAGGCGCCGCTCGAGCTCGTCCTCGACAACTTCATCGAGGTCGAACACACCCCCAGCACCCACGCGCTCCTCGGCTACCCCGACCTCGACAACGTCACGACCGAAACTCGCTCCGACGACGACTCCGTGTGGGTCAAGAACGTCGGGCCGCAGAAACCGGTGCCCAAGCTCCTCTACCCCATCGCGAAGATTCGAACCGGCGACGAATTCACCGACGAATGGACCACCTACTTCTCCCCCGTCTACACCGTCTACGACCACATCTGGCGCGACCGTACGTCCGCCGAGCTCCGCGAGCACCTGCGCACCGCGGTCTTCTTCGTCCCCGAAGACGACCACACCACCAACCTCATCGTCGCCACCTACTCGCGCCGTTCGCCGTTCGGTCGATTCGGTCTCAACGCCCTCGGATATGTCGCCGTAACGGTGCTGTCGAAGTTCGAAGTCGCCCTCGACATCGACATGGTCGAGTCGCTCGCCGACATGTCCACGTCCCTGGAAGGCAAGAAGCTCGGCAAGTTCGACACAGCACTCGGACGAGCCCGCGAGCGCCTCGACTCCATCTACCGCGCGTAACGAACGTGGCGTATGCGGGCAGCGGGT
>CAYPJU010000033.1:0-61492 GCA_964411125.1 uncultured Bradymonadales bacterium | reverse complement strand
AGGGGAGAATCCCCTGGTGGGTTTGGGCGAAGCCCAACGGCCCCCTTTCGCGACAGTCTCTTCCAGCCGCGGGTTCTCACCTCAATACAAATCCCACCGACTGAGATATCGGTAGAGCGTTCGCTCGCTCACCCCCAGAATCTCCGCCGCCTTCGTCCGATCGTCGCCGGCCCGTCGCATCGCTTCGACGACGTCTTCGCGGTTCGCTTTTCGCCGTCGTCCGCGCGTCTCGGTGCGCTTCGTCGGGCTGGAAGGGCGTCCCGGTACGCTCCGGACGCGGACGAGCGGGGCGAGTTGCTCTTCGCCGATCTCTTCGGACTCCGTGAGGACGGCGGCCGCCCGCAGCGTGTTCTCCAACTCGCGTACGTTCCCCGGCCATTCGCACTGCCGCAGCAGCCGGGCGCCGTCGGGCGCGAGCCGCACCTCGCGCCCCGCCTCGGTGCCGATACGTTCGAGCAAGCTCGCCGCGATGAGCGGAATGTCGTCGCGCCGATCCCGCAGCGGAGGAATCTCGATCACGAAGGCCGCGAGTCGGTAGTAGAGGTCTTCGCGGAACTTCTTCCGTTCGACCATCACGGCGAGGTCCCGGTTGGTCGCCGCGACCACCCGTACGTCGACCGGACGGCTCTTCGTCTCACCGACGCGACGCACCTGGCGTTCCTGGAGGACCCGCAGCAGCTTCACCTGCATCGACATCGGCATCTCTCCAACCTCGTCGAGAAAGATCGTGCCGCCGTGAGCTGCCATGAAGAGGCCCTGTCGGTCGAGGTCAGCCCCGGTGAACGCCCCTTTGACGTGGCCGAACATCTCCGACTCCATCAGGTTCTCGCTCACTGCACCACAGTTGAACGCGACGAAAGGACCCTCGCGGCGCGGGCTCGCCTCGTGAATCGCCTGGGCGACGAGCTCCTTGCCGACGCCGGACTCACCGTTCACCACCACGGGGATGTCACCTCTCGCGACCCGCTCGACTTGGGCGAGAACCTTCTCCATCTCTCGCGACCCAAACGCGATCTTCGGGAACTTGCCGCGCAGCGACCCCGACACGCCACGTTCCACCTGGTCGCTGAGCTCCGCACATCGACGCTCGAGACTCTCGAGCTCCGTCTCGCGTTCCGCGAGCAGTTCCGCGAGCTTTTCCTGTGTCTGGGCGAGCCGCGCACGTTCGGTCCGGAGCTCTTCGAGCCGTCGCGCGTTCGTGATCGCGAGCGCGAGCTGGTGGCCGAAGGCTTCCATCATCCGAGGCACTTCTCCCTCGAAGACGCCCGGACGGAAACGGTGGTCGAGGTAGAGTGCGCCGAGGAGCCCACTCGCATCCCGCACCGGGACGCAGAGTACGCTCGTCAGGTCGAGGTCGACGACCGAGAGGGCCTGGCTGAACCGTTGATCCTGCGACGCGTTGAGGGTGACGACCGTCCGACCGGTTCGCGCGGCCTCTTCCGCGATCGTCAGCGACACCTCGAGGTGCGGTTTGGGGATCGGGTCCCCGTCCACGTCGCGGCTCGCGGCCACGGCGAAATCACCGACGCGGCTCTGCTCGTCGCGAAGCAAGACGAACGCACGCTCTGCGGCGCTGAGACTCATGGCGATGTCGAGCCCGTCGTGGAGCATCTCCCCGAGATCGTCAGAATGAAGGATCACCTCGTTCAGGCTGAGCATTCGGTAGAACGGTTCGACGTCAGCTCCGCCACGGCGCGGGGCCGGTGAGGTGGAGGGGGAGGGCGGAACGGGAGAGGTCGGGGGCGTAGATGCGGGGCTCGGGACCGCAGCCGCGATCGAACCGAGGTCTGGGAGCTGCGCAAAGAAGTCGCGCCGGAGGTCACGGCCGAGCCCCGTAGCTACCGCATTGCGGGAACGTTGGGCGAGCTCGCCCGTCTCCGCGAGCAACTCCGACAACTGCTCGCGTCGAAGCGCGGCCGTCAGATAGGGCGCCTGCTGCAGCACCAACCGATGGTTCCCCGCTTCCTCGGCTGCCAACAGGTGTCGACGGAACAGTTCGATCCCCGCCATCGTCTCGAGCTCTCCGCCTTCCGCCCATTGCAGGCGGGCTCGCAATATCCCGTGATGGTGTTCGAGGTCGTCCAGGTCGTGCTCGTCGATCAAACGACGTGCCTCGGCGAGGAGCCGCCCCGCCTCTCCGAGGTCACCCGTCTGCAGTGCCGCCTCGACCAGCGAAAGCCGGATCTCGACCTGCTGTGCGCCCGAGAGCCGTAACGATGGATCCTCGAGGATACCCACGTACGAGGCCCTGGCCCGATCCGCCTCCCCGCGAGCGAGGAGAACGTCGGCCTCCACGCTACGCCCCATCGCCTCGATCGAACCGAGACCGGCCTGTCGTGCGACGTCGAGAGCGCGGCGCACCAGGTCGTCTGCCTCGTCGAGCCGGCCGAGCGCGAGGTCGATGTTCGCCTGATTCGCCAGGAGCAGGGCGCGGGTCGACGCGCGCGTCGATGACTGCGCGACGCGCAACCCTCGCGCATAGTATTCCCGGGCGAGCCCAAGGCGCCCTTGCCGATGGTAGGCGGTGCCAGCATTGAGGAGGTACGTCGGTAGTTCCGCGGATAGCCCACCGAGCTCCACCTGCTCGAGCGCTCGAAGGTGCGCGTCCGTCGCTTCGTCGAGTCTGTCGGCGCGGCCCAGCCCGATCGCCCGATAGGCGTGCAGTCGAGCGCGCAGAAGGGCCGGGGCGTTCCGTGTCTCGAACTCCGCAGCGAGGCTTTCCAGCGCTCGCAGCGCCTCGTCCACCCCCCGTATCGCCGAGGGGGCGTGGGCGAGAAGCGCGAGGTGGTTCGATACGTCGGGAGTCGGGTCGAGATCGAGCCCGCGCCGGGCGTGGCTCTCCGCGTCCTCCATCCGCCCCGAGGAGAGGGCGAGCTGCGCCCGCCAGCATTCGATCTCCGCCTCCACGGACGAAGAGTCCGAACGTACGTTCGCGAGGAGCTCGGTCCCCTCCGCGTGCCGACCGAGCGCGTTGAGCAGGCGTGCGTGCAGAATCGCGACGAGGGGGCCATCGTGGGCCGACAGGGCCTCCTCCAGGGACCGCGCCGCTTCCACGCCCCCGGTGCTGATCGCCGCCTTCGTCCACGCCGCGAGGAGATCGTGGTACGTCTCGGGGTCCCCTTTCCCACGCGACAGGAGACTTCGGTGCAGTCCCTCGCACGTCTCGATCACTTCCGAGAACGCGCACTGCCGGGAGAGTTCCTCGACCCGCTCGCGCCAGTCCGACTGCACGGCGCGGAGCTTGTCCGTGCTCCAGTCGGGCCGCTCGCGCCGAGCCGCCTCGGTCTCCAGTTCACGGTCGAGGCTTCGCAGCATCCCGCCGACCGTCGCCCCGTGCTCCGCGACCAACTGCTTCCACCGCGCCTGGGCGATCGTGCGGACCTCGGCCCGGGCCGTGGTCGCCCGCCAGCGATTCCAGATCCCCCGGTCGAGCGGTTCGATCTCGACGACATCCCCCGGACCATTCCATGCGGCTTCGCTCGCCACCAGGGTCCGGACCGGTGCATCGCGGCGGCGACACGTTTCGACGAAGTGATTCCACCACGCTCGGGTATCGGGGCGAACGGATCCGAAGTCGTCCCACGCGATGCAGACGGGACGTCCCTCCAGCGCCCGCAGGGTGTACTCCGTGAGCTGTTCGAAGACGTGCAACCGGTCCCCTCCGCGCAGCGACGGCGGCTCCGACGCCTCGCCACGGAGTTCCCCCACTGCGCGAACCAACGCCTCGACGCTGCTCCAGGGGCCGGTGCCCTCTCCCGCGACGAGCGCCGACACGCAGCGATTGGCGGACATCACGATCACGTCTACGCTAGGGATCACCCAACGGGCTACGGCTGCGCGAAGCGCCGTGCTCTTCCCCGACCCTCGCGGTCCGACCAGCACTGTGTGTGTCGACGCATCGCCGAGGTCGACCGTCGTGATTCCACCGGCCGCCATCGGGGGAAATGGAGCGCTCGCTCCGAGCGCTACGAGCGCGTCGGCGAGCTCCTGGACCTCGGGGCGCAGCTCGGGCTCACGAGCCAGCATCCGGGTGATCACCCCGGACATCGGTGAGGGAAGACCGTCCAGATCGGGCTCCCCGTTCCGGTGTGCGACGGCCCAGCCCGCCACGTCGTTTGCGGTATGCGGGTAGTGCCCACTCAAGAGCCAAGTCACCAGGCATCCCAGCGCGTACACGTCGCTCCCTGTGTGGGGGGCACTTCCCTCCCATAGCTCGGGAGCCATGAGAGGAGCCGAGCCCGCCACGTGTTCGGCGTCACCCGGCTGCGTCGCCAGCACCGGTAGGTCGATCAGCCACGGATCTTGTCCGGCATCGAGCACGACGTTGGAAGGCTGCAGGTCTCCGTGGACCAGTCCCATCTCGTGGAGGTCGCGAACCCGGTACGTCAGCCGCAGCGCGATAGCGCGTGCTTCCGACTCCTTGAGCCACGCCTCTCGAAGGGTCCGTCCATCCACGTGCTCACGGACAGCGAGGAGCCAATGCCCTTCCTCTACCTCACCTACGCCTTCGGGAATCTCGTGAGCCTCGAGCCAATGAAAGTGGCGCCAGCGTGGCGTTCCGTCGGTTTCCCATCCCTGCGGAGACGTCGGCACCGGCGCTCGGAGCAGCTTTGCCACCAGATCCCCCCATACGAACGTTTTCTCGTGCGGATGACGGGACGTCAGGTGCTCGGCTTCCATCGATTGGAGAAACAGATGCATCACGTCACTCTCGTTGCGGCGAGAAGTCATTAATGACAGTCAGCGCGACAAAACACAATGGCAATAATGGCATTTATGACGCTTGCGTACATCGATTAGCTTTTCAAGGTCTTGGAAAATAAGGCATTTTGGGGTTTTGTGAAGGTTGGCCCGAGGGTTGCGATAGGGAGGGCGACACCGGATGAACAGAACAAACGGAGATGACATGAAACCAATCACCAGCCCGATAACCCTCGCTTCCATCGCGTCTCTCTTGATTGCCTGTGGGCCTCAGAACGAGGCGCAACTCGCACAACAGGAGGACACGGACACGTTCCGTCAGGCACTTCCCACCGCTGACGATGTCGCCCTGGAATACGGGGCGGGATCTCGTTCTCAGGCGCTCAATGGCGACTACGCCCTCCTCGCCGGGCTCACCGCCGAAGCCGTCGTCGGTACCAATGCCTTCATGCTGGGGCACTTCTTGATGCTCGAGGCCGTCTCGAACCACGAGCCGACCGAGTCGGGAGAGAACTTCCGTGTCTGGGAGGGGACTCGACACGACCTGACGCTCCGTATCCGCGCCGACCGTAGTGAGACGCCACGGGGGTTCCGATACGACTACACCCTCGCCGGCAAGGTGACCGACAGCGACGCCGACTTTCTCGACGTGATCACGGGACACGTCGTTCGACTCGACGACGAGAGCGATACGCGCAGCGGCTTCGGTATCGTGCGGTTTCACTTTGGGAACCTCAATGCCCTGGAGCCGGAACGGCAGATCGCCGGGACCGTGCGGGTCGCATTTGGAAAGGCGGACCGAGCGCACGCTGTCCGTGTTCGGGCGATCGGCGTGAAGACGCCGGACGACCCGTACTTCCCGCCGGCCGCGGCGTACCGATACGGCGTGACCCAGGAAGGCGCAGGGGGACTGCAATGGTTCGCCCATGGAGACGTGAAGAAGGACGGCGAGCCATTCGAGAACGTCGCGGTCCACACCGTATGGCGTGAAAACAAGAGCGGAATTGGCTCGGGATTCGTGACCGGGGGGAGCCTGGAGGTCGACTACTGGCACCTTCTCGAGTGTTGGGATCCAACCTTCATCAAGGGCTTCGACATGCTTAGCGTACCTGGGCTCGACCTGCCGTCCGGAGATCCCGCCACCTGCTTCGCCTCCCCCGGTGAACTGGAGGTCCCCGAAATGGACGAGGCGATGGCGGACGAAGACCCCGAAGTGCCGGCAGACGTCGAGGCCGAGGCTCAGGCCGTCGTCTCCGGCGAATGAGCCACAGAACTTCGTTCGCCTCCGGCGCTCGGGCGAGCGCCGGGGGCTGTTCGACTTTGTTCATCGTGCCGCAATATACTCCGAACACACCCCCCGAGGACGCCCCATGACACGTCAGGTGACTATTCTGGCCCTTTTCGCAGCCGGCTGTGTCGGCCCCGTCGTAACCGAGCCGATGCCCGACATACCCGAGACGGTCGAATACGAGACGGTGCGTATCGAATACGGCGAAGACGACGATCTCGTGGACCGACGCCAGGGACTCTCACCCAACGCCCTCGTGGGTGACCCTTCGCTCGTCGCCCATCTCTCCAAGACCGTCGTGCGCGGCACCAACGAGCTGATCCGGGGACAACTCGCTCTGATCGACGCGATCGTCGCGAATCCTCCATCCGAGGTGACCGAGCAAAGCTGGGTATGGGACAATGGGGCCTTTATTGACGAGGGTGACGAACGTTCCCGGTTCACGATCGAAGAGGTCGAAGACGGCGTGTATGAGTACCACTGGTCCGTCGGGCCGGGGGAAGACGAACTCCTCGAGATCTTCTCGGGGCAGTTTTCACCTCGGGTACGAGGCGACGAAGGGCAGCGGGGGTCCGGGGTTCTGCGATTCGACTTTGACTCGATCCGACGACTTCGACCGATGGAGGATGGACCCGTTGGGCTAGCTGTGGTCGCGTTTCGGGCCGTCGGGGGAGTTCGGCAGGTGCGGATCGCCACGCTCGATTTCGGAGAACCGGGGGAAGAACGGCGCAATCGCCTGTCGGAGTACGTTCAGCTCGCCGATGGAACCGGGCGATTCGCCTTCAGTTCGCGGGTCGACTTCCTGAAGGACGGGCAACCCGAGGAGCTGATGACGGTCGATGCCGTCTGGAACTCCAGCCGGGAAGGGCGCTCCATGGTGCGCATGTCGGGGGGAACTCTCATGACGAACGAAGTCCTGCTGGAGGAATGCTGGGACGCTGCGGATGACGTCGCGTTTGCCGACCTCACGCCGGACCTTCCCGGCCTCGATTACGAGGACGGCACGGTGGAGGGCTGTGCCGAAGGGCTCCTCGACTACGAGCTCCAGCCGGGAGACGCGTCGCCTCCCGGCACGGAACCGGAGATCCCGGACCCGCACCCCGACGAGGAGGACTGAGCCTGTTCGCGCCGATTACCCGATTCTCGCGCGGATGAGCCTTCGGCTCTCCCGTTGCCCGCCCTTCGGTCTTCGACCTGGTGGCCGTTGGCCGCATCATGAGCCGCCCTTAGCCCCGCCTCTCACTTTTTTCGCAACGCTCGCCGGCCGCTGCCGATAACGGAGGGACGGCGATGGTGCCGTCCCTGACCGGAGGCACCGATGACGGACGCGAAGCTGATACTCCCTGGCGAGTTCTTCGAATCGAACGGTGGGCGGGGGGCCGTTGCAGAACGTGGCCGAACGTGAATAATCCGCACGAGTCCGCTAGCGCGGAAGCCTGGAACACGGAGTGAAGGATGGGTATCTCGACCAAGCCGCCGAGCGGATTTCGTGACTTCTTGCCTGCCGAGGTTCGTCGTCGAAATCATGTGTTTGGGGTCATAGAGCGCGTGTATCGCTCCTACGGGTTCGAGCGGTTGGAGACCCCGGCGTTGGAGAATCTGACTACGCTCCTGGGTAAGTACGGCGACGAGGGTGATCAGCTGGTCTTCAAAGTGATGAAGCGCGGCGACAAACTCACGCGGGCTTTGGAGGGCGACTCGCCTGCGGACGTCGACCTCGCGGACATGGGACTGCGATACGACCTGACCGTGCCGCTCGCCCGCATTTTCGCGCAGTACAAGAACGACCTCCCGCGCATCTTCAAGCGGTTCCAGATTGCGCCGGTCTGGAGGGCCGACCGGCCGCAGAAAGGGCGCTACCGGGAGTTCTATCAGTGTGACGTGGACGTGGTCGGGTCGACTTCGATGGCCGTCGAGGCGGAGGTGACTTCCGCCCTCAGCGAGATTCTCGAGCAGCTCGATTTCGAGGGGTTCCGTATTCACGTCAACCATCGACGCCTGCTGACCGGCATGCTTCGTGTTTGCGGTGTCTCGGAGGCCGAGGCGGGCGACGCGCTCGTCGCGATCGACAAGTTGGACAAAATCGGCGTGGATGGCGTCCGAGAGGAACTGATCGGGCGGGGGATAAAGTCGGAGGCGGCCGACCGTCTGCTCTCGCTCGCGAACCTCAGCGAGTCGTCGAACGAGGAGCAGCTCGACCGACTCGAGGAAGAGTTTGGCGGCGACGAAGACGGTGCTGCGGGGATTTCGGACCTTCGCGAGCTGTTCAGAATTTGCGAGTCAGCCCCGTGCGCGCCCTATCTTCGAGTCGACGCGCAGCTCGCCCGCGGGCTCTCGTACTACACGGGACCGATTTTCGAGATCCGAAGCGACGACTTTGCCGGGAGTCTCGGGGGCGGTGGTCGTTACGACGAGTTGATCGGCATGTTCGGCAAGGAGAGCGTCCCCGCCTGCGGGTTCTCCCTCGGGGTCGAGCGGATCGTGTTGCTGATGGAGGAGCGGGGACTCTTCGACGACGTGCGACCCGACATCGACGTGCTAGTGACGATGTGGAACGCCGAGTTCGCAGTGAATACCCTCCGTCTCGCCAACGAGTTGCGATCCGCCGGGCTGGCCGTCGACGTCTACACGGACGAGGACAAATACAAGAAGCAGTTCGCGTACGCGGACGAACGCAATATCCCATTCGTCGCGATCCTCGCCCCTCGCGAGCTGGACGAAGGTGTCGTCGCGATCAAGAACATGAAGACCGGCGACCAGGCCACGATTGCCCGAGGCGAGGTGGGTGAGTACCTCCTGTCGAGACGCGGCTGAGACCCTCTGTCGTCTGGCACCCGTGGTCCGGGGCTCCAGCGAGGATGGCGTGCCGCGGGCAGGTTCAGTCGTCGTCGGAAGCGGCTTCGACCAGCGCGTGGAGGAGATCTGCCTGGTCCTTGACGTTCTGTTCGTCGACGTTCAGGCGATGTCGTCGGACGATGTATGAGGGCTCGGTGTAGGCGACCTTCACGTCTCCATCCCTTTCGTACCAGACCAGGATCTTGTGAGGCAGGTCGATCGCTGCGGTGCGCTCGGACTTCATCATGTCGAGCTCAGCCGTCGGGAAACCGAGGGCGATCAGCTTCGTAGGCAGCAGGTCGAGGCCGACTTTTTTCGCATTCGCAGCGTGGTCGACCTCGAACGCGACGCGGAGCGAGGGATTCTTCTCGATCGCTTCCTTGAGCCTGGCGTAGGTTTCGTCGAACGAATAGTCGCTCTTGGTAACCTGGAGCCCTTCGCGTTTGCGGATGCCCGTGAGGGCGGTCACGCTGACGACGTCGCTGCCCACATCGCCACCTAGTTTGTCGAGGGCGTCCCCCATCGTGGCGAGGGTCCCCACGTCGGCGACATCGTGGCGGGCGGCGAGATATTCGGGGCTGTCCCACGCGAGCAAGACGCCTTTTTTTCCTCCGAACAACAGGACCTTGCGGGGGAGGTCGATGCCGACGGTACGGTTTTCCTGCATCAGCGGCGTGCCGAGCGCGGGATTCCCGAAGACCACCATCCGCGTAGGGCCCAGGTCGCGTTTGTTGGCCACGGCGTCAGCCTTCTGATCGAACTTCTTGGTGATCGTGATCGTCTCGTTGGATTCGAGCGCTCCGATGAGATCGCTCCAGGTGTCGTCGAAGCTCTTTCGACTCTTCACGTAGTGGAGGCCGTCGGCGACGAGCGCGCCGACCGCGACTTCGTCGACGACGTTCGCGGAGGGCTCGTCTTCGGCGCTGTCCTGTTCGTCGGCGTTGGCGCGCTCGTCGTCGCGACTCGTCTCGTCGTCCACGATCGTGGGGTCATGTGGCTTGGCCGTAGAGACGCCGACTTCTCCGTCGTCGGTCTTTTGGGAGCCGGAACACCCGACCAAGAGGGCGAGCGCGAACGGGAGCACGGAATGTATCGGTCGTGATTTCATCGTAATCTCATGGGTGGTCGCGAGCTGCGACGAAGCGAATACAGTCGAGATTGCAACTGTAGGCACGACTTCCGGTTCGTCAGCCCGGAGACCCATTCGTTCGACGAAGCCGAGTCCCGCTAGCGGGGTCGCCGAACCGCCACACGGACGGGCACGCCACCGAGGTCGAAACCGGCGGCGAGGTCCCAACCGTCGGGGATCGGTCGGGTTCGCGGAACGACGAGTGCCGCAGTCCAACTGGCCCAGTCCCGCTCGGCGACCTCCACGAACTGCCCGGCCGCTGACAACGATTCGTCGGCGATGCGTAGATTCCATGGAGGATTGGCGACCAACAGGCCCCGGGGTGCCGAGGGGGCGGGAAGGTTCGCGACCTCAGCGACCTCGAACGTGGTCCGGTCATCCACGCCCGCCCGCGCCGCGTTCGCCCGCGCCCCAGAGACGACGTCGGAGTCGGCATCGGCGCCACGGTGCCGTGCGTCGTGGGTCTCGTTCGGCTCGGCGGCGACCTCTTCCCACAGCTCGGAACGGAAGTTCGCCCACTGATGGAAGTCGAGGTCCCGGTTTGCCGACGCCGCGATGCCCGCGCTTCGTTGGGCGGCTTCGATCACGAAGGTCCCGGATCCGCAGAGCGGGTCGACGACGGGGAGGTCCGGGGTCCAGTCGGCAAGCCGCAGAATGGAGGCAGCCACGGTCTCGCGTAGCGGTGCGTGGCCGACGTCTCGTTTCCAACCACGGCGGAACAGGATCTCGCCGGTGGCGTCGAGCGACAGCTCGCAACGGTCATCGTCGAGGCGCGCCATGACCGTGAGCTGAGTCGCGGTCTTCCCCGATTCGGCCGCGTCGGGAAGCGCGGCCTGGACGGTCTCTTCGATGAGACCGGTGTGGTTGAGACGGGAGCGTCGTGACGTCGCGACGACCCGCACCTGTGCTCCCGGCGGGAGCAACCGGTCCCACTCGAAGCGTTTCGTCTTCCGGTAGAGCTCCTCTTTGTCGCGAGCGCGAAACTCGTCGACTCGCAACCAGAGCCGGTTGGCGCAGCGAAGGCGCAGCGCGGCGCGATAGAACACGGTGTTGGTGGCGTCGAACTCGACGCCCCCCCGGATCGCTTTTGCTCGCTTTCCGCCGAGATCGCGGACCTCGCCAAGCAGTGCTTCTTCGAGGCCGGGCTCGATCGTCGCAAAGTAGGTCTGTGCCATGTCAGCGCCCCGCCAGGTCTACGGTTCGCTCGAGTCGTTTCCACGGTTCGCGGTCATCGAAGAGGTCGGGGGTCGCTCGCCACGACCAGTTGCCGCCGCTCGTTCCAGGTAGGTTCATTCGTGCCTCGGTGCCGAGTTCGTAAAGGTCTTGAAAGGGCACGACGACCAGGTCGGCATCCGACGCGTGCAGGGACTCGATCATCGCCCAGACGATGCCGTCGTTCCCATGAGAGAGGTAGGTACGGACACGATGGCGTGTCTCTTCCCCGAGGCTATCCCACCAGCCTTGCGTCGTATCGTTGTCGTGCGTTCCCGTGTAGGCGACACACGACTCGGGGTAGGTGTGCGGCAGGAACGGGTGATCGGGCCCGCCGTCGAAGGCGAACTGCATCACTTTCATCCCGGGCAGGGAGTGTCGATCGCGCAGTCTGAGAACGTCGTCGGTGATCAATCCGAGGTCCTCGGCAATGAAAGGAACGACCCCAAATTCGTCGCGAATGGCGTCGAAGAAGGCATCGCCGGGGCCCTTTCGCCACTCGCCCGTCTCGGCGGTGGGAGCGTCGGCAGGGACTGCCCAGTACGACTCGAACCCTCGAAAATGGTCGATGCGGACGAGGTCCACCATTTCGCGGACCCGCCGAATTCGCGCCTTCCACCACGCGAAATCGCTCTCGGCGAGGACGTCCCAGCGGAACAACGGGTTTCCCCACTTCTGCCCGGTGGCGCTGAAATAGTCGGGCGGAACTCCGGCGACGGATGTGGCGCGGCCGCCCTCGGACACCTCGAAGAGCTCGCGATTGGCCCACACGTCGACGGAGTCCATCGCGACGAAGATGGGGACGTCCCCGATGATCTGGATGTCGCGTTCCGCAGCGTAGGTGCGCAGCTCGGACCACTGCCGGTCGAAGATCCACTGGCCGAATCGGGTGAACTCGATGGTGTCGGCGGCTCTCTGGGCGAGTTCGTGGAGCGCCTCCGGATCGCGCCGGACGAGTTCTTCGGGCCAGTCCGCCCAGTGGGATCCGCCATGGAGGTCCTTGGCGGCCTGAAACAGTGCCCAGTCGTCCAGCCAATGGGCCTGCTCTCGACAAAACCGATCGTACTCCGGGTCGCCTGTGAACGCCTGCCATGCACGGCGCAAGACGTTCGACTTCGCCGCCTTGACCGCCGCTACGTCGATGCGGTCCGAGCCCGTCTCGACGGCGAGGGCCGGCTCACCGAACTCCGAGAGGTCGATCAGTCCGACGTTTGACGCCATGGAGGAGGGCGAAGAGTAAGGGGAGCCGAGAAAGTCGGTGGGGTTGAGGGGTAGGATCTGCCACCACCTCTGTCCGGCAGAGGCGAGGAGGTCGACGAAGGCGCGAGCGCTGGCGCCGAGGTCACCGCCGGGGAGGCTGGTAGGGTGGAGCAGAATCCCTGACGAGCGTTCGATCTTCATCGCTTCAGCCCACGTGGACGGCAATGGTGCGTCGCTTCGGCGACGTTCGATGTTCCCAAACGAAGATGCCCTGCCACGTCCCGAGGACGAGCTCGCCGTCCATGACGGGGATGCCGAGCGAGGTCGACGTCAGCGCCGCCTTGATATGCGAAGGCATGTCGTCGGGTCCTTCCGCCGTATGCGTGTAGAGCGGGTCGTTCTCGGGGACCAGGCGCTTCAACCACTCCTCCAGATCACGACGGGCGCTGGGGTCGGCGTTCTCCTGGATGGTGAGGCTGGCAGACGTGTGCCGGATGAAGACGGTACAGACGCCGTCGATCACGCCGGATCGCGTGACGACCCTCCGAACGTCGTCCGTGATCTCCCGCAGGCCCTGTCCCCTGGTATCGATGGTTAGAAGCTCGTTCATGGCGCATCGATACCATGCGCAGATGTTCACTGCGATACCTGCCTCGAGATTCGCACCGTGGTAGCCTTCTGATCGTGAACCGCCTGCTCTTCATCTCGGGTCTGTTGCTGCACGTCCTGGCGGTGGCGGCGTGCGACCTACCGCCCCTGCCGCTCTTCGACCGCCCCGACATGGCGAGCGATCAGGGATACGATGGGCTGGACGGATTCGCTCGATCGGTCGTCTGTGCGCCGCGTTCGAAAATCTGCGTCGGAAACGCTGTTCGGACCTGTTCGACCGACGGTCTCGATTTCGAACTTCAGGCGTGCGGTTCAGGGGAGACGTGTCAGGCCGGTGGATGCCGCGCGATCTCCGATTCGTGTGTCGAAGGGCAGAATTTCTCGCTCTCCGCGACCGAGCTCACTTTCGAGGTGTCCAGCGACTACAAGACCCAGACGAAGGAAGTTCGCCTCACGAGCTGTGGCACTCGTCCCCTCCTGGTTCGGTCGGCGGACGTCCGAGGCCCCGAACGTCCAGACGGGACGCCTGTCTTCACGCTGCCGACCGAATACTCGCAGATCGTGGTACCGCCCGGAGAATCGGTCGACATTCGCGTCACGTACAGGCCGACGGCGGGTCTCAGCCACGTCGCGGGGCGGCTCGAGCTCGGCCTGGTCGGCGACGAGCTCACGAACGTCGAGGTCCTCCTGCGGAGTAAGGCGAATTGCATCGCGGTCACCCCCTTCATCGACCTCGGGGTGGTGACCGACGTGGAGGGGGCCGAAGGGACGGGGTGGGTCCAGAATTGCGGCACCGAAGCCGTCGCGCTGACTCGAGTTCTCCCCGGTGCCCGGCTCGGGGCGGTCGTGGGCGCGGAGCTGCCCACGATGCTCGACCCCGGCGAGGAGCTCCCCTTCGACGTGCAGCTTCCGCCGAACCCGGAGCTGGGTGAATGGACGGACGTCGTCGGCTTCGAGGTCGACGGAACCACGGTGTCGACTCGGATCCGCGGCTTCGTCGAGCGCGTCGACTGCATCGATCTGCCCGCGCCGATTCCCACAGTTCTCGTCAACAATCTGCCGGGCGATCCTCGGCCGGGCTCCGCGCTGCGCTTCGTCTTTCCGAGTGGCGACCCCGACCAGCGTCACTGGATGCAGCTCGTCTCGCAGCCCGACGGGTCCCATCAAGAGCTCCGTCTCACCGGCGACGCATGGAGCATGCGCCCTCAGGTCATCGGAACCTACTCGTTCGCGGTGCGGACGGTAGAGACGTCGAGCCGGCGCGCGTCGTGCAAGACGGGTGAGTTCGACGTCGTCGTCGCACCCGGTGCTCCGTTTCACGTCGAGCTGACCTGGCGCTCGGTTCCCGACGCCATCCCCTCCGATCTCGGGTTCGGCACGGGGGTCAATCTGGACCTTCATGTGCTGACGACGGAAACCGAGGTCAATGGCACATGGAACGATCCGGTCAGCGATTGCTTTCCGGGGATTTTGGGTGCCTGCGGGCTCGCCGATGGCCGAATCTCCGGGAGTGAGTCGGGGGGAGTCCCCGAATACGCTTCGATGAATCTCCCGGAGGGGGTCCGGTTCGAGGTCGGCACCTACCTCGCCAACCCCTTCAACTTCGAGGGGGTCGAGGCACGGGTTCGAGTGTTCGTGGGGGGCGTCGAGGTTGCCGATTTGCGCGAAGCCGACCTTCAGTCGGCCAACGACTTCTGGCTGGTGGGGATCTACGGGGATGGTGCGTGGGCGAGCGTGGATCGAACGTTTTCCGGCTTTCCTCGTTAGACCTGCAGGGCCCGAGCTCGACTTCCTCGAGTCACGGCTCGCGCAACGGCTCCGGTGACGACTCGATTCGGTTCCTGATGTTGAAGAGCAGGGCGTACCCCGCTGCCATCGCTCCCGCCGAGCCCCACCCGATCGACCAGACGATCGGCATCGCGAGGGCCGAGTGAAGGATCATCACCGTCAACGGCAGAAGCATCAACATCGCGGCGGTCACGGTCACATTCTCGTTGAGCGCGGCGCGCGACGCTTCCTCGGAGCGGACGGCATAGTTTCGCCCGCGGAAGGACTGGAGCGTCTCTTCGAAGAGGAGATCGAAATAGCGCCGTTCGCCGGGGGTCACGAACTGCCCCCCGCTGTGAACTTCCATCCGAAGTTCTCCGGCACGAGTGTCGAGGTCGATCTCGAGCGGCCACCGAGCGGGGTCGAGCGCGAACCAGGACCGGCTGCTTTCGCCGCGGCGAAATCGCATCCGCCCCTCGATGTCCGTGGGGATTTCGCGGAAGCCACGGATGACGAAAAAGTCCCGGAGACGTCCTTCGAACGATGGGGGTGGGCTTTCGACGCTCTCTCGGTATTGCAACACCTTATGCTCCTCTATTCGTTAACGTTTCAGAGATTAAACACCAATCGCCCCCCGTCTCGTTCCCGACGATTCGACAAATTCGAGCCCGCGGGGTTCGCGGGCTCGAAGGGTGGGTACGAGGTTGGAATCACTCGACCGGGAGCAGCGCGGCCTGGGCCTTGTCGCCCTTGGTCGCCACATTCGGGGCGGTCGCCTCGTTGGCGTCGCTGTTCGCTTTCGGGCTCGTGGACGCCACGGCGGCACCGATGGGGACGACCTTCCCCTGAATCGGAGGCGCCTGCGCGAACGGTGCGATCTCCACCTCCATCTTGACCGTCGGATTGCCGGCGTCGGCGAGGATCCCGCTGAGCACCGTGAGCTCCTGCTCCGTTCCGACGTGACCCAGAAGCTGAGCCTCGCCCTCCAAGACGTTCACGAAGATGAGTTCCTCGTCGACGCCCACGTTCCACGCGAGCTCCTCCTGGATGTCATCTTCGATCTCCTGATCCGAGCGCTGCTCGGTTGCCGCGACGATCAGGGCGTTGGAAACCTTCTTCACGCCTGGGATCATCCATGCGACGCGCTCCGCGGCGCGACGCTCGATCTCCGAGTCCACGGTGCCGGCCAACGACACCTCTCCGCTGTCGACCACCGCGTCGATTTCGTAAGACTCGACGGCTCGGTTCATCGCGAATCCTCGCTCGAGGTCGTTTCGGATCGATTCGTCGTCGCGGAAATACTGGTCGAGCGACGTATAATCGACCACCATCCGGACCCCCTCGACGCTCTGCGCCACCTCCGTGGCCCGCGCTCGAAAGAACTCGTTCGCGACGGGCCCGCGGAGCTTGGCGACGCCGTCGTCGACGTCGATCAAGACCGTGAGCGGGATGCCCGGCTCGTTGATGAACTTGTGTTTGATGGCCGCTTCGAGATCGGCGTCCGAAAGGTCGGCGAACGCGGGGGCCGCGGTGAAAGTGACGAGGCCGGCTAGCGCGGCGGCGAGGAGTCGAGAATTCATGTCAGTACCCAGTCAGCGCAATAAAACAATCAGTCGAGGGGGGCCCGAAACATTTTCATCAGTGGGCGCCTCTCGTTGTATACATTTGTAAGCGCGCGGGGTCCGGGGTCAACTTTGCCGAACCGAAGATCGCGGTCGCCGAGAGGTCTGAGAGGAGGGGGCGGTAAGGAGGACACTCGTACGTGAGGTCGCCCCCCGGGCAGCGATTGCAGGACCGCCGGGCGGCGGTCGCGACCTCACTCTTCCTTCTGCTGTTCCTTCTTCTTTTGCAGGCGTTTCTGGCGGGCCTTCTCGATCCTCTCTCGAGCTTTGGCGCGCCGAATCTCCCGGGGATCTTGCAGCTCGATGACGGCGGCCCTCGCGCGGTTCTCCCCATCGGTCGCGACGGAACCGGTGAGGACGGCGCGGCCTTCTTCCTTGTGGTAGAAGCCGAGCCACACGACGAATTCGTCCCGCGCGCTCTTCGGAATCGCGAACGACTGCTCGTCGGCGATGATCTGTCCGGGCTTCCAGTCTTCGAGAGGGTAGAGGCCGTCGACCGGGATGTGGTCGAGGTTCTTCATCTTCTTCATCCCGATCTTCGCTTCACCGTGGACGAAGAGGTTCCACTCGTCGGGGAAGTCCTCGAGCACCTCGAAGTAGTATGTGACCTTGACGCGCGAGCCGGGCTCGACAGGTTCGGTCGGAGCGTCCACTCCGATGAGCCTCGCCCAGTTGCCGAAGGTCGCGTCCAGCTCGGTCGTGAGCTCGGGGCGCTCTTCGAAGACGTGTTTGTCGAGCCTGTCCTGGTTGTGTGCGCGGTACATCGCGTTGACGCGAGAGCGCCAGACGATGAGGTCCCGGCGCCGCTGAGACGCGTCGTCGATGGAGCCGAGAATGTCGTTCTTCTCGTCGGGGTCTTCCGCCAGGTCGAAGAACTCGTCGGGTCGCTGTTCGAAATGGTAGATGAACTTCTCGCGCTTGTTGATGCTGGCCATGCAACGGCGTTCGTACCAGCAGTGCGCGCGCATGGTTCGGTCCTCGTCGAGCTTCGCGATCGACGTCCCGGGGAAGGTCGCGTCGCGGATCTCGAAGTCGAGCAGGTCGGCGACGGTGGGGACGATGTCGAGCTGATTGACGAGGCGCTGCGTGCGCTCCCCACCTTTCCACCGCGAGGGGTCGTGGATGAGGAGCGGAACCCGGATTCCCTCTTCCCAGATTACGTTGTCGTGCTGGCTTCGGCCGTGCTCTCGGAATCCCTCGCCGTGGTCGCCCATGACGACGAAGATCGTGTCTTCGTAGAGCCCCTTCCTCTTGAACATCTCGACGACGTTGTTCACGAACGCATCGACGTAGTGAACGGAGTTCAGGTACCGATTGAGCTCGTCGTCCTCCACGAAATCGTGTCGCCCGTAACGTTTTGGCGCCAGGTAGTCGTGGTGGGGGGTGAGCGTGAGGTAGGTGAGCAGGAACGGTTCTCCTTCGATCTCGTCGATCCACTTCTCGCTCGGCTCGAGCATGACGTCGTCTTCGGGGCCGAAGTAGTTCGCCTTGTCGAAGCCCTTCTTGGACATCTTCTCGAGCGGCACGAACTTCTCGTACCCCATGTTCTTCGTGAGGGTGGGGCGATTCTCGAACCGCTGGGTGGCCGACTGGAAGAACCCCGTCTGGTAACCCTGTTCGGCGAGCAGTTCGGCGAGGCACCGCCCGGGTATTCCGTCGGGCATCGCCTCGCTGATAGGCATGTGGAGTCGCGGCTCGATTCCGCACAGCGCGGCCACGAGAGCCTTGGAAGTGTGGGGCACCACGGCGTATGCGTACTCGGCGACGAGGCTGTTTTTGGCGAGCTCGACCAGATGCGGGGTGGTGTCGAGGTCGGGGTTGTAGAGAGAGACCGACTTCGCCCTGGTCGATTCCAACAAGATGATGACGACGTTACGCTTTTTGGACTGTGTAGCGCGCGGCATCAGCGTTGCGTTGGTCGTGTCGGTCGTGGCTTCCTGGTTGGGGGTCGCGAGGGCTTCCTGAAACGATTCGATGCCCGAGACCCCGATGTTCACGGTGGCGTTTCGGGCGAAGACGTAGCTCCGCTCGGCGAGAGGGGGCGTGAGTGACAGCCCAAAGCCGAGGACGGCGAGTGCGGCGTAGAGCGGGGGCACCATCGCAGAGCGCACCGTGCGAGGCGTGGTGAATTTGGCGACGACCCAGGCGATGAGCCAGGGGAGGAACACGGTCGCGGCGATCGACCCGATCATCATCGCCATGATGTGCGTCGCGGTCTCGCTGGCGACCACCTCCCACGTTTCGGCGGCCTGAGAGATCGAGAACCAGATGAGCTGGAAGTCGAGGGTCGAGCCCGTCCGCATGAAGAAGTTGAACGAGAGGAGCTCCAGGACGGTCACCGTGAGCGCACCGAGCTGGAGCGCGACCATCAGTGCGATGCGACCCCCACGAGAGCGGACGAGTCCGAAGAGCGCTAGCCCGGCGAAGAGGAGCCCCAGGTGGAAGAGGACGTCGGATTTGTAGACGTCGATCCACGGGAGAAAGCCCTCCATTCCGCCACGGTGGACGACGCGCACGGTGCGCATCACGACATGGTAGATGGTCAGAGGCAGCCAGAGACCTAGCACGAATGCAGTTGGCAGGGGATGCAGCCCCCGTAGCCACGATCGTACTCTTGCTATGCGGGATTCAGCCAATGGACGACACACGCGAAAGCAGCCCCGAATGGGACGCTCATTATCATCATGTTGCGTTCCCGTTCAACGTTCCGTGTCGGGATGGGCGGGGACCGTCCTTGCGGAACCGACTCAGCTCTCGAGGAAGAGGAAGCCGGAGTCCATCCGCCCTTCGAGGCCGGTCTGCAGGTAACCGTCGACGATGGCGCGTGGGCCCTGTTCGTCCCAGTATCCGTCGAAGAGGACATCGGAACGGATGAGGATCTGCCCCGATTCGGTGATCCGGGAATCCTCGAGCTTGCAGACGTAGCCCTGGACGGGGCGGCCGACGGAGCCTCGACGTTGGGCGCCGACCCGTTCGAGATGGCTTATGCCCGCCTCGGGGAGACCCCAGATCCCCAGCGTCTCGATACGGGCGTGGTCGAGGACGTCGAGGACCTCGTCAGGGGCGGTCCCCCCGGCGAGGTAGATGCGGCGAACTCGTTCGCCGAGCTCACGGCGGATTGGCTCGTAGAGCGCCGAGCGCGCGGCGGACCCGCCTATGGCCGAGAGCGCTCGGGCGAGGCCACCCCCCGTTCCGCCTTCGATCTTTTTGAGGAGGTCGGGAGCTCGCTCGATGCGGTCGAGCCACGCCTGCGCCTGGCCCTCGAGCCACGCGGGGCCGCAGAGGATGAGCGAGGGCCGCAGGTCGCCGAACCGTCGTTCGAGCGCGCGAGGGCTCTCGGCGTCCAGGATGGTGTGCCCCGAGATCAGCGCGGCAAGGGTGACGAGCGTCCCGTAGAACCATCCCATCGAGAGCAGGGCGGCGATGCGTTCGTCGTCTTCGAGCTGCAGGTCCCCGGCGAGGGCGTCGAGCTGCACGGCGAGTTTTCCGCCGCGGAAGAAGGCCCCGTGGGGGTCGTCACCGGCTTCGAGCGGATAGAGGACGAGCGCGGGGTCCTCAGCGTCGAGGGCGTAGGTTCGTTCGGCGAGCTGCTCGAGCTTTCCGCGCTTGAGGAGGTCTTTCCCCGTCTCGACGAGGGTCGGTATCTCGAGCGTCCCAGGCGGTGGCGTCCCGACGCGGGTCGACTCGAAGGCGATCCAGCGCAGATGGTCGGGGAGCTTGTCTCCCTGTCCACGGACGGTGTCGAGGGCAGCGTGCGTATCGGCGGCGATCCAGTCGACGCCGGCGCGCGCGAGGCAGCGCAGCGTCTCGCGCCGCTCTCGCCCGGGGACGAGCGGTACGACCACCCCCCCGTTGAGCCACGTCGCGAAGGCGAGGTCGAACCATTCCCGTCGCCCCGGTGCGATGATCGCCATCCGCTGGCCCGGTTCGAACCCGGCGTCGAGCAGACCCATCGCGAGCTTCTGTACCCCGCGAGTCCACGTCCAGAAGGTGAGGGATTCGGTGCCGTCGGCCGTCGGGCTGACGAAGGCGGTCCGCTCCTTGTGCTCTTCGAATTTCTTCCAGAAGTACGTCGCGAAGTTGCGAACGGCCATCAGTACCCCGAACTGCCTTTTCCGCCCGTGACGATGGCGACCGAGGAGCTGCAGCCGAGCCGGTTCGCGCCGGCTCGAAGCATCGCGAGGGCGTCCTCGTAGGAGCGAACGCCGCCCGAAGCCTTCACGCCCATCTCGGGGCCGACGACGGCGCGCATCAGGGCGACGTCTTCGGCGGTGGCGCCGCCGGGACCGAACCCGGTGGAGGTCTTGACGAACGCCGCGTTGGCGACGCGCGACAGGGCGCAGGCGATGACCTTCTCGTGGTCGGTGAGCATCCCGGTCTCGAGGATGACCTTCACGATCTTGCCCGGCACGGCCTTCACGACGCGGGCGATGTCTTCGACGACGAGTCCATAGTCGCGGGAGCGCATCGCCCCGATGTTGAGGACCATGTCGATCTCGTCGGCGCCGCACCGCACGGCTTCCCGGGCTTCGAACGCTTTGGAGGCCGGGGTGCCGGCTCCGAGGGGAAAGCCGACGACGGCGCAGACTTTGACGCGGCTGCCGCTGAGGAACGACGCGGCGAGCCGCACGTTCGCGGAATTGACGCAGACGCTGAAGAACTCGTGCTGGCGCGCCTCGCGGCAGAGCACCTCGATCTGGTCTCGCTCTGCTTCGGGCTTGAGGAGCGTGTGGTCGATGTAGCGCGCGACCTCCTTCGCGGAGGGGTCGGACTTGGGCGGCGAGAAGGCGGCGACGAGGTTACTCGCCATCGGGTTGAGGCCGCAGCTCAGGCAGCCGTCGGCGGGCATCTGGCACGTCACGCACCCGGGGGCGTGCACCTTGCGACCGTCGGCTCGCGTCTCGGGGAGCGACCCTGCGTCGAGGCCGATCCCGAGCCGATCACGAACGCGTGCCGTGATCGCGTCGACGAGCACATCGATTTGTTGGTCGTCCATCTTCTTCCCTACTGCCCGACACCGGGGTAAGTACGTTGATAACACGTCACGTGTACCCCAACGCGCCGCCCGGCGGCAACAGAAGTCATGCCCGAAGCGATCTACATCGCCGACCACGAAGTCCGCCCCGGCACCCGCCGGCAGATCGACATCTCGCTCGGGACGCTGAGCACGCTGACCCCTGTCAGCATGCACGTCTACGTGGTCCACGGCGAGAGCGAGGGGCCCGTGATGTTCCTGTCGGGGGCGATTCATGGCGACGAGATCAACGGCGTCGAGATCGTGCGGCGGGTGATGTCGAAGGCGACCCCGGAGAAGCTGTCGGGGACGTTGATCGCGGTGCCGATCGTCAACGCCTTCGGGTTCATCAACGAGTCGCGATACCTGCCCGACCGTCGAGACCTCAACCGCGTCTTCCCCGGCTCTGCGAGGGGCTCTCAGGCATCTCGCCTCGCCAACACCTTCATGACCGAGATCGTGGAGAAGTGCGACTACGGCATCGACCTGCACACCGCGTCTCGCGGCCGGTACAACCTGCCGCACGTCCGCGGCGACTTCACCGACCCGGAGATTCACCGCATCGCCAGCGCGTTCGGAGCGCCGGTCTACTACCACTCGCTCGGGCAAGACGGGACGGTGCGCCGAGCCGCCAACGAACAGGGGGTACGCGTGATCTTGTACGAAGCCGGAGAAGCGGGGCGGTTCGACCACGGGCCGATTTCGATCGGAGTGGACGGGACCTTGCGCGTGATGAAGGCACTGGGAATGATCCGTCACGCCCCGGCGGCGACCGAATCGGTCGAATGCACGGGGACGAAGTGGGTGAGAGCGAAACGAGGGGGGCTCCTGCGGCTGGACCGCCTCACGGGCGAGCCGATCCGCAAGCGACAGAAGCTGGGAACGATCGGCGACGCCCTTGGCGAGGAGACGGTGCGCGTCGTCGCTCCCGTCGACGGCATCATCATCTCTCACGCGACGAACCCCCTGGTGAATCAGGGGGACGCCGTCATCCACATCGCCAAGACCGATTGACCTGGCTGTCCGTCGCGCGGCGCTCCGATGCTGTCGTTTGGCTGAACACCCTGGGGCTTTGCCCCAGACCCCACCAAGGATTGCATCCTTGGAACCGCGATTCAGAGGTACCGATCATCCTTGGAACCGCGGATTTCCTTGAGGCGACGTCGCAACTCGTTGATGTTGCGCGCAACTCTCCGTGAAAGTCGAAGGAAACTTCGGGGTCCAGGGGAGAAGGGGAGAATCCCCTGGTGGGTTTGGGCGAAGCCCAACGGTCCCCCCCCGCGCGACAGCCTCGCTCTACCGCCGCATCCATGACCCCGGGATCAGCGAGGTGAGAGTTCGTCGACGATTCGCCGGACCGCGCGCTCGACGAACGTCGTCGGATTCCGCGGCACGCGCGGTAGACCGGAGACGAGCTCGATGCAGTCGAACCGGTGGGTCCCCTTCAGGTGCCAGCCGGGGAGGTAGGCGACGGGCGTGAAGCCGAAGTCGACGAGGTCCAGGAAGGCTGCTTCGTGGTTGACCGGCAGGGCGAGCCGGATGTCGGCGACCCCCTTCTGGCGGATCTTTCCGACGAACTCGCGGATGATCTCGATCGGGTAGGGGCCTGCCGACGACTCGATGATGACGTAGTTGCCGGCGGAATTGTACGTCGGCCAGACCCGGCCGCTGATCACGGGGGTCCCGGTCCCCCGGGGCGCCCCGACCGGAAACTGCTTCGGGTAGGGGATGTCGGTCTCCTGCGCCGGAAGCGCCTCGGAGATCCTGCGAGCGAACGGGAGGGCGGCGATGGAGTTGCGCGGCCCCTTGATGCGCGGGAGGGCGGCGTCCTCGGCGAAGAAGCCCATCATCAGTTCGCAGTCGTCGATGCTCTTCGAGCCGGGCATCGGCCGGAAGCCCCAGCACGTCGCGCCGATCTCGCGGCCGCGTCGGAACGCTGCTTCCGAACGTGCGCGGAAATACGCGATCCCGAACTGTCGGATGCCGTAGCGGCGCACCGCCTCGAAGAGCGCCTTGGCGATCTCCGTTCGGTCGGGGACGTCGTCCACCGAGAGCGAACCGATCTCGAGGACCTGATTGTACGTCTGCGGGAGGCCGATCCCTGCACCGACGATCTGCCGTCCCCCGGATGCGAGGACCACTGCGAGCTCGTCGTCGAGCAAGAGGCGCTCGACGATGTCACCGTCGAACAGTTCGGGGTGCGGAAACTCGTCGCCGTGCACCGACCGCAGAAACTGCGAGATGTGGCGGGCGTGCTCGGGGCGAGCCAGCGTGAGTTTCATGGCGAACCGTTCTGGAGGAGACGTGGGTGAATTCTCCCCCGAAGCACGTCGTTGTCAATAACGAGTCGGTTCAGCTCCCCTTCGTTCGAGCTCCTCCCGAGGCGCGGCCGCGACGCTTTGGCGCGTTGTGCAAAAAATGGACAGCAGCTAACATTCGGCGATGACTCCGGAACAGCAGGGTTTTTTCTCCACCGTCGCCGAAGCGGCGTTCGTCAACCCGTTCGGCGAGCGACGCAACGCGCTCGACGAAAAGATCGGAGGAAATCGAGGCGTCGATGCCGTCGACGCCGCGCTGGCGCGCGTCCGAAACGAGCTCGCCGCGCTCGGCGACGTCGACGTCTCGACCTTCGGGGATCGCCAGATGACGATGGAGCTGGTGGTTCTGTTCGACGTGTTCCACCGCTTCGCGCCGCAGATCGATCGCCTGATCGAGCGGCAGGCGGGACACGCCCGGGCCGTCTCGGTCGCATTCGTCGGCGAGATCGTGGCGATGCTCGTGACGCGCGGGTTCGCCGAGGAGCGAGCCCGGCGTTTCGTCGGCGTCATCTACCAGTTGCGACGCGCTTTCTACTTCGTCTCGCGGACACTCGCCGGAACGTCCGACTGCATGCGGCACCTCCGGTCGCGGGTCTGGCAGAACATCTTCACGGACGACATCATCCTCTACGAGCGGACGCTCTGGTCACGGATGGAGGACTTCTCGACGTTTTTCGTGGGGGAGACCGGCACCGGGAAGGGCACTGCCGCCGCGGCGATGGGGCGGGCAGGGTGGATCCCGTGGAGCGCGTCCCGCGGCGCCTTCGAACACGGGTTCGACGACGGTTTCGTGGCCGTGAATCTCTCCCAATTTCCGAAGGGTCTCCTCGAGTCCGAACTCTTCGGTCATCGCAAGGGAGCCTTCACGGGGGCGGTCGAAGCGCACGCAGGGGTCTTCTCCCGGTGTCGCCCACACGGGACGATCTTTCTCGACGAGATCGGTGAGGTGGACGAGCCGGCGCAGATCAAACTCCTTCGGGTGCTGCAAGAGCGCGAGTTCACTCCCGTCGGCTCTCACGACGCCCAGCGTTTTCGGGGCCGAGTGGTCGCCGCGACGAACCGCGACCCGTCGGAACTGTTGGCCGAGGGGCGGATGCGTGCGGACTTCTTCTATCGGCTCTGCTCCGACGTCGTCGAAGTCCCGTCTCTTCGCCAGCGGATCGCCGAGGATTCCGAAGAGCTTCCCGTCCTGGTGGGATCGATCGTCGGCCGCCTGCTCGGTGCTCCTGAACCGGCGATCGTCGCGGAGATCCTCGACGCGGTGAAGCGCGACGTCCCCGCCGGCTATCCGTGGCCGGGCAACGTTCGCGAGCTCGAGCAATGTGTGCGTCGAGTGTTGGTCACCGGCCGATACATACCGGGCCGGAGCGCGAAAGCGCCGAGGGCGCCGGTGGAGCATCTGACGGCGTCGGAGTTGTTGAGTCGGCATTGCGCCGCCCTGTACGCGGAGATCGGCTCGTATGAGGGGGTCGCCCGCGTCGTCGAGCTCGACCGTCGGACGGTCAAGAAGTACGTCGAACTCGCCGAAGCTTGAGCGGTGAACGTACACCTGTACAACAGATGCACGGCGGCTCCTCTGAGCTCGCCCGACGCGCGCCTTCGTGCGGTTGTGTAAGTCGTTGATATGTAACGACTTCATTCGTCGGCGGGACGGTTGGCACGGCCTTTGGATTGGAGCCGGTCGCAACCCGCACGAAGGAGTGAAGATGAAAGAGATCGAATCGATGAAGGATACCGCCGCATGGATCTTCCAGGCGTGGAGCACTTGGGCAATCTCGATGGCGGCGACGGGCGTCGGCGTCTTTTACCTGCCGGTGGACATGTGGATCAAAGGGTTCATGGCGATGGCGATGCTGTTCGCGGTCGCGTCCACCTTTTCGCTGGCGAAGACGGTGCGCGACAATCACGAGGCAGAGAAGCTGGTGAACCGGGTGAAGAACGCGAAGGCCGAGAAGATCCTTCGCGAGTACGAATACGCCGAAGCGGCGTGACGGATTCGCTCCGGCGGTGCGGAGAAGAGACGCCGAGCGCACCGTGATCGCCACCGACCGACGCCCGTGGTAACCCGGATGCATGTCCCCGATCGACTGGACCGTCGTCGCCGTCTACCTCCTGTTCGCGCTCGGCGTGGGCGTATGGGCAGCGCGGCGGGTATCGAGCTCCGAGGAGGAGTACTTCGTCGCGGGCCGTACGCTGCCCTGGTGGCTGGCGGGAACGTCGATGGTCGCGACGACCTTCGCGGCCGACACTCCGCTCGCCGTGGCGGGCCTCGTCGCGGCCGGGGGGATCGCCGGCAATTGGATCTGGTGGACGGCTGGTGTCGGTCACGTCGTCACGGCGGTCGTGTTCGCGCGATGGTGGCGCCGCCTGGAGCTGGTCACCGATGCCGAAGTCCTGGAGCGCCGCTACAGCGGGCGGTCGGCTGCTTTCCTTCGCGCGCTGAAGGCGGGGTACGAGGCGGTTTTCATCAACTGCCTGGCGTTGGGGTGGGTGATCCTCGCGATGCGCAAGTTCGTCGGGATCCTCTTCCCGGAGGTCGACGCCGCGCTGGCGACGATCGGTCTCGTGGCAGTCGCCGTGTTCTACAGCACTCTGGGAGGGATTCGCTCCGTCGTCCTGACGGACATGGTGCAGTTCGTCCTCGCCATGGTCGCGGCGATCGCGCTGGCGTGGCTGGCGGTCGAGCCACTGGGCGGGCTCGGCGGGCTGGTGTCGACGCTCCACGAGACGTACCCCGACCGCGGCGCCGACCTCCTCGCGTTTGCGCCGAGTGCCGAGCTGCCCGGCATGTCGGCCACGTTGTTCGCGGTGTTGCTGACGGTCGGTTGGTGGCGCTACGGGCAGGGGGGCGGCTACATCGTCCAGCGGCTCAACGCGACGCGAAGCGACGTGGACGCGGAGCGCGCCGGCGTCCTCTTCGCCACGCTTCACAACGCCGTCCGGCCGTGGCCGTGGATCCTGGTCGGGCTCGCCGCCCTGATCGTCTGGCCGCTCGACGGGGGTGTCTGCCAGGTCGCCGCAGACTGCGCCGCGAGCTACGAGTGCGTGGATGCGGTCTGCCGCGTGCCCGATCGCGAGGCGACCTACGTCATGATGATGTCGCGGACCCTCCCGGCGGGCCTCCTCGGTCTGATGGTGGCGGGGATGCTCGCGGCGTTCATGTCGACGGTCGACACGCACGTGAACTGGGGTTCGAGCTACGTCGTCACCGATTTCTGGCAACGCTGGGTCGATCCGGAAGCGCCCGGTCGCCGTCTCGTCGCGGTGGGCCGGGTCGGGGTCGTCGCGATCGCGACCCTCGCGACGACCGCGTCGTTCTTCATGGAGTCGATCGCTGCGGTGTGGGTCTTTCTGATCACGCTCGGCAGCGGGATGGGAGGGGTGGCGATGGCGAAGTGGCTCTGGTGGCGGATCAACGCCCCGGCCGAGATCACGGCGATCGCTTCGGCCACGGTGCTCGCCGTCGGTCTGGACGTAGTCGGCAGCGCCGAACTCTTCGGCGCCACGAACCCGTTCTTCGTCGTGGAGATCTCGAAGTCTGTCACCATTCTGGTCGTCGCCCTCGGGTCGACGGCTCTCGCCATCGCGGTCGCGCTCCTGACGCGTCCGACGGACGAGGCGACGCTGCGTGAATTCCACGACGTCGTGCGTCCGCCAGCGCTGGGCTGGCGCCGCTTCGCGGGGGACGCAGCGGGGTTCGATCCCCGCGTTCTGCTGCGCCTCGCCGCCGGGTTCCTCGCCGTATTCGGCACGCTCTTCGGCCTCGGTGGCATGCTGTTGGGGGAGACCGTCTTCGGCTCCTTGCTCCTCACCCTGGCTTCTCTCGGCGCGTTCGCGTGGCTACTGGTGGCCGACCGCTGATCGCCGGCTTACAGACTGCGCGCAGCATCGCTCGTGCATCGTCCAACGTCTCGTGGTAGACGAACGGACGTTCCGAAGTCCGCCCATCATGAGCGCATCCACCGACACGACGTCCACCGCTTTCTGGTCCACCGGGGCCGGAGAGATCCTCGCCATCGCACTGCTGGTGGTCGTGGCGGGAACCGTGTTGTTCGGCAACCTGTCGGGGATCGGTATCTGGGAGCCGTGGGAGGCGAACGAGATCTTCACGTCGCAGGAGTATTCCACACGGGGAGAAGCTCCCGAGCTGGAGTCTCCGACGGCGACATCCTGGAACTGGGCGGTGCCGACTCACAAGCGCCGACCGGTCGATCGCCCGCTCCTCAGCACCGTCGTGGTGGCGCAATCGATCGGTGACGGGGCCGTGACCTCGTCGAAGGTCGGGACGATGGAATGGCGGGCCCGGCTACCTGGCGCGGTGGTCGCGTTCCTCCTCGTGCTCCTCGGAGCGGGGTGGGTCTATCGCCGTTTCGGTGTCTATCGAGCGGCGATCTGCGGCAGCGTCTTTGCGACCATCCCCGCGATCTATCTCGGCGTGCACAATCTCGCTGCCGAGGTCTTCTTCGTCGCCACGTCGACGTTGGCGGTGCTGGCGTTCTTCGAGCTCGTCGCTGCGCGAGGCCGCGCTCGGTGGGGCTGGTCGGCCGCTCTCGCCTTCACGCTGGTCCTGACGGTGTTCGAGATGCGGCTGCTCGGCCTCTACCTGGTTCTCTTCGTGGCCGCGTGTTTCTGCGCGGCAGAGGCGGCGCTGGAAGAGGCGATTCGTCGCCGCGACGGACCGTCGGCGCCGGCGAAGATCGGGGGCCTCGAGTGGTTCGGGTCGGTGGCCGTGCTGGTGATCGGAGCTGCCGTGATCCACGAGATCTGGAGTGCGGGAAAGCCGGCGGGGGCCGATGCCGAAGTCGCGGGTTGGGCAGTTCAGCTCGTCGGGATGGTGGCGCCGATCTTCGTGATCGTCGCGACTGCGTGGCTCGGTCGACGCTCTCGTCCGGGCCGCGCCTTCTGGAGTCCGCAGGGCCTCGTCGGAACCGCCGTCGGGGCTGGCGCGGCCGTCTACCTCGCCTGGGCTTACTCGCTCGCCAACCCGATCTTGCTCGACAACGGCGAACTGTTCGGTGACGTCCGCGTCTTTGGCTTCATGCTCGAGAACCACATCTTCGAGCGTAGCGTCGTCGACCAGCACATGACCTTCGACGTCGTGATGCGGCAGGCGGGCTTCTCGCTCTTCCCGTGGGTCGCGCTCCTACCCGCCGGTTTCGCTTACGTGGGCGCCGCGTCGACGACAACATCGTCGAGCGGCGCCGCCTTCGACCCCCGCGCGGCGGCCAAGCGGCTCTGCATGGTCTGGCCCGTAGCGGCGGCGGTCGCGATAGGCGCTGCGTCGGGCTTCGATCACTATTTCTACCCCGCGTACTTCCCCATCGCCGTCGCGATCGGACTCCTCATCACCGACCGCGAGTTCGTGCGGAGAACTCCCATGGCGGCCTACGCCGCGGGCTTCGTGGCGATCGTCGTGATCTTGATGCTCGGCAAGGACCTCGAGCGCTACCCGACCCGCTTCATCGAGCTCTACCTCAACCTGCAGGAGGACTTCGAGCTGCCGGACGACTTCTCCTGGGGGCGGCTCTACAAGCCGATGAAGTACGTCTGGATGGTGTTCTTCGGGATCTACTTCTTCGGCGTCCTCAGTTGGGCGGTCGTGACGGTCGGGAACCTCCGACGCCTGCCGGCGCGGCTGAAAGCCCGCGATTGGAAAGCGATCTTCGCCGCCGACGGGGCCCAGAACCCGATGGAGAGCCGCGCGGCGGAGAAAGTCGCGCTCAGACAGGGTGACGGCGTCGTCGCACGCATCCTCCGCTTCGTCGAAACTCCCCTCGGTTTCGCCCCGACGGCGGTCGTCCTCTTCTGGCTCTCCGCTCTGGCGTTCGTCCACATCTTCGTGCCCGAGGTGACGAATCATCTGTCGCAGCGGGGCGTCTTCGAGACCTATACGCGCCTCGCCGACGGGGACGAACCCCTCTACCGCTATCAGGTGACGGCACGCGACAACTCGATCTACCTCCAGGACCTCGAAGACCTGAAATCGTCGCGGCAGTTGCACGACGCCTTCGGCGGGGAAGAGCGCATCTTCGCCGTCATTCCACGCTCGAAGCTCGCCGCCATCAACTACGACGTCCGTAAAGCAAAGGGGAAGAACCTCGCCGTCCTCGACGCCCGGTCGAGTCGTCTGCTGCTGGTCTCGAATCGTCTCGAGGACGGGGAGACGGACCACAACTTCGTCGCGGACAAGATCGTCGAAGGCGAGCCGCAGGTCGACTACCCGGTGACCTACGAATCGGGTGGCGAACAAAAGCACGCTGTCTTCGACGGCGCGCTCGAGTTCCTGGGATACAGCCTCGACAAGCCACGCCCGTCCAACGGAGTTCCCGTCTACGAATGGGGCGAAGAGATGGTGATCACGTATTACTTCCGGGTATTGAAGCGGGTGCCGTCGTCGCAGAAGATCTTCCTCCACGTCGACTATCCCGGGAACCGCATCAACGGCGACCACTACCCGAACGACGGTGAGTTCCCCACGAACTACTGGCTCCCAGGGGACGTCGTGAAGGACGTCCATCCGCTGGAAATCGACTCGTACTCGTCACCGGGGGTCTACACCCTCAACATGGGCTTCTTCCTCGGCAGTCGCCGGATGTCGGTCACGCCGCGCGAAGCGCACGACGGCCGCGATCGCATCACGATCGGAAAGATCGAAGTGAAGTCGGGGATCTGAGCCATCGTGAGTTCGCGCGAGCGCGGGAATGTCCCGCGATCCGTCGCGGTTGCAAAATCATGAATGCCGCCCTTCCAACGATTTCGCGACACCGCGCGAAGCTGTGGTATGCTCGCGGCGACAACCCATCCAAAAACCGGAGCAATGGAGTGCGAAGGTTCCTCGTGACAATGTGCGCAGCGGCGCTGACCGCCGCTTCCGTTCCTGCGTGGGCGCAACAGCCCGACGGTCTGCGGACCGCCGGCGACGCGACCCGCTTCCGCGTGATTCAGCGAATCCCGACGACCAAACGACCCGTCGTCGAGAAGGTCGACTGGCCTTTCCCCCCCGAGGTGGAAAAGGCGGTCGCGGCCGACGACTGGGACGCCGCCTGGAAGGCCCTGGATGGGGCGAAGCCTCCCGAGGACGAGCGGTTCGCTTTCCTCTGGGCGTGGATCGCGCTCGGGGCAGGGGAGAACGACGCCGCGCAGCCCGTTTTCGAGAAGCTCAGCGAGGGGACGGGGCTCTTCGTCGACTATGCGAGCCTGTACGCCGGGGAAGCGGCGTTCCGCGCCGGCCGTTGGGAACAGGCCGCGGCGCATGCTGCTCGTGTGCCCTCCGATGCGGTGGCCTACCGTTCCGCCTCGCTGCTCCTGGGACGTGCGCTCCTGCGGCAGGAGGACAAGTCGCAGGGCCGACGCGCGCTTCAGGCGTTCGTCGACGCGTTCCCGGGAGACGACGACGCGCCGCTCGCCCGCACGGAGCTCGCCCGCGATCTTCACGCCCAGGGCAAGCATCTCGCGGCCGCGGAGCTCCTGACCCGCGTCCGACGCGAGACGCCCTTCTGGTCCGGGATCGACGAGCCCTTCACGGCGCTGGAAAAGGAAGTCCACGAGGCGCTGTCCAAGTCGGACAAGAAGAAGGTGCTGGTGCGAAGAGCGGACGACTGGCTCACCGAGTACCGCGTGCGCTTCCGCGCTCACGAAAGCGAGAAGGTCGCGGCCGACCTCGCGAAGGTCGTCGAAGGCTGGCCGAAGAAGTCGACCGAACGCTGTGAAGCGCTCTACATGATCGGCAACAGCTTCACGAAGCTTCGCAAGCACTCCGATTCCATCCCCTGGTACGACAAGACGATCGCCGAATGCGACGGCGAATTTCACCGCCGCGCTCTCTACAAGGCCGGCAAGGCTTATTGGAATGCGGGGCGCAAAGACGAGGCGCTCGAGACCTACGCAACGCTGGCGAAAGAGTATGCGAAACACTCGTACGCCGACGACGCGCTCTTCTTTTCGTCGCGCATTCTGCGCGAAAAGGACCAGGACGAGAAGGCGAAGGCGCTGCTGAAGCGCCAGGTACGCGAGTACCCCGACGGCGACATGGCGCCCGATGCGCACTGGCTTCTGATGCGCGAGATGTTCGAAGACGAGAAGTACGACGATGTCGTCGCCTACGTCGACGAGCAGAAGGACCCCGGGGAGTCCGACCTCTATTCGGCGGGTCGGCTGAAGTACTTCCGGGCTCGTGCGATGCAAAAGTCCGGGAAGGCGGACGCGGCGAAGGCCGCATACCAGGCGGTCGTTCGGGACTACCCGATGAGCTACTACTCGCTGTTTGCCCTCAACCGCCTCGCAGAGATGCGAGGGGGCAACACCTCCGACGTCTGCGCGATCGCCGAAGGCGCCATCTGCGCCACCATCCCCGTGGCGAGCGCGAGCTCGATCGGTGTCGACGACGAGCTCAAGTCATCCCCGGAGTTTCGCCGGGGCAAAGCGTTCCTACAAATCGCGCTCGACGGCTTCGCGCAGCTCGAGTTCAAGCGGCTGCGAAACCGCGCCGGCGAGAACGACGACCGCAAGTGGGCGATCGCGGCCCTGCTCGACGCTGCGGGGGCGTACCCTTATTCGCACGACATCGCACGGCGCCACATCGACGGTTGGGAGGACGAGTATCCCGACCGCGATCACGCCGTGAAATGGGCGGTCGGCTATCCCACCCCCTTCGACGACGAGGTCGGGAGCTGGTCGAAGAAACGCGGGCTCCCCGAGGCGCTGCTCTGGGCGATCATGCGCGAAGAAAGCGGCTTCAATCCGCGCGTCCGAAGCTGGGCGGGGGCGATCGGGCTGATGCAACTGATGCCGGGGACGGCGAAGATGATGGCCGAAAAAGACGCCGTGAAGTACGACGAGTCCGCCCTGCGCCAGCCCGACACTGCCGTTCGACTCGGCAGCGCTTACCTCGACGATCTCGCCGAGCGCTCGGACACGCACCCGGTGCTCGTCATCGCTGGCTACAACGGCGGATGGGGCAACGTTTCGCGCTGGCTCGACGACCCGGACAGCCGCGATCTCGACCTGTGGGTCGAAGACATCCCCTACGGTCAGACCCGCGACTACACCAAGCGAGTCCTGCGCTCGTTCTGGGTCTATTCGTGGATGTATGGCGACGAGCGGGTCCCCCGATTCGACCTCACTGCAAAGAAGGGGGCGTGAGCTGACTTTCCCGACGGGGATTCGACGCTAGGTTCCGGGGGACTCTCCCCCAACGAGCGGCCGTGGAACCCCGAATCTTCATGCTGTGCCTGCTGGGCCTGGGGCTCATGGCCAGCGTCTTCCTCGAGCGCCTCGAGGAACGCTATCCCATCCCTCTCCCGGTCGTCTTCGTGGCCGTCGGCTACGTGGCGTTTTCGATGCCATTCGGAATGCCGATGCTCGATCCCGTCGCCGCCGAGGGGCATGCACTGATCATCGAGTACCTGACCGAGTTCATCGTGATCGTCTCGCTCATGGCGGCGGGGCTCGCGATCGACCGTCCGATCGGGTGGAAGAGGTGGTCGCAAGGGTGGCGGCTCCTGATCGTCCTGATGCCCCTCACCATCGGCGCCGTGGCGGTTCTTGGTTGGGCGTGGATGGGGCTCGCTCCCGCCAGCGCCCTGCTCCTGGGCGCGATCCTCGCTCCGACCGATCCCGTCCTCGCCGACGAGGTGCAGGTCGCCCCTCCCGGCGAAGACGAACGCGACGACATCCGTTTCTCCCTCACCGCCGAAGCCGGGCTCAATGATGGGCTCGCCTTCCCCTTCGTACACCTCGCGATCGTCGTCGGTGGGGCGGCATCGCTCACGGACACGGTCAGTGGATGGCTGCTCGAGGACGTCCTGCTCCGGATCGTGGTCGGCGTCCTCGTCGGCTACGCAGTCGGTCGTCTCGGGGTCTGGTGGGTCTTCGAGCGCACCGAAGAGAGCGAGGATGCGGACGACCGTCGCGACGATGGGCCGATCGAGACGAGCGAGGGGCTGGTCGTGATCGGTACGCTCTTCGCCGCATACGGCTTGGCCGAGGTGGTGCACGGATACGGCTTCCTCGCCGTCTTCAGCGCCGCCGTCACCGCGCGCCAGCGCGAATCGAGCCACGACTACCACGTCGTCAGCCACCACTTCGTCGACCAGATCGAGCGAATCGTCCTCGTCGTGATGCTGCTGGGGTTCGGCGGATTGCTCGCGAGCGGTATCTTGGACGCGCTCACCTGGCCCGGGTTCGCGATCGGGCTCGGCCTCTTGTTCGTCGTCCGCCCCATCCTCGGGATGGTCGCGCAGGCGTTCTGCGACCTACCACTGCTGGGGCGCGCTGCCGTAGCCTTCCTCGGGATCCGCGGGATGGGGACGATCTACTACCTCGCGTTCGCCCAGACGCACGCCGAGTTCGATGGCCTGGCCCAGATCTGGGCGGTCGCTTCTTTCACTGTCCTCGCGTCGATCGTGGTGCACGGGCTGACAGCCAAGCCGCTGCTCGGCTGGCTCCGTGAGCGGGAGGCGCACGTCCGTCCGGGCCAGCCCGAGCGCGTGGGGCAAGGCAGTCCGTCGGCCGCCGTCCCCTAGCTCGCGAAGATGTCTTTCGGTGGACGCGTGTTCAGAATCTCGTCCTTGGTGAGACCAGCGCGGCGAGCCTGCTGTACCGCGTACGAGATGTTCGCCAACCCCCGGGTCGAGTGAGCGTCGGAGCCGAGCACGATCGTCGCGCCCAGCGCCCGGGCGCGCCGGGCCGTCTCGGCGTTGAAGTCCAGACGACCGGTCCCCCCGTTCATCTCGAGCACGACGTTCGCGTCGACCGCGGCACCCACCACACGATCGAAGTCGTAATCGTACCCCGAGCGCCCGCCGAGCCGCCGTCCGGTCGGATGCCCCAGCTCGTGCAGGAGACCCGTGTCGAGCGCGCGAAGCAGTCGATCGGTCATCTCGTCGGCCGGCATCTGCATCGCCGTGTGGACGCTCCCGATCACCCAATCGCATTCGGCCAGCAGCCCCGCGTCCATGTCGAGTGTCCCGTCGCGTAAGATGTCGACCTCGATCCCGGCCAGGATGCGGATGCCATCCACGCTCGCAGCGCGGATCGCTTCGATGTGGGCCGCGAATCGGTCCGCGTCGAGACCGTTCGCGACCGAGAGAACCTCGCTATGGTCGGTGATCACGATGAAGTCGTAGCCGAGGGCGCGCGCGGCTTCGCCCATCTCCTCGATGCTGTTCTTGCCGTCCGAGGCCGTGGTGTGCATGTGAAAATCGCCCCGCAGCGACTCCATGTCGACCAGATCTGGAAGCGCGTCGTCGGCGGCGAGTTCGACTTCGTCGCGTCCCTCGCGAAGCTCCGGAGCGATCCACTTCATGCCGAGCATCTCGAAGAGATCCTCTTCGGTCGGCGTCTCGACCATCTCGTCGCTGTCGAGCCTCAGCACTCCGTATTCGTTGACCTTGAGGCCCATCTTCTTCGCGCGCGCGCGCACCTCGATGTTGTGCTCTTTGGATCCGGTGAAATAGTGCAGCGCCGCGCCGAACTGTTCGGTGTCGACGATGCGGACGTCGACCTGCATTCCGCTGGTGCGAAGGCGCGCCGACGTCTTGGTGTCCCCCCTGGCGATCACTTCTTCGACGTCGTTCAGCGCGACGAACTCGTCGAAGATCGCCGCGTGATCCCCTTTGGTCGTCACCAGGATGTCGATGTCGCCGATCGTCTCCCGGCCGCGTCGAATCGACCCGGCGATCTCCACCTGCTCGACGCCGTCGACCGCGCGCAGTGACGAGGCGATGTTCTCGGCCGCGACCCGTGCTGCGGGGAGAGGGATGCGACCGGTGTCGGTCGCGAGCCGTTCGATCTCGTGCAGGATCTTGTCTTCCGTCTTCTTTCCCATCCCCGACAGTTTCGCGACCTCGCCGCGCTCGCACGCATCGCGGAGCAGGTCGATGTTGGTGACGCCGAGCTCGTCGTAGATCAGCTTGATCCGCTTCGGGCCTAGCCCCTGGATCCGCGTGAGTTCGAGCAGACCGGGATCGAGCTCGTCGAGGAGCTGCTGGCGCAGCGGAGACTGCCCCGTCTCCCAGATCGCCTTGATCTCCTCGGCGAGGCTCTTGCCCACGCCGTCGAGCTTCGTGATGTCGGCACCTTTCTCGAGCAATTCTTCGATCGATTGTCCGAGCATCGCGACGGCGCGAGATCCGTTCTCGTATGCGCGGACCTTGAAGGTCCCGTGACCTGCGAGAGCGCGGAGGACGGCGATCTCGCCGAGGATCTGTGCGTACTGACGGTTGTCCAAGGTGACTCCGAGTCGAGGGTCCGCCCGAAACCTAGACCGCCCGTTACCTCGGGACAAGCACACTGCGGTGCGGGGGTGGAATAGGGAGACGACGGTCCTCTGCCGCCGGTCATCGGAGATCCGCGAAAAAAAGGTGGCGGCGGCGGTGCTCACAACGCTTTGAATTGACTTGGTTTTCTCGCCGGTATGTCGAGGGTCGTTTTTTGTTGAAATTTTCGACCCTCGTCGGCATATATAGCGCTTGCCAGACGGGACCGGAAACGCATCGGTCTCGGGCTCGTCCGAGAAACTCGGGCGGGTGGCGAAACCCGAATCTGGTGCTTTATGCGTTTCAACCCCCATACTCCTGCCGAGTAGGCACCAGCTCTCCCTTGACGGATCCTCATGCTGGCGTCTACTCGACGGAACCAGCGAAGAGGTGCCTTAGATTGGAAAATCTCGGCCGTCACGTAATTTTGGAATACTACGGTTGCCCCCGCGAAATCCTCGATGATGCGGAGGCACTCGAAGCAGCGTTCGTCGAAGCAGTGCGCCAGATGCGCGCCTCGATCGTGAGCGTTCACTTTCATCACTTCAACCCGCACGGAGTCAGCGGGGCGGTCGTGATCAGCGAATCGCACCTTACGCTCCATACGTGGCCGGAATACGGCTATGCCGCCATCGACGTGTTCACGTGCGGCAAGGTGGTCGATCCCTGGATCGCCCACAACTCGCTCAAGGCTTCCCTGAAGCCGGCGCGAGAGAGCATCACCGAGCTCAAACGAGGCTGCTTCGACGTCCCCGAAGGGACCCTCCCGTCGATGTACGGGGTCGAACCTCTCGCCGAGAAATGATACCAAGTGCCTGACCGGGCGCCGTCGGGACCCCGACGGCGCCTTTTCTTTTCCCCCTGACCACCGAGGCCCCCATGGCGAAGATCGTCTTCCGTGATCCTTGGGACCAACACACGATCATCGAGCACGTCGTGACCGACATGCTCTTCAGCCAGCGCTCCGAGTTCCAGCAAGTCGACGTCTTCGAGACCGCACAGTTCGGCACTGTCCTCGCTCTGGGCGGGGTAGTGAACTGCACCGAAGTCGACGAGATGGGCTATCACGAGATGCTGGTCCACGTGCCGCTCCTGGCGCATCCGAACCCGCGCCGCGTCCTCATCATCGGGGGTGGCGACGGCGGGACGATGCGAGAAGTCTGCAAGCACGATTGCGTCGAAGAGGCCGTCCAGGTCGAGATCGACGAGGTCGTCGTCGACGTTTGCAAAAAATACCTGCCCGAGACGGCGGTCGGCTACGAGCACCCGAAGTGCAACCTCATCATCGGTGATGGGCTCGACTACGTGGAGAAAGCGACGGACGGTTCGTTCGACGTGATCCTGGTCGATTCCACCGACCCGGTCGACGCCGCCGACGTGCTCTTCACCGAGAACTTCTACGAACAGTGCCACCGAGTCCTCGCGGACGATGGGATCCTGGTGCCGCAGTCCGATTCGATGTTCAACTCGTCGAAGAACGTCGAGCGCGTCGTCGGTCAGCTCGGCGCGATCTTCGGTGGCAACGTTCATTTGTATCGCACGCTGGTGCCGACGTATCCGTTCAGCATGTGGAACTTCACGTTCGCGTCGAAGGGCCCCCATCCCTACGAAAACCTCGACGAATCGAGAGCTTCCGAGCTCGACCCTCAGCTGCGGTACTACACGAGCGACCTTCACCGGGCAGCGTTCGTCCTGCCGAAATGGATGACCGAGCGCGTCGCGTCGTGGTCGCGGGCTTGAACTTTGCCGCGATGCGCGGAAGTTGACCCACAGAGCGTTCTCCCGAAGAATGACGATGTCTCGTTTCGGGGGGACCTCCAACGTCGCGTGTTGCCGAAAGAACTCTCGGCAGGTCCGGCCAATTGAAGCTCGGCCGCCTTGAGATCCCGCAATCCGTGTTTTACTGTTCAGGACCTACGGAATTAATGGTAGCCAGCGACCCCTTGTTGTTGCTGGCGCATTTTTGAGGACCTAATGAACCCCCGAAAACGTATCTCCACCCTGGCGCTCGCTTTCTGCATGACAGCGTCGTCTGCTGCCTTCGCGCAGGAGTCGGGCCAGCCGGAGGGCGAACCGGAGGGGGGTGAGACCACGGCGGCAGCCGACGAGGCTCAGCCCGCTGAGAACGAAGGGGAGGGCGAGCAATCGCCGAAGCCTCCGTCGACCGCGGCGCCCTCGAGCGCTACCGCTGGACCTGGCGGGCGCCCGCTTCGCACGGACTACCCCGGTACACCCGAGTCGCTCAAAGCTCGGATGGACACCCAGCAGATTCAGGGGCTCGAGGGAGACCCGGACGCGCCGCAGGCAGCGTACGGGCTGCGCATCAAGGAACTCGAGACGAAGGTCGACGACCTAAAAGAGAAGGTCTTCCAGTCGAAGACTCGCATCGTCCTCCTGCGAGAGACGCTCCTGTCGGGCAACCTGGCCGGAGCCCGGGCGATCGTGATCCACAAGATGGATCTCGGCGCCGCCTGGAAGCTCAACCAGGCCTACTACGCGCTCGATGGAACGAAGCTCTACAACCGGGTCGACAAAGACGGCGACCTCCAGGAAGACGACGTCATTCAAGTCTACGACGGCAGCGTCGCCCCCGGAAATCACAACCTCTCGGTGCTCGTGAAGTACCAGGGGACCCGCGTCGGCATCTTTCCATACTTTCGCGGGTACGACGGCGACATCAAATCGTCGTGCGATTTCACCGCGAAAGAAGGAAAGGTCGCCCAGATCCGAGTCACCGTCTTCCCTGAAGGGGGAGTCGCCGAGTCGATCGAGAAGCGTCCGATGGTCCGATGCGACGTGGAGTACTTCGACAACATTCGCGAAGAAGGTGCGACCGCGAAGGCAGACACTACGTCCGATGAATGAACTGATGCGAGGTCACGCTCCCCGGGGCGCGGCTCACTGCTGATAAATTATGGTCTCCAAACTCCTCAAATCCCTCGTCGTACTGATGCTCGTCGCCTCCCCGGCGGCCGCGTCGGCACAGTCGGTGGGAGCAATAGAGAAAGAGCTCGAAGGCGTCGAGCCTCGGATCGGGGAGCTAGAACAGCGCTTCCTGAAGCCGGCGGTGCTCGCCAGTCGATACAAGCTCGAGGCGCGGTACAACGATGGCCGCGTCGCGTACTTTCAGCAGGATTATGGCCGAGCGTCGGTTCTGCTGGTCGACGTCGTACGAAATCCCGACTTCAAGAGCGCCAAGAGCTATCGCGAGGCGGTCTTTCTGCTGGGCGACAGCCTCTTCGAACTGAAGAATTTCGTGGCTGCCCGACGTTTCTTCACCGAAATCTTCCAGGCCGGCCCCGGGCCCTACTACGAGGAGTCGGCGGCCCGCCTGCTCGAGATCGCGCTGTACACCCGAGATTTCGACAAGGTCGACAGCATCTACCAGCAGATGGCGAGCGGCGGCAAAGCTTCGCCGGCGATGAGCTACCTCGCCGGTAAAGCGTTCTACGCCAAAGAAGACTATCAGCGGGCACGAGAGAGCTTCGGGCGCTCCGCCACCGACCCCGAATACCGTCTGCAGTCCGAGTATTTCCGCGCGGTGACCTTCGCTGCCGAACAAAAGCTCGACGAGGCCGAACAGGTCTTCTCCGGCATCACCAAAGGGGCCAACCCGACCAACGCTCAGGAGCGAGAGATCGTCGACCTCGCGTGGATCGCTCTCGGACGCCTCGCGTACGAGAAGGGCGACGTCGAGCACGCGATCGACTACTACAACCGCGTTCCCAAAGAGAGTCCTCAGTACGACCGGATGCTCTGGGAGCTCACCTGGGTCCTCGTCTCGCGAGGCAACTACCAGGAAGCGCGCCGAAACGTCGACATCATCCACTTCCTCGACGACCCCGATCCCGACATCGCCGCCGAATCTCAACTGTTGCGCGCCGATCTTTCGCTCCGCCTCGACGAATACGACGCGGCCCGAGCCGACTATCTCGCGGTGCTCGACAAGTTCGGACCCGTCGCCGGCGAGATGAACACGTTCTCCGCTCAGCACGAGGACCTGGCAGGTTTCTTCTCCACCATGACCCAGTCCGAGCTCGACAGCGTCGAGAAAGAGGTCATGCCCCCGCTCGTCCGGGACTGGGTCGACAGCGATCCCGACATGCGCAACGCCTCCGTTGCGATGGTCGACGTTCGCGCGACCGACGGGCAGATTCGCGACGCTTCTCGCATGCTCGACCAGATCGCCGCGCAGTTGAACTCGAGCAACCGGGTGCAATCGTTCCCCGAGCTCGCCAAAGGAATGGCGCAGGCTCGAGACATCGAAAACCGGCTCTTCGATCTGCGGCTCGCGCTCCTGAAGAACTATTTCGAGAACGTTTCCGGAGGAATGTCGGGCGCGGACAAGGCCGCCTTCGAGGCGAAACTGAAGGAGATCGAATCGCACCAGGCGCAGCTCGCATCGAGCCCGGTGCGCCAGGAAAAGCTCGCCCGAGAACAGGCCGCCCTCGCCGACAAATACGACGAGCTGCGGACGCAGATCTCCGTGGCCGGCAACGAGATCGCGTCGTTGAAATCACAGCTCGGCGCGCTCAATCAGGCTCTCGCAGGAGCCGAAGGACAGGCGCTGAGCGCCGAGGATCGCGCCACCGCGGAAAAGGCTCGCGATGAACTCACCGCGGAGCTCACCGAGCTCGAAGGGTCGAAGACGGCTCTCGAATCCGAGCTCGAAACCCTGCGCACCGACTCGGGCAACTGGTCTCCGGCCACCGAGCAGGCCACGCGCGCCGCGCACCGCAAGATGCTCGAAGACGCACAGGCGTACCTCAAGCGATTCGGAAACGCGCCGAACATCGAGACTGCTCTCGCGCGGTTCGAACCGCTCGAGAACCGGCTCGACGCCTTCTTCGGCAAGATGGGCGGGATCGTCGACCAGCGGGTCGCCGAGCTTCGCGAAGACATCACGGTCGAGCGTGCCCTGATCGACGAGCATCGCCAGTCGATGGAGGAGCTCGTCTCCTCGTCCGAGACCGGAGCAGGCGTCCTCGCCTACCTCAATTTCATTCGCGCACAGAAGCAATTCAACGAGATCGTTCTACGCGCCGACGTCGGCCTGATCGACGTCACGTGGGACAAGAAAGAAGACATGACGACCAAGATCTCGGAGTTGTTCGAGCAGCGCACCTCGGAGCTGAAGCTCCTGCAGGAATCGTTCGAGGAGGTGCGCTGAGATGAGCACACTTTCCAAAGCATTTCTCCTCACCGCTCTCACCTCCGCCCTCGCCTGGTCGGTCCCCGCCCTCGCGCAGGACACCCCCGCCGAAGAGGCTCCCGCCTCGGAGGCTGGCGCGGACGAGGTCAAGGTCGAGGACGCCACCGATCTCAACAAGGACCACGCAGAAGCTGGTGAGGACATCGAGGGCAAGCCCGAGATGGACGAGGAAGACGAAGACCGCGTCTTCAACCAGCCCGTCGCCCCTCCGGAGGGGTCGTCCCCGGAGTTCAAGGCGCAGCTCAAGGGCTTCCAGGATTCGTTCAAACGCTACCGCGACGAGATCCGGGACTACCAGAACACGGTCGATTCGATCGTCGACGCCGAGTACAAGCGCAAGGTTGCGAAGATCAACGACTTCTACGACGCGAAGATCCGCGCCAACGAGTCGATTGAACGCCAGTACCGTACCGAAGCGATCGCCTCGTTCGAGCAGTTCATCGAGCGACATCCCGCGGACGAGCGCTACACCGCCGATGCGATGTTCCGCCTCGCCGAGCTCTACTTCGAGAAGTCCAACGACGATTTCCTCGAGGCCGACGAGAACTACCAGACCGAGCTCGCGCTCTACGAAGCGGGCAAGCGTGCCGATCCGCCCGCCGAACCGGTGCGCGACTACACGATGACGATTCAGACCTTCCGCAAGCTCATCGCGGATTGGCCCGACTATCGGCTCCTCGACGGCGCCTATTATCTGCTCGCCTACACTGAGGCGCAGATGGGCAACGATCAGGAGTCGCGCGACCTCTTCGCGCAGCTCATCGTGAAGCGGCCCGACTCGAGCTTCGTCCCCGAGGCGTGGATTCGCATCGGCGAGTACCATTTCGACTACAACGAGCTGGAGCTCGCGCGGGCAGCCTATCAGCAGTCGATGCAGTATCCGGACTCGGCGTACTTCGACAAGGCGCTCTACAAGTTGGCGTGGACGTACTACCGGCAGGACGAGTTCGACGAAGCGATCAAGCGATTCCAACAGCTGGTCGAGTATTCGGACGAGCAAGCCCGGAAGACCGGAGGCGCAGGCTCGGTGCTGCGCGAAGAGGCGGTCCAGTACATCGCCATTTCCCTCGCCGAGCAGGACTGGAACCTCGACGGCGTGAAGGACGACGACTTCGGGCTGGTCCGGACGCGACGCTACGTCAGCGGCGACAAGCCGTACGAAGGCGAGGTCCTGGCGCAGCTCGGAAAGTACCTGTTCGACAACGCGCTCTATCTCGACGCGATCGACATCTACAACTTCATGCTGAAGAAGTATCCGCTCGACCGACGCAACCCGGAAGTCCACGAGCAGATCATTCTGGCGTTCCTGCGTGACGACAACCTCGACGCTGCGTTCCAGGAACGCAGCAAGCTCTCGCAGTACTACGGCCAGGGCTCCGACTGGTGGACTCACCAGCAGAAGGTCGGCAACGCCGAGGCGGTCAGGTACGCCGAGAATCTGGTGAAGGACAACCTGATCCAGTCCGCGACCTGGTACCACGCCGAGGCTCAGAAGCTGCGCGAACGTGCCACGGTCGAGGAATCGCCCGAGGTGGCCGCCGCCGCGCGCGACCGATACACGACCGCCGCGAAGGGGTATGCAGACTTCCTGCAGAAGTACCCGAACGACAAAGATTACTATCAATGGAACTTTTACTACGCCGAGTGCCTCTATTACTCCGAACAGTTTGATCCGGCCTACGAGCAGTATCGCGTCGTGCGCGAGATGGACGTGGCCAACAACGAGTACCAGGAGACCGCGGCGTTCAACGCCATCAAGTCTCTGGAACTCAAGATCGGTCGGCTGGTCGATCGAGGAGAGCTCCCCGCGAAGCTGATGCCGAAGGGGGCGCTCGACGAAGCCCGCCGGGCGGCGGAGTCGCAGGAAGAAGAGCGCGAAGACGTGGAAGATCGAGGAACCCAGAAGATCGCGGTCAAAGCGGATCCGGTGCCCCCCGTGGTCATGAAGTGGATCACGTCCATGGACCGCTATGTCGTGCTCGGGCTCAAAAACGAGAACGACAAGTACCTCGACGCGAAGTTCGCGTTCCAGGCCGCCAAGGTCTTCTACGACTACAAGGATTTCGACACGGCTCGCACGCGGTTCGATTGGATCGTGGCGAACTACCCGGAGAACGAAATCGCCTACCTCGCCGGTTCGCTCATCCTCGAGACCTACCGCGAAGAAAACGACTTCCAGGGGCTGGCGGCCGCGGCCGATCGACTCACCAACGTCATCAAGGGCGAGCAGGCCGAGGCGATCAAGGCGGAGGTGAAGACGCTGCAGCTCGGAGCACTCTTCAAGGACGCCGAACAAAAGTTCGCCGAGGGTAAGTACGAAGAGGCAGCGGCGAAGTACGTGCAACTCCTGCAGGAAAACCCGGAAACGGAGTACGCCGCAAAGGCTTTGAACAATGCCGCGGTGGCGTACGAGAACGTGAATCGGTACGAGTCTGCGATGCGCCTGTACGAGCGGGTCTACAAGGAGCACCCCAAGGACCCGCTCGCCACGTACGCGCTCTACCGTGTCGCCGTGAACCAGGAGCGGTTCTTCGATTTCGACAATGCGTCGCAGACCTATCAGCTCTTCTACGACCAGGCCGGGCGACGAACGCAGGAAGAGATGGCCGAGACCGGGCTAGACTTCGATCTCGAAGAGAAGCGAGCCGCGGCGTTGCTCTCGTCGGCCGTGATCCAGGAGAACCGTCAGAACTACGAGGCGGCGGCTCGCGGATACGAGCGTTTCGTGGATCAGTACCCCGACAACAAGCAGGCGGCTCAGGCGCAGTGGCAGGCGTCCCTGGTCTGGGAGAAGGCGGGCAACGAATCGAAGATGATCAGCGCCATCAACGATTTCTACAGCCAGTACGGCGGGGATCCGAAGTTCGACGAGAAGGTCCTCGAAGGCTTCATGAAGATCGCCGACTATTACGAGGAGCGAAGAGATCGTCGCCGCGCCGCTCAGCAGTACGAGCGGATTCTGGACGAATACGTTCGTCGTGGGATCGCACCGGGAGCTCCGGCGTCGTTCTATGCGGCGAAGGCCCGGTTCATGCAGGTCGAACGGGACTACGCCGACTGGGAGAAGATCGAGATCAAGGGCAACAAGAACCGTCAGCAGAAACTGCTCGAGCAGAAGGTCTCGGGTCAGAAGGAGCTGACCGGCAAGTACGAGGAGGTATACGCGTACGGAAGCCTCGAGTGGACGATGGCCGCGGCCTACCGCATCGGTAAGATGTACCAGGACTTCGCGACCTCGCTCTACAACGTCCCGATCCCCTTCCGCGAAGACTCCGAGGAGTACGAAATCTATCGGACTCAGCTCGAAGACATCGCGATACCGCTCGAGGACGAAGCGATCCGCCGCTACGAAGCGACCATCGCGAAAGCGCGTGCCGACAAGATCGTGAACGAATGGACGAAGGCGACGCTCGAGGAACTCAACAAATACAAGCCCGCCGAGTACCCGCTCTACCACGAAGAGCGCCGGGCGACTCCGACTCGCCGCGTGACCGGTACCGACTACATGGACCTCGAGGACTACCAGATCTACATCAAGCCTCCCGAAGTGAAGCCGAAGGACGTCCGATGAGACTCTACTTCCTGATCCTCGCGGTGGCCGTAGCGTCGGCCTGCTCCTCCAAGCCAGGTACCAAAGCTGACGGTACGCCGACCGAAGGGGGGACCTACGACGAGAACGTCGCCCCCTCGGACGACTTCATCCTCGGCAATACCGAGACAGAAGAGATGCCACGCGCCGACGCCCTCGGCAGCGCCGACCCTTCGGCGACCGACGGGGAAGTCTCGTCGGACGTCGCCTCCGACATCTCTTCTGCGTTGCGCGCCGCGGAAAACGGCAACATGGAGAAGGCGGCGCGAAAGCTGGACGACCTGGTCGACAGGCCGGACGGTGGTTTTCTCGCTGCGTTCAACCTGGGTGTGATCCACGAGAGGCAGGGCCTCTACGAGCAGGCCGCAAAGCGGTACTTCCAGAGCTTGCAGAAGAACGCCGATTTCACGCCGGCGCTCGAGAACCTCGTGCGTCTCTATCTGCGCGGCGATCAGTCCGCCGACGCCGAGAGCATCACGCGGCGGATGATCGATGCGCGCCCCGAAAATCTGGGACATCGCTCGGTGCTCCTTCAAATCGACCTCGCGCGGGGGCGCTACGAAGACGTGATTCAGTCGGCGAAGCAGATCTTGCGAAAGGACGAGCGACACGTGGGAGCCATGTACGCGATGGCGGAGGCGAACTACGCGCTCGGCCGCTACGAGCTGGCCCGCTCGATCGTGGACACCGCGGTCGAGCTGCGACCGGGCAGGGCGGAGCTGTACTACACCGCCGGGCTCATCGCTTTGAAGCTCGACGACAAGGTGACGGCGCGGACGAACTTCGAGAAGGCGATCCAGGTCCGTCCTCAGTATCCGGAAGCCCGCAACAACCTCGGAGTGCTCTATCAGGAGGCGCGCGACTACAACGCAGCCGAAGAGCAGTTCCGGCAGGCGATCCGAAACTATCCGGACTTCAAAGAGGCGTACCTCAACCTCGGAAACGCGTACAAAGGCAACACGAAGTACAAGGACGCCGAGCTCGCCTTCAAGAAGGCGATCGGCATCGACCCGAACTTCGCCGACGCGTACTTCAACCTCGGAGCCCTCTACCTCGATGGCGAGGTCCCGGGGATGGATGTGATCACGAGGCTTCAGAAGGCGATCGACGCCTTCAACCAGTACAAGTCGGTGTCACGCGGCCAACTGGCGAAAGACGATCCGGTCGACAAGTACATCGAAGAGGCCAAGAAATCGATCGAGGTGGAGCGTCAGAAGCAAGAGATGCTGCGCGAGTCGCAGATGGACGCTGGCTGATCCTCGGGGATGGGAAACTGGACAGGACCCCATGACGGGCCTACAACAGAGACCGATATGCGAACCTTGAAAATTTCCATGATGGCTGCCGGGCTTCTACTGGCGATGACCACGACGGCGTGGGCTCAGCAGGGCGTCATCAATCTGGACGAGACGGTCATCAAAGGCCGGATCCAGAAGCCGGAAGCATTCTACATCTTGCAGCACGCGAACCTGAACTATAAGAGCCTGGAACCGAAGCCGACCTTCATCCCCGAGTTGCTGAAGTCGGTGCGCGAAGAGCCCTTCTGAGGAAATTATCTGCTTGGCCACCGCGAAAACGGTGTGATATAGAGGGTGCTCTTCTCAGGGCGGCTTTATTTCTAGCAATCGTAGAGCTGACGAGATCGAGAGACGATCGAACGGACCAGCGAATGTGTCGCTGGTCTTTGACCGATAACGAAAAGCATGAGTCTTTTTTTAACCGGGTACGGAGGTAACTGAGCATGGGCGCTATTGCAGAAGCATTTCGCACAGGCGGTATCTGGATGTACATCATCCTGGCCACCTCGATCTTCGCGATTGGAATCGTGATCGAGCGCTTCATCTTCTTGTTCTTCAAATACAGCATCAACGCCGAGGCCTTCATGGCTCAGGTGCAGAAGCTGGTGATGGCGAACAACATCGATCGAGCGATCAAACTGTGCAACGCGGCGCCGAACGCTGCGCTGCCGCGCGTCATCAAAGCTGGACTCACCCGCGCCAACAAGGGCGAGGTCGAGATTCAGAACGCGATCGAAGAAGCGACGCTGGAAGTGGTCCCGAAAGTCCAGAAGCGAACGGCTTCGCTGTCGGCGCTGGCGAACATCGCCACGCTGCTCGGACTTCTCGGTACGATCATCGGTCTTATCGAGGCCTTCGAGGCTCTCGAGAAGGCGACGCCGGAAAACCGCCAGCGACTGCTCGCTCGTGGTATCGCGCTCGCCATGAACACCACGGCGTTCGGCCTCATCGTCGCTATTCCGACGATGGTCGCGCACCTCATCCTTTCGGGTACGACCAAGAAGATCCTCGACGAGATCGACATGTACAGTGTCAAACTCGAGAACCTTCTGATCAGCCGCGGCAAGGGCGGCGCGATCGAGTGATCCAACTCCGGGACGGTCGCCGCTCCTGTGAGCGGCGACCTACTTCCCGACCGAGGAGTTTTCATGGCTAGGAACCGAAAAGACATCGACGTAGAGACAGACCTGAACCTGGCGCCCATCATGAACATGGTGGTCATCCTGATTCCCCTGCTCTTGCTGTCGGTGGTGTTCCTCAAAGTCGGTGTGATCAACATCACCGCACCCAAGCTGTCGATGGGCCCGCCCAGCGACACGCCTCCCCCGGACGAGCCGCCGTTGAATCTGACGGTCGGCGTCTCCGACAAAGGCTTCCGCTTGGCTGCCACTGGAGCGGTCCTTCCTGAAATGGCAGGTTGTCCGGTACCCGGCCCGACCATCTGTCTGGAAGACCAGAAAGTCGACGTGGCCGCAGAAGTTGATCGCGCCCGCAAGGCTTTCGCTTCGGGCGACCAGGCCGGCGGCGAGGAAGCCCTCAAACGCGCCATGGCGGCGTACAACTGGAAAGAGTTGTACAACCAGCTCGCGCGGATCAAAGGGCAGTACAAAGAGGAGACGATCATCAATCTCAGCGCCGACCCCGACATCCCCTACGCGTTCATCGTACGCGTGATGGACGTCGCTCGGTTCAAGCTCGAGAAAGATTCGTACTCGAAGAGCAGCGAATTCTGGGCTGCGCAGTATGCGAAAGGGCCGAAGACCTACGAAGAGCTCTTCCCCGACCCCGTGCTGTCCGTGGTGCAGTAAACCTACTGGATAGCCAGCATAGGCACCGATGGAGACGTTCGAATGAGCGACAATGCCTTCAGTGAAGCAGAAGAGCTGTGGATCAAGGAACAACGCGCGCGCGAAGCAAAGCGCAAGAAACGCGCCGGCCGTGAGCAAGATGACGCAGGCAGCGTCAACATCAACTCGCTCATGGACATCATGGTCATCATCCTCGTCTTCCTGCTCAAAAGCTACGGAGACGAACCGATCAAGGTGGTCGGGGAGGACCTCAAAGCGCCGACTTCGGCGACTGAGCTCAACCCCGAAGACATGACCACGATCACCATCTCGCAGAAGGCGATCCTCGTGAACAACACGAAGGCCGTCGACGTGAAGAGCGGCCAGGTCGACAAGAGCTTGAAGAAAGGTGGAGAGGCTAGCCTCTACATCCAGCCTCTCTTCGACGAGCTCACCGACGCGACCAAACGCAAGAAGCGTGAGATGCAGCTCATCAATCAGCCGTACGACCCTGTCGCTACGGTCATCGCGGACCAGGGGACCCCGTACCGACTCATCACGGAAGTGATGTACACGGCAGGACAGGCAGAACTGAGCAAGTTCAAGTTCGCTGTCATTCGGTCGGAACGGAAGACGTTCGCGGGTCAGTAATGACCCCTGGGGGACTCTTCGATGCATAGGGATGGGGCCTCAGCGCTGCCATCCCTTTCGTTTTTCTGGATCCGACGATCCCCCCGTCTTGTCGGACGTAGAGAAGTGCTAAGGTTAATGATTCATCGTGTCGAGGAACTTGTTGGCTCGAGTGGTGTCGGAATCAGTGAACAAGCGGCGGGAGATGCCCGTCATTTGATCGCGGGCTGAAAGTGATGCACGCTGAGCGCTCACTCTTCGTTCCGCCGCCAGATTGCTTAGTGATTCGACCGAGCTATTGAAGAGACCTGAATGTCCACGCCCAGACCTACCCATAAGATTCTCCGTATCGGACTCTTCCAGAACAAAGAGTTCATCGAGGAGCGTCTCATCCACAGCCGCGGGTCGGTAACTCTCGGCGAGGATTTCAAAAAGAACACCTTCGTCGTCACGGGCACCGGCCTGGGGCGTTCCAGAACGGTGTTCGACGCCCGCGACGGAAAGTACGCGCTTCTCTTCGACAAGGACGCCGAGATCAACCTCTCGATGGGGGAAGGCAAGTCCAAGTCCACCGCCGAACTGGTTCAGTCGGGGGTCGCAAAGAAGACCGGCGAGTTCTACGAAGTGCCCCTTTCTACGACGTCGTACGGACGCGTCGCGTGGGGTCGCGGCAACGAAGAAGTCGCTCTCCTGTTCCAGTTCGTCACTCCTCCGCCCCCTCGACCCAAGCCCGTGCTTCCGGCTTCGATGCGCGGTGGGGTCGTCACAGGCGTCCTCGGTTCACTCATCCTCGCTATCACGTGCTCGATCTCCGCGATCTTGCAGATTGGATTCGTCGCCTTCCTCCTCGCCAACGACTGGCCGGAGCCCAAGGATCTCGAGTACCAGCTTCCCGACCGCTTCGTTCAGATCATGGTGAACAAGGACGAGGAAGAGGAGATCGAGACGACGGACGAGAAGATGGAGATCGTCAAAGAGGACGACGCCAAAGGCGAGGAAGAGGAGCCTAAAGAAGAAGAGCCCGCCGGCGAGGAAGAAGAGGAGGAGGTCGAGCAGACCCCGGAGGAACGCGCCGCCGCAGAAGCCGAAAAGCGTCGCTTGATGGCCGAAGAGGTCCAGAACAAGACGATCCTCGGCGTGATTGGCTCGGTATCCGAAGGCGGCTCCCTGCTCGATACTCTCTCCGAGGGAGCGGGCGCGACTTCGATGGAAGAAGCGTTCGCCAATTCGTCCGGCGTGAAGTCCGGGGTCGCCGGTGAGAAGTCGGGGCTCGTCACGAGTGGTGCGTCCGGAGCAGACGGGAAGGGATCCCAGGTCGGTATCGGTGACCTGAAGGGGACCGCTGGCGCCGGCAAGGCGAAGGGCGGGGTCGATTCGGGCTCCAAGGGCGAGAAGAAGGTCAAGGTCAAGCTCAAGTACGAGAAGGAACGGGTCGTCGGAACGGGTAAGCTCGACGGGTCCGCCATCTCGAGCGTGATCAAGCGACGTAGCTCGGCGATTCAGAGCTGCTACGAGCGCGAGATCAAGAAGAACCCGAGCGCATCCGGTAAGGTCGTCGTGACCTTCACGATCGGCACCGCAGGCCGTGTGACGCAGTCCAAAGCTTCGCAGGACAGTGTCGGTGGCGGAGTCGGTAACTGTGTCGCCGGCGTCATCCAGCGGATGCGGTTCCCGCGTCCTCAGGGAGGCGAAGTCATCGTCAACAAGTCCTTCGTCTTCGAAGTCGCGAACTGACGAATTCCAATTTCTCGGAGATCTTTCTGGATGGGCACGCGATGCGTGCCCATGTTTGCATCGATTTGATCCCGAAGTGGATCGTGCTACATTCGCGGAAGTTGGCTCAGATTGGTGCCGCAGCGCTTGCTGTAGGAGTTTGAATGACGAGAACCCAAATAGCTCTCGCTGTCCTCACCGGCGCATTGCTGGTGGTGGGGATTCCTGCAGCCGCACAGCTCGACGAAGAACGACCCGCTCCGCCGCCCTCGGCTGCACAGCTCGCGCTCGATGACGACATCGAACAGGAAGCGGCGTTGCTCTCCTCGGAAGAGAAAGTAGCGGCGGCCCAGGCTCGGATCGCGGAGATGCAGGAAGTGCTCGCCGCGACGAACCAGCTCCTCAAGAAAGTCCGCGAAGAAGATCAGGACCTGCTGCGGATCAACTGTATCAACGAGAAGCTGGCGGCCATCAAAGGATTCCTGAAGGTCAGTGAGCAAAGCTACGTCGGACTCAAGGACGCGGCTGCTGCTGACGACACCGAAGCGGAGATTCACCACTACACGCTGATCGGAATCGCGGACCAGAAGGTGGCAGATCTCGGAGAAGAGGCGCTCACGTGTGTGGGCGAGGTTCAGATCTACGCCGACGAGACGTCGGTGGACCGTCGTGAAGACCCCGACATCGCCGACATCGAGCTGGTGACGATCGACGACGATGCTTTCGCGGACGAATTCGCGACAGAAGAGTTGCCTGAACTCACTCCGTTTCAATGATTGTCTGTAATAGGTTTTGCTGAATGAAGGGCTCTCCAAGCAGTGGAGCCCCCATCTTTTCCCCCGGACCGTTTCATGCTTTCCCGACTGAGGATGACTGGCGTATGTGCCGCCTTGCTCGCGCTCGTTCCGAGTGCGGCCACGGCCGACGCGGGTGACGGACTCAGCGCCGGAAATCTCAACCTGAGTCCTGGAATCACCGCCAATTCGGCCTTCGACTCGAACGTTTTCCGGCAGTCTCCCGAAGAAGCCGGGCCCGTGCTCGGGTCCTCGTTGCAGCTCGCGCCGTTCCTCGAGATCTCGACGATCGAGCCGGGGACGACGGACTTCGGGTTCGACGGTCGCGCCGCGTGGCAGCAGTACCTCAGCGGGGAACGCAGCACCGTCGCGGCCCAGAGTGGTCTGACCGCCGACGTCGGCGCGTTCGTGAACTTCAACAAGCAGGGAGCGGTCAGCTTTCAGCTCGAAGATCGGTTGCAACGCACCAACGAACCGCCGCCGGTTCCGTCCGAGTTCTCGTACAACCGTATGTCGAATCGGCTCGGCGGAACGCTCGGCGTTCACCCTGGCGGAAAGGTTTTCCAGCACTACCTCAGTTACGACTGGAACATCCATCTGCACGACGAGCTGCCCGACCTCAATCGGCAGATCCACGATTTCACGCTGAAGAACTACTGGCGCTTCCTCCCGAAGACGGCGGCGGTGTTGAGTGCGAGCTACGCGCTCTACCGCTACTCGACGACGGAGAGAATCGGTGGGATCTACAGCAACACGAACTCGAACCCACTTCGGATCACGGGAGGTCTCACCGGCCTCATCACGAACCGTGTTTCACTCCGTCTGATCGCGGGGTGGGGTTGGGGCTTCTACGAGAGCGGATCATCGTTCACGGGCATCCTCTTCGACACGCAGCTCGCCTACATGTTCTCGGGGACAGGCAACCGCCTCTACCTCGGGTACGAGCGTAACTTCCAGGATTCGTCGATCGCGAATTTCGCGACCTACCATCGCCCCTACGCGGGCTACGAGCACCTGATCCTCAATCAGCGGCTCAAGCTCAACGTCGAAGCGGACGGTATGATCCGCGACTACTTCGGCTCGCCTTCCGGTGATTTCCCGGTTCCCGGCGATACGCTCTCGATCCAGGAAGATCTGCAAGACCTGATCGTTCGGGTCTCGGTCGGAGCCGAGTTCAACATCTACAAGTGGTGGTCGGTCTTTGCGCGCTATCACTTCGCGGCGAACTTCACGGATGACGTCGTCACGTCGACCATCCCGGCCAACGACGCCGTTCGAGAATACCAGCGGCACCTGGTCACGCTCGGGACGACGTTCCGTTACTGAGGCCGATGAAACCCTCCTCGCTACTCTTCACGACCCTCGCGCTCTTCGCCGTCGCCTGCGGACCGACGCAGGTGGACCCGGCGTACGAGGCGCTCGTGGAGCAGGAAAACAAGCTTCCCGCCATCGGCGAGCTCGGTGCGGGTGACAAGTTTCAACTGACGGTTCACAACGAGGAACAACTTTCCGGTGAGTTCACCGTCTCTTCGGAGGGGACGATCTCGTATCCGTATCTGGGGAAGATCGAGGTCAGCGGCAAGACGTGCTCCGACCTCGAGACGGAACTCGCAACGGGCCTCAGCGACGGGTATCTCAATCAGCCGAGCGTTCGGTGCGCGATCACCGAGTACAACTCGAAGCGAATCTTCATCTTCGGAGAGGTCAACGCGCCGGGCTCGTTTCCGTATCGCTCGAACATCACGATCATCGAAGCGATGGCGTTGGCTGGGGGCTTCAGCACGCAGGCGGACACAAACCGCACCAAGCTCAGCCGTGTGATCAACGGCACCGAGATTCAGGTTCAGGTCCCCGTACAGGAGATCGTCGAAGGGCGGAGCCGCAACATCAAACTCCTCCCTGGAGATATCGTTTTCATTCCCGAAAACCGCTACTGACCCAGCCGGCCGACGGCCTAATCAGTTCAGATCGCTGAGCCGGGTGCCGTCGTAGGAGCAGTAGTGCGCTCCCTTGGAGAACTGACGACCGCATTGGCCGCACATCCGACGGCGAGGACCTATCCCGGTGGGGGGAAGAGCGTTCAGTTCGACGTTCATCACGGGGTAGAGGAGCTCGCCGTCGTTGACGCACTCGATCGTGCCCGGGGGAGCCAGCGTACCGCACCGACGACACTGCATCATCGGGATCGTGGGCAACTGAACGGATGCACGCGACGGATCGATCTCGATGACGTGGGGTTCGTCACACCCACACGTTCCATCGCGAGCCGGAGTCTCCCAGCCGCAGCTTCGGCAAACTCGCATCACCGGTACCTCCGCGAGCGACTCCGTCGTGAGAGACCCTCCGTCGTGGTAGCAGAACTTCGCGGCGCTCTCGAAACGTCGCCCGCATGAAGTGCAAGTCGGACGTCGGCGGCCGGTGATCGCCGGCCTGGTGGTCCGCTTGACGCGGGGATGGAGGGAGCGAAGGGGGGTCGAGTCGAAGGGGCAGATCCCGAGCGTCTCTCCGAAGCGGCGTTTGCAGGTGGGGCATTCGCGATGGTCTCCGCCGCGTCCACCTGGAGCAAAGAGAACCTGTGCGATCGGTGGGGTAGTGGGGAGATCGTCCACCACGACGGCCGGAAGCTCGGTGGGGGTGGCGCGGGTCGGCATGGAACCCGTAGCTCTCGATGTCCGGGACGCGAAAGCTTCGATCTCCGGGTTGTCGAGCGGAGCTTCGACACCTCGCGCACGTCGCCGGCGCCGGTCCCAAACCACGAGCGCACCCGAGGCTATGAAGCCAACGACGAAGACTGCGAGATAGAAAATTTCGAGGCCGGGCATCGCCCCTCCTTCGGACTGCAAGAAAACTATACCAATCGCCTTCGGCCGTCTCAATGTGTCATGAAGACGGGGCGGGTTACGATGCGCTAAACTCCCGGCACGATGTACCGATACGCCACACTCGTCCTCGTCGGCTTCGCCCTGGGGTGCCCTCAACCGCCCCCGCAAGCAGGCGATTCCTGCTCCACCATCCGCGACTGCATCGGCGAGCAGCGCCTCGCCTGCCAGGGAAACCGGTGCGCTGTCGTGCCATGCGCTCGATCGGCGGAGTGTCCATTGGGGGCCGCCTGCGTGGACGCCGTCTGCGGTGAGGCCGAGTGCGAAGCAGACGATGACTGTCCGACCGGTTTCCAGTGCTTCGAAGGGGATTGCCGCAACGACCTCTGCGAGTTCAAGGCCGAGTGCGGTGCAGACCAGGTGTGCATCGGCTCTCCCCCGCGCTGCAGCGCTCCTCCTCTGCGGTGCGCGAACGACCGAGAGTGCCCCTCCGATCTTTCGTGCAAACTGCCTGACGGCGTCTGTGATCGTCGTTGCACGTCGGATTCTTCTTGTCCGGACCAGAGCTACTGCGACGGAGATTTTTGCCGACTCGCCTGCCGCGATACCTCCGAGTGTGCGGACGGCGAAGTTTGTCTCGGGGAACGCTGCATCACGAACACCTGCGGTGAGGTCGCCTGCCCGACGGATCGGCCCTTTCTCGATCCGACAGACTGTAGTTGCGTCGGTTGCCTCTCGGACGTCGACTGTCGAGTCGAGCGGAACGAGAGATGCAACGACGTCGGCGCGTGTGTCTACTGCCCGGTACGCGCGGCCACTGCCGGAGCCTGTCTGCAGCAGCAGCTGGTGCTCGATCAGGGGTGCTGCATGCAGTGTGTGGACGAACGCGACTGCGCCGAGGCGAGCGTCTGCACCATGGGGCGCTGCGAGTTCGCCGATCCGCGGGATTGCGCACGAGACGACGATTGTCCGATCGGCTGGCGGTGCGACCTGGGGGTATGCGTCGAAGAGGGTTCGAGCGGAGCGTGTGCGGTCCAGGCCGACTGCCCCGACGGGGAGGCGTGTTATCTGGGCGGAGAATGTCGGCCCGAAGCGATCGTGTGTGACGGATGCTCCGAGCCGAATCGATGCGTGGCCGAACCGCAGGACGATGAGGGGACCTGCGCAGGTTGTGACGAGACCTGCGCGACCCAGGGATGCCCTGCGGGAGAAGTTTGCTACGTGCCGCCGGGCGCGGCGGAGGGGTTCTGTGCTCCGCTCGGCTCAGTCGGTTCCTGCCCCTGACGGTCAGGCCACGAGCACGTGCTGCTCGAGGAACTGTAGGAGGGATTCGTAGAAATGTTCGAGATTTTCGGGTCGGCGGAACCCGTGACCCTCGTCGTCGTAGAGGTGGTATTCGTGGGGAATGCCCCGGGCGGCAAGGGAAGCGACGATCGACTCGGCCTGATCGGGCGGTACGACCTTGTCCTCTCCTCCGTGATAGATCGCCACGGGGTCCTTGATTCGGTCCGCCTTGAAGAGAGGTGAACGTTCGCGGAAGAGTGCGGCTGCCTCAGGCAGGACGCCGAGGAGCCGGTCGTTGTAACGCGATTCGAACTTGTGGGTCCCCGAGGTGAGGGTGAAGAGATTCGCGATCCCGTAAAGGCAAACGCCGGCCTTGAACGTGCCGGGATGGTCTGTCAGCGCCTGCAACACCGTATAGCCTCCCGCGGAACCTCCCATGATGACGAGTTTTTGGGGGTCCGCGAGCCCCGTTTCCGTCAGGAACCGGGCTCCTCCAAGCGCGTCCTCGACGTCGGCGACTCCCCACTGGCCGCGCAAGAGTTCCATGTAGTCGCGGCCGTATCCCGTGCTGCCGCGATAGTTCACGTCGAGCACGGCGAAACCGCGCGTCGCGAAGAACTGGCACTGCGCATCGTAGCTGGCGACGCGCTGCGAAGTCGGTCCACCGTGAATTCGAATGATGGCGGGCGGTTTTCCCGTCCCCTCGAACTTCTCACTCGCTGGGGCGTAGTAGTTGCCGAAGACCTCGATCTCCCGGCCATCTCCGTCCCGAGCGAACGTCCAGCTCACAGGCGACATCGCTGCATGGCTCTCCGGGCTGACCCGTTCGTTCGACGCGCGCTGCTCCACACGCGAGCCGTCGCTGTTCATGAGGGTGACGATCCGTGGTGGAGTGACCGACGACGAGCCGATGAAGGCGACGTTGCCCGATGGAGACACGGCGGGTTGCCCGACGTAGGTATACGCGGCGGCTTCCCCGACCGGGTTGTTTGCTCCGTCGAGGGTGAAGCGGACGAGCGACAGGACGCCGCGCTCGTTGCGCACTGCGGTGAGCGTCGTGCTCTGGGCGTTCCAGGCAAAACTGCGCAGCCCCTGGACCCACGCAGGGCCGCCGATGTCGCACTCCCCGCGGGACAGGGGCCGAGACTCTCCGGTCTCCAAGTCCTGAAGCCAGAGATGCAGGTGCCCGAGCTCGTCGCTCGTGTAGGCGAGCCATTTCCCATCCGGCGAGAACGTCGGCTGTTGTACAGCCTTCTCGGGGCCCCCGGCCCATACTTCGATCTCCCCGAGACGGAACCCGCGCGCGTCGTACTCGACCTTCGCCGTCTCGAGCCGCGTCCCGTCCCACGGCATGTTCGGGTGATCCCACGAGATCCATGCAAGGCGTCGGCCGTCACTGCTCCAGGCGGGTTGCATGTAGAAATCGGAGCCGATCACGACCTTCCACGGCCACTGTCGCCCCTCCGCATCGACGGCGGCGAGGACATCGGTCTTCCCGTCGGTGTGGACGAACGCGACCCAGCGCCCGTCCGGACTTACGGTCGGCGACGCTACCTTGCCGAACGGTGGCGTGATCGGTCGAGGAGAACCGTAGCCCAACTCGGACCGGTACAGCCGTCCATCGCTGCCGCTGAAGAAGGCCGTCGAGCCGTGGACACACAGCTCTCCGCCGCCGTAGCCTACGCCTCCGCGGACCGACACGTCCCCGCTGACGTCACGCGGGGCGTTACCGCCGCGTCGGCAGACGACGACCCCGCGGGCGCCGCGTCCCTCCACCCAGACGAGGGTTTCGCCGTCACCGCTCCAAGCGATGTCGTTGAAACGGAGAAGGCCCGCGGTGTCGCGGGCGCTAATCGGGCTGTCCCACAGCCCGAACTGGCGTGTCGATTTCGTCATGCGGATTGTCTTCTTCGGAGCGGGGGGTCGCCGGGTCACGGCGATCGGATCACGTTTCGATGAGACCGAATTTTCCATCGCGTCGCTTGTAGATGACGTTGATGGCCCCGGTGTTGTCGTTCGTGAAGACGAAGAACTCGCGGTCGTCGAGCAGGTCGAGCTGCACCGCAGCTTCCTGCAATGACATCGCCTTCGCCTCGTAGTGCTTCTGGCGGAGGACCTTGACCTCCTGGCCGTCCTGCGTCTCGACGATCGCGGTCGAGACCTCCTCGCGCTCTTCGGGAGGCGAGTCGGATTCGGTGTAGACGTCGAAGTCTTCGGCGAACTCCTCGAGCTCTTCGGCGAGACCTCCGTCCAGCGGCGAGACCACGCCCATCTTGAAGGTGCGGGATTCACCATTGGTAGGCTTGTGATCGCGGAGGCGGTCTTTGTGGCGGCGCAACTGCTTCTCGATCTTCGCCAGCGCGAGGTCGATGGAGCTGTACATGTCTTCGCTGCGCTCCTGCCCCTTGATGGTGAGATTCTTGATCTGGAGCGTGAAGTTGGCGATGTGCCAGAACTTCTCGACGCTCATCACGACGTCCGCATCGACTTTGCCGTGTACGTATTTTCCAACGACCCGTTCCAACTTGCCCTGCGCATAGTCTTTGAGGGCGGGTGACGATTCCATGTGCCGAAAGGAGACATTGGTGTTCATTCGGACTCCTGTGAGGAGGTGAAGTTACAGCGGACGATTGTGGCGACGACTCAGAACACCTGTTTTCGCTTCGAGCTAGACAGGATGCCCATCATCTCTCGGTACTTTGCGACGGTGCGGCGAGCGATCTCGATGCCGTCTTCTGCCAAGATTTGCACGATTTTGGCGTCGGAGTAAGGCTTCTTCTCATTTTCGTGGGCGATGATGTCGCGGATCTTCGCCTTGACGGCCTCGCTGGCGAGGTCTTGTCCCTCGAGGTTGGTGATCGAGGAATTGAAAAAGTACTTCAGCTCGAAGGTACCACGGGGCGTGTGAACATACTTGTTGGTCGTCACACGGCTCACGGTGGACTCGTGCATGCCGATGTCGTCGGCGACATCGCGCAGTACGAGGGGACGCAGGTGCTCGACGCCATCGTCGAAGAACTCCCGCTGGAACTTGATGATCGACTCGGTGACCTTCATGATCGTCGACTGGCGCTGATGAATGCTGCGGATGAGCCACATCGCGCCCCGGAGCTTGTCCTGGATGTAGTCTTTGACCTCGTCCTTTTCGCCGTTGTTCTTCTTCTTCTGAAGTTCCTGGCGGTAGTAGTTCGAGATTCTCAGCTTCGGCATCCCGTCTTCGTTCAGCACCGGCACGAAATCACCGCCGACCTTATAGATGTAGATGTCTGGCGTGATGTAGCGCGCGTCCTCTTCGTGGAACTCGCGCCCCGGCTTGGGCTCGAGACACGAGATCGCCTTCGCCGCGCGGATCACCTCGTCCATGTCCACGCCGAGATCTTTCGCGATTCGCTGGTAGCTCTTTCGTTCGAGGTTCGGGATGTGGTTCGAGATCACGTCGTGGATCGTCTGATCGCCTTCGTGCAGTCGGGCTGCCTGAATGAGGAGGCACTCCCGTAGATCGCGAGCCCCGACGCCGAGGGGATCGAACTCCTGGACGATCGACAGGACGAACTCGACGTCGTCGATCGACGCGCCGGCGTCTTCGGCGAGCTCTTCGGTCGTCGCATTCCGCAGGTATCCGTCGCTGTCGAGGTTCCCGATGATCAGCGTGGCGATGTACTCCTCGTCGTCGTTCATCCCCGACAACCGAACCTGATCCATCAAATGCTCGGTGAGAGACTCGGTGGTGGAGAGGGTCTGATCGATCTGTGGGAGCTCGTCCGCGTTCTGGTAGGAGGGTCCCGCCGGACCACTCTGCGAGTAATTTTCGAGAAACGAATCCCAGTCCACGTCGCCGAGCTGATTGTCCTCGACCTTCACTTCTTCGAGCCGCTCCGTCTCTCGCTCTTCCTTCTTCTTCGGTTCGCGCTCGTCGTTTCCGCCGCCGGGAGTCTCTTCGTGCTGGTAGAGTTCGCTGTCGGGGACCTCTTCGAGGACGGGGTTTTCGACCATCTCCTGGCGGATCTCGTTGATCAGCTCCATGCGGGAGAGCTGAAGGAGTCGGATAGCCTGTTGCAACTGCGGCGTCATGCGCAGTTGCTGGGCCATCTTCACCTGTTGTCTGAGTTCCATCGCCATGTCGTACTCCTAGCGTATTCGCGGGGGCAGGGGTGCTTCGACGTCCTCGAGCTCGACGCTGCCCGTTTCGAGCATCACCGTCACCTTCCGGGCTCGGATCCGAGTTCCGGTGACCGCGGCGTCGACCGCCGAGACGTGCCGCGCTCCGAAGTGCGCGCGCTCTGCCTGGAGGTAGACGTCGGGTCCGGCGATCACGACCTCACCTTCGAGGATGATTCCGTCTCCCACGACGCGATGTGACTTCGCCGATGCCTGCCAGTCGTCGCGCTGCACGCGGGGCCTTTCGCCCGCCTGGAGCTTCCAGCCAGAATGGGTCGTGACGGAGGGAGGGATCTCTTCGAGCGGTCCGGCGGTCTCCACGTCGGCAGCCGGCGCGGGGTCTGCCGCATCAGCCTCGCCCGTCTCTTCAGCGGCTCCGACGGAGGAACCGAGGGAGAAGGCCATCGTCCAGACGACGATGCTTCGGGACAAATTGGGAAGCCGGGAGAGCGGCTCGATCACATGAGATCCTCGCTGAGGTCCCTACGAGTTTACGCGCGGCAACCCCGCCGATCAAGCCGATAGGGTGCGATTGGTACAAGTTTTGCCTGTGGGAATTTCGCGCAGAGCGCGCTGGTCCCGCTGAGCGGGGGCTCGAAGCGGGGCCAGCGTCGTTTCGGTCAACCGATTATGGCGTAAAGTTCTGGCACCTGTCTAGGACCATGGTCTCGCCCGTGACCAGACCACCGGGCTGGTACCAGAGACAGACTTCGAGCTCCGAACCCGGGGTCGGCGTCGCTTTCCAGTCGATCTCCTTGCGGTTGAAGAAGCCCTCGCCCCAGATGTCGTCGAGCGCCTCGTTCTCTTCCATGGTCAGCTCCATGTCGAGATGCCCGTCGACGTAGGCCGACTTGGCGTCTGCCTCGTTCATGATGATCGCGCCCGCGTCGACCACGAACGCGGAGCACATCTTCTTCTCGCCCGCGGGCCGCGTCGTGATCCAGCAGTCGGCGAGCCAGGTGTTGAGCCAGAGGTACTCCTCCGAAGCGGTGATCTCGAAGTCGGGGGAGTCTTCGTAGATCGGGTCGACGAAAGCGCACCATCCGCCCGACACGCACGACTGGCCGTTGTCGCACCCCGCGTCGTCGCCCATCCCGGTCGCCTCGTCGAACTCGCACTCGAGGCACTGACCCTCCTCGCGGCTGCACGTGTCGTAGATCGGATCGCCGGCGCAGGGGTCCTGTGCGCAGAAGTTGCCGGTGCAGACACCGTTGTCGCACGACAAGCCGGGGACGCAGTCACTGATGTCGGCGCAAGCTCCGTTCTCGGCCGATCGGCAGATCTTCGGATCCGTCGACCGGTCGCACGTGAGGTTGTTCCCCATGCAGTCGTCGGCGTTTTCGCACTCCGCGCCCGCGGCCCCCTGGCACCGATTGCCGTCGCACATCTGCCCCGGCAGGGGGCATTCGTCGCGGTTTCCGTCGCAGTTGTTGTCGGCGCCGTCACACACTTCGACCGCGACCGCGTTGATCGCGGCGTTGTTGTCGTCGCAGTCCACTTCGGTCAAGACGTTCCCCTGGTCGTCGACGCAATCGGTCGAGCCCGGCGCTCCATATCCGTCGCCATCCATGTCGATGCAGTTCGCGGGACAGACCTGGTCGCCCATCTTGCAGTCTTCGTCGATGGAGTTGCCGCACACCTCGGTCGCGCCCGGGTTGATCGCGGCGTTGTTGTCGTCGCAATCGGGGCCGAAGCAGCCCGTCCCGGTTCCGTAGCGGTCCCCGTCGTTGTCGACGCAGTCCATCGACTGGCAGCCCTCGTCGGCTTGTCCATCGCAGTTGTTGTCGCGACGATCGCCGCACGCTTCCGCCGCCGACGGGTTCACCTGAGCGCTGCGGTCGTCGCAGTCGAGACCGCCGGGGCACGCCGCGCTCCGCCCGTCGAAGCCATCGCCGTCGAGGTCGTCGCAGGTCCCCATCATTCCGTTGTTCGACCCGTTGTTCGTGGTGCCGTTGTTGTCCGGCTCGATTTCGCCGTTGGGGCATCCGAGGAGGAAGAGGGCGAGCAGAGCGAAAGGCAGCCGTTTCATGGTGTTCCGTTGTGTGCGGTTCAGGTTCGGACGGATGATAACCCGACGTCGGTTCTGGAGCAAAAAGCACCCTCACACGGTTGCGCGACGGTCACCCGGAGCCCGCTGGCTACGCACCGACCGACCAAGTGGCGCAGCCGAACGAGAGCGCGATCGAGAACGAGACCGAGACCGAGACCGAGACCGAGACCGAGACCGAGACCGAGACCGAGACCGAGAACGAGAAC
>CAYPJU010000032.1:28307-63930 GCA_964411125.1 uncultured Bradymonadales bacterium | reverse complement strand
AGAACGAGAACGAGAACGAGAACGAGAACGAGAACGAAAACGAGAACGAGAACGAAAACGAGAACGAGAACGAGATCGAGAACGAGATCCAGGTCGGGAACGAGATCCAGGTCGAGCGGGCGGCCGAAGCCGCCCGCACCCGCATCAGCGGCTGAGCACCGCGAGCATCGCCCCGATCCGGCGCCGTTCGGCGCGGGTGCCGTAGCCCCCCCCGCGCGCCCTTCGGGTGAGGGTGCTGCGGCACCTCCGTCGCCACCTCGTTCTCGATGGCGTTCTCGTTCTCGATCGCGGGGTCGTTCTCGTCTCTCGTTCCCGATCGCGTGGTCGTTCTCGTTCTCGTTCTCGATCGCGTGATCGGTGTCGTTCTCGTTCTCGCTCGCGTGACTCGCTGTCGATCGCATGCTCGGCGTCGTTCTCGATCGCGTTGTCGTTCTCGTTGCTCTTCGACGGGTCATGCGTTGTCTCCACGAAAAGGTGGCGGCCGAGCACGACTGGCGGCACGCGGCACGCGACGAGCCAACGCGCGCGCTGCGCACTCGCACCGCGGCTTGTGAACTTCGGGGGGGCGAAGTAAACCTAGGCGGCGCAAGGAGAGGTGTACGATGACACGATGGATGACGATGGTGATGGTGGTCGGCGTCGCGGGCACGGCCTGCAAGAAGGAAGAACCGCCTCCACCCAAACCGCCGGAGATTCTCAGTGCCGACGTGATCTGCGGCGACGGCGGCGAAGACGCAGAGGTCGTGGAGGAAGTGCGGGTGGAGATCACCGACGGCGACCGCGATCTCGTGCTCGACACGCTCTTCGCGACCGTCAACGGCGTTCCGATGGAAGAGATCGCCGACGACGACGCCGACGACGTCTTCACCTGGGTGCCGCCGAGCTCGTGGGACCCGCCGATGATGTGCCGGGGTGACTTCCGGATCGTCGCCGAGGTGACCGACGCCACGAACCTCACGACGAAGCAGACCTTCACGGTCGAGAAATAGCGACGACGCCTCCGACGGTTTGTCTACCGTCCAACAGGGAGACAGCATGGCCCAAGATTTCGATTTCCAACGCTACGTCGATCGCCAGAAGAGCCCGGGGGGCGGTCACGAGGCGCGCGGCGGGTTCGGCGACTACGCGTTCTCGGGCGACCTTCGCGTACTGCGAAAGCTGGAGCGCCTCGCGCCCGTTCGCATCGTCGTCGAATCGACGGTCCGCTTCTGGAAGAACTTCCGCAAGAACGAGCTGCTCGGCACCTCCGTCAAGGTGAGCGCCCGGCAGTTTCCGCATCTGCACGAACGCATCGTCGAGTGCGCCCAGACCCTCGACATCCCCTCGCCCGTCGTCTACGTCACCGAGAGCCCGCACGTGAACGCGGGGACGTTCGGCACCAACACCGAATCGTTCATCGTCGTGAACTCGGCGCTCATCGACAAGCTGACCGACGAAGAGGTCCGCTTCGTCGTCGGCCACGAATGCGGCCACATCCAGAACCAGCACGTCGTCTACCACACCGCGGCGAAGTTCCTCGCGCAGGGGGTCGGCATCTATCTCAAGTACGCGAGCCTGCCGGCCTCGATGGCGCTCGACGCGTGGTCGCGCCGCGGCGAGGTGACGTGCGACCGCGCTGGCCTGGTCTGCTGTAGAGACCTCGACGTCGCGCTCAAGTCGATCATGAAGCTCGCCCTCGGCAGCGAGAGGCTCTTCGAGGAGATGAACCTCGACGAGTTCCTCGGGCAGCTCGACGGCGTGCAAGAGGGCTGGGGCCGCTTCGCCGAGCTCTTCCAATCCCACCCGTACCTGCCCAAGCGGGTCCGGGCGCTGCAACTGTTCGCCGAGTCCTCGTACTACAAGAATCTCATCGGGGAGAAGGGCGGGCGTCCGCTGGACGAAATTGACAGAGAAGTCGAGGAGATCATACAAGTGGTGTGACCGTACGTAGCGGTTAGTAGTCGTGCACGCTCGTTCGGCGTGAAGCGACTCCAAGCGGCTCTGACACGTCCGCGCCCTCGTCGTCCCGAGGTACGAGTCCAACCTCCCTCCACTTTCGATTACGGAGCTCGCTCGACGAGCTTCAACAGTCGAAACGTTGCGCACGGGAGGAGTTCACTCGTATCGAGGTCGATGTCCCGGGCGTAGTGACTCGAGAGTCGTCACGGAGAAGCATCCGTCCGAATGACACATGGTGCCCATCGAACGCCTGGCTACGTGCGGTCTACCTTCCTTCGCTTCCAACCGAAATTCGTAACCTCACCCGAACGGGGCCGCAGATGAGCGACGATCCGAAAAGCGACGACCAGAACACCGAAGATCCGTCGAACGGCGAAGAGCAAGCGCCGCAGGAAGAGGAAGAAGGGACGTCGAGCGACCCGGAGCAAGAAGCCGAGGACTCGGCCGGCGAGGAACCGACGCCCGAGGAGTCGGGGGGCGAATCCGAGTCCGATGACGAGGGTGGCGCCCAGGAAGAGGACGCGACCGACGACGAGCGACCGGCGAAGGTCGACGCCAGCTCCGAAGACGGCGCAGAGGACGATTCTGGCGCCGCTGCCGAAGAAGCACCGGCCCCGAAGGACGCTGCTGACCACGAAGAGCCGCAAGTCGTCGCCGCTCCGCCCACCCCCACAATCGACCCGAAATCGGCGAGCCGACTCCCGATATCGGTCCCGCAGGTGAGCGACCTTCTGTTGGAGCTCTCCGAGATCGCGCAGGCGACCGGCCTTCAATCGCTCTACCGCGAGGTCGTCGAAGACCGCATCCCGATGCTCGAGAGCGGACAGATCACGCTCGTCGTGCTCGGCGAGTTCAACCACGGAAAGTCGACGGTCGTGAACGCGCTGCTCGGCGAAGACGTTCTGCCGGTCGGCATCACCCCCACCACCGCCGTCATCACGCACCTCGTCCACGGCGAGGAGCGCAACGTCCGCGTCAAACCTCCGCTCGGCGGCAAGCCGTTCGAGATCGAGTACGACGAGATGGAGGACGCGGTGAAGAACGCCGAGGAAGACGGCAACGAGCCGGAGTGGGTCGAGATCGCGCACCCCAACACCTTCCTCGAGAACTCGCTCACGCTCGTCGACACACCCGGCGTCAACGACATATCGCGCCAGAAGGTCGAGATCACCTACGGGTACCTGCCGCGCGCAGACGTCATCATCTACGTCCTCGACGCCACGCAGGTCCTCAAGAAGAGCGAAGTCACCTTCATCCGCGACCGCCTTCTGAAGGCGAACCGCGACCGGATCGTCTTCGTGCTGAACAAGGTCGACGCGCTCAGCGACGACGACGCGAAAGAGGTCGAACTCTACGCGCGGGAGCGACTCGAGCAGCTCATCGGACCCGTCGAACTCTTCGCCTTTTCGGGTCGTCAGGCGCTCGAGGCCGAGAAGGCCGGCAAGAAGCCGCCCGCCGGCTACCTGGAATTCCGCGAGTTCGTCGTGCAGTTTCTCGACGAGAGCCGCGGCTACATCATCCTCGACAGCGCGCTGTCTGGCGGCCTACGGGTCGCCGGCATGCTCGAGCAGAACCTGGCGATCAAGAAGCAGGGCTACATGCTCGAGGCGAAGGACCTCGACAACCGCATCAAGGCGGTGAACGCCAAGCTGCGCGAGTCACGCCGCCTCATCGCCGACAACGTCGACCTCATCGAGGAGCGCACGAAAGGGATCGCGGCCACCGCGAAGTCGAACCTGCGTACGTTCCGCGAAGGCTTCGTCGAGGCCCTCCCGCTCGAGATCGAGCGCGCCGACGCCCGCGACGTGAAGCGCTACCTCCCGCTCTTCATCCAGGACACGTTCAAGGCGTTCATCGAGAAGGAAGGTGCCGACATCGCACGGAACCTCGAAGAGCTCGCCGAGGACGTCATCGAGATCACCAACCAGTCGCTCCTCGACACGATCGAGGCGCTGCGCGAAGAGCTCGGCATGTCGAAAGATCTCGACCTGGAGGTCGACACGATCGCCTACGACATCGGCGTCGCCGCGCTCGGCGCGCTCGGCGTGACGTTCCTCTTCGTCAACGTCCTCGTCGGCGGGCTGCTCACGATCGCGGCCCCCGTCCTCGCCTTCTTCCTGCGCGACAAGGTCGACGCAAAGGTCAAGGAGCGGGCCCGCGAAGAAGGAGTCCGCGCCATCGAAGAGGCCTCGGTCAAGGTCGAGGAGGAGATGCTCCGCGTCATCAACGAGTACGGCGACCGCCTCAAGGAGTTCGTCGAGACCGCCGGCGAGCGGCTCTACTCGCAGATCGAAGAGGTGCTCGAGCAGATCCAGAAGGAGCGCTCCGAGAACCAGGATCAGGCCGCGCTCCTCGCCGAGGTCGAAGTTCGACTCGACGCCGTCCGACGCGTCGGCAAAGTGCTCAAGAAGTCGCGCGAGCGGCTCGCCGAGTCTGTCGGCTGAACCTCGCCGGGGCCTTTATCGACGCCCTCTTCAGCCCGTCAGCCCGGCGGCGGCGACGGCCCGCATGACGTCGAGATCGCGCGGATCGTCGAGGTCGAGGCTCTCAATGAAACCCATCTCGATCGCCCGAGTCCGTCGCACGAAAAACGAACCTTCGTCCAGAAAGGCCGTGGTGCGAACCGCGTAGAGGGAGCCGTTGGGCGTCAGCAGTCCGCGCACGTCCTGCCGCCTCGTCTCGCGTCGAGCCGGGTCACCGGCAGGGACGAGGAACCCGGCGTCGTCTTCGTGAAAGAGGGTGGCGAGCGTCCGGTCGATCCGCTTCACGCCGATCACGGCGTCGACGGGGTCTTCGCGGATCGTTCGCACCGCCTTCTCGAGGATCGAAGGGGGACGAAAGGGGGACGTGGGCTGGAGCAGCATCAAGATCGACGGGTCGACGCCGCGTTCCTGACGAGCCCACTCGAGCGCGTGTCGCATCACCTCGACCGATCCCGCCGTATCGGTCGCGAGATGCTCGGGGCGCAGAAACGGTACCTCGATACCGGCGGTACGGCCCGACTTCGCGATCGCCTCGTCGTCCGTGCTGAGGATGAACGTGGCCCCCTTCATTCGGGCGGCACGCACGGCGTCGGCGGTCCATCGCAGGAGCGAACGCCCCTCGATCATCACCAGGTTCTTGCCGGGCAACCCCTTCGACCCTCCGCGGGCGGGGACGACGATCAGCAAATCTTCGAATGTCGGCACGTCGAATCCGGGGTTCGAAACGGCGCCACTGTATGCGGGAAGGCGCCGGGGCGGAAGCTTCCGTTGCCGGCGCCCCGGTTGGCAGACCGGTCGGCGACTGTGGTAGAAGCGCCGCATCGAACACTTCGCGCAGCCACCGCCGCGCGCGTCTTTCTCGCACCTGCGACGACGAGGATGACCCACTTTGGCTGACCCCACGCCCCGACGACGAATCGGCGTCATCACGTCGAGCCGCGCCGACTTCGGCCTCTGGCGGCCCGTCCTGCGCGAGCTGGGCGGCCGCGACTCGCTCGATGTGGCGCTCTTCGTCACCGGCACGCATCTGTCCGACGCCCACGGCCGCACGGTCCAGGAGATCGTCGAGGCGGGTTGGAAGCCGGCAGCGGAGGTCCCGATCCCGATGACCGACGACTCGCCCCGCGGCATCGGTCGCGCGATGGGGAAGACGCTCGAAGGGTTCGCGGACGTGTATTCACGCGAATCGATCGACATCCTCATGGTCCTCGGCGACCGCTTCGAGATGTTCGCGGCCGCCGCGGCCGCGGTTCCCCATCGAATCCCACTCGGGCACGTACACGGCGGCGAGGTGACGGTCGGCGCGTTCGACGACGCGTTCCGCCACGGGCTCACGAAGATGAGCCACCTGCATTTCTGTTCGACGTCGGAGTACCGCGACCGCATCGTCCAGCTCGGTGAATCCCCCGAGCGCGTCTTCGTGACCGGAGCGCCGGGCCTCGACAACCTCGATCTCGTCGAGCCGATGACGGACGCCGAGCTCGACGCGAAGGTGGGGCTTCCGATCAGCAAACGACCGCCGCTCCTCGTAACCTACCATCCCGTGACCCTTCGGGAGTCGGCCGGGCGAGACATCGAGGCGCTCCTCGAGGCGCTCGAAACGTTCGACCACCCGATGGTCTTCACGGCGCCCAACGCCGACACCGACAGCGGGACGATCCGCGCGGCGCTCGAAGAGTTCGTCGCGCGACGCGAGGACGCGGTCCTCGTCGAGTCGCTCGGCACGCGCGCCTACTTCGCGTCGATGTCGCGCGCGCTCGCTATGGTCGGGAACTCGTCGAGCGGCATCATCGAGGCGGCGAGTTTCGGGCTCCCCGTCGTGAACATCGGTGACCGGCAGGCGGGCCGCGTCCGCGGCGCCAACGTCGTCGACGTCGAGTGCGACACCGGCGCGATCCGAGCAGCAATCGCAAGGGCGACCGAGCCGGGGTTTCGCGAATCCGCTCGGCGTGTCGACAATCCCTACGGCGACGGGAGCGCGGCGCGGCGGATCGCCGACGTGCTCGAGTCCGTCGAGCTCGGCCCTGAGCTCATCATGAAGCCGTTTCACGACATCGAGATTGGGTGACGACATGGGACGCATCGACTTTGCCACATCGAGCATCGGAGCCGCTGACGGCGCGTTCGTCATCGCGGAGGCGGGGGTGAACCACAACGGGGACATCGACCTCGCGATGCGCCTCGTCGAGGTCGCCGCCGAAGCGGGCGCCGACGCCGTGAAGTTTCAGACCTTCAAGGCCGATCGTCTGGTGACGGGCGAGGCCGAGATGGCCGACTACCAGAAGACGAACAGCGGACGCGAGGAGTCGCAGTTCGCGATGTTGCGCCGCCTCGAGCTCTCCGAAGAGATGCACGAGGCGCTGATGGAGCGGTGCGACGAGCTCGGCATCATCTTCATGTCGACCCCCTTCGACGAGCTCAGCGCCGACTTCCTCGAACGGCTCGGCGTGCGTCTCTTCAAGGTGCCGTCGGGCGAGATCACGAACACCCCGTTCTTGCGCCACCTCTCCCGGATCGGGCTGCCGATGGTCCTCTCGACCGGCATGTCGACGCTCGCCGACGTCGAGACCGCCGTGCGAGCGATCGAGGAAGAAGGTCACCCCGACGTCGCCATCTTGCACTGCGTCAGCAACTATCCCGCCGATCCGGCCGATACGAACCTGCGGGCGATGCAGGTGCTGCGGTCGTTCGGGTACCCCGTCGGCTACTCGGACCACACGCTCGGAATCGCCGTGCCGATCGCCGCGGTCGCGCTCGGCGCGAAGGTGATCGAGAAGCACTTCACGCTCGACCGCGAACTCCCCGGCCCCGACCACCGCGCTTCGCTCGAACCCGACGAGCTGACCGCGATGATGGACGGCATCCGAACCGTGGAGCGCGCGATGGGAGACGGGCGCAAGCGTCCGGTCGCCTCCGAGATGCAGACCGCGAAGGTCGCGCGCAAGAGCATCGTGGCGGGTCGCGACATCGCCGCGGGTGAAGTGATCGACCGCGACGCCCTCGCGATCAAACGCCCCGGAACGGGGCTCCCGCCGACTGCGCTCGACCTCGTCGTGGGGCGCCGCGCCCGAACGGCGATCGTGCGCGACGCGCTGGTCGACCTCGGGGAGCTCGAGTGACGCCACGCTCGACACGAAGCCCCCGGATTGGTACCCGATCCGACGTTTTCGGGTCTGCGACGTGAGTCGAACCAGAATGCGCATACTATCCCTCGCACTCAACACCGAGGACGCATGAACAAGACAGTACTCGTGACCGGTGCCGGTGGCTTCATCGGCAGCCATCTCGTCGAGCTGCTCGTGGAAAAGGGCTACGACGTGCGGGCGTACCTTCGCTACAACTCCCGCGGCGACCGCGGGAACCTGGACGACGTCCCGGCAGAAGTTCTCGACTCGGTCGAGGTCGTCTGGGGCGACCTGCGCGACGCCGAGTCCGTCCGAAGAGCGGTGGCGGGCTGCAGCAGCGTGCTTCACCTGGGGGCCCTCATCGCGATCCCGTATTCGTACGTGAACCCGACCGACTTCGTGCAGGTGAACGCCGTCGGGACGACGAACGTCCTGAACGCGGCGCGGGCGGAGTCGTCGATCGAGCGCGTCGTCACCACCTCTACCTCCGAGGTCTACGGCACCGCGCAGTACGTCCCGATCGACGAAGAGCATCCCAAACAGGGCCAGTCGCCGTACTCGGCGAGCAAGATCGCGGCAGACTTCCTCGCCGAGAGCTACTACCGCTCGTTCGATCTACCGGTCGCGATCCTTCGTCCGTTCAACACCTACGGACCCCGGCAGTCGATGCGCGCGATCATCCCGACGATCATCGTGCAGTTGCTGACGCGCGACGAGATCCAGCTCGGAAACCTCGACCCACGTCGCGATCTCACCTACGTGAAGGACACGGCGCGCGGGTTCTTCGAGATGATGACGAAGGATGTTCCCTACGGCACCCCGATCAACATCGGCAACGGGCAGGACATCTCGATCGGCGAGCTGCTCGAGAAGCTGAAAGGTCTCACCGGGAGCGACGCGAAGCTCGTGACCGACGAGAAGCGGATTCGCCCGGCGAAGAGCGAGGTCAACCGGCTGCTCGCCTCGCGCGAGCTGGCGGAGAAGACGTTTGGCTGGACTCCGCAGTACACGCTGGACGACGGGCTCGCCGAGACGATCGAATGGATCCGCGGGCACCTCGACCGCTTCCGCCCCGACGAGTACAGGATCTGAGCATGGCCGCCGAGCTGGAAGCTCTCTGCATCGGATCCGAGGCGACGATCCGCGACGCGATGGAGGCGCTCAACCGGAACCTCGCCGGGATCGTCCTCGTCGTGGATGACGGACGCCACCTCCTCGGGACGGTGACCGATGGCGACATTCGCCGAGCACTGCTCGGCGGAGCGACGTTCGAGACCCGTTGCTCGACGTTCATGACGACCACCCCGACGACCGTCACCCCGCAGACTCCGCAGTCGGAGGTCCTCGAGCTGAGCCGCGCCCGCCGCATCCGCCAGGTGCCCGTGCTCGACGCCGACGGTGTCCTCGTCCAGGTCCACTTCCCGCAAGACGTGGATCCGGCGACGGCAGGCGAACCCGAGCCCCGGCGCCGAAGCGCCCACCCCAGCGCCGATCTTCGCAAGCATTGCGCGGTCGTGATGGCGGGGGGCCTCGGAAGTCGGCTCGGGGACCTGACGCAGTCGACCCCGAAACCGCTCATCCCGGTGGGGGGAAAGCCGATCCTCGAGCACATCGTCGAGCACCTGCGCGACTCGGGGCTTCACGACATCTACATCTCGACGCGTTATCTGGCCGAGCTGATCGAGGCCCACTTCGCCGACGGGGCCGACTGGGGCGTCGAGATCGAGTACATCCGCGAAGAGAAGCGGCTCGGGACCGCGGGCGGGCTCAAGTACCTCGAAGGAAAGATCGAAGAACCGTTCCTGGTGATGAACGGCGATCTTCTGACCGATTTCGACGCGGCCGGGATGTTCCGCTTCCACGAAGAGAACGAGGCGGCCCTGACCGTCGCGGTGCGGCACTACGGCTTCGAAGTTCCGTACGGGGTCGTCGAGGTGGAGGGGCTCCGCGTGGCGAAGCTGTCGGAGAAGCCGAACTTCGATTTCTTCGTCAACGCCGGGATCTACATCGTCGATCCGACGCTGTTGAAGTTCATCCCTCGGGGGGAGTACTACGACATCACGACCCTCATCGACGTAGCGGTCGCCGAGGGTCACCCCGTCGTGAGTTTCCCGATCGTCGAGCAGTGGATCGACGTGGGACGGCCCGTCGACCTCGCCCGTGCCGAGAGCCTGCTCTCAGGCGAAGAGCCCCGGTAGTGACGGTATGAGCGACGATTTCGCATCGAAAGTTCAGCGCGCCTGGTCGGAGACGGGCCCCGTCGGGGTCGGTCGCCGCGCAAGCCGTGTCGCGCTGGAAGCCGCGTCCGGACAGTTCGAGAGCTGGTCGCGCCGACTGCTCGCGGTCGAAGCGTGGGAGCGGCTGTCGGACGCCGACCGCGCGAAGGTTCGGCAGAACGCCGAGATCGAGGGGCGACACAGGGGTCGGCGCGCGTTCATCGTCGCGACGGGCCCGTCGCTCAAGCAGCAGGATCTCGCGCCGTTGGCGGACGAGATCACGTTCGGAATGAACGCGTTCTACCGCCACCCGATCCTCGACACCTGGTCGCCCGACTACTACCTGGTGACCGACGGCCTCTTCTTCGACGGCTCCGACGGTTCGCGCGCGTTCTTCGAGGGCCTCACCGAGCGGGTTGGGGAGTCGGAGTTCTTCGTCCCGGTGCAGGGGCGGGCGGTCGTGGAGGACCAGCACCTCTTGCCGCCCGATCGCACGCGCTATCTGGCGATCGACGCGTACCTCCCGGGCTCGACGATCGACCGCATCGACCTCACGCAGCTCATCCCGTCGCCGCCGACGGTGCTGCAGACCTCGATCATGGCCGCGATCTACATGGGTTGCTCGCCGATCTATCTGCTCGGCGCCGACCACAGTTGGCTCGCCGATGCCGACAAGGATGCGCACTTCTACGAGGGGAAGACGCTCGCGCAGCAAAAGGCGCTGTCCGACTCGGAGCATCGCTCGAGCTACCTGGCGACGATCCGTTATGCCGAGCGCGTGTGGCAAGGCCACGAGGCGATCCGCGACGCTGCTCGTCGAGCCGGCGTGGTGGTGCTCAACGCTACGGCTGGCGGGTTCCTCGACGTCTACCCCCGCGTTCGCTACGAATCCGTGCTCGAGGACGATGCCCAGTGAGCCTCGCCCTCAAGCTACGGCGGCTCTGGAGTCATCGGCTCCTCAAGACGTCGGGGGTCTTCTTCCTCGGCAACATCGCCAGCGCAGCGCTCCCGTTCCTCCTCCTGCCTGTCCTCACTCGATACCTCACGCCGACCGACTACGGCATCGTTTCGATGTTCTCGGTGCTCGTCGGGGTCGCGATTCCGATCGCCGGGGTGAACATTCACGCGTCGATCACGCGGCAGTACTACCGCCGGGACGAGCTCGACTTTCCGGTCTACGTCGCCAACGCGCTCGGCCTCCTCTTCACCAGCACGACCGTTCTCACGCTGCTGATCCTCGCGCTCGGCAAGCCGCTGGCGGCGATCACCGACTTCCCGCAGGACTGGCTCTGGAGCGTCCCCGCGTTCGCCGCCGCCCATTTCCTGGTCACGATCCGCCTGACGGTCTGGCAGCTCGAGACGAAACCGGCTCCCTACGCCCTGGTGCAGGTCGGCCTGACGCTCGTGGAGCTCGTGCTGGCGCTCGTCTTCATCGTGCGAATCGGGATGGACTGGGAGGGGAGGATCCTGTCGCGGGTCGCTTCGGCGGCCGTCTTCGCGGTACTCGCGCTCGCGCTCCTGGTCCGCGGCGGTTGGCTCAAACCGGTCTTCAATCGCGAGCACTGCATGCACGCGCTGCGGTTCGGAGTGCCGCTGATCCCACACACGATTGGGATGTGGGCGATGACGCTCGCCGATCGCGTCTTCATCACCCACTACGTGGGCCTCGACGAGACGGGCATCTACACGGTCGGCGTGCAGATCGCGATGGTCGTCGCCCTCGTCACGACCGCGTTCTCGGGCGCCTGGACCCCGTGGATGTTCGAGCGACTGAAGGGGGGAACGCACGACGACCGCCTGCAAGTCGTGAAGGCTTCGTACGCGTACTCGGCAGCGCTCGTCGTGCTCGGGCTGGCGGTGGGGCTCGTCGCGCCCCCCGTTCTGACGGTGCTCGTCGGCGACGAGTTTGCGGCCGCGGGCATTTTCGTCGCGTGGTTGGCCGCGGGCCGCGTGTTCCACGGCCTCTACCAGGTCGTCTCCGGCTACCTCTTCTACGTCGAGAAGACGGGCACCCTGACGAAAATCACCCTGCTCGCCTCTTTCGTGAACGTCGCCGGCAACTACGTTCTCGTCCCACGCTACGGCGGAATTGGAGCAGCCCAGGCGACGATGATCGCGTATGCGACGTACTTCGTGGTGACCGCGATCATCGCGACACGCGTCTATCCCATGCCCTGGCTCTCCTGGTCCCGACCCGAGGAAGATTGACCGATGTGCGGAATCACCGGCTTCATCCAACGCGGCACAGTCCGCGACCCCGAAGAGATCGCCCGCAAGATGGCAGACCGCGTGGACCATCGTGGCCCCGACGGCTGGGGGACGTGGTCGCGCGAGACCGGCGAAGGGGTCGTCGCGTTCGGCCATCGTCGGCTCTCCATCCTCGACCTTCGTGAGGCCGCGGCGCAGCCGATGACCTCGGCGAACGGGCGTTGGACCATCTGCTTCAACGGCGAGATCTACAACTACCGGCGCCTGACCGACCGGCTCCCCGAGGGGCTCGAACTGTCGACCACGTCGGACACCGAGGTGCTGCTGGAGCTGATCGCTCACCTCGGGGTACGCGCCACCCTCCCGCTCCTCAACGGAATGTTCGCCTTCGCCGCATGGGATGCAGAGGCGGAGGAGCTCTGGCTCGCGCGCGACCGCATCGGAATCAAGCCGCTCTACTGGACCCGGCAGGGAGACGTCTTCGCGTTCGCGTCGCAGCTCAAGTCGCTGCGCCCTCACCCCGGTATCCGGCTCGAGACGAGCGTCGAGGGGCTCGCGGACTTCCTGCGACACGGCTACATCCGTGCACCGCGCTCGATCTTCGAGGGGGTTCGGGCGCTGCGCCCGGGACACGTCGCGCGCGTGAGGGCCGGCGAGGTCGACGTCGACTGTTGGTGGGACATCCGCGAGGTGGCGTTGCAGGGCCTCGCCAATCCCTACACCAACGTCGAAGAGATGCTCGAGGAGCTCCGAGAGGTCGTCGACGACGCCGTGCGCCTGCGGATGATCGCCGACGTTCCACTCGGCGCGTTCCTCTCGGGAGGGACCGATTCTTCGCTCGTCGTCGCGACGATGCAGAGCCTGTCGGACCGCCCGGTGAAGACCTTCTCGATCGGCTTCGACGAACAGGAGTTCAACGAGGCGCCCGCGGCCAAGGCTATCGCGCGGCACCTGGGGACTGATCACACGGAGCTCTACGTCTCGCCGCGCGACGCCATGGAGCTGATCCCGCAGATGTGGCAGTGGTACGACGAACCGTTCGCCGACCCGTCGCAACTGCCGACTTACATCGTCTCGAAGCTCGCCCGCGAGCAGGTCACCGTTTCGTTGTCGGGTGACGGCGGCGACGAGTTCTTCCTCGGCTACGAGCGCTACTTCAAGGTGGATCGGCTCGCCGAGGTGATGGACTCGGTGCCCCGCGGCGCCCGCTCTCCCGTCGCCTCCGGAATTCGTGGCCTCCTCGCCGTGATGCCGGACCGCGTGTGGGAGTCGATGCCGGGCACGACGGGGATCACGACGCGGCGTCGAGCCGGCAGCCTCGCCGACGTCCTGAAGATGCGTGATTCGGTGGAGTTCTACCGGTGGCTCCAGAGCGTGGCCCGCGATCCCGACGAGCTCCTCCTCGACCGCGCGCCCGCGCGAGAGCCTCTGCCACTACCGCTCGACCAGATGCCCGATTTCCGCAAGAAGGCCCAGCTCATCGACCAGTGGTCGTACCTGCACGACGACATCCTCACCAAGGTCGACCGCGCGAGCATGGCGGTGTCGCTCGAGGCGCGAGTCCCGCTCCTCGACCACCGCATCATGGCGCTGTCGTGGCGTGTCCCGAGCGAGATCAACGAGCGCCACCCAGAAGGGAAGTGGCCGCTGCGAAAGCTCCTCTGGCGCGACGTACCACGCGAGCTGCTGGACCGACCGAAGCAAGGATTCGGAGTCCCGATCTCGACGTGGTTCAAGGGGGACTTGCGCGACTGGGCGGGCGACCTGCTCTCGCCGGACAGCGTCCGAAACGCCGGACTGCTCGACCCCGTCGGCGTCTCGAAGATCTGGTCGGAGCATCTAGACGGTACTGTCGATCGCGGCGGCCTCGTCTGGGCGATCGTGAACTATCTCGCTTGGAAACGAGGGTTCGACTCAGCGCAGTAGGCGCTCGAGGAGCTCTTCCCACCGTTGCGCGATCGTCTCGACGCGAAACTCGTCGGCACGCCCGGGCCCCGCGTTCGAGAGGCGCCCGACGAGCTCCTGATCGAGCATCACGTCAGCCAGCGCTTCCCCCCACATCTCTTCGAGCTTCGTGAGCGGAGCACCGGGCTCCACACGCCCCTCGGGGAAAGCCGGAAGCAAGACGCCGAACTCGCCGTCCCGTCGTTCGGAGCGAAGCGGAGGGCCGTCGTAGCCGGGATCGAGAATCTCACGCGGCCCGTGCGGACAATCCGAAGAGACTGGCGGTGTGCCGACGGCGAGCGCTTCGAGCAGGACGTTTCCCAGACCCTCGAACGAGGACGAGAAGGCGAAGACCCGGGCCGCGCGCACCATGTGAAAGGGATCGAGTACGCGCCCGGCCAGGATCACGTCGAAGCTCCGGTCCGCGGGAATCCCCGAAGCCTGGGTCCAGACCCTCAATCCCGCCTCCTCGGCACACTCCTTCGTGTGGTCGTGCAACGGACCGCTGCCGACGATCACCAGCCTGGCATTCGGAGCCCGCTCCTTCGTGACGGAAAACGCACGGACGAGCGCGTCGTGACGCTTCTGCGCCGCCAGCCTACCTACGGTTATCGTCACCGGGTCTTCGAAGACGTCGGCGAACTGCTCGGGGAGCGGCTGCTTCCCGATCTCGATGACCCGATCGGGCGTGATCGGGTTGTGGATCGCGGTGACGTCGACAGGGTCGACCCCGAAGTTCTCGACCAGATCCCGACCGACACCGTGAGAGATCGCGACGATCGGACGCCCCGGGTAGGTCTTCCTGACGAGCGTCCGCACCGCCTCCCCCGCCCGCGTGCCGGTCGGCAGGGCGCTCGACAGCGCCGCCCGAACGCTGAGCACCGTCGGCTTTCGGTGGAACTGGGAGGCGAGGATGTTGAAGAGGTTCGGAAACGTCATGAAGCTGATGCAGACGTCGGGATCGCGACGGTGCACCACCCGAGCGAGCTTCAGCGCCGCCGGCACCCCGCGCGTCAGCCAGTCCCTCGCCCCGCCCGCGTACGCGGAGAAATCCAGCGAATCGACCGGGACGGACTCGGGCACGGGATAGTCCCGCACGTCCTCGAACGTGACGACGCTCACCTCGTGCCGCTTCGAAAGCTCGCCGACGAGCATCGAGACGACGCGCTCGGCGCCTCCACCCCCCAGCGATTGTGCGATGAACAGCAGCTTCATGAGTCCTCGGAACGACGGGCGCGGATTGTAGGAACGCCGCCCGAACCGTCACGTGAAATTACAGTCGGAACGGAATGTCGCCGCCCGACCTCAATCGGCGGTCTTCAGCTGGCCCGTAAAGGCGGAGTAGAAGAGCAGCACGAAGAAGATCAGCACGGCGTACGCCGCCGCGTAGCCATACTGCTCCTGCCGGGTGAAGGCCCACTTGTACGCCTCGGAGATCAGAATCTCGGTCGCGCCGTCCGGTTCTCCTCCCGAGACCAGGTAGATGATGTTGAACATGTTGAACGTCCAGACGGTGCCCAGGACGATCGCCGGGACCAGCGCCGGCCGCAGTAGCGGCAGCGTCACGTGGCGGAAGCGTTGCCACTTCGTCGCCCCGTCGACCTCCGCCGCTTCCTCCAGGTCGCGCGGAATCGCCTGCAGCGCCCCGAGCGTCACGACCATCATGAACGGAAATCCGAGCCAAACGTTCGTCGCCAGGTTCGCGGCGAACGCGGTGGAGAACTGGCTGAACCAGCTCACCGGCTCGACTCCGAACCAACCCAGGATGCCGTTGATCGCTCCGAACTGCTTGTGGAACATCCCCTTCCAGATCAGCGCCGTGATGTAGTTGGGGACCGCCCACGGGATGATCAGGAGCACCCGGTAGATCCCCCGGAACCGAAGGAACTCGTCGCGGAGCAGGAGCGCCAGCGAAAGACCGAACGTCAGATGGAGCGCGACGTTCGACGTCGTCCACAGCACCGTCACGGCGAGGGTGAACCAGAAACTGAGCGGATCGGTGATCCCGAAGTCGGCGCTCGTCAAGATCGCGACGAAGTTCTGCAGCCCGACGAAGGTGAACTCCCCTCCCCGATGCGCAAAGAGGCTGATCGCCGAACCGACCAGAAACGGCGTCACGACGAGCACCAGCATCGCGAGCATCGCGGGAGCGAGGTAGACGTAGGCCGGGTAGTTCTTCCTGGCGCGCGCGATGATGTTCCGGTTACGAGTTTTGACGAAGACCAACACCGAGAGCGCGAACAAGAGCAGCCCCACCACCACGATCGTCGGCGTCGGAGACTGCGACGGAGGCGCCGGACGCGTGAAGATCGCGATCCGTGTCTTCGCCGCGTGCAGCGCCACGCCGGGCGTCGCCGCACCGCGAAACACCTGCCGAAGCGCGACGTTCGCCGGCTCCCAGATCGAGCTCATCCGAGGGTCGTTCGGCATCGGCACCGAAGCGTCCAACTGACGACGAAACATCGCCAGGTCCCGATTCTCTCTCACCTTCGGATCGTCGTACGCGGCGAGCGTCGCGACCGGCTGCGACGCCTCGGCCGCGCGGAGCACGGCGGACTCGGGGCTCGCCAGAAACTGCGCGAACCGCACCGCCTCGGCCTTGCGCGGCGACTGCGACGACACGAACGCCGCCTCGACCGTCAGGAACGGCTTCGCGGGTAGCCCCGTCGAGCTCACCACCGGCAGCGGTGCCATCGCGTAGGGGGTGTCTTCTTTCAGGTCCCCGATGAACCACGGGCCATTGATGACGAACGCCGCCTTGCCGTCGTTGAAGAGCTGCGAGACGAGCACGCTCGTGGCTTCTTCCGGGATCACCTTCCGGTTCTCGAGCAGGTCGTAGACGAACGCGATCGACGCCGCGTTCGCGTCCGAATCGATATCGATGTCGCCGTTTGCGTCGAAGACTCCGCCACCGAAACCGTAAAGCCAGGCGCCGTGGTGGTAGAAATTGGTCGCCTCGTACGCGAGCCCGTATTCCTGGCGCTCCCGGTCGGTGTTCGCCTCCGCCATCGCGACGAGCTCGTCGGTGGTCGCCGGCGGCGTCGCGATCTTTTCCGGATTGTAGAAGAGGACGACGCTCTTGAACGCGAGCGGCACCCCGTAACGTGCGCCTTCGACCGTCACGGCGTCGACCGTCACCGGATGGTAGGGGGTGTAGTCGATCTCGGGGGAATGAAGCAGCCCCGAGCGCACCCAGTCGCCTCCACGTTCGTGCGCGGCGATGAAGACGTCGGGACCGTTTCCCCGGGGAATGGCGCTCGTCAGCTTCGACGCGTAGGCATCGTAAGGGAGGGCCAGCGACTCGACCTTCGGTTCGTTCTCCGCATTCCAGCGATCGACGAGGGCGGTCAGGGCTGCTTCTTCCGCCCCACGGTAGGTGTGCCAGATCTTCAGCGGCTCCGCGATCGCGAGCGACGACCAGACGAGCAGCGCGGCGAACGCCATCGAGGCGAAGAGGCGAGGCATTCGTCGCTTGTACCCCACGACCGGCGGTCGGCCAAGGCGGACGCAGGAGTGCGTCAAGACGCGATGTACATTCCGATCGCCGCGAAGATCAAGAACAGTACGATCCCGATGAAAATCTTGGCTGCAGAGCCTGCGGCGGCGTCCAGGGTTCCCGAAGCGCCGCTCGCCCCCCGCGCAGGTTCCGGCGGTCGCTCCGAGACGGGCTCGTCGATCGAGACCTCCGAATCGGCCCCCGCGGCCTCGAGCGGCTCCGAAGCCTCGGAGTCGGTGGCCACATCGTCGCGTGGCGAGATCAAGTCTTCCTCGGCGGACGAAAGTTCACTGGCGATGTCGAACCCTTCGTCGATGTCATCGAACTCGGGCAGCTCCATCTCGTCGGCGTCCGAGTCGAGCGCGAGATCGCTCGCCTCGCTCGTCTGCACTCCCGTCTCCGAAGGCACGACCTGCCCTTCGCTCGCCTCGCTCACGGAGTCGAACGCGTCGTCGATGTCGGCCTCCCCGATGTCGAAGTCGAGCTCGCCGACCCCCACTTCGACCGCGTCCGATTTCGGCCCGTCCTCGTCGAGTTTCCGCAGCGCACTCTTGAGACGAGAAAGGTCGAGCTTCGAGCCCGTGGAGCCTTCGTCTGCTTTCGGCGGAGCAGGCGCCGGCAGATCCGGGTCGTCACCCCGGACCGGCAGCGAATCCGCCCGAACGCGCTTGATCCCGATGCGCCCCAGGGCGGCTCCCCGGGCGCCCGACGAGCCCTTGGGGGCCTCGCTGCCGAACACGTCGTCCCGCCCCGACGCCCGGTCCACCTTCACCACGTGGACCCCTTTCGATCCGACAGTCAGCGAGAGATCGTCCTCCGTCGTCGAAGATGTCCGTTTCGTCCCTTCTCCCTTCTTCACGATCACCCCGAAAGGGGGCGTGTCCGAAGACACACTGTCGCGCGAGAGCTCGGGAGCGGGATCGGACGGGGCGGCGAGACTCTCGGAGGAAGCTTCGTCGACTTCGCCTTCGGACTCGTCTTCTTCCGCCTCGTCGGGTTGGACCATCGCGATCTCGACGCTGACGTCGGACTCGGAGGGATCGTCCACTTCTGCGACTTGCGCCAGCGATGCGGCGGCTGCGAGCGTCTCCTCGTCCACCTCCTGCGTGGCGCGCAGCTTCGCGACTCTCGTCGACCGCAAGTCGCTCGAGGCCATCTTCACCCCGCCGGTCTTCTTGCCGGCGTGAATGTCATCCTCGGTCACCCGAATCGGTTCCTTACACGTCGGGCAGGGGATCGGTTTGGACGGGACACGCCCTTTCTTGAGCGTCACCCGGAGCGAAGTGTCGCAGACGGCGCACTGAAGTAGAGCGTAAGGAAGTTCTTCGGACATGGGACTTCGCGAAGAGGTAGAGCGCCATCATACTGGCGATGCGACGGTCGGGCTAGTCCCTCCTCCTGCCCGGGCTGTTGACGATCGGCGACCGACCGGTGCGGAAACTCAGTTGCAGCTCTGGTCCGCCTGACAGACTTTCTGCGGCGAGTTGGAGCACTGACGACCGAGGCATGCGGAGTCGGCGCAGTCTGCACCTCCCGCCCCGTCGTTGTCGGCCCCGTCGCGGCAATTGATCTCCTGGCACGTGTTGGTCGAGTTGCACCCGACGCCATCTGCGTTGCAGCCACCACAGTTTTCCGTCCGCTGCATCCGGCAATTGTCCATCGCCGTGAGCTGACCGCACTCTGCTCCCAGCCGGTCGCAGAACTGCTGGGCGGACTCCGGGTTGCACATCCCACACACGTTGTTGTCGCAGGGCTGATTACCCGGGCACGTTCCGCAGTCGACGGTGCGCTGCATCATGCAATTGTCGGTGTCGGTCAACTGACCGCACCGTGCGCTCAAACGGTCGCAGAACGCCTGGTTGGACTCCGGCGTGCACATGTTCATGTCGGGAGGGTCGACGCCCATGTCGGGATCCCCACCGGTGTCTGGCGGATCGACCCCCATGTCGGGATCCCCACCGGTGTCGGGCAATCCGTTGTTGTTCCCGGCGTCGGGGATGCCGTTGTTGGCGGCGTCGGGCACACCATTGTTGTCGCCGCCCGCGTCGTCGACTCCGTTGTTGCCGCCGTCGGCGACTCCGTTGTTGCCAGCGTCGTCCTCTCCTCCCTCCCCGAAGGGGTACTGCTCTCGGGTCGGGAGGCAACCTGCGGTGACCACCAGGGCCGCGATCGTCGTGATTCGAATCCAACGTTTCATCAAAACCTCCAGGTCACGGTGACGCCTGCTTCACGCCCGGCCGTCGCAGCAGCCGAGTCCGACTCGCCGCCTCGCATCCAAAAATACACGCCGACCCCCGCCGTCGCGGCGCCGACCGCGTAGAGCGTCGGCACCAGCCAGTTCGCGGTCTCGAGCTTCTTCCCCATGCTGTCGTAGCTGTCGCGATCCGTCCCCGCCTCTGCCGCATCGCGGAACTTCGGGGCCACGCCGAACGCCATCACGGCGTGGTAGACGAGACCGGTCAGGATGATACCGCCTCCGGTCCCCACGAGGATCGTCCCCAGAGTCTGGCTCTGGTTGGACTGCGCCTCCGCCTCCGCCGCCGCCCGGCTTGCAGCTTCTGCCCGCGCCTTCTCATCAGCGGCGGCCTTCGCCTCGGCGTCGGCGATCTCTTTGCGCTTCGCCGCGACCTGCTGCTCGATGTTCGCGATCTTGACCTTGTCTTCGTCGGTCGGTTCACGGCCCGCGGCCGCCTTCACCCGCCGATCGGCTTCGTCGAGCGAACCTGCGGCCAGCGCCGCTTCGGCGAGCTGGATGTCGCACGTCGTCGCTACGGCCGACGCCTCCGCACGCGAAAGCTCGTCGTTCCCCGGCATCATCAAGTACTCTCCGGCGGCCACCGACGCCTTTTCGCAGTTCCCCGATTTGAACCAGGCTACCGCCTCGTTCTTCTTCAAGGTGTCCTGCGGTTCCAGCTCGTACGCGTCGTGAAACTTCTGTGCGGCGGTCGCGAAGTCGCCCGACTGAAACGCGGCGATTCCCTCTTCGTTGAGTTTCACGACCTCGGGGGACGGCGACTCCTGCGCCCAGGCAGCACTCGTCGCCAGCAGCGTGACGCATACCGTGGCAATGGCAAAGGCTCTACGCATTTCGTTTCTCGTTCAGGCAGTTCAAGGGCTGAGTCGAATCTCACGAAGCACCGGTTCTTTCTTCTTCGGCTTGCGGCGCTTCCGCTTCTTTTTCGGAGGAGGTTCGGGAGGCTCCTCTTCCACTGCGGGCTCTTCGGGGGGGAGCTCCGCCGATGCGGCAGCCAACTCGTCGGCTGCTGCTTCTTCGCCCCCGGCTCCCTCGTCGCCGAAGACGAAAGAGTCGTCCCCGGCGCCCGCGTCGGGAGCCGTTTCCGCCTCTTCTACCGCCGCGACCTCCTCGACGGGTTCCTCGGGGGCGTCGGCGATCTCTTCTTCCACCTCTTCTTCGACGACCTCTTCTTCCACCGCATCTTCTTCCGCAGGCGAGGTCTCTTCGACGGCCGGTACCGCAGCGACCGCGCCTTCTTCCGGTTCGTCGTCACCCGACAGTGCCATCACGAGGCCGAGCCCCAGGAGCAGGACCACTACCACGGCGATGATCGGGACGAGCGGAAGCCCCTTCTTGCGCTCGCCGAACTCTTCGTCGACGGGCAAGGGTTCGTGTTCGCCCGTGAGCTGCTGCAGGGCCGGGTTCACGGGCGCGGCGTTCTCGTCGACCTCGTCGACCTTCCACGACTCCTCTTCGAGACCGTGAACGTCGGGTCCGCCGATCGTCGTGAAGTTCTGCAGAATGTCGATCACCTCGGCCGTACCGGGCCGATTGCGGGGATTCTTGTCCAGCATCCTCGCGACGAGGTTCTTGATCTCGGGAGGTGTGAACTCCGAGAACTGCTGCGGGACCGCCGCGTCCTGATGCTTGAACAGCACCTCTTCGATCGTGTCGGCGACGAAGGGGGGCTCCCCTTCCAGCAGCTCGAAGAGCATCACGCCCAACGAGTAAACGTCGGTCGCCTCGTCGAGCACTTCCCCTCGAATCTGTTCGGGGCTCATGTACAGAGGCGTGCCGCTCACACCGCTGCGCGCTGCCGACGGCATCTTTTCGACCCGCGTCGGGCCGACGGGATACGCCTGCTCCTCGGCATCCCCTTCATTCGCGGCGTCGTCAGCGCTCTCTTCGTCGTCCTGGGAGCCGCCCCACGGGGACGTCTCTTCGTAGGGGCTCTTCGCCGTCAGCTCCCCCGGGGCCGGGTTGGCCAGGTCGGACGCGTAGTAGGAACGGGTCGCGGCGTCCGTCTCCGATACGGCAGGCGTCTGCGCAGTCGCCGGACCGTCGACCCCTTCCATCTTTGCCGTGCGTTTGGCGTGCGCGCTGGGCGCCGCCTCGTCGTCGCCGAACAGCTCGACCCGCGCGGGACCGTCTTCTTTCGCCTGCGCCGCTTCGCGAGCGGCCGCTTCGGCCGCGAGAACCTCATCGGCGTCCAGATCCGTCTGCGTCTGCAGTAGATCGTTTGGCACTTCCGCTGCGTTCGCCTTCAAAACCTGCGTCGAGGACTCCAGCGGCGGCGCGATCTCCGTGTTGTCGGCGCCATCCGAGTCTTCGTCTGCGGCCGAGACGATCTCTTCGTCGACCACCGACGAGATCTCGTCGCGCGACATGACGTTGGTCTCCTGCTCCTCGCCGCCATCGTCGGTCGAGCTCGCCTCGCCCATCTTCGACTTGCTCGCGCGGATCGATGCGCGCAACGCGGCGAGTCGATCGGTCATCGCCGTATCGCCTACCCCGAGCTTGGAGGTCTTGTCCGCGTCGTAGCCGCTCTTCTTTTCGGAATCACTCATCCTTGGACTCCTGCGCGGCGCCGCGCTGAAGGGCCACCATCGACATCATCTGGGTCGAGTCGCCAATCTCGAGGTCGTCATGTCCGCTCGGCTCATCCACATGGGGTACTTCCGCGTCCCCGGCGACCTTCTGCGCTTCCCGCCCGCCGAGCAACCGCGCGAGGCCGAAGTCGAGCACTTTCGTCACGTCGACCCGACCGTCCGCCTGCGTCAGCACGATGTTCTCGGGCTTCAGGTCCCGGTGAAGGATTCCCTGTGCGTGTGCGTGATGCAACGCCGACGCCACCTCGAGGCCGATCTTGAGGATCAGCTCCGTTCCCATCACCTCCTGCATCCGCTGAGCGAGCGTCTCGCCGTCGGCGAACTCGGTCACCATGAAATGAGCTTTCAGAGCCGAGTCGAACCCGAAGTCGTGCAACGTGATGATGTTGGTGTGGCTCAGCTTGCCGATCGCTTTCGCCTCCTCCTGGAACCGTTCCGCGAACGCGGCGTTCGCTTCGCTGGAGTCGGAAGCATGCAAGAGCTTCACGGCGACCGTTCGGTCGACGGCGAGTTGCGTGGCTGCGTACACCTGACCCGCTGCCCCCTCCCCGAGGAGACGGTCGAGGCGATAGCGTCCGTCGACGATTCTTCCGACGAGCTGTTCGGGCATGTCTCTATTCACTAAGTCGTTTGGCAACCAGTCTATCCCGAAAGCCCTACCGCCACAACAAATCCCCGATCACAATGCGATCGAGTGCACCATCCTGCGACGATCGCTGCGGCCCCCCGCTCCGCGGTTCCTCGGGGCGGTGACGAACTGGAGCGCTGCCATCCCGGCTCGAGCGCGGGCGACGGCAGCAATCTCCGCCGGAGCAATTCCATGCTGATCGTCGACAGCGGCGGATGCCGCCGCCACCGTCGCGAACGAATCAGAAGCGGCCGACGAGCCCCAGGGTGGGGGCGAGGACCAGGGAGTCGAACTTTCGTTGCGAGCCGAAGATCTGCGGCTCGAACTCGAGCTTGAACGCCGTCAGCTCGAGCGCGAGGAAGACGTACTTGTACCCCACCATGCCCCCGACGGTGGCGCCCCAGTAAACCATCGTCTCATCCTCGAACAGCGTGTCGAGCCCGTACTCTTCCTCTAGCTGTTCGACCTCTTCGGGCAGCCTGTCACGCACGAAGTCGGGGAGCTTGTGCTCGATGGTCACGCGCGACACCATCACCCGGGGGTTGATGTAGATGTCTGCGATGTCGGGGATTCGCCACCCGAACGACAACTGGGTGTCGAAGTCGGTGCGCTTCCACTCGGTGAGCGAGAGCCATTCGAGCGCGCCCGGCACCGGGACGGTCTGGCGACCGACCCCGAACAGCAGAGACATCGCGAACGCCTCGTTGTCGCTCTCGAAGAACTGCAGCTTGAGATCTCCTTTGATCGTCGTGAAGTCGTACCGCAGCCCGAGCTCCAGCCCTTCGAGTAGCTTCCAGAGTCCGAGCCTCGCCGACAGTTCGAAGTTCCCGCCCGGGCGAAACAGGAACCACGCGAGCCCGGCGTCGATGAACTTTCGAAACTGTTCCTCGGTGATCGGCTCGTCGGAGTCTCGATCTTGCACCACGTCGTAGACGTCGCGTCCCCCGGCGATCGTCTTGCCGATGACGTTGGTATGGGCCTGAAAGGTTCCTCGCGCGCTGACTTCGACCCCGAGTGGTTCCATCGCGTGGGTGGGGGTGACGTTCGTCATGGTCGTCGTGCAGCCGGTCCCCCAGAGTACCGCAAAGATGAGCGCCAGCGCTCGCAACGTCATGGCTCGCTTCATTGCTTTCCTGTCAGTGGGTCTTCTGGCCAGGAACCGGCCGACTTCGCAGTTCCCAGAGCTGCAACTTGGTGCGCACGACGCCCAGCCCCATGAGGTGACCATCCCCGGCAAAAGCGAGGGCTCGCAGGGATTGAATGCCGATCGGCATCGTGTAGAACGGGCGCCCGTCGATCATGCTGAGGATTCGGACCCGCCCCCCCTCGTCGAGGACCGCCGCCAGATACCCGTCCTTGGAGACGACGATGACTTTGGCGGTCGAGGGGAGCGCGTCGAGCTTTCGCCTGGCGCCGTTGGGGAGCTGGATCGTTTCGAGCTCGCCACCCCAGTGCCCGACGATGAGCTTGTTCTCGCTGATCGAGAATCCGAGGGCCGATACGGCCGACCCAGCATCCATCAGCGACTTCTGCGTCCCTGCCTCGATGTCGACGGAGACGACGCGCCCCCGCTCGGTTCCGCAGAGGAGCGACTTGCCGTCCGGCTGGCTCGACAGGGCGTAGATCCGTTCGGAAACCTTGGCGACTCTCGTCGGATTGTCCGGTTCGTCGAGCTTCCAACGCAGGATCGTTCCATCCATTTCGCCGGCGAACACGAGATCGTTCTTCGTGTCGAGGTAGACGGCGACGAGCAGCCCCTGAGCACCGGTCAGGGTGTGGTACACGCCGTCGTTCTTCAGCGACAGGAGGTGGACGCGGTAGCGCTGATCGGCGACGGTCGCCATGTCGCCCCGGTCGTTCAACGCGCACGCCGTAAACCCGCTCACCGTCTCGGCGACGGCACCCGGGAGTCGGTACTCGAGGAGGGGCTCGATCGCCTGCGTTCTCGTCGCTTCGTTCGACTCCTTTTGCGCCGAGACAGCCTGGTCATGCGTGATCTGCGGCAATTCGCCCGTGGCGAGTCGCTGGGGATCGGTGGGAGGCTCGGACCGGCTGAGGGTGGGGACCCCCGTCGGCAGGCGCCCGGGCGACGTACCGGTGCGTCGCCGTGACATGTCGCGTTGGATCTCGTCGATCTTTCGAATCACGACGCTGAGGTCGGCGGGACGATCAGCGGGGTCCTTGGCGAGCATCGACTGAATCAGCGTCTCGAGCCGCGGGGGAACGCGGTTTTCGTCGAGGACGTCGGCGACCCGTGGAGGCGGCTTGTTGACGTGCGCATCCATCACCCGTAGCGACTCGCGGCCCGGGAACGGAGGCTGGCCCGTCATGCAATGGTAGAAGACGCATCCGAGACTGTAGATGTCGCTCCGATGGTCGATCGTCGGGTCGCCGAGGCATTGCTCCGGCGACGCGTACAGGGGCGTGCCGCGAAACCCCTGGGTCGCGTCGGCTTTTCCCATCACGTGAACGATCCCGAAGTCGAGGATCTTCGCGAAGAACCCCGACGCAGGCAATCGCTCGACCATGATGTTGTCGGGCTTCAAATCACGATGAATGAACCCGACGCGGTGCGCCTCGTGAAGACCGTTGGCAACCTGCCGCAAGAGATCGAGCGCACCATCCAGCTTGATGCGGCCGACACGGTCCAGCAGCTCCTGCAGCGTCCGTCCGTCGACGTAGTCCATCACGAGAGCAAAGACGCCGTCGTTGAACTGCATCGCCTCGTAGATCGCCACGACGTGAGGGTTTCGAAGCCTGCTCATGGCGTCGACTTCCAGCCGAAAACGCCGCAGGAGTTCTTCCTCGAACTCCTTCTTGTTGTAGCGCCGGGTGTCCACGATCTTGCACGCGAACTTGCGGTTGAAGTGCTTGGAGCGCGCCCGGTAGACGTACCCCGTCGCGCCGTCGCCGAGGAACTGATCCAGGACGTAGCGGTCGTCCACGGAGCGGCCCAGGTAGGCGTAGGGAGACTCGAGGAGGGGTTGCCATCCGCGCGGAGGTGGGGCCGCGCCACATTCGGGGCACGCTTCCTCGGCAGCGTCGAGGCATGCGGTGCAGGCGGCGCAGAAATGCGTGAACTCCGACTCCCCCAACACCCCCGATTCCGTAGTTGCCTGGTCTATCGACACGGCGAAAGTCGCCTCACTTGTTGATGATTCGCTTGCTTTCGCCGGGCTTCACGTCGACGTAGTACGTCTTGTTGAGGCCGAAATCCGGATTCACGAGAATGATCTTGTGTTTCCCTGACTTCACTTTGAAGTTCAACAAGGGGGTGTAGCGACCGGTGTCTTCACCGTCGATGTACACCCGCGCGGCGGGTTTGGAAGCGATGTTGAGCGTGCTCGTCCCCTCGACGACCTTCTCTTTCGGCTCTTCCTTCGGTTCTTCTTTCGGCTCTTCCTTCGGTGGATCCTTCTTGGGCGGATCTCTCCTCACCGTCTCGCGAGGGGGAGTCGGAGTGACCGTGGCCACGACGGGTGGGTCGGGCGCGGTACCCTTCGACTCTTCGTCGAGAGTGACGTCGAGCAGGACTTCGGGGTCGTACTCGGCGCTGATGGTCTCGCTGTGGGTCTCGTACTTTCGATGCTCGACCGTCACGAAGTACGTCTTGGTCGCGTCGAGATTCTTGATCGTGTCGGGGGTCCGTCCGGTCGCGATCTTCGCGTCGCTCTCTTTTTCCACCACCGTGTACTCGGCCCGATCCGGCTTGCTCGTGATCTTGAGCGCGATCCGCTCCGGTTTGAGCCGCAACGCGAGGCCCGCCGCGGGCAGTTCCTCGAGCCGCTCCTCGACGGGGAGGAATCCATCCTTCTTCACCACGACCTTCCACGGCCCCTTGCCGAGCTCGGTGACCGTGTACGGGGTCGGTTCTCCGTACGGTTTCCCGTTGATCTCGATCTGCGCTCCCGGAGGCTCGGATTTGACCAGCAGCGACCCGCCGACGGTTCCCTCGGGCTCCAGATGCTGTGTCAGATTGTACGGTTTGCCGGCGACGATCGTCCGGGACGTCTTGAACGGAGCGTAGCCCTCGGCGCGCACTTCGAACTCGGTGGGGCCGGGCTCGAGCTCGAGATCAATCGGGGTGGTGCCGTCGTGCCTGAGTTCGCCGTTGACGTAGATCTTCACCGTATCCGGCTTCGTCTTCACGGTGATCGGTGCCGTATGCGGCACGACGAACTTCCAGATGAGCCCAAATCCCACGACGACGACGAGCAGCGCGATGAGGACGATCTTCACCCACGACTGGTTCGACGAGCCCGCCGGAGTCTTGATGCCGTCGATCGTCTGACGCGGATCGCGGCGCGGCTCGGCCGCGGGAAGCTGTGCGGTCGACGCCGTACGGGGACGCGGCGAGTTGATCACGCGATCGAGCGGATCCTCGAACGACATGTCGAGGTTCTCGGAGCTCCAGTTCGGCTCGTCGTCCTCGACGATGAGCGCCGAGTCGTCGGTCTCCAGGTCGGCGTAGACGATGTCCGCCTCGTCGACGATAAGCTCCTCGGAGTCGTCCCGTCCGAATATCTGCGTCTCCATCTCCTCTTCGCCCCAGGAGAGCCCGGCGGCGAGCGATGGCTTCGCGGGCGCGCCGTTGGCGGGCGCCTCCAGCGGCTGCAGATTGAGACTCTTGTAGTACTCGAGCTTCTTGTTCTCGAACTCGATGTCGGCGTTGAACGACTCCTTCATGTAGGAGCCGAGGTCTTTGTTCGTGAAGTAGTAGCCCTGGTTGCGCATGAAGCGCTCGAGCGCCTCGGCGAACTCGTACGCCGTCTGGAAGCGGTCGTCGGGCGAACGCGCCAACGCCTTCAGGACGATGTCTTCGAGCTCCTTGGGGATGTGCGGATTGTAGAGCGAGGGGGGCGACATCTCGACCTTGCGGATCTTCTCCAGCGTGTCGAAGTCGCTCTCCCCGAGGAAGAGCCGCTCCAGCGTGAGAAGCTCGTAGAGGACGATCCCGAGAGAGAAGATGTCGCTGCGGTTGTCGACGTGGAGCCCGCGGACCTGCTCGGGGCTCATGTAGCTGAACTTTCCTTTCAGGATCCCGACCTGCGTCTGCGAGGTCTTGCCCTGCGCTTTCGCGATCCCGAAGTCGATGATCTTCACCTCCCCTTCGTAGGAGAGGAGGACGTTCTGGGGAGAGACGTCACGGTGGACGATGTTGAGCTCGCGACCCTGAGCATCCTTCTTGTGGTGCGCGTGGGCGAGGCCCTCGCACGTCTTCATCATGATGTAGCAGATCCGCGGGATCGAGACTTTCTCGCCCAGGCGACGCGACCGCTCGAAGATCGTCTTGAGATCCTTCCCGCCGATGTACTCGAGGGCGATGAAGTACGAGCCGTCGACCTTTCCGAGGTCGAAGATCTGCGCGATGTTGGGGTGGTTCAGCTGCCCCGCGATCTTCGCTTCGTCGATGAACATGTTGATGAAGGACTCGTCCTCGGCGATCGAGGAGAGGATTTTCTTCACCGCGAGGAGGCGCTCGAAGCCCTCCACGCCAAAAGCCTTGGCCTTGTAGACTTCGGCCATGCCTCCGACGTTGATCCGTTCGAGAAGATAGTACTTCCCAAAAGGAATCGGGTTAGGAAGGATTCCGGGTTCGCTCACGTGCACGCCTGTCGTTAGGGCGAGGCTATCTTGCGCATGGTTGCTGCATTTGCGCCTGTCCCGAACCTGTGGAATGTAGTGAAACGTAGCCGGGATTGTCAACTGCGCGCTTTCTTGGGCGTAGCGGAAGACTATTCTTGGTGTCATTCAGCGGTCGTAGACGAGGGCACACTCCACTCCAGCAGCCTCGGTCGAGCAGCTCAGCGTGCTCGAAAAAGCCGCGCCCGACGACTCGACGATCTCCAAGAGGTTCGCGATGTCGTACGCGCTCGAACCGGGGCCCCCGGAGAAGAGGACGAAGGTCTGGCCCGGCTCGGGTGCAGCCATGACGCTCACCTCTGCGTCATAGAGCGCGCAATGCGGTCCGCCGTACTGCCTCACCTCGCACGACAGATTCCCGTCGCCGAGCGTGGTGTATTTCGGGTTCGAAAACGACTCCCGCTGCGAGTACCTGACCTCCGAGACGTTGACCGCGTCAGACACGGCCGCCGCGGCGACGAAGAGGTCCACGAGCTGTCGGGCGGGTGCGCCCGTGATCGACCAGTACACGCCCTCGTCCGACACCTCCGGGACGTCGAGCGGAGCGTCCGAGTCGACGGCGTCGCACTTTGCCCCACACGTCGGGGGCTCCGTCTCGACGTCGGGCGCAGGGGCAGGCTCTTCGAGCGAACCGCATCCGGCGATGGCGAGTGTGAGAGCAACGAGAGAGAGAGTGCGATGACGGTTCATGAGAAACTCCTTCGGTGGATGGACGGGCGACCAGCGCCTCGATGTTTCGACTCTCTCAAGACCGCGCGGAGCACTCGCCTAAAACTTCTTTCAGACGTCGGCGCGCGCGCTGCGTAACCATTGAAGGATGGCAGGGGCTCGGTTAACGTCCCGGCGAACGATTTCCCGGAGAAGAACATGACGATCGCACTGCCCACGCCGATGGAACGAAGCTTCACTCCCGCCGAGTCGCCGGCGAATCTCGACGTCATCGAACCGGTGTACGAGGCGCTACTCGCGATGGGGACGGAAGACGAAGCGGGGATGCAGACGTTCCTCGAGCGATGGAACGAGACGAACGCGTGGGTGGCGGACTACATCACGAAGTCGCGCGTCGCGGTGTCGATTCACACCGACGACGAAGAGGCCGCCGAGCGGTGGGGGCAGATCGTGCAGTTCGTGATGCCCGCCCTGTCGGGATACGGCGACAAGCTCAACCGGAAGTTTCTGGAGTCACCCGTCGCGTCGTCGTTCGAGACCGGGCACTGGGCGCCGTTCGTGCGGGAAGTCCGGGCCGAGGTCGAGCTCTTCCGCGAGGAGAACATCGACCTCGAACGGCGCGAGGCGGAGCTGACGAACGAGTACCAGCAGATCTCCGGCGGGTGGACGATCGAGTTCGACGGTGCAATCCGGACGATGGCGGCGATGCGTCGTTACGACATGTCCTCCGATCGCGAAGTCCGAAAGGCGGCCTACGAAGCGAAGGCAGAACTGTTGGCTTCGACCTCCGAGGCGCTCGAGGAGCTGTTCGACGAGCTCTTCGAGGTTCGTAAGAAGATCGCCGCCAACGCGGGCTTCCCGAGCTATCGAGAGTATGTCTTCGCCCAGAAGTTGCGCGACTACGGACCCGAGGCCTGCGACGAATACGCGAGGCTGGTGGAGCAGGAAGTGACCCCTCTCCTCACCGACATCGCGAAGTGGAAGACCGAAGCGCTCGGCCTCGACACGTACCGTCCGTGGGACGGCGCCGCGGATCCGCGGGGCGGAGAGCCGCTGCGGCCGTTCGAAGACGTCGACCAACTCAAGGACGGCGTCGAGCGGATGATGCGTCGGCTCGACCCCGAGCTCGGCGAGATGTTCGCGTCGATCCGCACCAACATGGACCTCGCCAGCCGCCCCAACAAACGGCAGGGAGGCTTCATGACGTGGTATTCGTGGGACCGCCGCCCCTTCATCTTCGCCAATGCCGCGGGCAATCAGGACGACATCGTCACCCTGCTGCACGAAGCGGGGCACGCATTTCACGGGCTGATGAGCGTCGATGCTCGACCGATGGCGGGCGTCTCGGTGCCGACCGAATTCAACGAAGTGGCGTCGATGGCGCAGGAACTCCTGCATTACCGGACGCTCGACGAATTCTACGACGAGGCCGACCGCGAGCGGGCGATCCGCGAGCACCTGATGCGTATTCCGTCGCTACTCGCGAGCGTGGCGCTGGGCGATGCGTTCCAACAGTGGCTCTACACCCACCCCGACCACACCCGGGCCGAGCGACGCGCGAAGTGGGTCGAGCTGACCGAGCGCTTCTACCCCGACACCGACTATTCGGGGATCCCGATCGAGACCCGGGAGAACGGGTACCACCGCATCCTGCATTTCTTCATCGTGCCGTTCTACTTCATCGAGTACGGCTTCGCGCAGCTCGGCTCGCTGCAGATCGCGCTCGCCGCCGAGAAGGACCTCGCCGGCGCGATGAAAGCTTACAAGGAGGCGCTGGCGCTGGGGCCGCAGCGTGACGTCGAAGGCCTCTACGAAGCGGCCGGCGCGAAGTTCGTGCCGACCGCCGAGTCGCTCCGCGAGATGATGGAGTGGATTCGCGCGCAGATCTTCCGCGACTGACGCGCTACTCGTCGTCTCCGCCCCCGAAGACGGGGCCGTCGGCCCAGAACTCGCCCTTCACCCCGATGCTCGGAATGATCGGAAGCCCTCGAACCGGCTCCGAGTCGGAGTAGTCGTAGTTGTAGCGCGTCCCCTCCGAGTTCTTGGCGTTGTAGGCGTTGGTGACGTCGAGGTACGCGCCCAGGATCCAGCCGTCGAAGATCCACTTCTTGTCGACACGCACGTCGAGCTGATGGAACGTGCGCTCGCGGGCCGAGTTCTGTGGACCGTAGACAGGGTTGTAGTCGTCGGTGTCCGCGTCGTAGACCGAACCGATGATCGGCGTAAACGGGTTGCCGGTCGTCAGGCGGAAGCGCCCCGACACGTCGACGTTCCACGGCAGGTTGTAACCAGCGAGAATCGTCAGGATGTGGCGCTGATCGTACTCGTAGGGGTCGAACTCGCCGGTCACGACGTTGAGACGCTCCGCCCAGCTCAGGGTGTAGGCGACCCAACCGAAGAAGCGGTTCTGAGGATAGTGGCGGAGCAGGAGCTCGACCCCGTAGGAACGGCCTTCTCCTTCGTTTTCGAAGAAGATCGGGACGGACTCCCCGTCCTGATTGAGCTTCAGTTCGTTCGTCTGGCTCAAGATGTCGTAGCTGTCACGGAAGAATCCCGTCGCGTCGATCTCGAAGTAGTCGACCGGACGCCACTCCCCCCCCAAGCCGTACTGAATCGCTTTCTCGGGGAGGATGTTCGGGTTCCCGAATTCGGCATCCTCGGTTCCGGCGAGCGGCGGCTGGGTGAAGAGCCCGACTCCACCCTTCGCGGTGACGCGGTCGATGAAGTCCCAGCGGAAAGAGAACCGGGGGGAAGCGGTCGTGACGCCTAGCGGCCCGTAGTGATCGACGCGCAGGCCCGGGGTCAGCAGCAGCTTGTCGTAGGGACGAATCTCGGGCTCGAGGTAGACCGCGGGGAGCTGCACCGGTGTGTTGCGCTCCTCCTCGATGAAATCTCCCTGGAAGTTCGGACGCCCCTCGCCGTTGTTGTCGACGTCGGCTTCCTGGTCGGCGAACGTCGGGGAGGCGAACCGCACCTTCGCGTTGCCGAACTGGTTGTCGACGCCCATCCGCATCGTGAAATGGTCGCTGAACTTCAGGCGCAGATCGTTTCGCATCTGCGCAGCGGCGAGGCCGACCTCGAAGTAGAGGTTCTCGGCGACGTCGAACGAGACCTTGTTGAAGCCGTAAGAGAGCTGGAAGTCGTTCTCGATCGGCAGGTTCGGACGCCACTGCCACTTCGCGAGGCCGCGGTAGAACGAGCTGACGAAGTCGATGCCGTCGACGACGACGTCGCGGTTTCCGACCGCCTCTTCGGGGGGCAAGAGGATCTCGAGGCGATCGTCGGAGCCCGTGATGATGAGCTCGAAGAGGTGGTTCTCGATCCCCTTGTAGGTGACCCACGCCTGGTAATCGTAGTAACGCGGGGCGACGAAGATGTCGGGGCCGTCTTGCGGCAGGATCAGCGGCAAGAAGACGTCGAAGTAGCTGCGTCGGCCGGACAGGGCGATGCTGAGGTCCTCGGTGATCGGCCCTTCGGCGAGGATCGTCGCGTCGAGGATGTCGGCCTCGACGATGCCGTGCAATCGCTCGTCGTTGGGCGAGCGGGTCGACAGGTCGATGACGCCGCCCGTGGCGCGTCCGTAGTAGGTCGAGAAGTTGCCGGGGTAGAAGTCGATCGCGTCGATCATCTCGGAGTTGATGACCGCGGGTCCTCCGAGGAAGTGATAGACGATCGGGATCTCGTCACCGTCGAGGTAGATGCGCGTGTCCTGCGGCGACGAGCCGCGGACGATGAGCAGCCCCGACAGCGCGGGCGCCCGCGCGACGCCCGGCAGGTTCTGGACGACGCGGACGACGTCTCCGCCCGTTCCCGGGATGCGACGTACTTCCTCGAGCTCGAGGCGGCGCTTGGCGATCTCCGTGCGGGCCCGCTTTGCGACCGTCTTCACCGTGTACTCGTCGTAGTACTCGGCTTCGATCAGGAAGGTCCCGTCCGTCACCTCGCCGGTCAGCACCTGCAACCCTTCGGAGGTGGAGGTGAAGTAGCCCGTCGCCGACAGGCGCAGCGTGTAGCTGCCCACGGGGACACCGCGGAACGCGAAGCGCCCCTCCTTGTCGGTGTAAGCTTCGGCGAACGGCTCGTCGCCATCGGGAGTCCAGAGCTGGACTTTGACGGCGGAGAGCGGCTTTCGCGTCCCGGTCTCGCGGACGGTGCCGACGAAGTTCTCCGGGGAAGCATCGACACGGAATCCGATCTCGGAGGTCTCCCCGGGGAGGAGCTCGATGGTCGATTCGTAGGGATCGTACCCTTTCACCTGCAACGTGACCTTGTACTCGCCGGGAGGAATCTCGGCGAACGCGAACGTCCCGTCGGGCTCGGTGAGGAGCTCGGCTTCGGGGGCCGGGTCGTACTCGTCGCCGACGTAGACGATGTTCACGCGCGCCTCGACCCCGCTCCCCGACACGCTGTCGACCACGCGTCCTTCCAGCGCGGATGGCAAGATCGGGAGCGAGAAGTTGATCGTGAACGTCAGGACGACCGACGACGGCGCACCGTTGATCTCGGCGGGCTCGAAGACGAACTGCTTCGCGGCAGCGACAGCGGCCTCGTCGAGCCCGTAGCCGAGGCCCTCCAGAACCTCGACCTTCGTGACCTTCCCGGTGTCCGAGATCGTCAGCCGCAACTTCACGGGGCCTTCGATCCGCGCATCGACGGCGGCCTGCGTATAGTCGGCGGTCGCACTCTCGACGAGTTGCGGCGCCTTCGTGACTCGCACGTCGCCCTTCTCCTGGGGCTCCTCGTCCTGAGCGAACGCAGGGGAGCCGACGAAGAGCAGCGCCAGGAACAGCGCGATTCTGCAGTTTCGTAGGTACATCTGGCTTCCTGCGATCAGTCGACGTCGACGGCGACGTCCTCGGACGGGTCGGGGATCCGGCCTTCGACGAGGCCCGTGGCGAAGAGGGTCCGTTCGACCCAGGTGATGCCGCGGCGGCTGTCGCGCACGACCGTCCAGACTTTCACTTCGCAGCCGGCGTCCGGGCCGTCGTCGAGCTCCGGACACGACTCGATGAAACGCTCGCCATCGGCGCCGCCAAACGTCTGGCTGGTGTCCGTGGTGGGAATGGCGAAGACAGTGTTGGAAACGTCTTCCAGATCCGTCCGCCCCACGACGTGAAAGGAGTCGTTGGGCCGCAGGGATCCGGCGGTCGCGAACCAGTCGTATTCGAGCGACTCGGGCGCCGGTTCCTGGTACCGCTCGTCCGATCCGACGGCTCCGAGCTTGCTGTAGGTCTGGATCGAGCCCTCGTCGACGAGCGTCCGCATCTCGTATTGCACGCCCACGAGGATCGGCACCTGCTCGTCGGCCTCGACGCGGTACCAGTCCTCGTCGAGATCGTCGATCGTGTCCACCCAGTCGTGCCCGGCGTCGCGCAGAATGTCGAGGTCGTCCTCGTTCGCCGGACGGATGTCGACCGCCGTGATCACCGGATTCGCGTCCTGCTCGTTCTCCGAGCCGAGCCACAGCGCCACACGCTTCTTCGCGACGATCACGTCTTCTTTCGGCTGTTCGACGAGGTTCTCGAGGATCTCGTCGGTCACCGGTTCGTCGCTGTTTCGCACCACGAGTCGCACCGACACGTCGTACGTCTCGTCACAGTTGAACGTCGGCAACGCCCCGGCGAGCGCTTCGTTCTCTTCGGCAGCCTCGGCGAGCTGGGCCTGAATCCCCTCGCAAAACGCCACCAACACCGGCTGCAGGAACGGATACGGCAGCGTCGCCGTCGGCTCGGTCCCGAGATCGAACGGCGGAAACTCCAGAAGCTGAGGCGGAATCCCTTCGTCCGCCGCTGCCTGCAACGCCTCCTCCATCTCTTCCTGCGTAATCGGACAGGCGTACAGATCAGAAGCGCTCGTCGTGAACGGGCACCACTCCCAGCGGTACGAAATCGGCCCGTCGTCGGGCACGAAGGTCAGCGCCTCCAGGGTCGTGGCTCCCCCCGGTCGCACCTCCGGCGGCTCCGCCGAAACCCCCAGCAACCGAAACTTCGACACCGACGCCGCCGGCTCGAACCGCCTCCCCTGGCAGGCGGTACCCACCAGCGCCACAATCACCAACACCCACAACTTCTCGCTCATCTCACAACCCCAAAAAGTCCCACGGGGATCCGACCGCCGCAGTCTCCCTTAACGCCCGTTAAACGTCAATGCGGAGCGGCCGGAGGCCGCTCCGCGGGGGGACCGCGCTGCGCGCGGTGGGGGACCGGCCTTCGGCCGGTGGTGGACCGGCCTTCGGCCGGTGGGGGACCGCGCTACGCGCGGTGGATCTCGTCCTCCACGTTCGAGGTATCCCGAGGCTTGCGTTTCAATCGAGAGCGGCGAGGTCAAAGAACACCGGCCGAAGGCCGGTCCACCACCGCGCGTAGCGCGGTCCAACACCGGCCGAAGGCCGGTCCACCACCGCGCGTAGCGCGGTCCAACACCGGCCG
>CAYPJU010000032.1:0-28207 GCA_964411125.1 uncultured Bradymonadales bacterium | reverse complement strand
AACACCGGCCGAAGGCCGGTCCACCACCGCGCGTAGCGCGGTCCAACACCGGCCGAAGGCCGGTCCACCACCGCGCGCAGCGCGGTCCCCCCGCGGAGCGGCCTCTGGCCGCTCCGCTAAAACGGGCGAGCGACGCGGGAGAAGGAGATGACGCGGTTTTTGCCGGAGTCGGAGATCCAGACGCGGGCGGAGTGGTGGGGGAGGGGTTGGACGGCGATGCCGAAGGGGGAGTCGAGGCCTTCGGTGTCGGGGGTGACGACGGCGGTTTGGAAGTCGACCTGGCCGAGGAGTCGGTCGGCGGGCTGGAAGTCGGCGGAGGGGACGCCGTCCCAGATGAGGACCCGGTGGTTGCCGCGGTCGACGACGAAAAAGCTGCTGCCGTCGAAGGCGAGGCGGACGGGGTTGGAGAGCCGTCGGGCGCTCGCGAGGTTTCCGTCTTCGAGGGCGGCGCGCGACTCGAAGTCGGGCTGGCCGAGGACCTGTCGGGCGTTCGCGCCCGTCGCGACGTTGTCGGCGAACCTGAGGACGCGGTGGTTGCCGGCGTCTGCGATCCAGATGGCGTCTTCGTTGACGAGGATGTCCGTCGGGTTCGCGCACGTTCCCGCCTGGGGCGTGCCGCCGCGGTTGGGTGCGTTCGAAGTCGTGTCGGGTTGGCAGATGACGCGCGACGCGGGCGAGCCATCCGAGGTCGGGAACTCGTCGAAGACGAGCACCCGGTTGTTCCCGGTGTCGGCGACGTAGAGCTTGCCGCCAGCGACGTGGACTCCTTCGGGCGCGAGGAGCGTGTCGGCCTGGGCGCGGGCGGGGAAACCGCCGTTTGGCGCGTTGGACGTCCGGTCGGGCTGCCCGATGATGACGTCGGCAGGCTCCTGACCGACGGTCGGCAGCTCGTTCCAGACGAGGACGCGGTGGTTGTTGCGATCGGCGACGACGAGACGCGTCCCGTCGGTCCAGACGGCGGCCGGGTTGTTGAGCGTCCACCCTTGCGGCTCGTCGCGACCGACATTGGGGAGGTTCCCGCCGGCGTCGAACTGACCGAGGGTGAAGACCTTCTCCCCTTCGCGGTAGGCGACGACGCGGTGGTTCCGCCGGTCCGCGATCCAGACGGTGTCGTCCACGAACGCGAGGCCGCCCGGTCCGTCGAGGGTGGTGATCGCGGGGGAAGAGCCGTTCGTGCCCCGCCGTCCGAAGCCGTTCTGACCGAAGATCGCCGACGCCTCCGCCAAGCTCGTCGGAGGATCCTCGAACCGGAGGAGGCGGTGGTTGGTGGTGTCGGCCACGAGCAGGCGCCCCTCCTTGTCGAACGCGAGGCCTTCCGGCGCGTTGAGCGAACCGGCGGTGACGGAATCCTCGTTCGATGCGCGGGTCTGGAAATCGGGTTGTCCCACCACGAGATCCGCCGGAGCCCCATCCGTGAAATCAGAGAACCGGAGCACGCGATGATTGCCGGGGTCGGCGACCCAGAGCCCGGCGCCGTCGAGGCGAATCTCGGCCGGGTTTCGGAGCCGGTCGGCGGTGGCCACGAAGCTGCCTTCACTGTAGGGGAACCCGATGTTCACGCCCGATGGAATCACCGAAGGTGTGGCGTCCGAGACGAAATCCGCCTGCCCGAGGACGAGGTCGGCCGATGCCTCGGGCCCGAAAGTGGGGAACCGAAGCACGCGGTTGTTCTGCGCGTCGGAGACCCAGACGTCGCTGCCGTCGACCTCCACGTCGAGCGGCCGGGCCAACGTGTCGGCGCCGCGGGCGAACCATCCGGCGCCCCGGTTGGGGGCCGTCGAACCAAAGTCGTCCTGCCCGAGGATCTCCTGGGCAGGGTAGCCATCGGTGGTCGGCACGATGTTCCAGCGCAAGACACGGTGGTTGTAGGTGTCGGCGACGTAGATGGCACCGTCGTTCACGGTGATCCCACCGGGATAGTGGAGGGTGTCGTCTCCCGCCTCGCCGCCGCGGTTCGGCTCGGACCCCTCGCCCGACGCCTGCCCCAGGACGAGGTCCGCGGGCTCGCCGTCACGCTGAGGAACGGACCGCCACATCAAGACGCGATGGTTCCCCGAGTCGGCCACGAAGATCTTCGTCCCGTCCGTGTAGACGCTCGTCGGTGTATCGAGGGTATCGCGCCCCGCTTCTCCCCAGCGATCGGGCCCGAAACCGAGGCCGTCGGCCTGGCCGAGCACGCGAACCGACTTCGGCTCGGCGAGCTCGCCGTCGAGGACCAGAACGCGGTTGTTGGCGCGGTCCGCGATGACGGTGAGGTCGCCCGCCGACGAGACGGACGTCGGCTGGGCGAGCGTCTCGGCCGTCACGCCGCGGAAGTCGATCGCCTTTTCGTTCGTCGCGAAGCCTGGCTGGCCGAACACGAGATCCGCGGGTTCGAAGCTCCGGGTCGGCAGCTCTTTCCAGACGAGCAGGCGGTAGCCGTCCCCCACGACGAAGCCTCCCGGGATGGTGGCGACGTGCCCGAACGGGCTCGAGCTCGCGAAGCTCGACGCCGAGATGCGCCCGAGCTGTCCTCCGCGCGTCGCGTCCGGCTTGCCGAGCGTGAAGTCGGCGGGGACCGACTCCTTCGGAAACTCGCGCCAGATGCTCACGCGGTGCCCGTTCTGCAGCGCGACACCGTCGTCGCCGAAGCCCGAGATGGAGCTCTCCTGGGTGAAGGTCTGCTCGTCGAACCGGGAGAGGACGGAGGGATGTCCGACCGTCCAGCTCACCGCGGGGTTCGACTCGGTGGGGAACGGTTCGAGGACCTGGAAGCACTCACAGGCGAAGCGCGACACGAGCGCGAGCCTGTTTCCGGCGAGGTAGGCTCCCCACGCGTCGTACGTCGCGAGCTCGCCCGCGTTGGCCCGGTTCTCCTGCAGGGTGGGCTGCCCGATCACGAGATCGGCCGGCTGGCCGTTGACGCTCGGAAACTCGCTCCAGACCAGGTAGCGGTTGTTGGACCGCTCGGCGACGACGAAGCGCTCCCCGTCCGACGCGATCGCCATCGGCGAGGCCATCGTGTCGGCGGCGGGCATGCCGTCGCGGTTTGCCTTGTAGGAGGTGAAATCGTCTTGCCCCAGGACGAGGTCCGCGGGGGTGTAGCTCTCGGTCGGAATCCGGTTCCAGATCAAGACACGGTGCCCTTCCGCGACGGCGAGCTTCTCACCGTCCGACCACACCGCGCGGACTTCGCTCTTGAAGTTCGACGACGACGCGTAGTCGAGCCGTGTGGCGAGATCGGGCGCTCCGAGCAACAGATCTGGCGGGGTCGTCGGGTCGTCGGGGACCCCGTCGTTCCACACGAGCACCCGCGGTCCGTTGCCGACGTAGAAGCGGGTACCGTCGTGCCAGCTCGCGCTGAACTCCCAGCGCGACAGGTTGCGAACGAAGGTCGCGGCGTCTTCCACTTCGAACGAGTCGAGCCCGAGCTGTTGATCGAGCATCACGAAGTCGGGCAACAGCGACGCGGTGTAGGAGATCCGCTCGGTCGCCGCGATCGACACGCGATCGAGCTCCGGCTCGAGCACCGCGCGGTCCGCGAGCGTGAAGTTCGGCTCGACGAACGCGCCGACGATCTCCTCTTCGAAGAAATCGTCGGGGACTTCCCCCTCATCGTAGTAGAGGGCGACTTCGAACGGCTTCAGGATTTCGGCGTCGATCGGTTCGACGAGGCAAGTTCGTGCCCCGATGACGTCCTCGGCGATCGCCGCGTCGGCATCCCTCTCGCTCACGATGAAGAGGGTCTCCGCCTCTACCGTGCCAGGTTGCACGGTGACACCACAGTGCGGCGTCCGACAGAATCCACCAGCCTCCCCGATCGTACAGCTACAATCTGCCGTCTGGCATTCACGCGAGAAGACGGGGTCGGGGGATTCGTCGGGTTCGACGATCACCCCGTTGTTCTCCTCCTCTTCTTCTCGTTCGGTCTCCTCCGCCGGAGGATCGCCACAGCCTCTACAACCGACCAGCGCAATGATTGCGCACAGCCACAATACTCTCATCTGCTCGTGCTCCCCGGAGCTCGTCCGAAAATCGGCGCGTCTCATGCTCTCGTGAGCACGGTAGCGAAGGTCGGGACGCCAATCGAGAGGTTACCGGTGAAAACTGCGACCCGCCGTTCAGGAGTCCCGCCGAGGGGGCGGGCGACGGGGGACTTCGAAGACGAACCGGGCTCCCTCGCGGACGTGGGGGTCGAGCCAGATTTCTCCGTCGTGCGCCTCCACGAGACGCCGTGCGATCGAGAGTCCGAGTCCCATCCCTTCCTCGGACTCCTGGCCCCGCCAGTACGGCAAGAAGAGCTTGTGGGCGAGCTCGGAGTCCACCCCGGGCCCCTGGTCGGCGACAGCGAAGCGAACGCTCTCCTCGGTGGCCTCGGCGGAGAGGACGATCGAACTGTCGGGCGGGGCGTAACGCACTGCGTTGCCGACCAAGTTGTCGAGAACCTGTTCCAGCCGACCGTCGTCACCCCACACTTCGAGGGGAGATTCGGGCACCTGAACGACGATCCGAACCTCCCTCGCCTGCGCCCGAAGCTCAGTGCTCGCCCTCGTCGTTTCGAGGAGCTCGCGGACGTCGAAGAGCCTGGGGCGTATGTCGAGGTCACCGGACTCGGCGCGGTCGAAGTCGAGGAGGTCGTCGACGAGCCGCTTCATCGTCGCGGCGGAGCGCTCGAGCCTCGCGCCGTGGTCCTGGGAGCCTTCCGCCTTCAGAAGCTGAGCCGTCATCGCGACGTTTCCGATCGGGCCGCGCAGGTCGTGCGACACGGTCGCGAGCAGACGCTTGCGCGTCTCCAGGGCCTCGTCGACCTCGCGCATCCGCCGGCGAAGCTCCAGGAGCGTGGTGACGTGGCGGGCCAGGACACGGAGCGTGTGAATCTGAAACTCCTCGAGCTCGCGGGGCTCGTCGTCGAAGACACAGAGGGTCCCGATCGGAACGCCTGCGGGAGTTCTGAGCACCGCCCCCGCATAGAACGCGACGTGCGGTTCGCCCTGGACGAACGGGTTCGTCTCGAACCGTGCGTCGGTCCGCACGTCGTCGACGATCATCATCTCGTCGTGCTCGATCGCGTGCCGGCAGAACGAGAAATCGATGGGGGTGCGTTCGAGGTCGGTCCCGTGGTGGGACTTCATGAACTGGTATTCGTCGGCCACCAGGCTCACCATCGCGATCGGCACGTCGCATATCTCGGCGATGAGACGCGTGACCTCGTCGAACTCCGGCTCCGGCGGAGTATCGAGCACGTCGTACCGGCGTAGCTCGCGCAGCCGCAAGCCTGTGGGTGTCGGGTTTGCCATGAACGAAATCCAGGAGAGACGACGAGTATCCTACGCGGAAGACGACCCTCAGAGCACTTAGATTGCGCCTTGGTGTCGATTAAGTTCTGACGATTTCACTCCGCAGGTTCGGGTTCTTCGGGCCCCCGAACCCACGCTGCCAGCCGTGCGAATGCGCTCCGGACGTCCTCGATCATCATGTAGAAGGCGGGGACGAAGACGAGCGCGATGTAGGTCACGAACAGGATGCCGAACCCGAGCGAGAGCGCCATCGGGATCAGGAACCGTGCCTGGACCGAGGTCTCGAAGATCATCGGCGCCAGACCGAGGAACGTCGTGATCGACGTCAGCAGGATCGGACGGAAACGGCGCATCCCCCCGAGGATCACCGCTTCTTCGACATCGTGTCCCCCTTCCCTTCGTCGCGCATTGATCGCGTCGATCAGCACGAGCGAGTCGTTCACGACGACCCCCGCCAGCGCGACGAAACCCATCATCGACATGAAGCTCAGCTCGTAGCCCATCAGCACGTGCCCACCGACCGCGCCGACGAAGCCGAACGGGATTGCGACGAGCACGATGATCGGTTGGATGTAACTCTTGAACGCCACCGCTAGCAGGCCGAACATCGCGAGCAACGCGAAGACGAACCCGAGACCGAGCGCTCCGAGCGATTCGACGCGCTCCTGTTGCTCTCCGGCGACGCTGTAGGCGAGTCCGGGGTAGTCGGCGAGCAGCCTGGGGAGGTAGTTCCGCTCGAGTGCTCCCATGATCTCCTGACCGGTCGTCACCTTCTCGTCGACGTCGGCTGTCACGTTGAGGATTCGCCTCCCTTCTTCGCGCGAGATCGACGTGTAGCTCCGGCCCCGCTCGATGTCCGCAGCGTCGCGCAGCAGGATTTCGCCCCCCTCCGGAGTTCTCACCATCAGCTCTTCGATGGCGTACTCACTCGCGCGCTCGTCTTCGGGCCGGCGCACGTAAACGCGCAGCTCGTCGCGACCGCGCTGCTGTCGAGACGCTTCGGCACCGAAAAAGGCGGAGCGCACCTGCCGAGCGAGGTCGGTCTCGGTGACCCCCAGCGCGCGGGCCTCTGGCTTCAGCTCCAGGTCGAGCTGCTCCTTGCCGGGCGTGTAACCGTCGTCGATGTCGAACGTTCCGTCGTACGTCTCGAGGTGCTCGGCGAGCCGCGCCGCAGCGGTCTCGAGGACGCGCGGATCGCGGTGGCTGAGCTGCACCGACACGGGCGCGCCCGACGGCGGTCCCAGGTTGAAGTTGAACGAGAGTTTCTCGACCCCCGGCACCTCGCCGACGCGCTCGCGCCACCGCCTGGCGATGTCGGCCGTCTGCACCTCACGCTCGCCGGCCGGAACCAGGAAGAGCTGCACCGACCCGATGTGGCTGCCGGTCGTCGACCCGCCCACCGGGCCCCCCGCCTCGGCGGATTGGCCGAGCGTCGTATACATGCCGCGGACGAGCGCGTCGCGACCCCCGAGCTCCTCCATCAGCTCGTTGCCCTCACGTTCGATCATCTTCGCCACCCGCTTGGTGTCGCTCACGGGCGAGCCGTAGGGCATCTGAACGCCGACCGTGACGAGATCACCTTCGATCTTGGGGAAGAAGATGAAGCGAACGAACCCACCGCCGACCCCACCCACGGTGATGAGGAGGAGCGCCACACCCGTCGCCAGTGTGATGTAGCGAAACTTCACCACGAGGCGAACGAACGGCTGGTAGACCTTCTCGACGAACGTCTCGAGCCCTCCAGAGAACCGCTGCTGCTGCCGATTCACCCAGCCGAGCACGCCCGTCTTCGCCGGGTCTTTCTTGTGGGCGAGGTGGGCCGGGAGGATGAAGAGCGATTCGATCAGCGAAAGGATCAGGATCGGGACGACGATCATCGGCACGTTGATGAAGAACTTGCCCATGATGCCCGGGACGAAGAAGAGCGGCGTGAAGGCGATGACGGTCGTGAGAACGCTGAAGACGACCGGTCCGCCGACCTCGCGCGCGCCGTCGATCGCTGCCTGTAGGCCTCCCTTCCCCTCCATTCTGTGCGAGTAGACCGCCTCACCGATCACGATGGCGTCGTCCACCACGATGCCGAGGATCAGGATGAACGCGAACAGCGAGATCATGTTGAGCGAGACGTCGATGATCGGCATCGCGATGAGCGAACCGACCACGCTGATCGTGATCCCCATCGTCACCCAGAACGCCAGGCGCAGCTCGAGGAAGAGCCCCAGCGCGAGCAAAACCAGGAGGAGCCCGATGCGCGCGTTCTTGAGCAGCAGGTTGATGCGGTCCTGGTAGATCTCGGACTGATCGTTCCATACCGACACGCCGATCCCCTCGGGGAGCTGCGGACGCAGGTCGTCCTCGATGTAGGCCTTGACCGCATCGGCGATCTCGATCGGCGTCTGATCCCCGACCCGGAAGACGTCGACGCGCATCGCGCGGTTGCCGTCGAAGCGCGCCTCGATGTCGCTGTCCTCGAAACCATCGATGACTTCGGCGATCTCGCCGAGCCGCACCTGCGTGCCGTCGGGTCGACTCAGCACGATGATGTTGGCGAACCCGCTCCCCTCGTCGCGGCGCTCGGTCGTCCGGAGGAGTATCTCGCCGGAGTCGGTCTTCACCGAGCCCCCCGGCAGCTCGATCGAGGCGCTCGAGACGATGCGCGCGATCTGCTCGAGGCTGAGCCCGTACTGCCGCAGCTCGTCTTGCGAGACTTCGATGCTGATCTCGGGATCGCGCGCCCCGCCGATCTCGACGACCGTGATGTCGTCGCGCAGGAGCAGATCTTCGCGAACCGATTCGGCGAGGTTGCGCAGCACCTTCTCTTCGACGTCCCCGTGCAGAACGAGTGAAATGACGCCTCGGCGCGTCGCGGAGAGGCTGATGACGGGGCGCTCGGAGTCTTGCGGCAGCGACGTGATCCGGTCGACCGCGCTCTTCACGTCGTTGAGCACGGTCTCCGGCTCGGCGGAGTCCGAGACTTCCACCGAAACCGTGCCGATGCTCTCCGACGCCGTCGACTTGACCTCTTCGATACCGTCGACCCCGCGCACCGCCTCTTCCACGGCGAGGATGACCCCCTTTTCGACCTCCGCGGGGCTCGCCCCCGGGTAGGGGACCTGCACGGTGATGACGTCGAGCGAAACTTCGGGGAAGACCTCCTGCTTGATGAACTGCGAGGAGATGAGCCCGCCGACCAACAGCATGATCATCAAAAGGTTCGCGGCGACGCTGTTCGCCGCCATCCAGGCCAGCGGCCCCTTGACCTCGACCGCTTCGTCGCGCTCGTCACTCATCGCGGGGCTCCTCTTCGACGGCCGCCTCCGCCGCGACGGCGACGTTGTCGGGGTTCTCGGCCCGCCGAAGCTTCATCCCTTCGAGCGGCGTCGGGATCCGGCTCGTCACGAGCTCGTCCCCCGTCTCGAGGCCCGTGGCGACGAGCGCCGTCTTGTCGCGGCTCCACGCCAGCTCAACGTCGCGGACCCGGAGCTCGCCGTCGTCGTACACCCATACCTTGTTCCCCTCGTGCAGCGCCGTGCGCGGAATCTCGACGACCGACATCTCGCGGGCCCCGCCGAAGACGACGCTCACGTAGGAGCCGACGAGGAGCGGCAGTCCGCGCGTCCCCTGTTCCGATTCGAGGTTGAGCGGATCGTCGATCTCCACGAGGACCCGTGCCATCCGGCCCACGGGGTCGACCTCCCCGAGGAGTCGAACGACGCTCCCTTTCCGCGTGACCTGCTTGTCGCCGATCCTCTGGACCACCTCGACCTCGCTCCCCTCTTGCGCGTTGACGCCCGGGACGCGGATGAAGTCGAGCCGATCCATCGGCACCGAGACCTGCACCCAGAACTCGTCGGTGCCGATGACGGTCGCCGCGACCGAGTTCGGGCCGACGAGCTGCCCGATCTCGAGCGACTCCGACTCCACCTGGAGGTTGAAGGGGGCGCGGACCGTCGTGCGCGACTGGTCGAGCTTCGCCCGCTCGAGCCTCGCCTTCGCCGCCTCGAGGTTCACCTCGGCGACCTTCAACTGCGGCTCTCGCAGCGCGAGCGACGGGTCCTGGTCGGCGCCGACCTGATTCTTGAAGAGCTCCCACTCTTTGCGGGCGACGTTCTGCTGCCCCCGCTCGATCCGGAGCTGCGCCTCGGCCTGATCGACCGCCGTCCTCGCCTGTTCCACGCCGAGCCGGTAGTCATCACCCTGAATCCGAAAGAGGACCTCGCCTTTTTCGATGAGCCCGCCGGGCTGCAGCTTCTCGTGGACGGAGGTGACGCGCCCGGAGACCTGCGGCGTGACGACGAGGCGCTGCGCCGCGCGGACCGTCCCCTTCGCCTCGACCTCCACGCGCTGGGTCGTTCGCTCCACTCGGCTCGTCTCCACGAGGACGCCGCGCTCGGGCCGCTCGACCTTCTGCGGTTCGGGCCGGCTGTCGATCATCGTCTTCGCCGCAAAGCCACCGGCCGCGATGATCCCGAGCGGGATCAGCACGACCGTGGCGAGTCTTCCTGTTCGGCCCATCATTCGTCTCCCTCGGCAGGAGGTTGGAGCTGTTGCGTCCAATCGCCACCGAGCGCTCGGCAGAGTTGGACGCGGTAGGAGAGCTGCTGACGTCGGGCGTCGAGGAGGCTCTGCTCGACCTGTTGCAGCGACTGCAGCGTCGTCAGGACGCGCAGGTAGTCGATCGTTCCACTGCGGTAGCGGTCCCTCGCGAGCTCGAGCGAGACCTCCGCGTTCTTATGCTGCGCTTCGAGGCGTTCGAGGAAGATCGCCTGCTGCTGCTCGAGGACGAGCGCCGACTCGACGTCGACGAGCCCCTGCACCACGACCTTCGCCCACGCCCAGAGCCGCTCTTTGGCGACCGCTTCGGCTTGCTTCTGCTGCGCGTTCAAGCGCCCGCCCGACCACAGAGTCTGCGCGATAGCGCCGGTCAGCGACCAGAAGACGTCGTCGAGCAGGTTCGCGAACTCGGCGGCCTGCAAGAAGACGTTCGCAGAGAGGCGCAGCGTCGGGAGCTTCGCCCGCGCCGCAGCAGCCGTACGCTCGTCGGCCGCCTCGAGCCTCGCCATCGCCGCGCGGACGTCGGGGCGCTGTCCGACCAGGTCCGCGGGCACTCCCGCGTCGGGGAGCGCCGGCAGCTCGGGGAGCTCCTCGGTCGAGACCGCATCGAGCTCGGAAGGGGTCTGACCGAGGACGAGAGCCAACCGCGCGAGCGCGGTCTGTCGCCGCGCCTCGATAAGGGCGAGCTGGCCGCGGAGCTGCTCGATCTGCTGGTTCTGCTGGTTGACGTCCAGCGCCGTAGCGGCCCCCTGCGACAAGCGCAGCTCGGTGAGCTGCAGATACTTCTCCGCGATCTCGACCTGCTCCTCCAGGAGCCGCGCTTTCTCGTTCTGCAGCACGACGTCGAACCACGCTTCGGCGGCCTGCGCGGCGATGGAGATGGCGATCGACTCGACGTCGGCACGCGCCGCCTCCAGGTCGTATCCCGCCGCCCGCGAGCTCGCCGCCAGCCGACCCCAGACGTCGACTTCGTACGAGGCCCCCAGCGACACGCGGAAGTTGTTCGACTCCTCGGCGGTCGCCCCTGTGGGGCCGAAGGAGGGGGAGCGCGACCGTCCCGCCGAAGCCTCCGCCTGCACGACGGGCCACCAACCCGCGTTCGTCTGCGCGCGAATCGCCTCGACCTGCTCGAGCCGAGCCCACGCCTGCCGGAGATCGAAGTTCTGCTCGAAGGAGGCCGTGACGAGCCCGTCCAACTCACTCGACCCGAAGTCCGAACACCAGCCTCCCATCGGTACACCATCCACCTCGATCGAGGCGTAACGGTCGGGCAGCTCGACGACCTCGTCGGTCTTCTCGGCGTACTGTTTTCCGCTACAGGCCGTCGATGCGACGGCGGTGGCGAGGACGAACGGAATTAATGAGCGAAAAGTCATTTATCAACCACTCCGTACAGCAAGTTCTGAACGACGACCCTCAAGTAGGTCTCGCGCGGGAGGGGGAGAAGATCGTTGAGGCCGACGAACTCGGCGAACGCGTAGTGATGAAGCGATCCGACGAACATCCTCGCCACGACCTCCGGATCACGCGTCGCGATGTTCCCCTGGCGGCGTTGCCCCTCGAAGAATTGCATCAGCGAGCGGACCAGGCGGACCGGTGGGGCGTTCCCGCTCGACAGCATCTTCCGCTTGAAATCGAGCCCCCCCGCCATCATCGCGCTCATCTTCGGCAGGTTCGCCATGAAGAAGTCGAGCATCGCCGAGGCGAGGAAGAGCAGCTTGGCGTCGATCGTCGGCTCGTGGGCGACGAACGCCTCGATGTCGGTGAGGAAAGGGGGAGGTACCACGCCACAGGCGTTGATCATCAGCTCCTCTTTCGTCTCCCAACGCCGGTAGATCGACCCCTCCGACACCCCGGCCTCCTCCGCTATCTGTGCGGTGGTGACGTGAAAACCAAATTGCTCGAAGAGCCGCCGGGCCGCCTCCAGAATCTGTTCGTCGGTGATCGTCTTCGTTCGTGCCATGAGAAATTAATAAGCAGCTACTCATTAATTTGCAAGTCGATCTATCGACTCGGAAAACGCTACACTCTTCCCGAATCGTCCCGACCACCACGCCCCTCTTCGCGGAGCCAACCGTGTATCCTGGCGACATTTTCGCCGACCGGTACGAGATACGAGGCACTCTCGGCGAGGGGGGCACGGCGACGGTCTATCGGGCCTTCGATGCGAGGATCGAGCGTGAGGTTGCGCTCAAGATCATCGATCTCGGGGCGGAGCCCGAGAAGACCCGGGCGCGATTCCAGCGCGAGGTACAGATCCTCGGCTCCCTGCGAGGCGCACACACCGTTCAGCTCTACGCGCACGGTTTCGGAAACGGTTCGTTGTGGCTCGTCACCGAGCTCGTCCCGGGACGCGATCTCGAGGAGGTGCTGCACGCCCGCGGAGCCTTCACCGAACGCGAGGTCGTTCACGTCCTTCGACAGATCCTGCGAGCGCTCCACGAGGCTCACGAAAAGGGGCTCGTTCACCGCGACATCAAACCCGACAACATCCGCGTCTTCGAATACATGGGGGATCCGTTCTACGCGAAGCTCCTCGACTTCGGCATCGCGAGGTCCACCGCGACCGATCGCTCGGTGATCACCCGCGAAGGGGGCTGGGTCGGGACCCCGCAGTTCATGTCCCCCGAACAGATCATGGGAGAGGAGCTCGACGCTCGAAGCGACCTCTACAGTCTCGGCGTCGTCGCCTTCGAAATGTTGACCGGACGCCCCGCCATCGACGGAGCGGATGCAGCCGCTGCGTTCGCCCAGCAGATGAACCGGTCCCTCGCACTCCCACCCGATCTGCCCATTTCGGCCGAGCTCCGCGCCATCATTCATCGGATGGTCGACAAAGACCCCGCTCGACGCTTCGGCTCCGCGGCCGAGATTCTGAAGCTGCTCGGGGACCCCTCCTCGGGGACGGTGTCGAGCCCGGTCGCGCACCCCGTCCCCTCCCCGGGCCCCCCCCGCGAACCGGAAAGCCGAGGCGAGCTCGCCGGGCCGCTGTCGAGCTTGTTGGCAGCCGGAGCCGTGATACTGCTCGTCGGGGGCGGGATCGCGTTACTGCTTCCATCGGGGGAGCGCGAGCCGGAGCCGGAGCCGCCCCCCGCACCGCTGGAAGAAGCGGTCCGCGAACGGCCGGTCCCGCCTCGCGAACACGCCCTCGCCGCCTCGCCTCACGACATCGGCTTCACCGGTGAGCGGGATCTCTCCTCGGCGAGGCTCGACGCAGGGAAGCGGCGCACGCGAGGCCGAGACGCGGGGAACGATTCGAGCTTCCTCGACGCCTCGGTTTCCCCCTGCGACGGCCAACCGGGGGAGCGGAAGATCAACGGACGTACCCCTGTCGGGAAGGGGAGCGCAAAGTGGACGCTCGACTTTCCCCCCGGCTACGACGCGAAGACTCCTGTACCGCTGGCGCTGATGGTGACCGAGATCGACCGGTCGGGTAATGGCGAGGCCGATGCGTCCGGCATGGACCGTCTCGGCCAGGAGCGGGGATGGGGGACCGTGAAGATCACGCGAGCCTCGAGAATCGATCGAGCCATGGTGTTGAAGGACCCGCCCTCCTTGTGGGAGGAGTCGGTGCTCGCCGCGGCCGTCCTGAGCGAGATCGTGGCGAAGCATTGCGTCGACCCCGACCGTCTTCACGTGATCGGCGTGAGCCAGGGAGCAGCGGTCGCCGAGCTGATCCCCTGCCACTTCGACCTCGCCGGTCTCGCGCTGGTGTCCTGGCGGGCGAGTCGCATGCCGAGCAGGTGTGGAGACCGAAACGCCGTCCCGACGATCGCGCTGGTCGGCGACGAAGATCCCGCCCTCCCGCGAGCCGGCACCACGAACGCATGCGGAATGGGCCCCGTGGTGTCCGCCGCGGTCCATGAAAGCTTGCTGCACGAGGTCGCGGAGTGCAGCGTTTCGGACCGTGGCGCAGAGTCGGTGAGCGAGCATGCGACCTGCCGTCGGTTCGACTCGTGCTCGGCTCCGCTCACCCTTTGCGAGTTCGACGGGGGCTTCGGCTGGGGAAGCCGAAACTCGCTCACTGCCCAACTCCTCCAGTGCGAGCGAGGGAGTACGTCGTATCCGGTGATGGAGAGGATTTTCGAGTTCTTCGAAGCGAACCACCAGTCTTCTGCAGGGAATGATCGGTGACGATGAACTCGGCAATCGCGTCGACGGGGGAGAGGCGATGGAGGCGCTGAGCCGCGGCACGAAGTTTCGCGATCGCTACGCGATCGAAGGGGTGCTCGGTCGGGGTGGGTTCGCGATCGTCTATCTGGCGCGCGACGTTCTGACGGAGCGCACGGTCGCCCTGAAGATCCTCGAGCCGGCTCGCGGCATCGACGACGTATCGGTCGCTCGTTTCCGCCGCGAAGCGAAGGTCCTCGCCGCTCTGACCTCGCCGCACACCGTCCGCCTCTTCGAGTACGGCGAGGCCGAGGAAGGCCGTCACTTCATGGTCTTCCAACACATCGACGGGCGCTCCCTGGCCGAGGAGATGGTAGCGCGACCCACGCTGCCGGAAGCCGACGTCCGCCATATCCTCGCCCAACTGCTGGATGCTCTTCGGGAAGCTCACCTCGCCGGGGTCCTGCATCGAGACATCAAGCCGTCGAACGTGATGCTTCGACGGCACCACGACGACCCGAACTTCGCGACGCTGATCGACTTCGGGGTCGCAAAGCTCCTCGACCCGCAGGCATCCGACGCCAGGCTCACGGCGACCGACACGAGCATCGGTACGGTGCGGTACATGGCGCCCGAGCAACTCTTCGGCGACACCCTGACCCCCGCCACCGATCTCTACGCGCTCGGTCTGGTGGCTTACGAGCTGCTCACCGGACGCCGAGCGCTGGAGTCCGGTTCCCCCCAGGAGGTCGCGGGAGAGCACGCGCGAGGTTTCGTCCCCACTTTTCCGGCTCCCTCGCCGATCAGTCCAGGGATGCGGCGCTTCGTGGAAAAGATGACACGGCCGCGTCCCGCCGAGCGATACGCCTCCGCAGACGATGCACTGCAGGACCTCGAAGCGATGTCCACGGTCGTCCCGGTCCAGAAGCGCCGGGCGAAACGCCCCTCCCCGTTGGCCGGGTCGATGGATGGGCGAGCGAGGCTGCTCGCTGCCGGCGCCGCGATTCTGGCGGCGGGGCTTCTGCTCGGTCTCGTGTTGTTGCTCGCCGTCGACGACGAGCCGTCACCGCCGCGGGTGCAGGAGACCCTCGCGCGCACGCCGATCCGCCCGAAACCGAGCGGTCGAGAACGATCGATGCGAGAGCCTCCCGACGAGGTCGCGGAGTCCGCCACCATGGATGCGTCGCGGCCCGACATCGGGCTCTCCCGCGATCTCGGCGGGATCGACGCGGGAGACTACCGCGAGCATCTCGAGCGGGCACCCGACCCGTCGGCGGGCTGCGGTAAGCTGCACCTCACGAACGAGGCCGCCTGGGGACGAATCCCCGTCATCGACGGCGAACTCACGAGTCGTCTGTCGTCTCAGCCGCCCACCGACTACGACGTGAACCATCCCTATCCGCTCGTCTTCGTCATCCCTGAACGATCGCGGTCCCACAGCGACACGATGCGAGACAGCGGGCTCTTCGATCTCGGAGCACAGAAGGAATGGCTCGTCGCCGGCATTCGCCGACGCGAGAAGTTCGAAGAGCCGCTCCCGGTCGAAGAAGAGGTGAAGCTCACCGTGGCGGGGATCGAACGAATGCTCGAGGTCTCGTGCGTCGATCGCAATCGGATCTGGGTCGTCGGAGTCTCCACGGGGGGGCACGTCGCGCAGTGGATACCGTGCGTCTATCCCCTTGCCGGGCTGGCGATGGTGTCGTGGCGAACCATCGACGAGGCCCTCACCTGCCCCAACCGCCACCCGACGCCGACCATCACGTTCAACGGGAAGTCCGATCCCCGACTGCCACTGCAAGCCTCGAGCAATCCGTGCGGAATCGGAGGAAACTTCCCTTCCGAAACCTCGCACGTGCAGATGTTGCGAGAGGTGAACCGATGCGAGGGGGAGCCGCGCCGAACCTCGCACCGCGAGGGAGAGTGCGACGCACACCACTGCGCGGCCGCGCCTCTGACGACCTGCCTCTTCTCGGGCGCCAACGCGTGGCCGCACGACTCTCGATCCGCGGCGCTGTTCGAGCTCGTCTCGGGCTGCCAGCGTCCCGCGACGACCTTCCCGACGATGCAGAAAGCCACCGAGTTCTTCGAATCCGAGGGTCAGATGATCTCGGGGGATTCACGTACCGAGGTTTCGCGGTAGAATGCCCGGCATGGAGATGCCGAACATAGGCGATCGCTTTCTCGACCGCTACGAGCTGGTCGCGCTGCTCGGCAAGGGCGGCTTCGCCTACGTCTACCAGGGAGAGGACGTCAAATCGGGCCGACAGGTCGCGCTCAAGGTCCTCAACCCCGGGCGTGACGGCTACGACGAAGGCAAGGAGTCGCGCTTCGATCGCGAGGTGAAAGTTCTCTCGCGGCTGCGCGACCCGCACACCATCACGATGTACGACTTCGGGCGCTCGCCCGAAGGGCTCCTCTACATGGTCTTCGAATACATCGAGGGGGAAGACCTGAGTGAGCTGTTGCACGCGCATGGGCCGATGCCCGAATCCGAGGTCGTCCACATCCTGGATCAGGTGCTCCAGTCCTTGCGGGAGGCACACGCCGAGGGCCTGCTCCACCGCGACATCAAGCCCGCCAACATTCGGATCTTCGAGTACATGGGGGACGCCCGGCAGGCGAAGCTCCTCGACTTCGGGATCGCGAAGCCTGCCGAGGCAGGCGAGGGGGCGATCACCCAGGACGGCATCGTGATCGGGACGCCCCAGTTCATGTCGGCCGAGCAGCTCTACGGCCGACCCCTGACCCCCGCCACGGACATCTTCGCGCTCGGGCTCGTCGCCTACGAGATGCTCTCTGGCCAGCGCGCGATCACCGATCCGGCGCCGATGGAGCTCGCCAAACGGCTCGCCGACGATATCGAGCTCCCCCCCGGGGCCTATGTCTCACCGGGCATGCGCGAGATCGTCGAGAAGATGCTCAAGAAGCGACCCGCACACCGGTTCGGGTCGGCCGACGCGGTGATCTCGGCGCTTCGCGGACACGATCCGCAGCAGGCGGCTCATGGGACGTCGGCTGCAGCCCAGAACTCCGCGCCGGCGGCCCCTCTTCCGGCCCGTCAGCCTGCACGAACGGCGGCTCCTCCGCCCGCCGTGGGGGACGATGACGAACCGCCCACCGAACCGACCGTCAAGGTCGGCGGTCCCGCCCCTCCTACGGACGAGAAGGCAGCCACGACCGCCTCGGAGCGCCATCCCGACGATGCCGCCGCGTCGACACGAGTAATGCTCACGAACGTGGCGATCACCGCCGTCGGCGTGCTCGGCGGAATGGGTGTCGTCATCCTCCTCCTCACCCTGCTGTCGGGCGACGACCCGCCTCCCCCACCGCCGGAGCTGCCCCCCGCCGAGCAGGCGCCGGTCGAACCCGCTCCTCCCCAGGGAGAAGGGAAACCGCCGGTCAAACAGGGCCTCGCTGTTCCGCCTCCAGACGCGGGAGCCGCCGCAGCAGCGGACAGCCCCGCGTGCCGCAGCACCGACATCGCCCCCGGCCTCCACAGCATGAGCCGCACGGTCGGCGGGGAGAAACGGAACTGGGTCGTCTACGTCCCCAGAAAGTACGACGCGGCCAAAGATCACCCTGCGATCGTGATGGTCCACCAGGCGGTGAAGAACCCCCAGATCTTCATCGACGAAACGGGCGCGAAGCGAATCGCCGACGACTACGGAATCGTCCTCATCGCTACGCACCACGGCGGTTTCCCTAAGATCACGGAGTCCGATCTGCAGCTTCCGGTCGAGGCGGTCCGGCAGACCAGCGAATCGGTCTGCATCGACCCGTTGCGGATGTTCGGGCTCGGCGATGGGACCGGGGGACGCGTCATCGAAGTCCTCCCGTGCCGCATGCCGCTCGCTGCCATCGCCACGTCCGCGTTCCGCGGAACGGGAGACGAGTCGATGTGCGAGTGGCACCGCGACATTCCCTACCTTCACGTCGTCGGAAAACGCGACCCCCACAATCCTCTCGAGGGGGGCAAGAGCTGCGCCCAGATGGACCGCATCTCCCTGAAAGCGAAAGAGAAGATCTGGAGAGATCGACTCGGCTGCCAGGGGGAGGCGACCGAGGTCGACGTCGCCCCGGGCTTCGAGTGCCGAACCTGGGACTGCCGGGCGGAGTTCCGCGTCTGCCTCCTCGACGGCGGCCATGCGTGGCCCGACTCGTCACCGCCCCCCACCGAGATCGTCTTCAAGGCCTGCGCCAGCGACCCGCCACAACTTCCGATGCTGCGAGAGATCTGGAACTTCTTCGACGCTCACGCACCGCCTGCAGAACGCAAGGCCGCGGAGAAGTCCGAATGAACGGTCGGTTCGCAGCTCGAAAGGGGATTTCCTCGAGGTGAGTTCGCGATACAGTGGTTGGCAATGCGACTTCCCTCCATCGGTGAAACCTTCCAGGGACGCTACGAGCTCCGCGGCGAGCTCGGACGCGGCGGCTTCGCCGTCGTCTACCGCGCCCTCGACCAGTTGGCGCAACGCGACGTCGCCATCAAGATCATCGAGCCCGGCTCCAGCGGTTACGCCGAGACGATGCATTCGCGGTTCATGCGAGAGGTCCGCGTGCTATCGAGCCTGCGCGACCCGCACACCGTCACGATGTTCGACTTCGGCGAGACCCCCGACGGTCTCCTCTACATGGTCTTCGAGTTCATCCCGGGGAAGGACCTCGAGGGGGTCCTCCGCGCTGGACCGATGCCGCAGGGTGACGCCCTCTACGTCGTCCGGCAGGTGCTCCAGTCGCTGCGAGAGGCCCACGCCGCGGGCCTCCTTCACCGCGACATCAAGCCCGCCAACATTCGTGTCTTCGACTACATGGGCGACCCGCTGCGGGTGAAGCTGCTCGACTTCGGGATCGCCCGCCAGGCCGAGAAGGGGGAGGGGCGGATCACACAGGAGGGCGCGATGATCGGGACCCCGCAGTTCATGTCGCCCGAACAGGTGTTCGGCGCCGAGCTCACCCCCGCCTCCGATCTCTACAGCCTCGGCCTCGTCGCTTACGAACTCCTCACCGGTGTTGCGGCGGTCGACGCTCCGTCCGCCACCGAGATCCTGATGCTCCAGGTGAACGGGCCCCCCATTCGGTTGCCGCAGGATGTCCCCGTCACCCCCGCCGTGCGGTCTGTCGTGGAACGGATGGTCCAGCGAGACGTCCACCAGCGCTACCAGACCGCCGAAGACGTGATGCGCGCTCTCGACCTCGCCGAAGCGAGCGCTTCCCAGCCGATCCCCGTCGCTCGTGCTCTCCCGGCGGAACCGCCGAATCGCGACCCGACACCTCGCTCGGCGCCGATCGCGCACCACCCACGGCCGGGGACCACGCTCGACGAAGGATTCCAACCCGCGGCTCCCGCCGCCGAAGACCCCCGCCGACGGGCCCTCTCGATCATGGCGGCTCTCGCGGCGCTTCTCGTAGCAGGGGCTTTCGTCGCGGCCGTCGCGCTCGTCTTCAGCGGGGACGAGCCTTCCCCTGCCCCGACCGTCGCTCCGATCGCACTTCCCCAACCCGAGGAGCAAGCTGCTGCGCCGGTTCCAGAGCCACCCGAGACGCCTCCGCCCGACCCTCACGTCGAAGCTTTCATCGATGCAAGGCGCGCCGTGGTCACGGCCAGGTCGGAAGCGATCCAGACGGTCGGCGAGGATCCGTGTGACGGACGTCCCCTCGCCGCCGGCCTGCAGACTCTTCGGCCAGGCGACGCCACGGGCGTCTACATCCCCCGCGGCTACGACGGGCGAGTGAAAATGCCCGTTCTGCTCGCCTTCCACGATTCACGGCCCGTCGAGCCCCCACGCTACTTCGAAGGGATCGCCGTCCAAAAGTTCGCCGACGAGCACGGAGTCATCGTCGTCGTTCCACGCTCCGTCTTCGAGCTCTTCCTGTCGACGGCGTGGGCAAACACCAGCCCCGACTACCTCCGAAGCCTCATCGACGCCGCCCGATCGCGGCTCTGCACCAACGACCGAGTCTATGCCATGGGGCACGGCGATGGAGGCATCTTCCTCGCGCGAGCCCGGTGCGAGGTCCCCCTGTCTGGCATCGCCCTGGTAGGAGTCCGAGAGACATACACCGCCCCTTGCGCCGAATCGGGAAGCCCGACGATCCTGCTGACCGGCGAGCGCGACTTCTACAATCCGATCGACCTCGACGGCGAGTTTCCCGCCGGATGCGGGAACGTGAGAGCAAGGAGCCTCGCCGACCGAGAAGAGGCACTTCGCGAAGCCAACGGCTGCGGATCGCGCACGAAAAAGTGGCCTGCTCCTTCCTCACGGCTCGAATGCCGGGCGATGCAAAGCTGCGACGTATCGACCGTGAGCTGCGTCCATCCCGACGGCCACCACTTTCCCGGCTACGTCGCCACCCCTCCGGAGAGCATGCTTCCCAACTCCCACTGCGCCAGCAACAGAATGTCGATCGACCCGTGGCCAGTATTCTGGAAGTTCTGGAGCGAGAACGGCGTCGACGTTCCCTGACGCCCCTTTGGTGGGAGCCGCCACGACAATTTCGGGACGCGCGACACCTGTTGCGACGGCAGGTGCAGAGGTACACTGCGTCCCATGCTCCTCCCCGAACCCGGCCAGACGTTTCACAGCCGCTACAACGTCTTGCGCGTCCTGGGTCGGGGTGGGTTCGCCACCGTGTTCCTCGCGAGCGAGTCCGCATCGCAGCGACAGGTCGCCCTCAAGGTTCTCCACCCGGGACCCGATGGCTACCCCGACGAGATGCGGGCCCGATTTCAGCGAGAAGCCCGCATCGTCGCCAACCTGCGTGACCCACACAGCGTGACCCTCTACGACTTCGGCGAAGAGGCGGGCGGACTCCTCTTCATGGTCTTCGAGTACGTCCCCGGGCGTGACCTGCAGCAGGTGGTGCGCGAGAACGGTCCCCAGGAACCTCGCATCGTGACGCACGTCGTCCGGCAGGTACTCCAGGGCCTGCGGGAGGCCCACGAGCTCGACCTCCTCCACCGCGACATCAAGCCGGAGAACATCCGCGTCTTTCGATACCTCGACGATCCCTGGACGGTGAAGCTCCTCGACTTCGGCGTCGCACGCCCGGTCGAAGGGGGCGGAGAGGACCGGATCACCGCCGTCGGCGCGATCGTGGGGACCCCGGCCTTCATGGCTCCCGAACAGATCTTCGGCGCCGAGCTGACCCCGGCATGCGACATCTACAGCCTGGGGCTCGTGGCGTTCGAGCTCCTCACCGGACGCCCGGCAGTGTCGGGCCACGGCCACCACGAGGTGATGCGCGCCCAGGTCGCCCGCGAACCGAAGCGACTTCCGCCGACGCTCCCCATCGACCCCGAGCTGCGCTCGATCTTCGAACGAATGATCGAACGACAACCCGAGGACCGCTTCCAGTCGGCCCGAGAGGTGCTGGAGGCGCTCGCTCTCTACGAAGCTTCGCGTTTCGGCGGGAGCGCAGACATCTCCCGCGAGCGGTTCGGTGACCATTCCGGCACCCACTCGCTGGCGTCCCGAGCGATGGCGCAGCCCGCCCCCCCCGGTCCCGTCATTCCTCACCAGACTCCCGCGCCACTGCCCCACCCTCCGCGACACACCACGGGCCCCGCGAGCTCGTCGACCGTCGTGGAGACCGCGCCACCCACCGACCGTGACAGTCTGTCCACCGGCAACCTCCTGGTCGCTCTCCTCGGAATGTTGGTGGCCGGGGGCGCCGTCATCGGGGTGCTGCAATGGCTCTCCGCAGAACCCGAGATCGAGCCGCCGGCCGTGGAGACCTCGCAGGCCGAACCGGCACCTGCCGAGGTCGAGGAGCAGCCCGCGGAAGTCTCACCCGTGGCGCTCCGCCAGGCGCTCGCAGCCGCGAGAGGAGCCAGCGAGAATGCGATCGAAGCCGCCCTGATCTCCGCCGGAGGCTGCGTGCCAGACCGTTCCGACGGCACCGCCCCCTACGAGATTCAGATCGACGGGATCGCCCGCGAAGCGGTCGTCGACGCACACCCCGCGGTCGAGGCCGGCCGGCGCCCGGTGTTGCTGCTGCTGCACGACACACGCCATCTCAAGTCGGGGGAGTTTCTGGCCGAGACGGGTCTCGCGACGCTCGCCGCACAGCGAGGCTTCGTTGTCATCAGGCCGCGCAGCAAGTCCGGGCCCCGCCCGGTCCCCGAGTTCCTGATGAAGCCCGACACCATGACCCAGTGGAGCCACTCGTGGGCGGACGCGACCGACAACGCGTTTCTCCACCGGTTGGTCGAGGAGGTCACCGAGGCCCACTGTGGCGATCCGGAGAGGCTCTTCCTGGTCGGCGAAGGAGCGGGGGCGAAGATGGCGCTGCAGCTCGCCTGTCAGATCCCGTCCGCTGGCGTGATGATCGACGGCCACCGCCTCGACGTCGAGCGGCTCGAGTGCGCTGGAGACCTCCGCGCTCCCCTCCTTCAGGTCGAGGGACGGCGCAACTTCTGGGCGCCGATCGACGGCGGCCCGAACTGCAAGAACGAGCCGCGCATCTCGTTCGCGCGACACACCGAGATCCTCGCCGACTTCTACGATTGCTCGGGACGGCCACGAGATGTCGAGCGTTTCGACCGTTTCGACTGCGAAGTTCGGACCTCCTGCGATGCGCCGCTCGAGATCTGCACCCACCCCGACGGCCACGGGTGGCCCGGGATCCGGGTCGACCTCCTCTACGAGGCCAACTTCACCGGCTGCGTCGGCCCGGCGCCGCGCGCACCGATGGCGGACCTGTTTGCCGACTTCGTCGACCGTATGTCGCCGAAGAGGGAGCGATGAGGTCGGTGCGCGCGACCTTCCAACGAGGCTCCCGATGACGCGGCTCGCGCCCGGAGTCCTCTTCGTCGACCGCTACCGCGTGGACCGCCTCCTCGGTGAAGGTGGGGCCGGCACCGTCTACCGCGCGGTCGACCGGCGTACGGGACGGGAGGTCGCCCTCAAAGTGCTCTTCGAAGACGCGCACGGGCAGCAGCCGAAGGTCCTCGCCCGCTTCCAGCGCGAAGTGAAGATCATCGCCGGCCTCGGAGGGCCCCACACCGTGCAACTCCTCGACGCCGGCGAGTCGGACGGCCTCCTCTACTTCGTCTACGAATATCTGGAAGGCCGAGATCTCGAGCAGGTGATCGCCGAGGACGCTCCGCTCGGGACCGCAGACACCATCGCGATCCTCCGACAGATCGCCGCCTCCCTCGGGGCTGCCCACGACCTTGGCCTCCTCCACCGCGACGTCAAGCCTGCCAACGTGCGGGTCTACTCGCCGCGCGGAGCTCCGTACCAGGTGAAGGTGCTCGACTTCGGCATCGCGCGAAGCTTCGACTCGTCGGTGACGCGCATCACGTCCGAGAACGCACTCCTCGGGACACCCCACTTCATGGCCCCCGAGCAGATCAAGGGAGAGGACCTCACCCCCGCGGTCGACGTCTACGCGCTCGGGCTCGTCGCGATCGAACTCCTCACGGGACGTCCCGCGGTCCAGGACGACTCGATCCAGGCGATCCTCCACCAGCACGTCAACGTCGGGGTCTCGCTCCCCGCCAACTTCCCCGTCGCTCCCACGCTGCGCCGTCTCGTCGATGCGATGTGCGACCGCAGCCCGACGGAGCGACCTCGCTCGATGGGCGAGGTCATCAAGGGGCTCGACGCCGTGGCACCGTCGGAACGTCCCCTGTCGGCCCACTCTCTCGGCTCGGCGGTCGCCCGAAAGCGTGCTCCCCTTTCGCGCGACCGGAAGATTTTCTACCTCGCCGCCGGCGTCGGGATCGCCGCCGTGATGGCCAGCATCGCTCTCTTCGGCCTGATCGCCACGCCCACACGTGAAGCGCCCCCGAGCGCCCCCACGCAGGTCGCCGCTCCATCCCTGTCACCGAGCGCACCTGCACTGGTGGAACCACGAGAACCGATGGCGAGAACCGAGGAGGCGGACCTCGGTGCGAGCGACGACGTGGAACGGTCGCCCGAACGCGCCGGCCCCGTACCTACCGACGACGGATGCCTGCGCGAACGCATCGAGCCCGGAGCGAAGATGGAGACCGTCGTGATCCACGGCGTCGCGCGAAACGTCCTCGTCTATCGACCCGAGGGGCTCGACCCCACGAAGCGGAGCCCGGCCGTATGGCTCTTCCATAGCGGACGGCAGGCTGGACCCACCAAGTTCTTCGAGGAATCCAGGTTCGAAGATCTCGCCGACGAGTATGGGTTTTACGTCGTCGCCCCCGAGAGTCTGACGCACTTCGCGACCGGAGGCATCGCCCGCCAGGAAGCATGGAGCCGCCGCCGCGTCGAAACGAGGTTCCTGCGCGAAGCGATTCCACGACTCGAAGAACGACACTGCCTCGATCCCGACCGCCGGATGAGCGTCGGCACCAGCACGGGGGGGCGATTTCTCGAGCTGCGAGCATGCGACCTCGGCTTCCGCGCCACGGCGATTTCATCGATCCGGATCAAAGAGCTCGGCGACAATTGTGTCGGGCTGATCCCGATGCTGAGAATCGACGGCCGAAACGACCCTCGGCTTCCTTACGAAGGAGGAGATGTCCCCCTTTTCGGCTTTGTGACCGGTGCGGAGAAGATCCACGCGATCCGTCGTGACGAATACCGGTGCAGCGGAGCGCCGACGGTATGGCAGGAAGGAGCGACCTGGACGTGCCGCTGGCAGGGGGAATGCCGCGAACCCCTCGCCATCTGCGTGCACGACGGCGGTCATGCGTGGCCAAACCAACGCCCCGAGACCACCGACGGACTATCGCGGTTCGTCGGTCTGGGCACCGGACTCCCGATGCAGATGCCCGCCGCGCGCGTCGTGTCGGAGTTTTTCTTCGAAAAGGTCGCCCCTCCCGACCCCGAAGAGACTACCACTGCACCGTGAGCTGACCGGCAAAGCCGAAGCCGGGCGCTGGAATGCCCGACCCGTGCAGCCGATAGCGGACGTCGGTGAGGTTCGTCGCCGCCACGTCGACCGTCGCCGGCCCCCGCGTGAACCCCATCCGCGCGTTCAGCGTAGTCCACGCCGCCGTGCCGGGGCATCGCCCGCCGACATCGTCGTACAGAACCCCCGGCTCCGTCTCGCAGATCCGCAGGTCGGCGCGGTCGTCGGGGTTCAGTCGATCCTGCGCCGCCGCACCCTGGATGTAGAACGCCACCCAGGCCCCCCCCGACGGTTCGAACCGAAGCCCGGCGAGGTACTGGGTCGGCGGCAGCCGTCGCGAGGTCGTCCACGCGTCGTCGCCAGCGAACATGTCGTGCAGCGGCCCCGGCTCGAACGCATCGTCGGGGTCGTCCGCCTGGACCGCGCCGTCGATCCACGAGACGTTGCCGTACGCCGACAACCCCGCGACGTCGGTCGTCTCGGCGGAGAGGTCGGCGCCGTAGAAGTACGCGCGGTCACGGTTCACACGCCACCGAACCTCTTTGTCGTCGATCTGTGACGCCCCGTCGAAGCTCGTCGCCTCGCGGGTGATGCGATCCGACAAGAGCGACACCCAGGCCGCCGCGTGCAGTCGGGCGATCCACGGCACCTCGAACTTCGCGCCGAGCTCGAACGTGTCGCTCCGCTCGGGCTTCAGGTCGGGGTTCGGCACCTCGAAGAAGTTGCCCGTGTCGCCCAGCACCGTCGCCTCCTGCAGGTTCGGCGCGCGGAATCCCTGGTTCCAGTTCAGGTAGGCGTTGAGCACCGTCGCCGACAGAAACGAGAGCCCCGCCGAGCCGACGACGCCCGTGTAGCTGTAGCTGACGTCGCCGAGCTCCTCGGTGACGTCGGGCGCGAACGCGGCGTGGCTTTCGACGCGCGCCCCGCCGTGTGCTCGGACGGAGTGGATCCCCCACGCGAGGAGCTCGAGGTTCGCGAGCGTGAAGAGGCCGACCGTGCTGTAGCGTGACCCCGACGCGAAGTTGCCGCCCGATTCGTCGGGCTCGAACCCCGGCGCGCGCGCGTCCGTGCCGCTGCTGTCGACGAAGTCTGCGTAGGCGTCGGCACCCCACGTCATCGTGAGCCGGCGCCGGAAGAGGTGCGAGATGCCGACCGCGCTCGACCCGAAGGTGTCGACCAGGTCGGTGTTCGTCCGCAGCCGCCCGAGCGCTTCGAAGTTGCCCTCGACACAGTTCCGCGGCCCGACTGCGTCCTCGCAGTTCCAGCGCGTGACGTCCTCGACCGTCCGGTGCCACGACGCGTTGATGCGGAAGTCGTCGATCCACAGCGGCCCGTCGAGCTCCCACGTCAGGTACGTCAGATGGTCCTGGTTGTCGTAGACCCGCACCTCGCCGTTGCCCACGCGGTCGAGCCGCATCGCATCGGTGACGCTGCCGCCGAAGTAGTTGAGCCGCAGCGTGCTCTCCCCGAAGTCGTAGCCCACCCCGCCTCGCCAGTAGCCTTCTTCCCACGGCTTCGCCAGAAACTCCGTCCCGTCGAGCGACGCCGGGAAGATCGCTCCGCCGTCGGAGCCCGCGCGGAGGTCGCCGTGCGCACGGAACGTCCCGCCGAGCCGCGCCTTCAGCGCCGAGCCCTTCACCGTGTCGAACGAGCTGCCGCCGTCCACCATGAACCCCGCCATCGAGTCGCCGGACCGAAGCCCGGCGCGCGCCGTCGTCTCGGTCTCGTCGGGAAGGCCCCGCGGCGTCAGGTGCAGCGCACCCCCCATCGCCCCCGATCCGTAGAGCACCGAGGCCGGCCCCCGGACGAGCTCCAGCCGCTCGAGCGCCCACGGATCGATTGTGTTCGTGTACTGGTTCGGGCCGGTCCGAAACGTCGACTGCGAGAACCGCACCCCGTCGAAGTAGATCAGGTTCTCGGGGCCCACGAGCCCGCGCACGATGAGCGTCCCCGCCCCGCGGTTCGTGCTCTGCACCAGTACCCCGGGTTCCTCCTCGAACGCCGACGTCACCGTGTCCGCCTGCCTCTCCCGCACCTCCTCCGCGCTGACGTCCGAGACGCTTCGCTCGACCGCAAACTGCGTGGAAGGTGCTCGGGCCGAAGTCGAGACGGTGTTCGGGTCCTCGTCGTTGGACTGGGCGAACGCGGCATGGGGGAGGGAGAGCAGGAAGAGAACGGTCGGTAGTTGACGATGTCGCATGCCCGGAGTTTTGGATGGAGGCGCAGCGGACGCAAATTTTCGACGAACCGGGTGATGGTGGCGGTGCGCCCCCTCGATCGTTCGCACCACTCACGATATCTGGTAGATATCCTCCGGAAGGACCGACGGAGGATCCGCAGATGTTCCAAAAGCTCGACGAAGTTCAGGCACGGTACGAAGAGCTCGGCAGCCAGCTCGGCGACCCGTCGATCGCGTCCAACCCCCGCGAATACCAGAAGATTGCGAAAGAGCACGGACGGCTGCAGGAGATCGTCGAGGCGTGGGAACGCTTCAAGGAGGTCGACGACGAGCTCGACGACAACCGCAGCCTCGCCCAGGACGACGACGAGGAGATCCGCGCGATGGCGCGCGACGAGATCGAGCGCCTCGAAGCCGAGAAGTCGGCGCTCGACGCGAGGATCAAAGAACTGCTGATTCCCCCCGACCCGCTCGACGAGAAGAACGTCTTCCTCGAAATCCGGGCCGGGACCGGCGGCGAAGAAGCGGCGCTCTTCGCCGCGGACCTGTTCCGGATGTACGCGCGGTTCGCCGAGTCGGCGGGCTGGAAGGTCGACATCGTGAGCGCCAGCGAGACCGACCGGCGCGGCTACAAAGAGGTCGTCGCCGAGATCGACGGCGACGGTGTCTATAGCAAGCTGAAGTACGAGAGCGGCACGCACCGCGTGCAGCGCGTCCCCGAAACCGAGTCGCAGGGCCGGATCCACACGTCGGCAGTGACCGTCGCGATCCTCCCCGAGGTCGACGACGTCGAGATCGACGTCCGCAACGAGGACCTCCGCATCGACACGTTCCGCGCCTCGGGCGCCGGCGGCCAGCACGTCAACCGGACCGAGTCCGCCATCCGCATCACGCACATCCCGAGCGGCCTCGTCGTGAGCTGCCAGGACGAGAAGTCGCAGCACAAGAACAAGGCGAAGGCGATGCGCGTCCTCAAGTCGCGGCTCTTCGAACAACAGATGGCCGCACAACAGGCCGAAATCGCCGCCGAGCGCCGCGAACAGGTCGGCTCGGGCGACCGCTCCGAGCGCATCCGGACCTACAACTTCCCCCAGAACCGCCTCACCGACCATCGAATCGGGCTGACGATCTACAGCCTCGACCGCGTCATCGAAGGGGGGCTCGAAGACGTCATCGAACCGCTGCAGACTCACTACCGCGCCGAGGCCCTCAAGCAAGAGGAATGAATCTGCCGTCGGGGTCGTCCCCCCTGCCC
>CAYPJU010000031.1:49618-69310 GCA_964411125.1 uncultured Bradymonadales bacterium | reverse complement strand
AGCGAGGTCCAACACCGGCCGAAGGCCGGTCCCACACCGAGCGAAGCGAGGTCCAACACCGGCCGAAGGCCGGTCCCCCCGATAGAGGCGCTTCAGCGCCTCTATCGAATCCGGCGGCTGACGAAGTCGATGAAGTCGATCTTGGTGATGATGCCGACGAGGCGGCCGGAGTCGACGACGATGACGACTTTGTTCTGTTTGAAGAACTGGCCGACGAGGCCGATGCGGTTGGTGGGTTCGACGATGGCGAAGTGGGTCTCGACGAGGTCGTCGATCGTGTCGCTGCCATCACCACTTTCGAGGAGGTGATTGAGGACGTCGGTCTCGTTGATCAGGCCGACGACGCGACCCTCGTCAAGGACCGGGAGCTGGCTGATGCCGTCGTCTTTCATTCGCTTGATCACGTCTTTGATCGACGTGCCGAGCTCGGTGGTGATCACGGGACGGGCCTTCTTTCCGAGGACGTCGGCCACCGTCGCGTCGCCGAACGTCTCTCCGAGGAAGCCGTTCTCCCGCATCCATTCGTCGTCGAAGATTTTCGAGAGGTAGCGCGAGGCGTGGTCGCACATGATGACGACGATGTTCATCTCGCGGTCGTGGCGCTCGGCGTACTTGACCGCTCCGCAGACTGCCCCGCCCGACGAGCCGCCGGCGAGGATCCCCTCTTCGCGGGCGAGCCGACGAGTCCAGACGAAGCACTCTTTGTCGGTGACGCGGATCATCTCGTCGACGTACTCGAAGTGCATCGTCGAAGGGAGGAAGTCTTCGCCGAAGCCTTCGACGAGGTAGGTGTTCGCCTCGGTCATCTTCCCCGTCTTGAAGTAGTCGTAGTAGATGGAGCCGACCGGATCGACGCCGACGATCTGGACCTCGGGCTTCTTCTCCTTGAGGTACTTTCCGGTCCCGCTGATCGTCCCGCCAGTCCCGGCCGAGGAGACGAAGACGTCGATCTCGCCGTTCGTCTGCTCCCACAGCTCGGGTCCGGTCGACTTGTAGTGAGCGAGCGGGTTCGACTGGTTGTGGTACTGGTTGGCGAGGAACCCGCCGGGCGCCTCTTCGGCGAGCCGGTTCGCGACGTTGTAGTAGGAGCGAGGGTCTTCCGGTTCGACCGCGGTGGGGCAGACGACGACGCGCGCGCCCATCGCACGCAGCGACTTGATCTTCTCGTCGCTCATCTTGTCCGGCATCACGAAGATGCATTTGTAACCCTTGATCGCGGCGGCGAGGGCGAGCCCCATGCCGGTGTTGCCGCTGGTCGCTTCGACGATCGTTCCGCCCGGTCGGAGCTCGCCCGACTTCTCGGCATCTTCGATCATCTGCAGCGCCGGTCGATCCTTCACGCTGGCGCCGGGGTTGAGGTACTCGAGCTTCACGTAGATGTTCGCCTTCACGTGCTTGGCGACGGTGTGGAGCTTGACGAGTGGGGTGTTCCCGACCAACTCGAGGATGTTTTCGGCGGCTTGGATCATGACGGCTGCTCTCGGAAAATTGGCGCGTTTGGACTCCCTAAGCTCGTAACATTGCCGGCAGGCGGCGGCAAGCGATGGGTGTGTTTCGCGGCAAGGCAGGGGTGACCCGGACGGTGATCGTGGTTATGTTGTACCCCGACGTACGACTACTGCTTGCAGCCAATGTCTACCTGGATCATCGGCGACGTTCACGGACATCTCTCCGAACTGGAGGCACTGCTGCGCGTCGTGCACTTCGATCCGGCCGACGACCGGCTCGTCTTCGTCGGCGATCTGGTCAACGGCGGCGGCGAGAGTCTGGGCGTGCTGCGCGCAGCGCGCGATCTCGGTGCGACCGTCTGCCTCGGCAATCACGACCTGCACATGCTCGCCGTGTGGTCCGGAGCCCGTCGAGTGCGCCCTAAAGACGATTTTCACGACGTCCTCGAGAGTTCCGACTGCGCCGAGCTCATGCACTGGCTGCTCGGTCAGCGGATCGCATGGCGTGACGAGGAGCTCGAGACCCTGGTCGTTCATGCGGGCCTCGTCCCGCAGTGGAGCGCCGACCAGGCGATGGAGCTCGCCGCCGAGGTCGAACGAGCGCTCGCCGAGGATCACGAACGACTCTTCGAGAACATGTACGGCAACCGGCCGCGGCGTTGGAAGCCGGAGCGAGAGGGTTACGAGCGGCTGCGCGTCCTCATCAACGCCTTCACCCGGATGCGAACGCTCGACGCGAAGGGGCGGATGGATTTCGACTACAGCGGCGTGTACTCGAAGATTCCGCCTGGCCTGAAGGCGTGGTTCGACCATTCCGATCGGCAGTGGGAGGGGACGAAGATCGTCTTCGGGCACTGGTCTGCGCTGGGGCTTCGGCGGCGACGCAACGTCGTCTGCATCGACAGCGGTGTGCGCTGGAAGGGTCCGCTGACCGCTTACCGGGCGGAGGACGGTGTGACGATCCAGGTGCCTCAAGGCGCGAGGTGATTGCGCTCCCCGGTGACGACGTTTTTGTCTTCATCGGCTCCCATCGGCTGGTTCGGCACGAAGGGCATGACGACGACGGCGAGTAGAGCGAGGCCGGTCAGGACGAGGATCCCGTTCGAGAACGCGGCCCCATCGCCGTTGTCGAAGCCGAGCCAACTGGTCGCTCCCGCGCCCTGCAGCTCGACGGCGGTCACCGACAGCGCGGTGCCGAAGGCCCCGCCGATGAAGAAAATCATCATGAAGATGCCGAGGCCCACCCCGATCATCGGTTTGGGGACGATCTGCGAGACCGCGGACACGCAAGGGCTCTGGATGAGCGCGAATCCGATGCCATAGAGCCCCATGCCGACCGCGACTCCGACGGGGCTTCCTCCCGCGAAAAATGCGGCGACCAGGTTGCCGGCGACTACGAAGAAGACGCCGACCGAGACGGGGCGACGTGTCCCGACACGGTCCGCCCATCCCCCTGCACGGTGGGACAACACGGCGATGGCGAGCGCCCCGGGAAAGAGGACCGCCCCGATCCAGATCGGCGAGAGTTCGTTCACCTCCGTCAGAAAGATGGGGACGAGGATGATCGTGCCGAACCGCGTGGCGTTGACGAGGAAAGCGACGCCCGTGGTCGCGACGTAGCGGACGTTGCGAAAGAGGCTGGGAGCGACGAACGGGTCGGCGTGCTTCGCGATCCAGACCCCGAACGCCGCGGTGAAGGCGAGCGCGACTGCTTCGAGGATCCAGAGGGTCGAGCCGAACCCGCCCTCCTCCACGACCTCGAAACCGTACATCCCCACGGCGACGGCCACCGACAGCAGGACGGCACCGACGATGTCGAAGGAGCTCGACGTACGCTCGTTGAGCTCGTCGGGGAGCAGCTTCCATGCGGCCGGCAGCGCAAGCAGCACGAGGGCTGTGAACCCAAAGACGAACCGCCAACCGCCGATCTCGACGAGAAACCCTCCGAGAAACGGACCGATCGACGCCGCGACGCCGACGGTCGACATGATGACGCCCATGGCGGCACCACGCTCCCTGGGTGGGACGATGCGGGCGATGATGGACGAACCGAGGACGGGGAGCGCGGCGGCACCTGCGCCCTGCAGAATGCGCAACACGATCGCGAACTCGATCGACGGGCTCGCCGCGACAACCGCGGCACCCAGGCCGAAAGCCGCGATACCGGCCATGTACATCCGCTTCATCCCGACGATGTCGGCGAGGCGTCCGTTGATCGCGTTGAAGATGCCGAAGGAGAGCGCGTAGCCGGTCACGATCCACCCGTACGTTCCCTCGGAGACACCGAAGTCGGCGCCGACGTACGGCAGCGCGATGTTGATCATCGTGCCGTTGACGACGGCGAGGAAGACGACGGTCGAGAGGAGGGTGAGGACGAGCGTCGTCTGGCGGGAGGTGGTGGGCACTACGGAGGCTCCGCGCGAGACGTCGTTTGGATGCGGCAGGCCCCCGAAGGGTTCGTCACTCGTCGAGCCAGGCGGCCGCTTCCTCGGAGGGGTAGATCGACTCGGCGGCATCGCGCGCCCATGCGACGTCGTCCGCAGCGAGGCGCCGAAGCATCCGGATCGCGGTGACCTGCACCGCCGGGATGGTCGACCAGCCCACGGTCTCGAGGAATCGCCACTCCGACGCGGGCTTCATCGGACCGCCCTCGGCAGCGCGCCGACACTTCTCACAGACGAGCATCGTCCGTTCGAACGACGGATCGTCCTCGACGGGCGGAGGCTCGTAGGGGTCGAGCCGCTGACCGCCTTCCTCGCACAGCTCGCATTTCGACGCGGCCCGGCGGGCGAGGTCCTTGCCGAGCAGGTTGAGGGCATCTCGTCGCTCTTTGTGTCTTTCGTAGCCGCCCATGAGACCTCCTTCGTGGTGGGGGAGGATAGTCGAGGAAGTCTGGGGGCGCGAGGACAGAGCCTCGCGGTCCGCGCGGCGGCGGAGCGCCGCGGTCCGCAGGCTGGCGACCGGACCGCGGGGCTCCGTCCCCGCGTGGAATGCGGGGCTCCGCCCCCGCATCCACTTTTTTCGCAACGCTCGACGGCGACGGCCGAAAACGTGGGGAACTCAAACCGGAGGACCCATGACTCACTTTCTGCACGTGAAAGACATCCGTCGCTACAAGCGCAACCTGCCGCACTGGATCATCGGCGAAGCGGTCTATTTCGTGACGTTCGGGCTTCACGACGCGATCCCGCGCCACCGAATCGACGAACTCAAGCAGATCTACGAACGCCACCGAGAACGCGTCATGAAGGATCCCAACGCGGCGAGACTGACGGAGCTCTCGCACTGGTGCCACCGCGTCCTGTACGACCAGGAGTTCGACCGCGGTCGAGGCGAGTGCCTGCTCGGGAGGGCGGAGGTGGCTGAGATCCTCTGGCAGTCGATATTTCACTTCGACGGCGAGCGCTACGAAATTTACGCAGTGGTGATCATGCCCAACCACGTTCACGTCGTTCGTCGGACGCTCACCACGGACCATCCGATCAACAAGATCGTCGGCAGCTGGAAGTCGTTCACATCGAACGCAGTGAGGCGGGAACTCGGGCTGCACGTGAAGTGGCGGGCCGAGTGTTTCGACCGCGTGATCCGTACGCCCGACGAGCTGTTGGACACCGTCCGGTACGTGATCGAGAACCCGACGAAGGCGGGCTTCGAGGAGTGGGAGTGGGTGTGGTTCTCGCCGGAACGGGTGAAGTAGATGGCGCGGCGGCGGAGCGCCGCGGTCCGCGCGGCGGCGGAGCGCCGCGGTCCGCGCGGCGGCCCCAGGACCGCGGGGCTCCGGCCCCGCGTGGCGTGCGGGGCTCCGCCCCCGCACACCCGCGCTTTAGCTCGCCATGTTGCGGAGGACGGTGTGGAGGATTCCGCCGTTGCGGTAGTACTCCACCTCCACCGGCGTATCGAGCCGGACCTTCGCGTCGAACTCGACCTTCTCGCCGTCTTCCTTCGTCGCCGTGACTTTCACGGTGGAGAAGGGTTTGACGTCGTCGTCCACCGCGATGTCGAACACCTCGGTGCCGTCGAGGCCCAGCGACTCGGCGTTCTGGCCTTCGGGGAACTCGAGCGGCAGGACACCCATGCCGATGAGGTTCGAGCGGTGGATCCGCTCGTAGCTCTCGACGATGACCGCCTTCACTCCGAGCAGCAGGGTGCCCTTTGCAGCCCAGTCACGGCTCGAGCCCATGCCGTAGTCCTTTCCGCCCAGCACCACCAACGGGATCCCATGCCGCTGGTACTTCACCGACGCGTCGTAGACCCAGCAAACCTCGCCGTGCTGCGGGTCGGCGTCCGACTCGTAGTACAGCTTGGTGGCGGACTCGGTCGCGGGCTCATTCGGCCCGAGGTACTTCGTGTATCCGCCCGCCTTCCCTTCGGCGAGCTTGTTCTTGATGCGAATGTTCGCGAACGTTCCGCGCGTCATGACCTGGTCGTTGCCGCGACGCGAGCCGAAGCTGTTGAAGTCGCGGCGCTCCACGCCATGCGCTCGAAGGTAGTCGGCAGCAGGCCCTTCGGGGATCACGCCGGCCGGCGAGATGTGGTCCGTCGTCGTCGAGTCGCCGTAGACCCCCAGCACGCGGGCGCCCGATATCGGCTGAATCGGCGACGAGTTCTTGTCCATGTCCTTGAAGAACGGCGGCTCTTGCACGTACGTCGACTCCGGCCAGTCGTAGACCTTCGAGGAGCTCGCGGCGATCTGCTTCCAGTCCTCGGGACCTTCGAAAACGTTCGCGTATCGCGACTTGAACTGGTCCTGCGTGACGCAGTCGCGGATCGCGTCGGCGATCTCCAGGTTCGTGGGCCAGATGTCCTTCAGGTAGACGGGCTGCCCGTTCGAACCCTCGCCGATCGGGTCACGCTGCAGGTCGATGTCGACGGTTCCTGCCAGCGCGTAAGCGACCACGAGCATCGGCGACGCGAGGTAGTTCGCCTTGGTGTGCGGGCTGACCCGGCCTTCGAAGTTTCGGTTGCCCGAGAGCACGGAAGTGACGACCAGGTCGCCCTCTTTCACCCCCTCGACGATCGGCTCGTCGAGCGGACCCGAGTTTCCGATGCAGGTCGTGCAGCCGTAGCCCACCGTGAAGAAGCCGATTGCCTCCAGGTGGTCCATCAGCCCCGCTTTCTCGAGGTAATCGGTCACGACGCGCGATCCCGGGGCGAGGGACGTCTTCACCCACGGCTTCGCCTTCAGCCCCAGGTCGTTCGCCTTTTTCGCGACGAGCCCGGAGCCGAGCATCACCGCCGGGTTCGACGTGTTCGTGCATGACGTGATCGCCGCGATGACGACGTCGCCGTCCCCGAGGTCGAACGTCTCGCCCTTGTGCGTCACCGAGACGCTCGCCGGTTTGGCGTGGCCGAACGTCTTCTCGCGGAGCAGGTTGAAGTCGCCCTTCATGTCGTTCAGGAGGATGCGGTCCTGCGGGCGCTTCGGACCGGCGAGCGATGGCTGCACGTCCCCCAGGTCGAGGCTGAGTTCGCTCGAGTACGCGATCTTCGCCTCGTCGTCGCGCCACAGCATGTTCGCTTTGAAGTACTTTTCGACGAGCTCGATCTGCTTCTCGTCGCGCGCCGAGAAGCGCAGGTAGTCGAGCGTCTTGTTGTCGACCGGGAAGTAACCCATCGTAGCACCATATTCCGGCGCCATGTTTGCGATCGTCGCGCGGTCGGCCAGCGTGAGGTGGTCCAGACCAGGCCCGTAGAACTCGACGAACTTGCCGACGACCCCGTGCTTGCGGAGCATCTGGGTCACCATCAAGACGAGGTCGGTCGCCGTGGCACCTTCGACCATGCTCCCCGTCAGACGGAACCCGACGACCTCGGGGATCAGCATGTAGATCGGCTGGCCGAGCATCGCGGCTTCCGCTTCGATCCCTCCGACGCCCCAGCCCAGCACGCCGAGCCCGTTGATCATCGTGGTGTGGGAGTCGGTCCCGACCAGCGAATCGGGGTACACTACGTCGTCGCCGTGCGAGTCGCCGGTGAGCGCGACACCGGCGAGGTACTCGAGGTTCACCTGGTGGACGATGCCCGTCTCGGGGGGGACGACGCTGAAGTTCGAGAAGCTCGACTGCCCCCATTTCAGGAACTCGTATCGCTCCTGGTTGCGCTCGAACTCGCGCTTGCGGTTGATCATGAGCGCGTCTTCGGTGCCGTACGCGTCGACCTGAACGGAGTGGTCGATGACCAGATCGACACGGCTCAACGGGTTGACCTTGTCGGTCTCTCCACCCCACCGGGCCATCGCGCTACGGAGCGCGGCGAGGTCGACGACGGCGGGGACCCCCGTGAAGTCCTGCAGGATCACTCGTCCGCACTTGAACGCGATCTCCTGCTCACCGACGTCCTTCGCGTCGTAGGCGGCGAGCGCCTCGACGTGCTCTTCGAGGACGCCGGGGTCGTCGAGGTTGCGAAGGCACGACTCGAGCAGGACGCGGATGGAGTAAGGGATCTTTTCGACGTGGCCGATCCCTGCGTCGGCGAGCGCGCCGAGGCGCCAGTAGCGATAGTTGCCATGCGAGGTTTCGAGGGTCGTTTCGGCGTCGTAGGACATGTGGGCTCCAGGTTGGCGGTTAGCGGTTGGCGCATTGGACGAGGGCAAGGTAGGGGTGGCTGTGCCATAATGAAAATGGATTTATTGTATCATTGCGATAAACAATGGTGATACACTTGCCGGATGGAAGTCGGGCATTTGAGATCGTTCGTCGCGATCGCCGAATTGGGGGTGATGACGCGGGCGGCGGTGCAGTTGCACGTGACGCAGCCGGCGTTGAGCGCGCAGTTGGCGAAGCTCGAAGAGGAGGTGGGTGCGGCGCTGTTCGATCGAACGCCGAAGGGGATGACGCTGACGGAGGCAGGCCGGACGCTCCTACCCTACGCGCGGGAGACGTTGCTGCGGCTCGACGACGCGCAGGAGGCGCTGGATGCGCTGACGGGTCTGGACAGCGGCTCGATGGCGATCGGGGGCGGCGCGACGGCGACGACCTACCTGCTGCCTGCCATCCTGGGGCGCTTTCACGCGAACCATCCGGGGATCCGCTTCTACGTACGCGAGCAGCCGAGTCGCGGGGTCGTAGAAGCGGTGCTGGCCGGCGAGCTCGACCTCGGGGTCGTGACGCTGCCGATCGACGAAGCGCACTCGCAGTTGGTCGTCGAGCGATGGGTCGACGACGAGCTGAGGTTGATCGTCCCCCGCGGACATCGGCTGGAACTTCGCAAGACGTTTCGGTGGGGGGACCTCGCGGAGACGCCGCTCGTTCTCTTCGAAGCGGGATCGGCGGTCCGCGCTCACATCGACGCGAGCATCGAGGAGGCCGGAGTGACGCCGAACATCGTGATGGAGCTTCGGTCGATCGAGTCGATCAAGCAGATGGTCGCGCAGGGGATCGGCGCGGCACTCGTGAGCGAGCACGCGCTCGACGCCGCGAACCCCGGCCTTCGGTGCCGCGACGGAGCGATCCGCCGAACGCTCGCGATCATTCATCGACGAGACCGGACGAAGAGCCCTTCGGGTCGGGCCTTTCTGGAAACGATGCGCTCGTGGTCGCGCTGAAACCACGCTTTTCGGAACGTCTTTCGGTGTTATTGTTGCGGCATGCGCCAACTGCTCCCTCTGCTCCCCGCTCTACTCCTGGCCGCCTGCGGTCCACCGCGGGTCGAGCTCGAGATCGACATCCGAGTGCCGGAGGAGGTGCTCGACGCGATCCCGCTCGAGACCTATCCCATCGCGGTAGAAGCGGGAATCGACCTGATCGATCTGGACATGCCGGTACTCTGGAGAGTCGACGTGATCTGCAGCCCCGAATCGGCTCGAGCAGGCGCCTACCGCGTCTCGACCGAAGCGAGCGACGTGACGTGCCGCGACGGCGTGGCGGCGGGGGCGGCCGTCTACCCCGTCGACATCGAAGATTTCGAGTGCGAGGAGCTGTCCCGCAACGGCCGCGAATCGAACCGTTTCGTCGCCGACAAGTCGCAGGTACTCGCGACCGCCCACGAGGACGAGGTCTTCGAGAGCGGTCGCGCACCGTGCCGTGACGGGACGGAGCTCGTCACGCTCGAGCTCGAACTTCCCGACGCGGCAGAACAAGAGTGATGTGGATCCGAGAGTGGCCCCGCGAGGTGGAACCGTTCTCAAGAGTCGTTGAAATCCCCGGGCACGAACCGGTGCGGCAGCAGCTCACTCAGCTGGACATGCAACCGCTCTCCGGCGGTGTTGACCATCAAGATCGGTAGTTCTTCGGCGAACTCGGCGAGCACCTGGCGGCAGATCCCGCATGGCGCGACGGGGCGGTCGGCAGGCGTGATGACGCAGAGTGCCTCGAAATCCCGAATTCCTCGCCCCACTGCCGTCGCGATGGCGTTTCTCTCGGCACAGACCGTCGCCCCGAAGGTGGCGTTCTCGACGTTGCACCCCGTGACGACCTCATCCGTGGAGGTGAGGAGCGCCGCCCCGACGTGAAAGTTCGAATAGGGAGCGTGTGCGTGCTTGCTCGCCTCCGTCGCGTGATGGACCAACCGGTCCCACGTCGTGTCGTCGATCGGTTTGGTCATCTCACAGCAATTCGACGGTCTTGTGGACGAGCGAAGTGAACGTCTCTCGGACCATGTTGGCGGTCGCCTTCACCTCGGCATGGCTCAGCTTGTACTCGCTGATCCCGGCCGCGAGGTTCGAGATGCAGGAGATCCCCCCCACCTTGATCCCCATGTGGTTGGCGATGATCGTCTCGGGGACGGTCGACATCCCAACGGCGTCGCCGCCGAGGACCTTGATCATTCGAATCTCGGCCGGCGTTTCGTACGACGGCCCTTCGAGGCCGGCGTAGACACCCGACTTCAGCGGTATGTTCATCTCGCGGGCGGCCTCGATGATCTTCTGGCGCATCGTGGTGTCGTAGGCATCGCTCATGTCGGGGAACCGTGGTCCGAACCGATCGTCGTTCTCGCCGCGCAGCGGGTTGAACCCGGTGAGGTTCAGATGGTCGGTGATGAGCATCAGGTCGCCGGGCTGGAAATCGCCGCTGATCCCGCCGGCGGAGTTCGTCACGAGCATCTTGTCGATACCGAGCAAGCCCATCGTCCGGACGCCGAACGTCACTTCGTCGGCGGTCCACCCCTCGTAGTAGTGGACGCGCCCCTGCATGATCATGACCCGTTTGCCGTTCATCTCGCCGAAGACGAGATTTCCGGCGTGTCCCTCGACGCCCGAGACGGGAAAATGAGGAACCTCGGAGTACGAGAAGGCGATCCTTTCGGGGAGGTCGTCGGCGATTGCTCCGAGCCCGCTTCCGAGGATCAGGGCGACATCGGGGGTGTATTCGACCCGCTCCTTCAGCCAGTTTGCGGTTTCCGATACCCGATCGTATAGGGACTGTGTCACGCGCGCTCCAACGGGAGTGATGCTCCTTGGTACTACGAATCGCGATCGCGCGCCATTTTAGAGGACCACCATGCCACAGACACTTTGCGCCATCATCGGGTCGGGGAACATCGGCACCGACCTGATGCTGAAGATTCTCGATCGTGGCGGGCCCCTGCGCGTGGAGGTGCTGGTCGGCATCGATCCCGATTCCGAAGGCCTCGCGCGGGCACGGGAGCTCGGCGTCGACACGACGCATCGTGGCATCGAAGGCCTCCTCGAGCACCCTCGTTTCGGGGATGTCGCGGTGGTCTTCGACGCGACGAGCGCCCGCGCACACGAGGCTCACGCGCCGGTCCTCGCCGAGCACGGAAAGCTCGTCGTCGACCTGACGCCCGCGGCGGTAGGGCCCGGCGTGGTTCCGGTCGCGAACCTCGACGAGCACGCCGACGCGCGAAACGTGAACATGGTGACGTGCGGAGGCCAGGCGACGATCCCGATCGTCTGGGCCGTCTCTCAGGTCGCGCCGGTCCGCTACGGCGAGATCGTCGCTTCGATCGCTTCGAAGTCGGCTGGCCCCGGGACACGGGCGAACATCGACGAGTTCACCCAGACGACGGCCGGCGCGATCGAGACAATCGGCGGCGCCGATCGAGGCAAGGCGATCATCATCCTCAACCCCGCGGAACCGCCTCTGTTGATGCGAGACACGGTCTACACCTTCGTCGAGGCCGGCGAGGAGGCACAGGACGCGATCCGGGAGTCGATCGAGGCCGTGGTGGCTCGCGTCGCGGAATATGTGCCGGGTTACCGGCTCGTGAAACCGCCCATTTTCGAGCGAATCGACGACGTCACCATGCCCGGCTTCGGGGTTTTCTCGGGTCTGAAAGTGACGACCTTCCTCGAGGTCGAGGGTGCGGGGGACTGGCTCCCGAAATACGCCGGAAATCTCGATATCATGACCGCGGCTGCGCTCCGAATGGGCGAGATTCTGATCGAGCGAGAAAACCGATGAAGCCTCCCGTGAAATTGGACGACCTATCCGCGGCTGCCGAGTCGCTGCGCGACGCGCCGGCTCGCGGAGTTCTCATGGCCCTCGCGGCGACCCTCGCCGTGGAAGCTGCGATCCTGCTCGCCCTCCCCATCCCCGAAATGATCGAGCACGTCGCGGCGTTCGGACTGCTCGCCACGATGGACGAGGCGAGCCCGATGTTGATGGGGCTCCTGATCGCGCTGACCCTGACCGACATGGTCCGGGCAGGGTTGTACGAGCCGCTGCGGCGGGCGGTGATCGGCGGGGAGACGGTCGAGCGCGCGACCGATGCCCTGAAATCCGCGGCGGCTCGTGTCCCGGCCCTCGTCCTGCTGCAGCAGGTCGTCGGCAGCGTGGTGATGGCGATGTCGCTGGTGATGGTGTGGCTCGACGTGCAGATCCAGATGATCCCGATCATCCTCGTCTCATTCCTCCTCACGCCAGCGTTCTACCTCGTGTCGGCCCATCGAAGGGCGACGTTCCGCGCTCTCCGCGATTCGCTTTCGATCTCGCGACGCAACGTCCTCGCCGTCTTCGGCGTTCAAACCGCGGTCCTGATCTTCGGGCAGTGGGTCGCCCAACTGCTCCAATCCCTCGAGACTTCTGCCGGCGGACACGTCCTCGCGTACGGATGGGGCGCCGTCACTGCGGTTGCCACCTATCGAATGGTGCACTTCGCCGCCCACGCCGTTCTCTTTACCGCCCTCGAGCGGGGCGGTCACTGCGAAGTCCGCTGAGATCGCACCCTGACGCGCGCCGAATCGCGGCCGATCAGGACTACGAAACCGCACAAATCATCGAAAAATGTTCTCCTGGCGGGGTTCGATCGCTAACGCAGTCAGAAAAGTATACAAACGTAAACCCTTAAAATACATACCGATTCCAGAATGCAGCCAAACCAATCGTTTGGATCGACGGCGAGGGGACCTATCTACTTGTATCGCGTCACGAAACCGTGGCGATCAATTTCGAATGGAGAACTGAAATGAAACGCGTACTTGCCACTTTTCTCGTGATGTCCGGCACGGCCGGACTCTTCGCAGCGTGCAACCCAACCGACGAAACGGTCGACTGCATTCAGATCTGCGACAACTACCAGGATTGCGAACAAGACAACTTCGACCGCTCGGAATGCGCCTCGCTCTGCGAGTCGAAAGCTGACGTCGACGACGCATTCGGCCAGGCGGTCGACGATTGCCAGGCCTGCATCGACAACAAGTCGTGCTCCGAGCAGGACGCGTGTGCAGCGGAATGCGCCGGCGTGACGTACGAGGACGAAGACGACTCGAACAACGGCAACCTCGCCGAAGCAGAAGCGTGCGTCAGCGTCTGCGACAACCACGAGGACTGCGCCGAGGACACCTACGACCGCTCGCAGTGCGCCTCCAACTGCGAGAACGAAGCAGACGCCGACCCGCAGGGCTTCGCCCAGCTCGTCCTCGATTGTGACGACTGCATCGACGACAAAGCATGCGGCGAGCAGATGTGTGACGACTCGTGCGGCATGCTCGATTGGGACGCTCTCGCAGCCGAAGACTGAGCTCGACGTTCAAAGTTTTACAGAGACCCGGTGCCGCCAGGCCCGGGTCTCTCTTTTCTCACGGTCCGAGGCTTCGCAGCCCCCCGCCCGCGGCTCGAGCACGCGCGCGAATCGACTTTGGCTGCGTGTTGGACCACACTGGTGACGATTCCCGCCTGCTGGAAGCCGTCATGTCGTCATCGCCTCGTCCATCTTCGCACAGCGACGCCAAACGACTGGCGGAGGGTGCGGTCGTGGGGGAGCGCTACGTGATCGACGGATTCCTGGCCGAAGGCGGCTTCGCCACAGTCTATCGCGCTCGCCACCGTCAGATTGGGCGGAAGTTTGCGGTCAAGGTCTTGGAGACGTTGGGGGACGGCGCCCGCGCGGACGACTTCCGTGCTCGGTTTCTGCAAGAGGCGCAACTGTCGGCCCGCATCGAGCATCCTGGCGTGGTCGATGTCTACGACTTCGGGTTACTCGCCGACGGCCGGGCGTTCCTCGTGATGGATCTGCTCGAAGGCCATGACCTCGAGCACGAACTCGAGGAGCGGGGGCGGCTGCCCGCCAGCCGAATCGTCCCCCTCTTCGTCGACTGCCTCGACGCGTTGGCGGAGGGGCACCGACAGGGGATCGTGCACAAGGACCTCAAGCCTTCGAACCTGTTTCTTCTCAAGCCGGGGAGCGCGTCGGAGCGGCTCGTGATTCTCGACTTCGGCATCGCGCGGGTCTTCGCGGACCAGAGCCCAAGGGTGACACAGGAAGGTGGGTTCACGGGCACCCCGGCTTACCTCGCGCCCGAGTACATCCGCACGCAGTCGGTGACGCCGGCGCTCGACGTCTACCAGATGGGTCTGATCTTGATCGAGATGCTGACTGGTCGACCCGCCGTGCACTCGGAGACGTCGATGGGCTATCTGCTGGCCCATTGCATCGAGGAGATCGAACTCCCGAAAGCACTCGCCGACACCGAGCTCGGCGAGATCTGCCTGCGCGCCGTGCGCAAGGAGCCGGAGTTGCGTTTCGGCGACGCGGCGCAGTTTCGCGACGCGCTCGCCGCGGTCGAGATCGTGGACTTGCTCGACACGCAGGATTTCGGCCCGTTCGACGGGGCTCAGGAGGGAGTGACGGAGCACGCTCGAACGCTACAAATGTTGGAGCTGACCGAACGGCAGCGGCGGGAGCTTGCGTCGACGGCAGTCTTCAACGGACGACCGGGCCCTTCGGTCACCCCCGAGGCCTCGTCGACCGAACTCGAGGCGAAGCCACCGACGGTCCTGTGGGTGCTGATCGTCGCGCTCCTGGCGTCGATCGGGGCCGCATCGCTCGTTCTCGTCTTCGCTCTGCAGGAAGACGACGAGGCGCCCGTGGCGAGCCCGACATCGTCGGAGCCCGCGCCGGACCTCGTGACGGAGCAGCCCGCTACCACTGAAGTTTCCACGGCCGAACCTCCGGTCCCCAACCCGCCGTCCGAAGAACTGGCCCCTGCGCCGGCCGACGACGACGCTCCTGAGGTGGAGGAGCCTGCAGAGCCGACCGAGATCGACGAGCCGCCAGCGCCCGAGCCGGTGGTCGAACGCAAGGCCACACCGAAGCCGGAGCGCCCCACGAAGAGGACTCATGCGGCGAAGAAGAAGGTCGACCGCCCCGCCGAGGAGGTTACGTCGGACGCCCCGCCCCCCGCGAAAAAGGACGAGAGTCCATTGCTGCTTTCTCCGTGAGGGGTCTCAGCGCTACCTTGTCTCGCATGAAGTCGCGCCCATCACTCTTGCCACTGGTCTGCCTCGCCGTGTTGGCCGCGACGTTCGCACCTCGTGCGACGTCCGCCGAAGACGGCGGCACGATGACGCCGACCGACACGCAGCGCGCGTACAACGATCGCGGCGTGAAGCACATGTTCGACGGTGAATTCAAACAGGCTGCGACAAGTTTCAAGTCGTCGCTCTCGTTGGGTGAATCGAACATCGCCTGGCTAAATTACGGGCGGGCACTCTACCAGCTCGGCCGGTGCGAAGAGGCGCGGGCCGCTTACGACGAAGTAGCTGATGCCCCCGCCGTCGCGGCCCCTTCCCCCCAGGAGATCGCGAGCGTGTTGCAGCGTTTCCGCACCGAGTGGCCGACCAAGTGCAACGCGACGCTGCAGCTCGAATGCCCCGATGAGGAGGTGACCGTTCGTCTCGACAGCGGTGAGCCTACCGCGTGCACCGAGTCGCCGCTGGCCGTGACGCCCGGCGAGCACTCGGTCTGGGTCGCCGAGTGGGACACGTCCTTCGACGTGACAGTGACTGAAGAGGCGACGCTTCGGCTCGAGCGTCCGCCGGAGATTCTCGAGGAGGAGGACAGCGCCGGTATGGCGGTGTCGCCCGCGCCCACGCCCGCGCGGACCGACGGTAGCGCGCTCCGTACAGCCGGTTGGACACTCGCCGGTGCGGGGGCCGCGGCGCTGGCGACGTCACTCATCCTCGAGTTCGCGTGGGTTTCCCCACGGTTCGAGGAGTATCGCGCCGCCGACACGCCCGCACAGTGGAGCGAGCGACGGGAGTCGACACGAAGTGCTCAGAACGTGAACCGGGGCATCGTCGGGTTGGGTGCAGCCGTGACGGCCGCCGGGCTCGTCCTCGTCGTCCTCGCTCCCGACGGAAGGACGGCGCTGCACGCCGGCCCCGGAACCATCGGCATCGCGGGGGTGTGGTGAAGAGACGATCAGCAATGGCGGTCGCAGCGCTGCTCGCGGCGTGCAACACCTTCGGCTCGCTCGACTCGGTCCCCCAACCCACGGTCGACGACGGAGGGGCTGACCTGGGGCCAGACATCGGACAGCCCGACAGCGGTCCTGTCGACGCCGCCGGCGACACCGGACGGCTCGATAGCGGCGAGCCGGATGCTGCGATTCCCGATGCGGACGGGGGGGACCTCGACGGCGGCCCCCCCGACGCCGACATGGGCCGCATGCCGGACTACACGGCGTGTCCCGCCACGAACGTCCGTCTACCTCCGTGGGCTGCGTCGACCAGCGGAACCTACCTCGCGACGGGCGTGGTGCGGTCGGACCCGAACCTCACGGACCGAATCTCCGCCGTTTCGAGCGAGCCGATGGCCGAGGTGGAGCGATTCCTGATTGGGAGCCGGATTGAGCCGCCGGGGACAGAGTCGGTCACCCGAATCGACGTCGTCGAGCCGAGCTCGAACTACAGCATTCGACTGACCGCCGCCACGGTGGAACCGTTCCTCGACATTGCGCTGGCCAATGGCCCCGACGGCACGTTCGCCTTCCTGGCGCTCGGGGATGGGCCCGGCTGCGATCAGACTGGTTTCGAGGCCATTCATGGCTCGCTCGCTGAGACGCTGAGCGACGAAATCGGGATCGCCGATATCGCGCTAATCTCGGCCAACTGCGACGAGTTTCGACCGCGCGCCGGGCTCACCGGTCCCGTCAACAAGCTCGAGGGGAACCTCCCCGTCATCCTGGCCAGCACCGGGGCCCTCGCCTTCGGTTATGGGGGCGGGGACGACGCGATGGCGCGTGTCGAGACGGCGGTGAACCCGGTCAACCCACACGTCGCGACGACTCGCGGCGACGTGGTCGCGCTCGCTGCTCCGAACACCGCCGGAGGCTGGAAGCTGTGGCTACCCGCGACCGACACCGTCCTGGGGAGCATCGACCTCGGGACGACGGGCGATCTTCAACTCGCGGAACTGCAAGAAGGCTGTCACGCGGCGACCGCACCGAACGGCAACGAAGTGACGATCGCGTCGGTGAAGTGTGGTCCCGACGTCTGTTCCGCCGGGCCCGCCGCCTCGTTCGTCTTCGACAGCCCGGTCCGAATGTCGGACGTCGAGCCGATGCCCGAGGGAGGCTTCGTCGTCGCGGTCGCGTCCGGCGAAGCTGCGCAGGCGATCGATCTTCGATTCTTCGGGGACGACTTCGAGCCCCTGCGCGTCTGGGACCGCCGAATCTTGGACCTCCCTCCGGGCGACACGATCGGTGACATGAGGGTCGTGACGACGGCGAGCCTCGAAGAGTACACGGTCGCCGTCGCCTACACTCGGGTCGCCGGGACGAACCGCCACATCGATCTGGCCGTGTTCCGAATCCCCCGCATCTGATTCAGCGGACGCGGACGATCCTACGAGACGAATGTCCCGCTCCGTCGACGACGACGAGCTCGTGCTCGCCCGCCGCCGGGGTCCACCACATCCTGCCGTCGGCGGGAACGGTCCCGAGGAACTCGCCGTTTACGAACCACGACAGTTCGGCCGCGGCGAAATCGGACTGCGCCTCGAGCGGGACTTCTTGCTGAGACTCGCCGACCCCTGGCATCAGCACGATCGTCTGTCCGTGCGGAGGAGATAGAATTCGGGGCGGCTTCGTGGACGCGCGCCCTGCGCAGTCGTCGGCGAGCTCGGGAAGGGCCGGACCGATACGATTGTGGTCGGTCGCGAATTTGCGCAGCTCGGGCGGCCAGACCAGGAACGACTTGCTCTCGTAGTCGCGCCCGAGCCTGCAATGCGGAGCGAGCGCCTCGCCGGTCGCGACGTCCACGTCGACCCGAACGTGATACGGACAACGCGCGGTCGGGACGCTGCGGGCGGGGGCCCAGACCCGCGCCCTCCCCTCGCACGCGTCAGTCGGCAAGTGGCCCGAATGCTCGCACACCTCGACCTTCACCAGTCCCTCTGGACGGGGATCTCGCCGACCGTCGTCGTCGACATCGACCGCTTCGAGAACGTCGAAGAGGACGGGCCCTGCTCGGTCCGCCCCGACGAGTGCCGTGCTCCCGCGCTGGTCCATGTTGCCGAGCCAGGCGACCGCTACGTAGCGGTCGCCGCCGCCGGCTGCCCAGGCGTCGCGGTGTCCGTAGGACGTCCCGGTCTTCCACCAGATCTGGCGAGCGTCCGGGTTCGCACGGCGCCGTGCGTATCCGGGGCGATCGCGGCTGCGAAGCGCACGTCGGGTCAACCAGGCCGCCTCTTCCCCTACCACGCGCACCTGTACGCCGGCGGCATCGTTACCTCCTTCGCGCAAGATCCGCAGCGGTCGGTACGCTCCGTCGCCTCCGAGGGCAGAGTAAATCCCCGCGACCTCGAGCGCGGTGAGTTCGACTCCTCCGATCGCGGCCGACAGCCCGTAGTATCCCGGCTCGTCAATCAGGTGTTGGGCGTCCATCGCGCGAAGCTCACCGATCATCTGGTCGACCCCGATTTCGTTGAGCAATCGGATGAACGGCACGTTGAGGGAGCGCGAGAGCGACTCGTCGAGCCGCACGAGCCCACGAAACCGCCCGTCGTAGTTGTTCGGAGTGTACTGCGCGAAGGTCTGCGGGATGTCGAGCACGAGATGCCGTGGATGAGCGACCCCGCGTTCGATCCCCATCGCGAAGATCAGCGGCTTCAACAAACTGCCGGGGGACCGAGCGACGTCGAACCCGGGGAGCTGGGCACCGGGCCGGTCGGAAAAGAAGTCGAAGTTGCCGACGAGCGCGACGACGTCTCCCGTCCGCCGGTCGACGACGACGACGGACGCAGAGTCGATGTGCTCGTCCCACGCCGCCTGCCGGTGGTTCTCGACGACGCGCTCGGCGACGAGCTGCACCCCCGCGTCCAGCGTCGTCCGGAACTCGCGCCGGTCCGGCTCGCGAGCGCGGAGCCAGTAGGCGACGTGGGGCATCTCCCGCGGAAACGGCTGGAGCTCGCCCGGCACGTCGGTCGCCGTGACCATCGCGATCGCCTCGTCTCGACGGATCCGCGCGCCCGGAAGCCCGAGGGGCAGCATTCCTTCTTCGGCGAGCCACGCCGCGATCTCGTCACGTGCGGCGCGCAGCCGCTCGACGTTCGCCGGGGCGGGGTAGCGCACGTTGGGGTTCTGCGGCACGGCGAGGAGCGTCGCGATCTCCGCCGGGCTCAGCTCGGACGCCGAGTGCCCGAAGTAGGCGAGGGACGCCGCCTCGATCCCCTCGACGTTGCGGCCGTAGGGGATGTAGGTGAGATACGCCGCCAGGATCTCCTCCTTCGACATCCGCGCCTCGAGCTGCATCGCGCGGAACGCTTCGATCGCCTTGGAGGCGTAGGTGCGCGGCCGTGGCTCGAGCACCCGGACGAGCTGCATCGTGATCGTGCTCGCCCCCGACATCCGTCGCCCGAAGGTGACGTTGAGCCACAAGGCCCTGGCGATGGCGATCGGGTCGACTCCCCAGTGGCTCCAGTATCGCTTGTCTTCGAATCGGACCAGCGCTTCGCGATACGCGGGCTCGACGTCGTCGAGCTCGACCGCGATGCGCCACTTGTCGTCCTCGGAGAGGAAGACGTGCGCAGGGAGGTCGTTCGAATAGTAGACGACCGCCGAGTC
>CAYPJU010000031.1:0-49518 GCA_964411125.1 uncultured Bradymonadales bacterium | reverse complement strand
ACCGCGTAGTAGAGCTTGAGAGTCTGGCCCCGTCCCAACGTCCCGAACGCCTCGATGCGGTCGTCACGAACGTTCATGTGTTCGGGCTGCCACGTCTCGTTCTCGTCGACCCATTCGGGTAGCGTCCCGCGCCCCAGGCGGGGATTCTCGATCTCCCAACCTGCCGGCAGGCGGTCCACCAGCGCCAGATTGTAGAGCGTGTGGGGACCGGTGTTGCTGAGGGTGACCTCGGTGAAGATCAGATCCCCCAGATCGTGGCTGGGCTCGAGCTGGTTTCCGTCCTTGTCGTAATAGCGGTAGGAGATCGCGAGGTGATTGCCGCCGACCTTCGGTTCGCTCTGGCGACGAACGCCCTGCGAGGTCACGACCGCGTAAACACGACCTTTCTTGCCCGCCAGTTCCACCGCGACATCGTCGTATTCGCTGAGACGGTAGATGGTCCAACTGCGATCCGCCCGCCCCTTCACCTCTTTCGACGGTCGCGGTCGTTTGCCGTCGACGGCGAGCTTCGCATCGCCGAAGTCCGCGACGTTGCCAGCGACCCATTTTCCGAGCCCCGTGACGCCCCACATGATCTCCTGGGTGGTGTACCAGCGGCTCGCCCGGTTCTCACTCAACCCACCCGCGACGACCTTCGCCAGGGCGTTGCCGTCGCTGTCGACGCCGAACATGTCGTGGAAGATAGAGAGGACGAATCCGCGTCGTCGTCGATCGGAGTAGTACGTCCAGCGCGACTCGCGCTCGTCGTTGAGGGCCGAGACGTCGGGCTTCCGCAGAAACTTCTCGTAACGGCGATCCCCCGCGAGCCACAGGGCAGCCTTGAGCAGATACTCCTCTTCGGCTTCGCGCCCGGTGAGCTTCACCTTTCTGTCGAGCTGGTCGACGAGCTTCTGGATCCGCGCTTTGTGCCCCTTTCCGGCGCGCGCGACGACGTAGTGCATGTAGGGCTCGGCGTGGGTGAAGCCCGCTCCACTGGACGACGTGCGTCGCTTCACGGCGGTCTCGAGGTACGCCACGGCCGCGTCGAGCCGGTCCTGGGGCACGTCGTGACCCGCAGCTTTGGCGTCGATCAGCAGGTGCGTCGCGTACGCCGTTCCCCAGTCGACGGGCTGCGTGCCGCCGGGCCAGTACGCGAAACCGCCGTCCGGTGTCTGCATCGACAGGACACGGTCGATCCCCGATTTCACCATCTTGTCGATCCCCCCCATCTTCTCGATCCGCTCGGGGTCGATCTGTCCGACCAGCCCTCCGACGTACAGCAGCGGGCGCGTCGACGACGTCGTCTGCTCGATGCAGCCGTACGGGTAACGAATCAGATACTTCAGGTGCGAGAACGCCTCACCGTAGGGGACCGAAGTCACCCAGACGGTGGTCGTCTCGCTGGTGGGCACCCAACCCTCCAGCAGCTTCGCGATGTCGTTCGAGCCCTCTTTCAGCTCGATGATGTGCTGAACGCGTTCGTGCGCGCCGTTTGGGCGGAAGGGGACGATCCCTTCGTCGACGGCGGTGTAGCTCGGCGACTCGGCCCGGACGACGAACTTCGCCGTCCCCGCCTGGCGCATGCCGCGAACGGCGAAGACGGCAGTCCCCGACTTCTGGTCGGCGACCGACAACGTCTTGGTCCGCGGTCCTCGGAAAGCGACCATGTCGCCGTCCGACGTAGGCTTCATGCCGGGAGTGGACTCTTCGACGACCTCCATCGTGACCTTCACGTCCGTCGCTGAGCCCGTCATGTTCGTGACGAAGACCGGGATCTGGATCTCGTCGCCCGCCGAGAGGAAGCGGGGGAGCGTCGTCTGCAGAACCACCGGTTCCCGCACGTAGACGCGGGCCTCCGCGGAGCCCGTCCGAGTGGCGTCCGCCGTGGTCGCCATCACCCGCAGCGCGCCTCGGTAGCGCGGCACCTCGAACGACACCGACACGCGGCCCGATTCGGGGACCTTCACGACGCCCGACCAGAGCGCGACCGGCTTGATCGGCATGATGCGACCCTTGCCGTCACCGAAACTGCCGTCTTCGTCCCAGCCGCCTCCCGTCTTGCTCGACGGTCCGCCCGGAGTGGATTGCAATGCCCAACCGACCGTCTCGAATGTGTCGACTCCGAGAGCTCGCTGCTCGAAGAGTTGGTCGGCGGGGTCGGGCGTCTGAAAGCGAGTCAGCGAAAGGACGCCCTCGTCGACCGCGGCGATCGTCGCAAACGTCGGGCTGTCGCGCTTGCCCAGGTTCAGCTCGACCGTGAGGGTCGAGCTCGGCCGGATCTCTTCGGGCGCCACGATCTCCACGCCGTGCAACTTCTCCGATGGCTCCACCTCGAACGACTTCACGCCGTAGGCGCGATCCGGCATGAACGTGTCCTTCGACTCGGCGTACGGGTCCTTCAGCAACAGCGCACCGACGTAGACGTTCGGTGTGAACTCCGTGAGCTCGATGGGAAACTTCGTCTTCCCCGGCTTCACGTCGATCCACTTCGAGTGCGTCCGCACCTCGAAGGTCTCGGTCGTCACGAGCATCTTCCCGGCGAACGGAACTTCGATCTCCAGCTCGTGGGCGACCCCCACCTTCATCGTCTCGGGGCCCGAGATGCGAATGCTCGTCGGGCGCCCCGGACGCGGTGTCTCCTGGACACGGCGGTAGCGGTAGCCGTCGTCGTCCCAGAAATAAGAGCCCCCCGAGTAGGAGGTCGAGAATTCGAGCTCCGTCCGCGAGCCCTTCGCGACCGCCGCCACGACCCACGACCGTGAGTGCTCCCGCGGTGCGGCGTCGACGCGGAACTTGCCGTCCTCTCCGACCTTCACCGTCGTGGTCCCCTCGACCACCGGCCGGATGTTGCGGCCGTAGTTTGATTCGCCCTGTTCGTCGTCGTAGTACCACCAGTACTCGCGTTCGAGGCGGATGAACTGAATCTCGACCTCATCGACGCCGGCGAAGGGCTTGCCGTTCCAATCGACGACGATTCCTTCGACTTTCGACTTCTTGCCAACGGCGGCGTGGTCTTCGTTGCTCTTGAGCCCGATGTAGAACGGAGCGGGATGGACCGTGGCCTTCGCCATCGCCGTGGTGGTGCGTCCGCTCCCGGCCTCGAAGACCGCTGCCGTCGCTTCCAGCCGACCCGTGCGATTGACCCGCTGGCCCGCCGAAGGACATGCCGGTCGTGCCGTCCCGTCGCCGTCGAGCGTGTCGGTGACGGGCTGGAGATCGATAGGCGATGGGTCGCTGGTGGCGAGCCCGTAGTAGTAGTCGGCGTTGGACGGAGGCTCGAACGTGTCGGGGAGGATTCGACACGTGAGTTCGACCTCGCTCCCTTCGGCCGAACCACCGAAGAGATACTCGGCTTCGACGTTCATCGCCATCTCTTCGCCCGCCGCGTACTCTTCGGCCCCGGCGGTGATGCTCACCTTCATCCGCTCGGGGACGAATTCTTCGACGTTGAAGCGATGGCTCGCGACCGACTTGTCGGCGACCTTCAGTTCGACGTTGTAGAATCCCGTCGCGGCGAAGTCGGCGAACGTTTCGTCCAGGGTCACCATCCCCGCCTCGTTCGTCTTGAGGATGCGCTGCACCAGAGTGCGCTGCCGGGGGTCCTTGATCGTGACTTCGACGGGGAGCCCGGTCTTCGGCGCCGAAAAGTCGTCTGTCCTGAGGACCGCGACGACATGCGCCGTCTCCCCGGGACGGTAGACGCCGCGGTCGGTCCAGAGCGCGGCATCGTAGGCGGCCGCCGCGAGGTAGGGGACGCCGCCGACGTCGGCGTCGGCCGCCTTCGTCTCGACGTCTTCGTAGCGCAGATAGGTGAAATCGTCCCCCTTGCGCGCCACGAGCGCGAAAGGTGGGTTCTCGTCGACCGTGTCGACGGGGACCTCGAGTTTGCAGAAGCCCTCCACGTCCGAGTTACAGGACGATAGAACGTCCCCGCTGCGACGGACGAGATCGATGCGAACTCCCGACACGGGCGCGAGCGTCTTCATGTCGACCGTCCAGACGTAGGCGGCGTTGGACCATTTGTCCCCCGGCCGCGTCACGTCCCGCTTCACGACGAGGTTCATGTCGGTGGGGACGAGTCGCACCGCGTCGGCCTTGCCGAGCCCCTCGACTCTCACTTCGTAGATACCTGGCTCCGGCTCGCCGATGAGCCGCTCGACGTCGACGAACGACGTGGTCTTCTGATCCGACTTGCTGGTGAACTTCACGCGCTCCTTCGCAATCGTGACTGCGGTGCGCGCGTCGGCTGCTTCGGACGAGCCGCTCGCCCAGAAGATCGCGTTGCGCTCCGGGACCTGCCGAACGGTGATCTCGACCTCGTCGACGTTGAGGTGGTTGACGGCGAGTTTCTTCCACTGCGAGCGGGGGACGTAGCGCCCCTTGTCGACGAAATCGACCGAAGGGGTTCGGGACGGGATGGTGAGCTCCTGTTCGAACGTCGTTCGGACCACCCCACCGTCGAGCGTCCGAAGACCCGCCTCGATCTTGAGGGCGTAGTTCCCTCGTTTGAAATCACCAATCAGGTTGAAGCCGCCCTCCCCGGAGGCGAGCCGGAAGTCGACGGGGGGATTGAACGAGATGGCCGTGTCCGCCTCGTCGTCACGCGGTAGACAGCGGCGGGAGACGCTGTACGAATCGTAGCTCTCCCGATCGTAGTAGTAGCGCGTCCCGCCGGGCGCCGACTCGTCGCGGCAGATCACCTCGATGTAGAACCCCTGGGGTCCCTCGCGTCGGATCGCCTTGTAGAGGTTGACCGGAGCGCCCGCTTCAATCTCGGCGAACGCCTCCCCTTCGTCGGCGACGACCCCTTCGGCCCCAATCATCGTGACCCCGTCCTCGAGGTCGACGCTGAGCTTCCCACCGTGCTCGAGTGCGGGGTGACGCAAGAAGACTCGCACGACATGGGGTTCGTTCCCCGGGGCGTAGCTCGCGGAGACGACACTCTTCCCGTCGACCTCCCACGACGCGTACTTCCGAACATCGTTTGGATCGACCGGGCCCGAGAACCGCATCTCGAGCTCGGCCTGCACCCGCTTCTCGTCGAGGAATGCATTCGAGACGCCGAGGAACGAAAACGCCGGCGTCTCGAACTCGTGGACCCAGGGCGCGGGTGGAATCTGGGGTCCTTTGCGCGAGTCGACCGAGGAGAGCGCCACTCGATAGCGGGTCGACGGCAGAAAGCCGTTCGTAGGGACGAACTCGAGCGTCGAATTGCTCGTGAAGCGCACCTCCCCCGGCGTCGCGGGCTCGATCTCGAACACGGTGTCGTCGCTCACGGCGCGCGGCCCATCCTCGATCACGTCGCGCGAGAACTGCACGGTGACGCGGCGGGGAATCACACCGGAGAAGCCCACGGCCTGCATCACCGGGAGCAGCACCTCCGGGGTGATCGTCTCCGTGTGGATCGATCCGGCGTCGAATTCCGGGATCGCCGCAGCGTCGTCTCCTCCTTCCCTCGCCGCTTTCTTTTCGGGGTCTTCTCCACATCCGTCGCAGGCGATGAAGAGTTGGGTCGCGAGAAGCGCGACGCCGAGAATCGATCCGAGCTTGAGTCTTCGCATGAGCGTCCTGTTCAGGGTCGATCACGGCGCAGAGCGGTGCCCATGACCGACCGGTTCACTTCGATCTACTGCCAGGAGGTGAGGCACGCAGCTTCACCCGTTTTCCGTTGGTTTGGAAAGCGGAACTTCGGCGCCGATAGCTTTTGCGTTCCGGTAGTTTGCAACGACGACGCGTCGGCTCGTTATTCCACATTTCCCTACATCCTTCGAAGGGCGCCTTCGAGTCGACCCGCCGGGCCCTCTCGGCAGACGTCGGGTTCCATGTGAACTGCAGAGGCCGTTGTGTTAGATCTGGTCTCCTAACGTCGTTCGGAAGGATCCTCGTGCCAGGTCGCCATCTCGTCTTGATCGGCTTCGTCATCGCCGCCTCCGCGTGCGGTGGAGACCTCGAGGTCTACAACAACCAGGACCCCGATGCCGCCGAGGGCTCCGATGTCGACGCCGGCACGGCGACGCCGGAGGACACCGGCCAGCCCGTCCAGCCGGCCGACCCCGACACCGGGAACGCGGTCGTCGACATGGGCGGCCCGCCCGACACCGGTCCTGTCGAAGACATGACGCCCGTCCCCGACATGGACGAGCCGGAGCCGCTCCCGACCACGGACGCCCCGCAGTCGGGCCCCACCGTGAATCAGCAGATCACCGATTCGTGCGCCACGAGCTCCGTCAAAGGGTTGAGCTTGCAGCTCATGGAACAGTTGAACTGCATCGATCCCGGCCGGATGAAGTCGTTCGAGGGTCAAGCGGGGATCAGCTACGGCTCGAGTGTCTTTCCCTTCATGCAGACCCCCGCGACCGATGCTCTGGTCGCTGCCGCCCAGAGCAAAGCCGACACGATGCCGGTCAATTCGGCGACGCGTACGATCGCGCAGCAGTTGCTCCTCTACGAGTGGTACCGGCGAGGACTCTGCAACGCGAACCTCGCGGCGACTCCCGGGCGAAGCAACCACAATGGTGGCCTCGCCGTCGACGTCGGAAACAACTCCGTCTGGCGAACGCCACTGCGCAACCGCAACTTCGTCGACAACGTCGCCAGCGAGCCGTGGCACTTCTACTTTCAGGGCGCTGGCGGCGAAGACATCCGCGACAAGTCGGTCCTCGCGTTTCAGCAGCTCTACAACTTGAACTTCCCCGAAAACCCAATCGACGAAGACGGCCTCTATGGCCCGATGACCGAAGGGGCCCTGAAAAACTCGCCGGCGAACGGATTCTCTCGTGAGCCGCGCTGCGCCGCGACGATGTCGATGTCGGCATTCTCGTCCTGGGTCCTCCTCGACGTCGACTGGGAGCGCGTCGACGACCGTCTGCTGCGTGTGCGTACCGTCGCTCCGAGCGGTGTCCGCCTGGTCGAATACTCGGTAGACGACGTCGTCGTCGGATACTCCGACGCGGTCGGCCCCGGGCAGTTCGACACGCTCGTCGAGCTCCCCGTGTCGGGACCGAGCACGCTCGAGATTCGCGCCTACGACAGTTGGGGAGAAGAGCGCGGAATCGCGCGCGGTCTGGTGAGCCCCGGCGACGAAGGAACGAGCCTCTCCCTTCGCCCGACCGGTGGTACCAACTACGAACTGCGGCTCGACGACCTGCGACGCCGCGTTCGATCGGTCGACATCTTCGTCGACGGAATCCCGATAGCGCCCTCGCAACAGCAGGCGCTGGCGAAAACGGGGCGTAAAGTCGTACACTTGCAGCTCGACGGCAAGCACACCATCGACGTCGTCCTCTACGACCGACACGGGCGAATCGTCGAAATCCTGGAACGCACGATCGTCACGCCCTGAGCGGACATCGGCGATTTCCGACAATTTGGATGGGGCACCAAACGGTTTTGAACCGATCGGGCGATCGGGGCTACAATGCCGAGACCGCACTCTCCTGGAGAATCGATGTTCTTGAAATCACGAGGATTCTTCGCCGCACTGCTCGCGCTGGCGACGTTCGTCTTCCTGCCCGTCGTCGCTTCGGCGCAGACGTGGCCCGCCGACTCCGACTGGGAGCCCATCCTGCGCGACGGTCTCCCAGTGGCCGACGTGGAGGGAGACGTCCAGGGTGCTCGAGACATCGTCGGGGACACCACCAACGGAGCGGCGTTCACACATTCCGACGGGACGTTTCTCTACTTCCGGCTACGGCTCGACGACGATCCCCGCGACAATTCGATGACCGAGCTCAAACCCTTCAGTTGGGGGGTCGAGTTCGAGACCGACGGCAACCTCGACACGTACGAGGGCCTGGTGATGGTGAATGGCATCACCAACCCCGAGATCGTTTCGCTTCAGCAGAACACGACCCAGGGGACCATCGGAGACCCGAGCGACCAGGCGGAAGTTCAGGTGGCGTCGTACCTGTTCACCACCCACGGTCGTGTCGTCTCGGCGCCGACGATGTTCGCTGGCAACGCGGACTTCTTCCTAGACTTCGCCGTTCCCTGGACCGACCTCGCCACAATCGGGGTCGTCCCGGGGACCGACTTCGGCATCATCCTGGGCAGCGGCAATAGCGCGAACTCCTTCGCCGCCGACATTGGAACCTCTATCGCCGACGAGGTGAGCGACCCGGTCTCGTGCGGGACGAACGGGTGCGGCGAAGCGCTCCCGCTCGACATCGACATCACGTCGCCGACGGACGGAGCGACCACGAGCGACGCGACCCCCACGATCAGCGGGACGACCGATCCCGGCGCGGTCGTCGTGGTGCGGATCGATCCGGACACGCCGAACGAGCAGAGCGGTACCGTGACGGCGAACTCCCAGGGGGTGTGGAGCTACACGCCGACGAACGCACTCTCCGACGGCGCACACGACGTGACCGCCGTCGGCTCGAGCAACGGCTCGACCGGCACCGCCGACGGCAGTTTCACGGTCGACACTACCCCGCCCACGATCACGCTCGACGAACCGACGGCCAACTCCACCACCGCCGACCGCACCCCGACCGTCTCCGGAACGACGGAGCCCGGTGGCGAGGTCACTCTGGTCTTCAACCCCGGCGCGCTCAACGAACGCACCGTGGTCGTGACCGCGGATGCCAACGGCGACTGGACCTACACACCCACCAACGACTTGCCGACCGGATCGAACACCGTGACGGCGTCGGCGACCGACGCCTTCGGTAACACCGGCACCGACAGCGTCGACTTCACGATCAGTGCCGGCGTCGACGTCGCGCTGAACACCCCAGGCGACGGCACGATCATCGCCGATGCGAGCCCGACCATCTCCGGAACCGGGGAGCCGGGCCAGACCGTCGACATCGTCATCGACGAAGGCGAAGCCACCGAGGAGACGGCGTCCGTCGTCGTCGCGGCCGACGGCACCTGGAGCTACGACCCGATGTCGGCGCTCGCCGACGGCACCCATACGGTCGACGTGAGCCAGGTCGGATCGGACGCCGCGACCACCACGGATTCGGCGATGTTCGAAGTCGACACGACCGCCCCTGCGCTCGCGATCACCGACCCGAGCGACAACGCGACCACGGCAGACGCGACCCCCGAGTTCGAGGGGACCTCCGATGCGCCGAACAGTACCGTGACCCTCGTGTTCGACCGCGGGACCGCCGACGAGAAGACCGTCACCGTCCAGACTGACGCCAACGGGAACTGGAGTTACCGGCCGACCGACCCGCTCGCCGACGGGAGCCATACCGTGGAAGCGTCCATCGAGGACGACGCGGGCAACGTCGGCTCGGACTCGATCTCGATCACCGTCGACTCCAACCTCCCGTTCGTCACCATCAATCAGCCGACCGACGAGAGCACGACGTCGAACCCGCGTCCCACCGTGACGGGACGCGCCGACGCCGGTGCGACGGTCGTCATCACGTTCGACGAAGGGACGCCGAACGAGTTCAGCGTCACCGTGACCGCGGGACCCAATGGCGCGTGGAGCTACACCCCCGACATGGACCTCTCCGACGGCAAACACACCGTGACCGCTTCGGTCACCGCACAGGACGGTGGCGTCGGGTCCGATTCGGTCGATTTCGGGATCGACACGACGCCCCCCACCATCTCGTTCACCGAACCGCTCGATGGCGACACCGTCGCGCCCGGAACGCTCACGATCTCGGGGACCTCCGAGCCGAACGCGACCATCACTCTCACCGTCGGCGGTACGACCTACACCACCACGGCAGACGACACGGGGAACTGGAGCATCGACGTCGAGGGAGTGACCGAAGGTGAACTCGAGATTTCCGCTCGTGGGACGGACGCCGCCGGCAATACCAGCGATGCGACGACCATCGAGGTGACCGTCGACGCGGGCGCGGCGACGCCGATCCTGACCATCACCGCACCGGTCGATGGCGACGAGGTCGGAGCGACCCCGACGATCACGGGCACTGCCAACCCCGGCGCGACGATCGAAATCTTCGTCGACGGTGTCCTCGTCGGCAGCACCACCGCCGACGAAGAGGGCGACTGGACCTTCACCATCTCCGAGGACGACGCCCTGGGAGGCGGCGACCACGAGATCGAGGTCGTCGCCCGTGGCGACGCCGGCGAGCTCACCGAGACGATCTCGGTCACCGTGCCGGTCACCGACGACCGCGACGGCGACGGCCTCACCGACGACGAGGAACGCGAGATCGGGACCGACCCTGACAAAGCGGACACCGACGGAGACGGGCTCGACGACGGCGAAGAGATCAACGACTGGAACACCGACCCGCTCGACCCCGACACGGACAACGACGGGCTCGACGACGGCGTGGAGATCGACCTGCGGACCAACCCCAACGCGGGAGACACCGACAGCGACGGCCTCACCGACGACCGCGAAGTCGACCTCGGCACCGATCCCCGCAAGTGGGACACCGACGGCGGAGGGGTCCCTGACGGCATCGAAGTCGACGTCGATGGAACCGACCCGCTCGACCCCGAAGACGACGGCGCGACCGGCGTGCTCCTCACGGGCGGAGGTTGCAGCTCGGCGCCCACCGACGCGCCGGGACCCGCGTGGCTACTGCTGCTCGGATTGTTCGGGATGCGGCGACGTCGCGGCCAGACCGGCCCCGACGCCTGACTCACTCCTCGCAGCGTCGGAGCTTGTTGACCTGCTGGTTGGTCCACAGACGCTGCTTCGGGGTGAGCGCGCGCGTGATCTCCATCGCGCCGTCACCGAAGGTGTGGACGTACGTGCGGATCTGTTGGGACGCAATGTCGACGTGCTTGCGGACGCGTTTCGGATCCGGCTTCGCCGACAGCCACTCCTCGAGCAACACCATCCGCTGTGCGTGCTGGTCGCGGTAGAGCTGGTCGGTCTTCTTCACCATCTTGTCGCGCCAGCCATACACCAGCTTCTCCTGGGCCTCGGTAGCGTCGATCTTCAGTAGCGCCGCGTCGATCCCTCGGTTCACCGCGAACGACCCGTCGTACTCGTCGGGCGGCTCGGCGAGCGGCTCGGCGATCCCCTGGCGCTGTTCCTCGGTCAGCATTCGATGCGCCTTCAGCATCATCGCCTCGCCGGTATACGCGTAGGGCATGATGATTCCGTACATCTGGTCGATGAGGCTGCGGAATCTGGCGGGCTCGGGCTGGAGCGCCACGAGTTCGTCGATCATCTTCGTGCGCACGCCCTCGCGCGCGACCCGCATCTTGGCGCGCTGCGGCGCCATCGCTGCGTGAAGGCCAACGATGCGCGCTTTCTGATTCTCGTACACGTCCCCTTCGTCGAGGAGATCCTCGATCTGCTCGACTACTTCTTCGTCGTATTCGGGGTAGTCAGGCTTCTCGCTGCACGACTTGCCGTCACAAGCGGACGTCGTCGCGACGAGCACCAACGCGCACGCCGCGAGAGCGAGACCTGACGAGGAGCGAGGGGACATCAGGCGTAGAAGGGATTCTCGCCGGCGGAGTGGTCCGTCACGTCGATGATCTCGTTGACGTCTTCGCCGAAGCTCTCACGCAGCAGACGCTCGACACCGTCACGCAGCGTCGCGGCGCTCGCCGCGCATCCCTGGCAGCCGCCCGACATCTCGATGTAGATATTCTTGTCGACGTAGTCGACGAGGTCGATGCGCCCCCCGTGGCTGGCGATCATCGGGTTGATCTGTTCGTCGATACACTTCTTGATTTGCCGTCGCATGACTCTCTGGGGCTCTGGACTGAATCGCGTCTGCAGCGTAGCGATCCGCGCCCCGAAAACAAGTGGCGCCCCCCTTCAAATTCCCGAGCACCGCCCGCGCCCGGAAGGTCGGAACCGCTCCGCACCGCACCGGTGCCCGAAGCGCAGCAGGGGACCGAATCGATTTCGAAAGTCCATGGGGTACCTGCTACTATGCCCCGGAATCGAGAAGGAGTGAGTGAACATGCCGTATATTCGACGACTTTTGCGACTCTCTGCCGCCACCGCCATCCTGGCGATGGCTTCCTGCTCCAACTGCTCGTCCGGGAGCAACAACGGGGACGAGAACAACGGTATCGTCATCGATAGCGACGGTGGCAACAACGACGGAAATTGCGCCGCCAACGAGGAGTTCAACCCCATCTCCGGCGAGTGCCAGCCGAAAGCGGTCGGCCCGGGCGACAAAGAGGAGGAGTTCCCTACCGGGACTGAAGACCTCTGGGCCGAAGAAGACGAAGACAGCATCCCCGACCGGCTCGACAACTGCCCGTACGTGGCGAACGAAGACCAACTCGACACCGACCGCGACGGTATCGGGGACGTCTGCGACAACTGCCCGATGGTCCAGAACCCGGCCCAGACCGACTCCACGGGCGACGGGACGGGTGACGCCTGCAGCGACGTCCCGGTCGGCGAGATCTGCGGAAACCAGCAAGCTTCGTTTGCGGTACTGAAACCGAACATCCACATCCTCTTCGACAAGTCGGGGTCGATGGGCGAGTACAGCTCGTGCCAGGATCCACGTGTCACGAACTGCTGCCCCAACTGTTCGACCAACGAGTGCTGCGAGCGCGCGTGCTGCGTCGCCAACCCGGTGCCCTGGCCGATCGACCAGGCGAAGACCGCGCTCGACGCGGTCGCTGACGCCCTCGCCGAACAGGTCCGCTTCGGGATGTCGGCATTCCCCGAGCCTCCCGGCAACAACGGGACGGCGTGCGAGTCGTCCGAGCTTCTCCCGATGGGAGAGCACACCGCGGCTCAGGTCAAGCAGTCGTACGCGGGGCTCTTCGCCTTCGGCGGTACGCCGACCGGTACGTCGCTCTATCAGGTGCGGACGCAGGGACGCCTCAACGACGCCGCCGACCCGCAGGACGCGGGCCGAGCGAAAGCCGTCATCCTCATCACCGATGGCGAACCCAACAACTGCGAGAACATCCACCCCGCCGTCTTCGAAGCGCGCGCGCTCTTCGACGCCGGCATCAACACCTACGTCGTCGGTTTCCGCTCCGCCGCGAACGAATCGACCCTCAACGCGATCGCGCAGGCGGGCGGCACCAACAACCCCAACGACGCCGCTCGAAACTTCTACGTCGCCGACGACACCCAGACCCTCGTCGACACCATCAGCGCCATCTCCGAGTCGCTCGTCGAGTGCTCCTACATCCTCGATCCGAAGCCCGACGACACGAACAAGATCTGGGTCAAGCTGAACGGTCAGTACCTGCCGCGGAACGGGTACACCTACGAATCGTCCACGGCCACGCTGCAGCTCTCCGGCGCTGCCTGCGACCAGCTCAAGGGGGCCGACCCCAGCATGACTTCCCTCGAGATCATCCTCGGATGTCCAGAGGAATGCGACCCGACCAAGTTCTGGGGCTGCTGCCGCGAGGAGGCGGAGACCTGCCGGAGCGATGCGGACTGCTGCTTCGACTCCTGCAACAACGGCGTCTGCGAAGACCCTTGCCGCCCGACCGGCGTCTCCTGCGTCGAAAACGGCGACTGCTGTAGCGGCGTCTGCGCCGGGAGTCCCGGCGAGGCGATCTGCATCGCACAGTGACCTGATGGTCTCCCCCCTGCTCCGAGAGGCGCCGTCGGCATTCCTGACGGCGCCTCTTCCGTTTCGGCCCGAAAAACGCGCGGATAGCCTCCTTCTGCACTGCGGAAAGCTGCCCTCGGTGCCGCGATGGAGTACCATGCCCGCATGACCCTCGAACCCGGTCAGATTTTCGAAGGGCGATACGCCATCGATCGCCTCCTCGGGCGGGGAGGATTCGCGGCCGTCTACCGTGCGCGAGACGAGCACGTCGGCCGAACCGTCGCTCTCAAGATCCTCGATCCGCTCCCCGACGGCGCTTTCGACCGCGAAGGTGAGGGACGTTTCTTGCGTGAAGCCCGGGTGCTCTCCCAGCTCCGCGACCCTCACACCATCACCCTCTACGAGGCAAATCGGAGCGCTTCGGGTCTGCTCTACATGGTCTTCGAGTACGTCGAGGCCGAAGATCTGCACGACGTCGTCTATCGGCAGGGAGGACTCCCGGCTTCGGTCGTCGTACACATCGTGCGGCAGCTCGCACAGGCATTGCGGGAAGCTCACGCCCAGGGAATCTTGCACCGCGATCTCAAACCCGCAAACGTCCTGATATACCGGCACGGCGACGACCCCTGGCGCGTCAAACTGATCGATTTCGGGATCGCCAGGGCGCTTCACCCGACGCCGCAGCTCGAGAAGCTCACGCGCACGGGCCTCGTCGTCGGTACGCCCACCCACATGGCCCCCGAACAGCTCTGCGGAATGGATATCGGGCCCCCCGCGGACATCTATTGCCTCGGTCTGCTCGCCTGGGAGATGTTGATGGGGAGGCGCGCCATCGATGGCGCCGACCGAATGGAGATCATCAACAACCAGCTCGCCTCCTGGCCAATCCGCGTGCCCGGACCGGAGCGGTTTCCCGCTCCGCTCGTCACGACGATCGAACGGATGTGCATCCGCGATCCCGCCCGGCGGCTGCAGAGTGCCGAGGCGGTCCTCGACGCCCTCGATGGAGGCAGGGCCGCCGAGCCCCCACGCTGGGCGCAGGACTCCGCACGGCCCCGCGCCGTCGGAATCATCAGTTCCGCGGCGCTGAAGGTCGGCCTCGTGGTGGCGGGGATCGCCTGCCTGGGGTTCGGCGCGGTGTGGCTGGGAGCTTCGCTCCAACCGACGGCGCCTCCTCAGCCTCGCGACACGCCGCGTCCGGCTACGATCTCCGCAGCTTTCCTCGAAGAAGACACCATCGACATGCGTCCTGCGGACGACCCCGAACCGCAGCCGACTGCCATCGTCATCGACACCCCTCCCCCCCGCGATGGATGTAACGTCGAGCCGGAGTTCGTCGGCACCCGGCGGTTCGAGATCGTCTCGTTCGACCAGAAGCGCACGTTCTGGCTACGCCTCCCCGACAGCTACGACGGCGACGAACGCTACCCGCTGGTCGTCGCGGCGCACTCGTCGTTACACAGCGGGGAGGACATGCTCGCGGAGCTCGCCAGCCAGGCGGACGAGAATCACTGGATCGTCCTCGCGCCCCAATCGAGGAAAGTCGCCCCCGCGTGGCTCGCGGTCGAGGAGGACCGACGACTCGCCGAATTGATGATGGAGCAGGTGGACGCCATGCTCTGCATCGATCCCACGCGAATCTTCGCCGTCGGCAACGCGGCGGGCGGGCGGTTCGCCGAACAATTCGCGTGCGACTGGGACGTCGCGGCCCTCGCGATCACCGCGACGCGTTCGCGGCTACCGTGTGAACGCGCGACCCCCACGATCACCCTCGTGGGGGACCGAGACCCTTACCTGCCGCGGCGTGGAGGAACCTCCTGCAACGGAAAATCGGAGGTGTCGCTTGCGTCGAACGACCGCTCCGTTCGCGCCCTGAACCGGTGCGAAGAGGCATCCGAATCGTGGGGGGAATTCGAACACGGTTCGTGCCGCGAGTTCCAGGGCTGCGAGCGAGCGTTTGTGTCGTGCGAGATCGAAGGCGGTCACTACTGGGCGCGAGGCAAGAGCACGGTCTGGGAATGGCCGAGCTGCAAGCAGGTGCCGACCGAGTTCGACTATGCGGCGGCGATCGCGGCTTTCTTCGCGGAGCATCGTTCCACTAGACGGGAGCAGGCGCGATGAAGCTGCCCGAGCTCGGCGAAGTCTTCGAGGGACGCTACGTCCTCGTGAAAGTGCTCGGCCGCGGCGGGTTCGCCGCCGTCTACCTGGCCGAAGACCAGGAGGTGGAGCGCAACGTCGCGATCAAGATCCTCGCGCCGGGGGAGGACGGGTACGGGGGGGCCCTCGCCGCCCGCTTCATGCGCGAGGCACGCGTCCTCGCCGGGCTCAGAGATCCCCACACGATCACGATGTTCGACTTCGGAACGTCGGCGACCGGCCTCCTCTTCATGGTGACGCAGTACATCGAGGCGCGGGATCTCAAGGAAGTCCTGGCGCAGGAGGGTGCCCTGCCTCAGGACGTCGTCGTCCACGTTCTCCTTCAGATCTGTAGCGCCCTCACCGAAGCCCACGCCGCCGGGATTCTCCACCGCGACCTGAAGCTCGGTAACATCCTCATCCACGAGTATGCCGGAGACCCTTATCAGGCGAAGCTGATCGACTTCGGGATCGCCAAAGCGGTCGCCGACTCGCCCGAGGGGGAGTCGTTGACCCGCACCGGGGCGTTCGTCGGCACACCTCGCTACATGGCACCGGAGGCCTTGTGCGGCGAGGAGCTGACGACTTCGTCCGACATCTACAGCCTCGGACTCGTCGTCTACGAGCTGCTCGTCGGAGAGCCCGCCGTCAATGCGAAAGACACCCGCATGATGCTGGTACAGGCCCTCAGCGAGGAACCACTGCTCCTCCCGCCCACGGTTCCCGTCGCACCGTGGTTCCGTCACATCGTGGAGCGGATGCTGGCGCGTCGTCCCGAGAACCGCTTCCCGAGCGCCGAGGAGGTCGCCGTCGCCATCGAAGCCGGCCTCGACGGTCTCGACAGCCTCCCTCCCGGGCCGGGGCCAGTTCACCATCCGCCCCCTCTCCCTCCCGGCGCCACCGGTGGGTTTCTGCCGGCCGGGCAGGCGGCGGCGACGCTCCCCGAGTCGCCGTACGTCGGCGCCCCGCCCCTCCCCCCCTCGGCGACGAAGAAGCCCTCCCCCTGGATCGCTTTCGCCGGCATCGCGGTGCTCCTCGCCGTGCTCGTGGGTGCCGTGGTCTCCCTCACCTCGGCGACGAAACGCGGGGTTTACTCGGCCCCCGCAGCACCACCCGCCGCGGTGACGGCGCCGATCATCGAAGAGCCGCTCCCCCCGACCGAGACTCTTCAGCCCGCCGCCGACCCACCCGACCTGGGAGGCACCGCTTCTGCGGCCGATCTCGGCTCCGACGACCCACGGCCGGACACGGGCCCCGCCATCGAAAATTCGCCCATCTCAGGCTGCGGCCAACCTCCCCCCTTCGAAGGTGAGCAGCTCCTCGCCACGAGCGTAGAAGGGGTGCAACGCCAGTGGCACGTTCGCCTGCCCGACGGCTACGACCCCAACGTGCCGCATCGCACGATGATCCTCTTCCACAACGCCCCCTTCAACGGGGCCCATGCGCTGGAAGACTACGGAATGCAGGGCATTGCCGACGAGCAGGGGCTCGTCCTCCTCGCGCCGACGTCGGCAACGACGTTCAAGGCATGGTCGAATGCCGAGGACTACGAGTTCGTCGAGAGAGCGTACGAGGAGACCTTCAAGATCCTCTGTCTCGACCCGCAGTGGATCTACGGCGTCGGTGTCGGTTCGGGCGGGCGGGCGGTCGAACGCATCGGATGCCACATGAAGATGTCCGGGGTCGTCGGTTCGGGGTATCGCGAGAAGCGGTCGTTCAAGATGTGTGAGTTCGAAGCCCCCCTCCCAACCATGCACATCCGCGGCCGAGAGGACCGCAACACTCCTTCGCTTGGAGGGGCGAATTGTCAGGGCAACAACGTGTTCAGCGACAAGGAGCACCGCGACCGATGGCTGAAGGCGTTCGGCTGCTCGACCGACGCGGGGTCGACCCCCTTCGACGTAGGACCGAAGGGAACTTGCCAGCAGTGGGCCTGCGACACCCCGTTCGTGACGTGCTCGGTGGAAGGAGGCCATTTCTGGCCCGGGATGAAAGACGACATCGCGATCCCGACCTGCTATTCTGACCGCTCGAAATTCCCCTATCAGGCCACGGTGTGGCGGTTCCTCGAGCAGCACGGCCGCCCCATCGAGTAGCCCGAACGAGCAACTCTCGTGGGGGTGCACCTTTGCAGTCGTCGGCGGAACGTCGCCGCGTTACACTCGTGATATGAAGCTGCCGGAAGTCGGCGAGACGTTTCAGACGAAGTACAAGCTGCAGTCGATCCTGGGACGCGGCGGCTTTGCCGCGGTGTATCGAGCGACGGACACGCAGATCGGACGCGACGTCGCGATCAAGATCCTGGCCCCCGGCGGCGAGGGCTACGAGTCCGATCTCGTCTCCCGGTTCATGCGAGAGGCGAGGGTCATCGCCAGCCTCCAGGACCCACACACCATCACGATGTTCGATTTCGGCCGGACCGAAGAAGGCCTGCTCTTCATGGTCTTCGAGTACGTCAAAGGCGCCGATCTCTCCGACAAGCTGGGCGAATCTGGACGCCTGGATCCCCAGCGGGTCGTCCATGTTCTGCTGCAGCTACTCAGCGCGCTGCGCGAGGCCCATGGCGCCGGAATTCTCCATCGAGACCTCAAACCCGCAAACGTACTGCTTTATCAGTACATGGGGGACGACTACCGCGTGAAACTCCTCGACTTCGGGATCGCCAAGCCCGTCGAGACGGGCGGACTCGAAGCGCTCTCCATCACCAAGACCGGCGCCGTCGTCGGAACGCCCCGTTACATGAGCCCCGAACAGATCTGCAGCAACGACCTGGGGCCCCCGGCCGACATCTACAGTCTCGGCCTGATGGCGTACGAGATGCTCGTCGGACGACCCGCCATCGGCGGCAGTGACACGAAAGCGATCCTCCTCGCCCAGTTGAGCAGCGACCCGATCCGACTCCCCCCCGATCTAGGCGTCGACCCGCACCTGGCGCGAATCGTCGAGCGAATGTGCGCACGCGACCCGAGTTTCCGTTTCTCCTCCGCGCAGGAGGTGATCGACGCGCTGCAGCCTTTCGCGCCGCGGCGCCTCCGGACCACGGGCTCCGGACGACGATCCGGCGAGTGGGCCCACGGCGCTGTTCCCCCGCCGAACGACGCCCAGCCCAAGGTCCCGACGCAGTCCGGTCGCCACCCCGTCTCCCCCACCATGCGCGAAATCAGCGCACCCAACCCGCGCCCCTCCGAGCCCTCTCAGACGATCACTCTCGATAAAGAGATCGTGAAGTCGGCCGCGACCAACATCCTGGTCGTCATCCTCGGCGTAGCACTCGGCGCCGGCCTCATCATCATGATCCTCTCCTTCGTCATGGGATGACCGGCCCACGCCCCGGCGAGCGCTTTCTCGACCGTTACGAGGTCTTGGACGTCCTGGGGCGCGGCGGTTTCGCGACCGTCTTCCTCGCGCGAGACTCGATCGTCGGCCGACAGGTCGCACTCAAGGTTCTCACCCCCGACCACGACGGAAACTACGACCACACCACCGTCTCGCGCTTTCTTCGCGAGGCCAAGATCTACGCGGGGCTCACCGACCCCCACACGATCGTGATGTTCGATTTCGGCCGCACCCCCGACGGCCAGCTCTTCATGGTCTTCGAGTACGTCCGAGGCCTCGACCTCGCCGTCATGCTGGGGCAGCACGGACCGATGCCCGAGCGGGCTGCGATCCACGTCCTCGAACAGTGCTTGCAGGCTTTGCGCGAAGCCCACCGCGCCGGCATTCTCCACCGCGACATCAAGCCTGCCAACATCCTCGTCTACGAGTACGCCGGCGACCCGCTCTGCGTGAAAGTCATCGATTTCGGCATCGCGAAGCCCCTCCAGCCTCCCACAGACGTTCACACGATCACCCGCACCGGCACGGTCATCGGGACGCCGCGCTACATGTCGCCCGAGCAGATCTGTGGCGAAGCGACAGGCCCGTCTTCCGACGTCTTCGCTCTCGGGCTGGTAGTACACGAGCTCCTGACCGCGACACCTGCCAACCCGTTCGAGAACAACCTCGACGTCCTCAAACGGCAGCTCGATCCCGTGCCGTTCGTCCTCCCCGCGAGCCTTGGGATCTCCCCCGCGTTTCGAGCGCTCGTCGCCCGCATGTGCGCGAAAGACGAGGCGCATCGATATCCCGACGCCGGTGCGGTGCTCGCCGATCTCGACGCCATCCTACAGGGTCGGCCCCCGGGCGAAGCCGCGTCTGGGCCGATGGGAGAGCCGACCGCGAACTCTCTCCCGACCGACGCCGAACACCCCAGGGTGGAAACTTCTACCGAGGCTTCCACGAAGGCGACGACGGCAGCGATTCTCCTCGCCCTCGTCGCCACCGTCGGTACGCTCGTCGCGGTCGCAGTCTCCTTCGTCGACGAAGACCAGCCCCCACGACCATCGTACGCCGCGCAGACCGAGCCACCCGGGTCGTCGCGCGAACAAGGGCTCCCCACTCACCTCGACGTCGCAGATGCCCCCGTCGAAGATCCCCGCGACGCATCCGCCGACCCCATCGACGCGGAGAGCGAATCCGACCCTCCACGATGTGGAAGCCCACCGCCCTTCTCCGGCCGAAGACGCGACACGATTGAAGTCGGTGGCGTCCGCAGGACCTGGCGGTCCTACGTCCCCGCGAGCTACGACCCCGGCCGTGAGAGCCCACTCGTAGTCGCGCTCGACAGCGACTTCATGCGCGGCGGCGAGAACAACATGATCGACGAGTTCGCCGCGCTCTCCGAAGAGCACGGTTTCGTGGTGGTTGCTCCGAAGACACACACGCACTTCCCCGCATACGAGCACGTCACCGACACCGAATTCGTCCGGGGCGTCATCGAGGCCACCACCCGCTCTCTCTGCATCGATCCCGCTCGAATCTATCTCGTCGGCCATGCCTCGGCAGGCCGGGCTGTCATGGAGCTGCGCTGCCACATCTCCTTCGGCGCTATCGCTGCGAGCGGGCATCGACTCGCCGAGCACGACGAGCTCTGCCGAACCTCGGAGAAGGTCCCGCTCATGATCTTGAACGGAATCAACGACCCTTTCACCCCCATGACTCGCGCCGAAGCATGCAACGGGCGACGCGTCATGCCGTTCGACAAGGAGATCGGCCTGTGGCGCCGGGTAAACGGCTGCGGCCCCACCGAGAAGAGTTGGCTCCGCGATCGAAACTCTCGCTGCCAAATCTATTCGGAGGGTTGCGACCAGCCCGTCGTCGGCTGCCGCATCGACGGCGGCCACTACTGGCCCATGGCGGGTTCGAACACCTTCCACCCGATCCCCGGATGCCAGAGCCCGGCGACCGAGTTTCCCTACGCCGAGACGGTTTGGAGGTTTTTCGAGGAACACGGGGAGGCGCTCGAGCGCTCCGAACCGCCCGACAGCGTCCGGGAGGGAGTCGACAGCGCCCCTCAGTGAAGCTGGGCCAGCACGTCGAGGACGAGCTCTTCGCGAGCACGCCTGCCGCCGTCGCGGTTCGCGTCACGAGCCTTTTGCAACAGCGACCACCGATCGACGTCCTCGGCGAAGTCGAGAATTTCCACGTGGATGTAATGCGAGCGACACACTGCCGGGGTGTTGCCGAGGGTGGTCGCCGTGCATTTCACCGCATCGACGACCCGCTGGTGACACTCCTTTTCGTCGAGCGGCACCTCGGCGTCGACGAGCGCCTCGAAGCAGCGCAGGCATCCACCCCACGTGCGGAAGTCCTTCGCGCTGAATCCCTCCCCCAGCACTTCGCGGATATATTCGTTGATGGCAGAGGGCTTGACCCCGAAGACGCCGTCACCGCGCTGGTAACAGAGCACGCGATCGCTCTCCAGCTCCTGAAGCTTCGCCAGATGGCCCGCCAATCGGCGGTCGGAAAACTGGACCTTCCGCTCCGCTCCGCTCTTCCCGATGTACTCGAACGTCACCCGGACAGCGCCGATCTCGGCATGATCCCGCCGAAGCGTGGTGAGCCCGTAGCTGCCGTTCTCACGCTCGTACGCCTCCTGCCCCACTCGCATGAACGTGGTGTCCAGGATGGCGCACGCGAGCGCCACCGTACGGGTCCGACACGGCTCCCGCTTCCGCAGATCGCTGTCGATCCGCTCGCGCAGCTCCGGCAATCGACGGCCGAACTCCTCGATCTTTCGATACCGGCTCCGCGCTCGGTACTCCTCCCATTTCTCGTGGTAGATGTACTGCTTGCGGTCGGCATCGTCTCGCCCCGTCACCTGCAGATGTCCCCGTGGGCTCTTGCAAATCCAGACATCCGTCCACGCCGGCGGAATCGCCATCGAGTCGAAGCGCTCGATCAGCGCTTCGTCCTTCACCCTCTTTCCGTCGGGACCGCGGTACTCGAACCCGTCGTCGACCCGTACTCGCGAGTACCCGGCATCGTCGTCACTCGTGTGCTTCAGACGGGCCGCTTTCGCCTCCGCGACCATGTCGTCGTGGCTCCGCGTCGGGATGTTGGGGACCGCGATACTCATGGTATGAGTTCTATGCTCGTCCCATCGGAAGGCAATCGGTCGACCCTCAGCGGCGAACTTGGGAATGCTGGAAATCGCAAACGTCGAAATCGTTTACAACTCCGTGATGCTCGTCCTGAAGGGCGTCAGCATGCACGTCCCGAGCGGAGAGATCGTCACCCTTCTCGGCCCCAACGGAGCGGGCAAGACGACCCTCCTGCGTGCCATCACCGGCCTCCTCGACATCCACGACGGTGAGGTCACCAAAGGGACGATCACCTTCGAAGGAGAAACCGTCGTCGGCCGTGATCCCGCCACGATCGTCCGACGCGGCATTGCGCAGGTGATGGAAGGGCGACGCATCCTGCCCGAGCTCACCGTGGAAGAGAACCTCCGCGCGGGCGCCTACACGCGGCAGGACGGGGAGGTCGGCACCGACGTCGATCGATTCTGCGCACGCTTTCCCATCCTCGGCGAGCGCCGCGACAAGGCCGCGGGCTACCTCTCCGGGGGCGAGCAGCAGATGCTCGCCATCGCCCGAGCTTTGATGGCCCGACCGCGGCTTCTGCTCTTAGACGAGCCATCCCTCGGCCTCGCCCCGAAGATCGTCGAACAGGTCGCCGACCTCGTACGAGAGCTCGCCGACGACGGGATGAGCATCCTCCTCGTCGAGCAAAACGCGCGCCTCGCCCTCGATCTCGCGAGCTACGGCTACGTCATGGAGAACGGCAAGATCGTCCTCGACGGCGCGGCCGACGAACTCGCCGAGGACCGCGACATCCGAGAGTTCTACCTCGGTGCCGGGGACGAGAGCCGTACCAACTTCCGGGATGTGAAGCTCTACCGCCGGCGAAAACGGTGGCTCAGTTGACGCGCGAATCTCCGGCCCTCACCACGACCTCGGGCGGGCGCCGCGCGAGCTTGCGCTCGCCGCGGTCCTCAAGGTAACGAGATTCATGTCCGCGCCACTCCTAGACATTCGGTCGCTCTCGCTCAGCTTCGCGGGTGTGAGGGCGTTGGACGATGTCTCCATGACCCTCCCGGATGGGCAGCTTCACGCCGTCATCGGTCCTAACGGCGCTGGGAAGACTTCGCTTTTCAACTGCATCTGCGGTGTCTATCGACCGCAGAGCGGCGACATTCGACTGGCGGGGAGCTCGATCCTCGGCAGACCGTCCCACGAAGTGACCGCGATGGGAGTCGGCCGAATGTTTCAGAACCTCGCACTCTTCGACCAGCTCACCGTCCTCGACAACATGATGCTCGGCCGGCACCACCTCTATCGCTCCGGTTGGGTGAGACACCTCGCCTGGACCCCCACCGCGCGCCGCGAAGAGGTCGAGCACCGACGGCGCGTCGAAGAGTTCATCGACTTCCTGCACCTCGAACGCTGGCGAAAGATGCCGGTCGGCATGCTCCCGTACGGCGTGAAGAAGCGCGTCGAGCTCGGCCGCGCCCTCTGCATGGAACCGAAGCTCCTCCTCCTCGACGAACCCGCTGCCGGCCTCAACCAGGAGGAGACGGAGGACATGGCCCGCTTCATCCTCGACATCAAAGAGGACCTCGGCGTCACGCAGCTATTGATCGAGCACGAGCTCCACATGGTGCTCGACCTCGCCGACACCGTCGTCGTCCTCGACTTCGGCCGCAAGATCGCCGACGGCCCGCCCGACGAGATCCGGCGCCATGAAGCCGTGCTCGACGCCTACGTCGGCCGCGACGAGGAGAGCGCGTGACCGATCTACTCCAGACGCTGCCGGGCAGGCTCCACGACTGGGCACGACGACGTCCCCTCGACGTCGCCATCCGGGAAAAACACCACGGCGTGTGGCGGGAATTCACCTGGACCGACTACGACCGCGCCGTCCGGGCGGCCGCGCGCGGACTGAGTGAGCTCGGGGTCGAACGCGGAGACTCCGTCGCCATCCTCTCCGAGAACCGCCCCGAATGGGTCTGGGTCGACCTCGCCGCCCAGGCGCTCGGTGCGAGGAGCGTCGGTATCTACCAGACCAACCCTCCCGAGGACGTCGCCTACATCCTGCGAGATTGCGGCGCCCGGGTGCTCTTCTGCGAAGACCAGGAGCAGGTCGACAAGGCAATGGTCGTCCGCGACGAAACGCTCACCGTCGAGCACGTCGTGGTGTTCGACCCCCGCGGTACCCACCACTACGACGACCCGCGGCTGCGAAGCTGGGCGGAGTTCTTCGAGGCCGCCCACTCCGCGTCGCCCACCGACCAGTGGTGGAACGAACTCCTCACCGGCCTCGACCCCGCCGACCCGACCATGGTCGTCTACACTTCGGGAACGACGGGGCCCCCAAAAGGCGCGATGCTCTCGGCGCGCAACGTCGTCGACGTCGCCGTTGCCTTCGCGCCGACCATCGACGCGACGGAAAACGACACGCTCCTGTCCTACCTTCCCCTCTGCCACGTGGCCGAGAAGATCTTCACCCTCTTCACGCCGCTCGCATGCGGCGCCACCGTCCACTTCGGCGAGTCGATCGAGACCGTGCGCGAGGATCTGCGCGAGGTCTCCCCCACGATCTTCCTGGGCGTTCCGAGGATCTGGGAGAAGATGCACGCCTCGGTGACGCTGAAGATGAAGGACTCGAGCTGGCTCAAACGCAGGATCTTCGACTTCTTCACCCGCAAGGGGCGCGAGATTGCCCTGCGTCGAATCGACGGCGAAGCCCTCGCGATGGATCGATTCTGGTGGCTCCTCGGGGACCTCCTCCTCTACCGACCTCTGCAGGAACGCCTCGGTCTGCGGAACTGCCGGGTCCCCGTCTCCGGAGCAGCTCCCATCTCACCCGAACTCTTGCAGTGGTTTCACGGCATCGGCGTCCCGATCGCCGAGGGCTACGGGCAGACCGAATCGAGCGGCGTTTCGCACTTCAACCCGCCCGGAAAGATTCGCTTCGGTACCGTGGGAAGCCCGATCCCGCTCGTGGAATGCGAACTCGCCGAAGACGGCGAGGTGAGAATACGTGGGCCGATGGTCTTCGAGGGTTATCTCGGAAACGAAGAAGCCACCCGAAGGACCATCGACGGCGACGGGTGGCTCCACACGGGCGACATCGGCGAGGTCGACGACGACGGATACCTCCGCATCACGGGCCGAAAGAAGGAGATCATCATCACCGCCGGCGGAAAGAATCTGTCGCCCGAGAAGATCGAGAACGCTCTCAAGATGAGCCCCTACATCAAAGAATCGGTCGCGATCGGCGACCGCCGAAAGTTCGTCGGTGCACTCGTCCAGATCGACTACGACGCCGTCGGAGACTGGGCGACGCGAAAGCAAATCACCTACACCTCCTTCGAAGACCTCACACTGAAGCCCGAGGTCACCGAGCTCGTCCGACGAGAAATCGAGACGGCCAACGAGCGACTCGCCAGAGTCGAGCAGGTTCGAGCGTTTCGCCTCTTCCCCAAAGAGCTTCACCAGGACGACGGCGAGATGACCGCGACGCAGAAGGTGAGGCGGTCGGCCATCACCGAGTCGTACCACGACCTGATCGAATCGATGTACGGATCCCGAAAGGAGGCCTCGTGAAACGCTCGCACTCCGCGCCCACCGGAGGGGACTGATGGCGAGCTTCCTGCAACTCTTCGTCGCCGGTCTCGCTCTCGGCGCCATCTACGCGCTCGTGGCGCTCGGATTCGTCGTGATCTATCGCGCGAGCCAGGTCTTCAACTTTGCGCATGGCGAGTTCCTGACGCTCGGCGCGTTCTCGATGGTCGCGCTGACGCAGATCGGCCTACCGTGGTTCGTGGCGTTCCCGCTGGCGCTCGTCGCCACCGGAACAGTCGGCGCCGGGATCGAGCGGGTGTTTCTGCGGCCCCTCGTCGGCCGACCCGTCTTCGTCACGATCATCGTCACGATCTTCGTCGGCTTCCTGATGCGCGTCGTCATGCTGCTCGTCTTCGGTCCCGAGACCGAGGGGATGCCGACTCCGTGGGAGCGACTGGGCGCCGTAGAAATCGCCGGCGCATCCCTGCTCTACAACTCGATCGCCGCGATCGCTGCTGCAGCCGTCGCCCTCGCCGGCTTCTTCGTCATGATTCGGTATACCCGGCTTGGGGTGGCGATGCGTGCCACCTCCGGGGATCAGGAAGTCGCACTCGCGCTCGGCATCCCCGTCGGAAAAATCTTCGGAGCGACCTGGTTCCTCGCCGGAGCTCTCGCCGCGATCGGCGGGATCTTCCTCGGGATGTTCCCGCGAACCGTCGATCCGAACCTCGGCCACGTCGCGCTGCGCGCTTTTCCCGCCGTCATCGTCGGCGGACTCGAATCCCCGCTCGGCGCCGTCGTCGCGGGACTTGCGCTCGGAGTGGTGGAAGTGCTCGCCCAGGGGTACGTGAATCCGCTATTGGGCGAATTCGGCCACGATTTCCACACCGTCTTTCCCTACCTGATCATGATCATCTTCCTCGTCGTACGGCCCTACGGCCTCTTCGGCCAGGAAGACGTGGAGCGAGTCTGATGCCGACACGCGCCCTCGTCACGAGCTACGAGCAAGACCAGCGGCTCTTCGGCGACCGTTGGCACACGATCGGGCTCTCGCTGCTGGCGATCCTCGTCGTGACCTATCCTTTCCTCGCAATCGACCGATGGGTCACGATCGCGAACGGCGCCTGGATCGCGATCGTGGGCGCCGTGGGGATGATGATCCTCACCGGATTCGCGGGCCAGATCAGCCTCGGGCACGCCGCGTTTCTGGCGATCGGAGCGTACACCGCCGCGGTCACGGCGGAGCAGTTCATGCTGCCTTTCTGGCTCGGGATACCGGCCGGGGGAGTGCTCGCCGCGCTCGTCGGGCTCGCCATCGGGCCCTTCGCGTTACGCCTGCGCGGGCTTTATCTCGCGATCGTCACGCTCGGCCTCGTCTCACTCGTCAATCATACCCTGATGTCGCTCCCCGAGCTCACCCACGGCGCGTCCGGGATCCCCGTCCGCATGTACGGCTGGTTCCCGACCGCCGCCGAGGCGGAAGCGGCGGCGTACGGAACGTTCTCACAACCTTCGACGCTGTTCGGCTACGAGTTCACGTTCCCGCAGAAGCTCTACTTCGTCTTCGCGTTCCTCGGGATCGCATGCACCTTCGCGTGCAAGAACATCCAGCGCTCGGACACCGGCCGCGCGATGGTGGCCGTCCGCGATCACGACCTCGCAGCCGCGGTCCTCGGCGTGAACCCCGCGCGCACCAAAATCGTCGCCTTCGGACTCTCGTCCTTCTTCGCTGGAATGGCGGGCGCGATGTTCGGCTACCAGCAGCAGTTCATCACCATCGAACCTCCTTTCGACCTCAGCATGAGCGTGATGTACATCGCCATCATCGTCATCGGAGGTATCGGAACGACCTTCGGCGCCGTCGCCGGCGCTCTCGTCTACGTCGCCGTCGTCCCACTGGCCGAGCTCGTCGGTCGACAAATCCCGCTACTGCAGACCATGAGTTCCGCTCAGCAATCCACCCTCATCTTCGCCGTCGCCGTCTGCGCAGTTCTCATCCTGGAACCGCTGGGCATTCTCGGACTCTGGCTCCGAATCAAGCGCTACTTCGTCGGATGGCCGTTCCGCTACTGAATGGCCGCGGGTCGGAATACTCGACCTCGTCGATGCGGTTCGTTCACCATCATGGAGAACTACATGCAACGACTCGCAGCTGTCGGCGCCCTCGCGCTCGTCTCGGCATTCGCCGCCCCGGCGTTCGCCTGCACCCCTCACGGAGCGGGGATGATCTTCGTCTTCGGACTCCTCCTCGCGCCTCTCCTGGCAATTCCGTACGGTGCGGTCGGTTCCCTGGTTCTCGCCAGGAACGCCAGATGCTGGTTCGAGAGGCCGCTGAAGGGATGGTTCCTGAGCAGCTTCTTCGCGTGGCTGGCAGCGACCGTCGGCGCGGTCGTCGGCTTCTGCATCGCGGCGCTCCTGCAGGACTTGGACGTGGGGAGCGGCGCGCTGGCAGGCACCTTCATCTTCACCACGCCACTGGTCTTCGAAGTCGCGTATCTGATGTGGATTCGTAGCCGCGCGCGATAATCTCGCCCCCTGCCCTCCCGCCGCGCCCGACCATCGCCGACAGCGTCGTCCTGATCCCTGCGGTCGGCGCCCCCGCATTTTCGACCCCGCCCTACCACGTCAACGATCGCGCGACGACCAGGGTCGTCCGAGCTCCGCCCTCACTACCCCAAGCCCCCGAGCGTACCGTGCACAGCAAGCCCGCGTCAGCGGGCCCACGAGGCGCAGCGGCGTCGTAGCCCCCTGCGTTAGCGTGCGTTAGCGCGGGGGTGCGGGGGGGACGTACCCCTCCGCAAACGATCGGGGCGGGTGCCGCGGCTAATCGAACTTCCATTCGCCACCCGATTTGGAGGATCGATTAGCCACTCTTCACCACGCCGCACCGTAAACCGTTGTCTTGTCTACACTCTCAACTCTGGCATGGGCGTTGCTTTATCAAGAGACAACTGGATGGTTGGTGGATGATTTCCCGTAGTCCGGTTCCGAGTTCGAGAGGTTCTCGCAGCGTGAGAGCGATGCGCCCCTCCTTCGAACCTGACAATGACGTACGCGCGGTGACGGTGTGACTCAGATTTACGCGCGCACGGCCTGTCGAACTCGGTCCCCCTTATTTTCTCTCTAGATAATTTCTCGTAGTTCTCTCCAGGCACCGTCATTTCTTGTGTGACCCCGTGCGAATCCGAAGAGCCTCGTGAAAACGTTCGACGACGAGCGCATCGCCGCTCGGTGGGACCGCAGTCTGAGCGCCACGGCCCTCGCTATCCCACGCCACTCCTCTCTGCCCCGCCGGCAGATCGTCGACGGCCCTGGAGCCGGCAGCGTCCAGCTACGCGACGTCGTTCAATCGCCGCAAGGACGGACGAATCGCCGGGAGGACGGCACCGCTCTGCCTTCCCTCGGGATTGACGTTGGCAAGCTCCCCGCAGCTCGGCGCAGGGGCGGAGTCCTCGTGGACCGTCCACGGGGTGGGACGATTCGAACTCCGTCGAACGAGATTCGCGCGAGGGCGCCGCGTTCGATTCGACCCGTCTTGAATCGGGCGAAAGTGGGCCAGAAATCAGGGGAGCGGCGCGGTCTTCGCGACCGCATTCCAGAGAGCTTCGACGTGTTCGAACTTCGTCATCCAGGCTCCTATCGCGACGCGAAGGGTGTAGCGCCCGTTGGCGCGCGTGTGGGTGAGGAAGACGTCTCCGCGAGCGTTGAGTGCACGCAACAGTTCTTCATTGCCCGCGTCGTCGCCACGCAGCCGGAACGTGACGAGGCCGAAGTGAGTGGGGCCCACGAGCTCGAACCGGTCGTCGCCGCGGATCTGGTCGGCGAACCATCCGGCCCATTCCACGTGTCGTCGAAGTTCGGTGCGCAGCCCCTCGATTCCGTACGACCGCATCACGAACCAGAGCTTCAGGGCGCGAAAGCGACGCCCCAGAGCGATACCCCAGTCCCGAAAGTTCGTGACGTCGGCGTCCTCGTCCGTGCGCAGATACTCGGGTGACGCCGAGAAAGTGTGCACGAGATGGGCGGGGTCGCGAACGTAGTAGGCGCTGCAGTCGAAGTTGGTGAAGAGCCACTTGTGGGGGTTGAAGTTGAAGGAGTCTGCTCGTTCGACTCCCTCCAAGATCCACCTTTTCTCGGGGAGGATCGCTGCACTCCCGGCGTAGGCGGCGTCGACGTGCAGCCACAAGCCGTGCTTCTCGCAGATTTCGGCGATCTGTGGGAGTGGATCGACGCCACCACATCCCGTCGTCCCCAGCGTCGCCACGACCGCACACGGGCGAAGCCCGGCGTCGAGGTCTCGGGCGATGGCTCGCTCGAGGGCGTCTGCGCGCAGCGCCATCGTCGCGGGGTCCGCCGCCACCTTCCGGAGATTCTCTTCGCCGATGCCGCTCAGACGGACTGCCTTGTCGACGGACGAGTGGGATTCCTCAGATGTGTAGACGACGAGATCTGGGCTGACACCCGGCCCAGGATCGAGCCGCTCTCGCGCCGAGATCATGGCGACGAGGCAGGCGGTCGAAGCGGTGTCCTGGATCACTCCGACGAAGGCCTCGGGGAGCCCGAGGGCTTCCCGAAGCCAGACGAGCGTCACTTCTTCGAGTTCGGTCGCGGCCGGGGAGGTCTTCCACGACATGCACTGCGCCCCCATTCCCGCGACGAGCATCTCTGCGAGGATCGAGGGGTAGCTGACGTTGGCGGGGAAGTATCCGAACCACCCGGGATGGGACCAATGCGCCATTCCGGGTACGACCTGGGTGGCGAAGTCGTCGAACCACGCCTCGAAGGGCTCACCCTGGGCTGGCGCACTCGCGGGGAGCTGGTCGCGCAACTCCCCTGGCGTCACGTCGGGCACGGGCTGACGTTCGTCGACCGACTCGAGATAGTCGGCGAGCCAGTCGACGACGCGATGCGCCGCGGAGCGAAAATCGTCGGAGTTCAAGGGCGGGTTACTTCGTGGGCGCCTGCTCGTAGCCTTTTGGGTCGGCCCAGTCCGCCTCGACGGTCCACGACTTCTTCTCGAAGTCGGGTTTGAGGACCCGGGTCTTGGTGCTGACGACGTATGGAGCCTTGGTCCAGTCGAGCGCTTGGACGAGGCCACTGGCGGTGTAGTTGTCGAGGCTCGAGAGCTGGTTCACGTAGCCAGCACGCGTCACATCGCCCGCCTCGATCGCGCGCTTCGCGACTTCGACTGCTGCCCGCCCCTGCACGTAGGAGAGCAGCGTGTACCAATCTTGAGGCGAGTCCTTACCGTACTTGTCGAAAGCGGCCTGGAACTCCTTCATGCCGTCGCTCTCTTCGCCCCAGAAGGGGAGACCGGTGGCGACACGGAAGTTCGTGAAGATCTGCGCGGGGAGTTTGTCGTGGGAGTAGAAGACGTCCGCCCAGGCAGGCGTATTGCCGATCCATTTGGGCATGTACTTGAGCTGGGCGGCCGTCCCCAGGATAGGACCGGTACCGGTGGGAAGAACGGTGAGGAGGACGTAGTTCGCGCCCGCGTCCTGCAGTGCTTTGACGACGGCCGTCACGTCGGACTGCCCGGCCTTCACCGTCTGCTGCGCGACGATCTTCACGCCGTGATGCTCCGCTGCCTGCTCCCATCCGTGGATTCCGTCCTGCCCATAGTCGTCCTGCTGGTAGACGATCCCTGCTTTGACGTTCTCTGCTCCGCCGGCGTCCTCGACCGCCCAGTCCATCGCGCGCATCGCCTCGAAGAAGTAGGCGGGACCAACCGGGGGTGTAAACTTGTTCTCGGCCATCTTCGAAGAGAGCGACGCCGGCATCGCGACGAGGTTGTCCTGTTCGAGCTTGGGCACGAGAGGCAACGTGTTCGGCGTACCAAAGGAGGTCACGATGACGAGCACGTCGTCTTTGATCTCCTCGTAGGCCTGCACGGACTTCTGGGAGTTGTAGCCGTGGTCGCGTTCGACGAGCTCGACCTTCCACCCTTCGGGGAGGAGCCCGGAGCCGCCCGCGTTGATCTGCTCGGCGAGGATGCGCTTTCCGACGGCGTAAGGCTTGCCGATGGCGACCGCGGGTCCGCTCTCGTCGTTGAGGGCGCCGAGCTTGACCACCTTTGCTTCGCTGTCGACCCCCTTGTCGAACTTGAGACCGGGCTCTTCGGCCTGAGCAGCCGTCGTTGGCTCCTCTTTCGGTTCTTCTTTCTTCTTTTCACGGCATCCGACGGACGCCACCATCGTGAGTGCGAGACTCAATACGAGCAGGTTCTTCATCGTCGACCCTATTTTGTGTGATGTTTCGGACCATTGCATAGCGTCGGCGGCCACGCAATCCAGTTTTCCCGAGCCGTCGGCACCGACATGGGAGAGGTCGTCGCTCCCGGCGCAGTCTGTGACGAGGGCCGTCGTAAATGTCCGCCCGGTTCGAAACTTGGGCGAAAATCGGGGATGCGGAAGTCTCGACCCGCCACCCTTAGCCGGCGATGGCGGCTTCGGCGGAGGCGACTGCGGCTTCGAGCAGCGCCAACAGCTCGTCGCGTCGTTCCGCGCTCTTGGCCTCGACACGCAGGACCAATGCGGGTTGCGTGTTCGACGCGCGGCACAGGCCCCATCCGTCGCCGAAGTTCACCCGCACGCCGTCGATCGTATTGGTCTCGTAGTCCTCGGCGAAATGCGAGGCGACGATTCCAGGGACCTCGAACTTCACGTCGTCCGAACACTCCCTGCGAATCTCGGGTGTCGCGAAGGTCTCGGGAACGTCGGCGAGGAGCTCGCTGACGGTCTTGTCGGTGTTCGACAAGATCTCGAGCAGTCGTGCCGTCGTGTAGAGGGCGTCGTCGTATCCGAAGTAACGGTCGTTGTAGAAGATGTGACCGCTCATCTCGCCCGCGAGCTGGGCGCCCGTCTCCTTGATCTTCGCCTTGATGAGGGAGTGCCCCACCCGGGCCATGACGGCCGTCCCCCCATTCGCTTCGACGTCGTCGAAGAGGGTCTGGGAGCACTTCACCTCACCGATGATCGTAGCACCGGGGATCTCTTCGAGGACTGCTCGAGACAACAAGATCAGAAGCGTGTCCCCGAAGATGACCTTCCCGTTTTCGTCGCAGATACCGATGCGATCACCGTCGCCGTCGTACGCGACACCGACGTCGCACCCTTCGGCTCGAACTTTGTCGACCAGGTGGGTCAGGTTCTCGGGGACGGTCGGATCGGGATGGTGATTGGGGAAGTTTCCATCGGGCTCGGTGAACATCGCCACCACGTCCTGCCCCAGATAGTCGCGGACGAACTCCTCGGCACACACTCCGGTCACGCCATTTCCACAGTCGACGGCGACCTTGAGCTTCTTGTCGCCGAGCTCGATGTGGTCGGCGACCCATCGCATATACTCTTCCAGCAGACCCTCGGCGGCCCCGAGTGTTCCGAGCCCGCCGGTCGCCCTGACGAAGTCCTGGGATTCGATCAATCTACGAAGCTCCTGGATGGTCTCGCCGTGCAGGGTGTCCTTTCCGACCATCATCTTGAAGCCGTTGTAGTCGCCCGGATTGTGCGAGCCGGTGATCTGCACGACCGCGTCGATGTCGTGGTTGAACTTCGCGAAGTAGACGACGGGCGTCGGCACGAGGCCGAGCTCGACGACGTTCGCGCCGCACGACCGCAATCCGGCGCTCAACTCTTCGAACAACCGGGGCGACGAGTTTCGCATGTCGTAGCCCACGCCAACGGTGGGAGGCTTGCCGAGGCGTCGTGTCGCGAGCGTCGCGAACGCGCGCCCCAGATTTCCGACGACTTCGTCGGTGAGGTCGTCGTCGGCGATGCCTCGGATGTCGTACTGGCGAAAGATGTTGGTGTTCATCGGTGGAGTCCGTTCGTTGAAGGCGGAATGGAAGTCAGCGCAACGGCACGGCAAGCTGGGCGGGATGCCTTGCGATGGTCCAGGTGACGTCGCGCTCCCAACCGCTCGGATCGCCGGCGACGTGATAGGGCATCGCTCCGTCCTGGATCTCGATGCGAACCCCTTTCACCATGAAGTCGGAGATCCTTCCGCCATGAAACTTGCCGCGCCAGAAGCTCGGCAGGTGGGTCAAGATGCTCCCCATCGGCCCGTCGTAAACCCGAAGCTGATAGTGGCCGGGGATGGTGGTGCAGAACGGGAACATTCGGATCTGAAAGCCCCAGTACGGGATCGTCGAGCCACCCAGCACCTGGGCCGGTCCCTCGTAGAGGATCGCCCCTTCTTCCAACTCGTCGACCGGTTCTCCCCGTTCGTCGAGGCTGACGGCATGGTCGCCGGTGTTGGTGATGCGGATTTCCTGGTGGCGCTGGCCGATCGCGGTGGGGATGGAACGAGTGAGGATGCTCGCCGCGTACCCGCCCAGTCCCGTCGCGTAGTTCTCCAAGGCGGTCTCGCGCACCGACTCCTTGAAGGAGTCGTAATCGTTGAGGACCAGCGCGTCCCAACCGAATCCGACGAAGGGGTAGAGACCGTCGCCCGCCTCGATCATCTCGACGTCGTAGACGACGATCGGGGAACCCCCGCTGATCGCTCGGAGGTCATCCACGGCGTCGCGGCAGTTGAGGTACGTGGCTATCGCGTTGCCGGTGCCGAGCCGCAGGACCCCGACGGGGGGCGCGTCCTCGCGCGCGAGATCGCCGCGTCGAATGCGCTCTTCCAGAGCGCTCAGCAGGTAGACGATCGTTCCGTCGCCGCCGCCGGTGAAGATGACGTCGTAGTCGCCCGAGGCGAGCACCCGGTCCACGGTCCGCTCGGCCTGCCGAAAGTCGTCGGTGAGGAAGAGATCCCGTGCGGGAACCCAGCGGCTCACCGCTTGATGAAGCTCACCGGTCCAACGCTTCGCACGCGCGTTCAGGAGCACCGCGAAGCGCTTTGGCTGGTGAATGACTCGTGAAGGAAGGTCGGAGAGCAAGTCTGCCTCAGAATCGGCAGCGGTCGAGGCAAACCTTCGCGACGTTGATGTCGCAACAGCTCTGCATTCCGCGGCAGTCGGAGTCCTGTTCACACGTCCCGCCGGAGAGGCAGGAATCTTGCGGCTGGCAACTTCTGCTGCCGTCGAACCCCGGACAGCAGACTTCGGTGTCCGTGCAGTCCGTGTTGACCATGCACGCCGTTCCCGTCCCGCCGCCTCCCCCGCCGCACTGATCCAGGCAGGTCGCTGGCACGGCGTCGCCGAGATCGCAACACTCCTCGCCCCGCCCGCACTCGGCGTCATTCCCGCCGCACAGACCACCGGTAAAACAGTCCGCCTCGCAGGTCGCGTTCCCGCTGAATCCCTGGCAGCAGATCAGCTCGCTGCTGCACTCGGAATTCACCATGCACGGAGAGCCTTCCAGTCCGTTGTTCGCGGGCGCGCCGGCATCGATGGCGCTGTTGTTCTGCGACGACCCCGCGTCGACGGCGCCGTTGTTCTGTGGGCTCCCCGCGTCGGCCGCGCCGTTGTTGGCCCCGACACCGTTGTTGCTGGCGGTGCTGTTGTTCGCGGGGGACGAGCCGTTGTTCGCGCCGGCGGCGCCGTTGTTCTCTTCAGTATCGCCGCCGTCGGCCGAACCGCCGTCAAACTCCCAGGCGGTGCCGTCGTTCCCCTCCCCTGCGGTTCCGCTTTCGCCGGAACAGCCGAACATCAACGCTGCGGTGAGAAGTGCGACTCGTCGCATGGGGCTACCTCGGATGGGTCATCCTTGCTGCAGGGTGACGGCTCGACCTCGCTTCGCCGACTCGTGGTAGGCGAGCGTGAGGATGAGGAGCTGCTTGGCCTCGTTTCCGCGCAAAAGGGGTTCCTCGTCGCCGTTGCAGGCGCCGATGAAGTTCCGAACCGCGCGAGCGAAGCTGTCCTCGAACGCCGACATTTTCTGGCCGTAGAAAACCTTACGCGCATCGCGCCGTAGTTCCACCGGGCTGTCGAGGAGCGTCGGCTCCGAGTTGCGCATCACGTCGATCTCGCCGCGCGTCCCCGAGACGGTCACCCGCATCTCCAGCGGGTGGTACTCGGTCCGCATCCGGCGCTCGGGTGCATACGTGTAGGAGAGGGTCCCGAAGCAGTTCTGCTGGAAGTGCTTCCAGACTGCTGCAGTGGGTGCGGCGAGTTTGTGTTCGTCGGTCACGGGTGTATGGGATTGCCACACTTCGATTCGTTCCACCGACCCGATGAGGAAGAGCGAGATGGCGAACGCCTGGTAGCCGACTTCGTAGAGCATGGGCGTGCCGCCCGCCTTCTCGACGTCGAAGCGCCAACTGTCACGGCCCCCCTTCTCCCAGTTCCAGACCCCCTTGTTGGAACGACCGACGGTCGCGGCGATTCGGAGCGCCGTCGGTTTCCCGATCTCACCGGCATCGATGAGATTCCGCGCGTCGAGCAGGGGCTTGTAGAAGAGGCTCGGCTCGAAGACCTGCAGCACCTTCCCGCTCTCCTGCTGTGCTCGAAGCACCCGGTCGGCGTCCTGAATGGTGGTGGCTATCGGGCGTTCCATGGAGACGTGCTTGCCCGCCTTCAACGCTTTGACCGCCTGTTCGGCATGCAGGTAGTTGGGGCTCAACACGACGACCGCATCGATGTCGGGGTCAGCGACGAACTCGTCGAAGTCGGTGTAGTAGCGACGCCCGCGCCACGCCAGCGAACGCTGGATAGCGAGGTCCTCGTCGGGGTCACAGACGGTGACGATCTCGGCTTTCGGGTGGTCGAGGTAGCCTTTGGCGTGCAGATCGGCCACGCTTCCGACACCGGCAATACCCACTCTCAATCGAGCCATTCTTCACTGCTCCGGCGGAAGAGAAATTCGCGGATGCTAGCCCCGCATACTGTTGAGGTCTGAGCGGCTTGGCCTTGGGTTATAGCCCCCGGCCCGAAATCTTGTAAAGCACTCACCGGCTCAGTTGATCGATAAACTCGACGAGGGTCGCGACCGCAAAACCGGTGCCCCCTTCGGGACCGATCTCCGACTCCTTTTCGGCCCACGCCGGGCCGGCGATGTCCAGGTGCGCCCACGCGCCGATGTCGACCCACCGCTTGAGGAAGAGGGCAGCGGTGATCGCCCCGCCCCAACGGGGCCCCACGTTCTTCATGTCGGCATTCGCCGTGTCGAGCCCCTTGTCGAGCTTCCGGTTGAGCGGCATGCGCCAGAAATCTTCGCCGCTTCGCTCCGCGGCCGACAGCAGTCCCCCCGCGAGCTCGTCGTCGTCGCTGAAGAGCCCGGCCATCTCCTCGCCGAGCGCGACGACCGCCGCCCCGGTGAGGGTGGCGAGATCGATGATCGTATCGACGTCGTGTTCCTGGATGTAGGCGAGCGCATCGGCGAGGATCAGCCGCCCCTCCGCATCGGTGTTGTGAATCTCGACCGTCTTGCCCCCGTACCCGCGGAAGATGTCCATCGGCTTGAACGAGTTGTTCGCGATCGAGTTCTCCGCCGTCGGCACCACGAAGTGGATCTCCACCCCACGGGGCGCCAGGGCACCGACAGCCTTCGCGGCGCCCAGCACCGCGGCGGCTCCCGCCATGTCGCAATGCATGTTCAGCAGGCTTCCGCCCGGTTTGAGGTTGTACCCACCCGTGTCGAACGTGACGCCTTTGCCGACGAAGGCGACCTTGCGGTTCACCTCCCCTTCGGGCCTGTAGGTGAGATGAATGAGGCGCGGCGGATGTTCGCTCCCCTTCCCGACCGCCATGATGAGGTTGAAACCCTCCTCGTGGAGCTCACTCTCCTCGAAAATCTTGCACGACATCCCGTAGGTCGACGCGATGTCGCCCGCGGCGGTCGCGAGGGAGGCTGGCACTAGCTCGTTGGGAGGATCGTTGACGAGGTCGCGTGCGAAATTGATCGCGTCGGTGACCATGCGCGCCCGCTCCACGAGGGGCTGGTTCGACTCGGCGCCCGGACCGATTAGCCGCAAGGCAGTCGGGCCGGCGAACCGCTTTTCGTCGTTCGAAAGGTGCCGCGTGTAACGGTAGCATCCGAGGTGCCAGCCGCTGACGAGCTGCTCGGCGTACGCGCCGGCATCCTCGCCCACCGCGATCGCGACACTCTCCGCTCGAAGCTCGCTTGCGAGGCGCGCGGCGGTAGCTCCAGCGCGGCGGTAGTCGTGTCCCGAGCCATCGCCGACGCCGACCGCAGCCAGTCGCTTCGACTTCAAGCCGCCGAGTCCGCGAAACACCCGCGACGTGGCGACTTCGCCGCCGAAGCCCTCTTCTTCCAGCAGTTCCCGCAGGTCGACCTTCGTCCCCTTCGACGCAGCGTCCAGACTCGATGACTCGAGGCTCGAATTCACCAGCACCACGATCAGGTCGGCCGAAGCGGCCGCGATCTCTTCCGTCACCAAGTCTACTTTCATCGTCACCACCTCACTGCACTTTCGAAAATCACATGTAATATTGTCGTTCCCGGAACACCACCGCACCGAGAACCGTCGCGCCGAGCGCCACCAGCCCGAGGATGATCACGCTCACCCACCACTCCAGTTGAATCGGTGCGTCGAGGACGAGCTGGTCCAGGAAACCGAGCCGATCGGTCGCCTGCACCCCCGCCGTGTTCTTGACGTGATAGCGCAGGCTCGTCAGTTCCAACACCGGCAGCGTCGCCAGCACCATCTCGAACACCACGAAGTAGATGAACGATCCGACCAGCCCCGACGCAAACGCCGCCCCTAGCGCCGCGAAGACCGCGGTGTAAGCCGTGGTACCAAGCGCGACCGCGCCCACCATCGGCCCGAGGTTCGCGAACGCTTCCCCGAAGTCGGGCGACTGCGAAAGACAGATCGCGAACAAAAGCAACACCGGAAGGACGACCAGCGGGACGGCGACGAGGATCGCCGAGACCGACTTGCCGACGAAGAGCGTGACCTTGTTCACGGGCCGAAGGGTCAGATACGTCAGGGTGCGCCCCTCCATCTCCTCGACGATCGCGGGCCCGCCGAAAAAGATCGCGGCGAGCGGGGCGAGGAACGGGATTGTCACGCTCTGGGTGACGTTGGTGAACATCGTCAGCCCGTCGACCGACTCGAAGACGACGTAGATCAACGCGGCGACGACCGGGATCATCTGGACGATCAGGAGCGCTCGCGTCTTACGCGCGAGGACGAGCAGGCGAACCTGCGTACCGATCATCGTCATGAGCTGTTTCACCGCGCCGAGATCTCTGGGCGGCGCTGCCGTCGTCTCTGCCATCAGTGCACCAGGTACTTGAAAACGGCCATCAGATTGTTGTCGGGCGAGGTCATCCGCCGCAGAGCGACGCCGTCGGCGACCGCCATCGAGACGATCCGGCCGTAGCAGTCGTCGGGGCTCGTCGTCGCGACCTGAAACCCGGTCTCGAGGAACGTGATCGAGACGACGTCGTCGAACCTGCTCAGCTTCGCGGCAAACTCGCGCGGGGTGTCGCAGTCGACGAAGATGGTGTGGGGATGCTCGTCGATCATCTCGCGGATGCGATAGATGTTGCCGTCCGCGATGATCCGTCCCTTGTTGATCAGCACGATGTCGGTCGTCATCTGCTCCACCTCGTGGAGGATGTGACTCGACACCAACACCGTCTTCCCCGCCTCCCCCAACCCTCTTATCAGGTCGATGATGTGACGCCGTCCGACCGGGTCCGTCCCGGCGAGTGGTTCGTCGAGCACCAGAAAGCTCGGGCTGTGGGCGAGGGCCTGTGCGATCTTGATGCGCTGCCGCATCCCCTTGGAGTACTCGCGGATTTTTCTGCCGGCCTGTTCGGTCAGATCCACCTGGGCGATCGCGGCATCCGCGAGGCTCGATGCATCGTCGGCACCGAATCCCTGCAGGCGGGTCAAGTACGTGACGAACTGCTTGCCGGTCATCTCCTCGTAGAAGGCGTCCTGTTCGGGGACGAAACCGAGGTTCGACATCACCGCGGCATTGTTCCAGATGATCTCGCCGTGGACCGCGACGGTTCCCGTCGACGGCCGGAGCTGCCCGGTGACCACCTTCATGAAGGTCGATTTGCCCGCGCCGTTGGGACCGAGCAGTCCGACGACCCCCTGCCCGATGTCGAGGTTGATGTCGTTGATCCCGATGACCTGCCCGTACCATAGCGACAATCGCCTCGCGGCGACGATCGTCCCCTCGCCTCCCACGTGCGGGATTCGCTGCTTCGGTTTCGCTTCTGCCGCTTCGCTCACGCGACCCCCTCGAGCCGAGAGATCCGCCAGTAGAGCGCCCCGATGCCGCCTCCGGCGACGAGGGTCAGGATCAGTGGGGCGACCCAGTAGAGGTTCTCGATCGCTTCGTCCGGTGTCAGGAAGGTCTCGCTGACGACGTGCATGTTGCCGGTGAGGCTCCAGAGGGCTGCGAACTCGGTGTCTCCCGTGGCGATCGCGACGATCCCGCTGAGGATGAGCGGTACGACCAGGGCGCCAATCCAGGAGAGCACGACGTACCCGGTCCGGGACGTGGTGCTGCTGAGCCCGGCGACCGCCGCGGCCATCACGGCGAGGAAGAGCCCCGAGAGACCGACCCCCATCGCCATCTGCGTGGCGAGCACGGGAAAGTACTCCGACTGAACGTAGAAAGCGCCGCGCACGGCGGCGACCACGATGGCGGGGAGAACCGTCACGAGCGCGCCGAGCAACACGAGACTGCCGAACTTTCCGATGGCGTAGTCGGCGCGGGTGATCGGCTTGGAGAAATAGAGCTGGAACATCCGGTACCGAAGATCTTCGCTGACGACGCCACACCCGCTCGTCATGTAGAGGATCGCGAGAGACCACACCTGCATCTGGAGGAAGTAGACGATGTAGACGGCGTTCGGTTCGCTCGCTCCGGTCATCGACTGCAACTGCCCACGCAGCGCATACTCGAGGAGGCTCATCCCCGCGAAGAAGAGCGGCCCGAGCCACAGAAAGAGGAGCACGAGCTTGGTTCGCAGGAACGACAGGTAAGTCCGCAACCCGGTCCAGGCGATGACACGCCAGGCGCCCGATTCTCGGATCGCCCCGTCGTAGCGGACGTATTGTTGTTCGTGGATCGCCATCAGCCCGCCTCTTCCAACAGACCGAGGAACGCGCTCTCGAGCGTGAGCTCACCGGGCATGTAGTGCCGAATCTGGATGTCGTTCGCCACGGCGGCCCGCAGGATGGTGTCGGGATCTTTCCCCTCGGGGAGCCGGATCTTCAGCCGCAGCCCTTCGACCCCGACGTCGAGCCCCTCCCCCTCCAGGACCTTCTTCAGACGGTCGTTCGCGTCCTTCGTCTCGACCTCGATCACCGAGGTGCCGCCGGACTTGAGCGCTTCGATGGAGCCGTGATGCACGAGCTTGCCCTGGTTCAGCATGATGACCGACTCGCAGACCTGTTCGACGTCGGGGAGGAGGTGGCTCGAGAGGACGACGTTGACGCCGCGCGCCTTCACGTCCTCGATCAGCTCGAGCATCTCGTCGCGACCCTGAGGGTCGAGCCCGTTGGTCGGTTCGTCGAGGAAGACCAGTTTCGGTCCGTGGACCAACGCCTGAGCGAGCTTCACGCGCTGCTTCATCCCGGTCGAAAACCCGCTGAGCTGCCGGTATCGAGCTTCCTGAAGCCCGACGTAGTAGAGGACTTCGTGGGCGCGTCGGAACGCTTCGGCTTTCGGCATTCCGGTAAGTTGGCCCGAGAAGCTCACGTATTGCACGGCTGTCATGTACGGGAGGTAGCAGTCGTTCTCGGGCATGTAGCCCGTCGCCTTGCGGACCTTCTCCGCTTCGTCGGGCAGGCGGTGGCCCAGCACCTGCGCCGAACCGGACCCGATCTTGAGGAGACCGAGCATCGTCTTGATGAGCGTCGACTTGCCAGCACCGTTGGGGCCCAGCAGGCCTACGCTACCTTCCGGGATGCGCATCGTGATGCCGCGCAGCGCGTGGAAGTCCCCGTAGTACTTATGGACGTTTTCGAGATCGAAGAGCACGTCACCCCAGCGCGGAACGGGTCAGATGAGGAGAAGAATCAGGACCAGCAAGAAGAGCAGCACCACGACGCAGACGAAGATCACGAACATGATGATCTTGCGCGTCGAATCGTCGGAACTCGATTGGACCGCGACGGTGTGCGGCATCGGCCGTTGCTGTTGCATCGCCCCCGACGGCGGATTCTGATGGGGGTGTTGCTGGTGCGGGCCGGTGTTCGGAGCTGGCTGCTGCGAGTGGTATCCGGGGGGCGGGGGCTGCACCGCCGCTCGCTGCGTCTGATCACCGTGCTGCGGTACCATCGCATGGAGGGGGACGGACTGAAAGATCCCGGTGAGCTCGCTCCCCGGGACGTAGTTCGAGCTGACCCCGAGCCCGCGTTCGGCGAGGATCTCTTGCTCCCGCTGCGCCAGGGCGCTGAAGAACTCGAGCGCGCTCTGGTAGCGGTCCTCCGGTTTCTTCGCCATCGCCTTCATGATGATCGCTTCCATCGACGGCGAGACGCGATGAGGCGCGACCTGGCTCGGGGGGGTCGGTTCGTTGAAGACGTGCATCGTCAGGACTTCCACCGCAGACGCCGACTGGTACGGGACCTTCCCCACCATGATCTCGTAGAGCATCACGCCGAGCGAGTAGATGTCGGTGCGATGGTCGAGCGGCTTGGCCTGCGCCTGCTCCGGCGACAGGTATTCGGGCGTACCGTAGACGATCCCCGCCTGGGTGAGCTGTTTTTCCTGCCCTTCCTGGTTGGTGATCTTCGCGATCCCGAAGTCGAGGATCTTCACGAACATCGACTCGCCGCGGAACTCGGTCAGTAGGATGTTGTCGGGCTTGAGGTCGCGGTGGACGATGTCGAGATCGTGGGCCTCCTGCAGCGCGCTGCAGGTCTGCTTCATCACCTTGATCGCGTCGAGCTCGTCGAGCGGCCCCTTGCGCATCTCTTCGCGCAGCTCGCGGCCCTTCACGTACTCCATCGCCATGTACATCAGGTTGTTCGGAGTGCGGCCGAACACGAAGACACGGATGATATTGGGGTGCGTCAGCATCGAGATGACGCGCGCTTCGCGGTTGAAGCGTTCGATGATCTCGGCGCTCTGCGCGGCCTGACCGTGCAGGACCTTGATCGCGAGCTCCTGGTTGATCGCCTCCTGGCGCGCGAGGTAGACCGCGCCCATTCCGCCTTCCCCGAGCTTGCGGGCGATGACGTAGTCTCCGAAGAGCCGTTCTCCTACCAGCTCGCCCTGCCGCTGAGGCTGTCCATTCATACGAAGTTCGCGCGTTGACTAGCGATGAGCGCCAGTCTTGTAGCACGCACCCCGACCGGTGACAACGATTGCGTCCTACCTCGCGGCTCGTACGGGGAGCCTCCGATCCCTCATCGGCGCGGGGCCAGAAGCCGGTAGCCGGCAGTTGTTCCGACTACTCGGGCATCCACCCGTCGTCCTCCCGATCGGCGGAGAGGTCGTCGTAGAAGATGACGCCGTCGAACACTTCGACTTCGTCGGGCTCCACGCCGCGACCGCCTTTCCGCTTCGAGCGCCCCACGATCGGCTCGAGCTCGGGGGCGAGCTCGCGCAGGATCGTCACGGGGAGCGAACTGGTGAACTCGTGGTCGGCCGCCGCCGGGCCCTCCACGAACGCGGTGAGCGTGCCGTGAAACCGGTCGCCGAGGAAGAAGACGAACGTCGCGCTACGACTCACCGGCGTCTCCTCGAGCACCCGTCCGCCCCGCCCCGTCTTCCTCTTGCGGTGATCCCCCGTCCCCGTCTTCCCCCCGACCAGCCACAGCGGGTCCGACTTGTAGGGCTCGGCTCGACGCAGCCGCTTGGCGGTCCCTTCGCGGACCACGCCGACGAGCTCGGACCGAAGGCGACGCGCGACCGCTTCGTTCATCACGCGGACCGGTTCGTGGGGGCGCCGCTCGTAGCGGGTCTCGTAGGGCGTCCCGACCCCGAAGTGAAAGCTGGACGCCACGTAGCGTTCGTATGCGAGCCCGCCGCCGGCGATGATGCCGACCAACCGAGCGAGCGCGTCGGGGCGGTCCGCTGCGGCGCCGATCGAGCTCGCGAGCGAGGGGGTCAGCTCTTCGAATGGATAGCCCAGCCGGGCCCACTCTCGGTGAATCCGCTCGAACGCTTCCCGTTCGAGGATGTAACGGAGCCGCTTGTTCTGCGCCTTGAATCGCTTCGGCTTGAAGAGCCACTCGTAAACCTCTCGACGCACCTGCGCCGATGCCTCTGCGGCGTCGGTCCAGCGAGGCTCCCCCGTCGTCCTGCGGTGGGCGACGAGCCACAGCTCCAGTGGATGAAGGCGCGTCAGGTACCCGCGATCGTTCCAGTCGAACTTGCCCGGCCCGTGGTCGTCGTACAGCTTCCGCAGCTTCTCGTCGGTGAGCTTCCTCGCGTCGAGGTGCCCCCGCATTCGGTCGCTGAATGCCTCGAAGCCCAGGTCTGGAGCCGCCGACCGAAGCGCCGTCGCGAGCGCGACGGGCGTCCACTTGCTTCGACGGGCGACGAGGCGGTCGAGCGCCTCCTCTGCCGAGGTGCCCCGGTAGTTCGCGTAGAAGCGTTGCAAGAACTCGCGCGACTCAGTGTTCGCGAATGTCTCGAGACGCGCCCGCCGCCCCGGATGCTCGGGGTCGGTGAAGAGCGTAGGACCGGCGTTTGGAAGCTGGGGGACGTAGTAGCGCACGATCTCCCGCATCATCCGGACGAACGGCAGGTTGATCGACCGCTGGAACGCCTCGCGCGCGGTGACGCGCTTGCTGTTGTCCGCTTTGTCGAAGTTGCCGAACCGATGGGCCCCGCCCCCCGTGAAGAACGTCTCTGCAGGGCTCGCCGAGTACGTCCGGTTCATCGCCGCTTCGAGAAGTTCTTCGAGCTCGATGCGAGGATCTTTGCGAAGCTGGTCCCACACCCACTTCGTCAGCACGTCGTCCGAGTCGATCACGAGGTCGCGGCGTGCTTCGGGCGTCATGCCACTCAGTTCGTCGTGCAGCTCCGCAACGATCTCGAGGTATGTCGTCATCGTGCGGAGCTTCGCGGTCGACCCGAGATCGAGCTTGATCCCCTCGTTGATGTTCAGCGGCTGGTCGTACGTGTCGACCTGCAGTCGAAGCGCGCTCCCGTAAGGGGTGCGCTCGTAGAGGGTGAGCCCGAAGACGATCCCCTTCGCGTCGTCTTTCAGCAGGCGATGCCCGACGAGGTTCATCTCCTCGGCCCCTTTCGGATCGTCGAGCCCGTGCAGCTTCGCTTTGATCGCCTCCTGGACGGACAGTTCGATCGTCGACTGAACCTCCAGATCCATCCGATCCAGAGAATGCAGCGACGGCTCGCCGACCAGCTCTCGCAGCTGTGCTCGCACCGCGTTCTGCGTCTTCACTTCGCGAAAGTGGGTCGGCTCGGGCAGCTCCCCGATGTCGATCGAGAGAGAGCGTGTGTCGAGCGCTTCGTCCGCTAGCGCCATCGGTATGACACCCTCGGCTCGCATGACGCGCAGGTGGCTGTCGGTGATCTCGTCGAGGGCGTCGCGACGCTGCAGAAGAAGCTCACTGGGGCGTCGTTGGGAGAGGATCAGCGTCAGCGCCCGGCGCAGCGCGAGCCCCCGCGCCTCCTTGTCCTGCCACGTCTTCACGTCTCCCCGAAAGAGCAGATCGTCGACCTCGGAGGGGTCGGCCCCGAACCAGACCGTCAGCGCGTCCCGAAGGCCGAACACCTCCCCCATCTGCGGGTTCGCCGAAAGCGGAACACCGTTGACGTAGTCGAGCACGATCCGTTTGCGCGCCTCGGCGGTATCGGGACCGTGCAGATAGGCGCGCAGGGAAGCCGAGTACATCTGTTGCAGCTTTTGCTCGACGTTGGCCGTTCGCCCGCCCGGACTGTGACGAAACTTCTCGATCTGGGTCGCCAGGGTGCTGCCCCCCGACGGTCGGTCCGAACCGAACCCAACGACTTCGAGCCCGTTCTCCACGACGGCATTGGCGAGGCGAGACCATTCGATGGCGGGGTTGCGCGTCGCCGGCTCGAGATCGAGGAGCGAGCGGTTTTCGACGAACAGTAGCGAGTCGACGATCGGCGGCGGGATGTCCTCGAACTCGAGGTAGACTTCACGCGGAACGCTGAAAAAGTAGAGCGGCTCTCCCCCCGCGTCGATGATCGCAAGGCCGGCCTGGCGTTTCTCGACGTAAGGAGGGAACGCCCCTTCAGCGACGATCTCCTGAAAGCGAGGGCTCCACCGCGCCTGGCTCGTCAGCTCGTAGCCCAGAGCGTCGAGCCGTTCACCTGCCGCCTCGATCCGGGTGTAGCCGAGTCGGACGTCGTATGGCCCGTGCTCGGGGAACAAGAGCGTCTCGGACGGGCCGTCTTCGACCGAGAACGACGCCCCCTCCAGTCTCTCTGTGAAGTAGCGCGCCTGCAGAGTCGACGTCCGCATCTCCCACACGGCGAGCGCCGCGACGGATACGAGGACCGCCAGTAGAATCGAGCCCACGACGATGGCGAGCTTCCTGCGACAGCCCGCTGGAGCCGCCGGGGTTTCGCCGCGGGATGCCGACGCGGTGAAGGGCGTCGAGTCTTCGGAGTCCTGTTCTGGGTGTTCGGATTCGATGGCGAGAAGTCCACGATGCAGCGCGACGCTTCGGAGATTATCTCCGATCCACCTTTGCGCAAGTTGCCGGCCCGGCCGAGTCAGTCACCGCTTTGCGACGTCCACCATGAGCTCGTTTCGCCGTATCACGCCCGGGATCCACGGTGGATCGTACTGCGCGATCCGAACCTCCGATTCGGCCACATACCCGTGCTGGTCGACCCTGGACATCAGCCGAGCCGTCAGCTCCCCGATGTCCTTGTTCCGCGCCACACCCCCGAAACGCATCGTCGCGACGACCCGTCCCTCGTCACGCCGTACCACCACTCGCGAGTCCTTCGGTTGCGGCAGTTGCTCCACCGACGTGAACTTCGGCGGCATCGTGAACACGACGACGAATTCGTCGCCGTCGGGCGCCGACTCCACGGGGGTCGTCATGGCGATCTTCTGCGAGGAACCGTCCGTCCCCTCGTTGCCGCCGAAGATATAGTCCGCAAGGCGGCCGAAACCCTGCGACGTCGCGTCCCGCATGCTGGCAGCGCGGACCCTGGTTTCCGCCACGATCCGAGCTTCGTACCGACGAAGCTCGAACGGGCCGTCGGCGAAGACGACCTCGTGGGCGGGTTCGTCGTAGGCTCCTCGAAACATCTGTGCTCCCGCGACCGAGGCGACGAGTAGACCTCCGAGACCCACGGCCGCTATGACAGCTTTTTTCATGACTCCTCCATCGCACGTTGGATGCGGAGATCACGGCCACGTTGCGCGATACTCGGGCGACACGACCGGCGCAGGCCAGGCAGTCCCCCCGCGCGATCACGCATCCTGGGCGACCCGCACGATCGCGCGGATACGGTCCAGCGAATCGGCCTGCTCGATCGGCTTGTCGCGGCGCCAGCGGGCGATCCGGGGGAACCGCACGGCGAACCCGGACTTGTGCCGGTTGGAGGGCGCAACGTTCTCGAAGTGCAGTTGGAACACGTGAGTCGGCTCGACGGCGCGCACCGGGCCGTACTTTTCGACCGTGTTGCGCCGTATCCAGGTGTCGAGCTCGCGGATCTCCTCGTTCGACAGCCCGGAGTACGCCTTGGCGACCGTGACGAGCTCCCCATCGTCCCAAAGCGCGAACGTGTAGTCGGTGTGTAGACCCGCGCGACGACCGTGGCCCGGCTGTGCGTAGATCAGGACGGCGTCGATCTCGAAGGGCTCCACCTTCCATTTCCACCAATCGCCGCGCGTTCGACCCACCCGGTAGGGACTGTCGAGCCGCTTCAGCATCACCCCTTCCACCCGGCGTTCGCGGCTTTCACCGCGCAGCTCCGCAAGCTCGGCCCAGCTGTCGAACCCGACGATGGGCGACAGCGGAAACGAGTCTTCGAGGCCGCGTACGGTCGCCTCCAGAGCGGCCCGGCGCGCGGCCATCGACGCTTCGCGGAAATCCGCGCCGTCCTTCTCGATCTGGTCGTAGACCATGAAGGCGACCGGGACCGAGCTAAGCATCTTCTTGCCGACCTTCTTGCGACCGATGCGACGCTGCATCTGCGAGAACGGTAGCGGCACGCCCGCGGCTTCGTCCCATGCGAGCAGCTCTCCATCGAGAACCGTTCCGTCCGGAAGGTGGGACGCCGCCTCGATCACCTCGGGGTACTGGTGGTTGACGAGCTCCTCGCCGCGCGACCATAGGAACGTCTCCCCGTCGCGCCGGATGAGCTGGCCGCGGATGCCGTCCCACTTCCACTCCGCCTGCCAGTCCCGGGGTGCTCCCAGCGACTCGGGCTCCGCCTCCAGCGGCGAGGCGAGGAAGTAGGGGTAGGGACGCGACAGGTCTACGTCGTCACCCTCCTCGAAGAGACGCTCGAACGCGCGCGCGCTCGGCTCCCAGTGCCCCATCATGCGGTGGAAGATCGTTGCGCGGTCGACCCCCGAGTACTCGGTCAGCGCGCGAACGACGAGCCGCTTCGATACGCCCACGCGGAGCGCTCCCGTCATCAGCTTCATCAGCAGGTAGAGGTCGCGCGGCTCGAGGCCCGCCCACACCGTGAGCACCCGTTCGCGCTGGACCTCTTCGTCGAGCCCGCGCAGCTCCTTCACCCACTCCACGGCCTCGTGCAGCGGCGGGTCCCACGGCTCGGGGACGTCGCGGTGGGGGATCGAATCGACCAGCAGCGCGATCGTCTCGGCGAGGTCACCGACCGCCGAGTAGGAAGCCTCGAACATCCAGTCGGTGATGCCGGCGAGCTCGGTCGCCCACGCCGCCATCGTCCGCGTCTTCACCGGGCGACGCAGGCGCTCGCCGGACAGAAAGAAGACGGCCCACGCGGCATCGAGCGAGGGCGCGTCGCCAAAGTACTCCACCATCGCGGTGACCTTCGCGTTGGTCGACGTCGTGCGATCGAGCGCGTCGTAGAGCTGCGAGAAACGCCGCATCAGTCCTCTTCTTCGCCGCCGTAGGTCGTCTCGAGCGACGCCGCATCGATCCCATGCTCGCGCAGGTAACGCACGATCACGTCCGTCTTGCCGTGGGTGGCGTAGACGCGGCTCGCGCCCGTCTGATGAACCGTCTCGACGAGGCCGGGCCAGTCCACGTGATCGGAGAGGACGAAGCCGCGGTCCCAACCCCGCCCGCGTCGCATCCCTCGAATCCGCATCCAGCCCGAGGCGAACGCGGTGTCCGGGTCACGAAAGCGCTTCATCCAGGTCGACCGGCTCGCCGAGGGCGGCGCGATCACGAGCTCCCCGGCAAAGTCCGTGGGGTGTTCCGCGTCCGTGACGTACTCCGTCGGGACCATCTTCACGCCGGCGTCCCGGTAGACGCGCTCCCACGGGAGGACCGACCCGTGAACGTACACCGGGCGCTCGGTCTTGTTCGCGAGGCCGGCAAGGATGCGCTGCGCCTTACCCAGCGAGTAGCAGAACAGCATCGACGTCTTGTTCCTGTCGACGTTCTGCTGCCACCACGCCCAGATCTCGTCGACGACCTCTTCGGTCGGCTTCCATCGGTAGATCGGCAGCGCGAAAGTCGCCTCGGTGATGAAGGTGTCGCAAGGGACGACCTCGAAAGGTTTGCACGTGGGGTCGCTCTCGCGCTTGCAGTCGCCGCTGAAGACCCACACCTCGCCGGCGACCTCGACCCGAATCTGGGCGGAGCCGAGGATGTGTCCGGCGGGATGAAACGACACCGTCGCGTCGCCCAACCGGAACGGCTCGCCGTACGGATGCCCGATGACCTCCGCACTGCCGACCCGGCGCTGCGTCAGCAACACCCCCGGCTCGGAACAGTGGACGATCTTGCTGACGGGCCGCGCATGATCGGCATGCGCATGCGACACACACGCCACGTCGATCTCGCCCCACGGGTCGATCGCAAAGTCGCCCGCCGCGCACTCGAGACCCCTGTCTGTCGATCGCAAGACTTGCATCGCCCCGGAACTTCGGGCGCGACCGGGACAAGGCAAGCAGGCTGCTGGGTGAACGGTCCGTGTCGCGTGGGTGGTTCTCGCTCTCGTTCTCGTTCTCGGTCTCGTTCTCGGTCTCGGTCTCGGTCTCGGTCTCGGTCTCGGTCTCGGTCTCGTT
>CAYPJU010000030.1:50964-69508 GCA_964411125.1 uncultured Bradymonadales bacterium | reverse complement strand
CTCGAGGAGCTGAACGAGGATGTGGACGGCGTCGTCGGGGTGGAGCGGTCCGGTCATCTTGATGAGTTGCGAGAGGTCTTCGCCCCGCACGTACTCGAAGACCATGAAGAGCAAACCCTCGTTGGATTTGCCGAAGTCGAACATCGTGATGGTGTGGGGGTCTTGCAGGCTCGCGATGACGCGGGCTTCACGCATGAAGCGTGAGGCGACCCCCGACTCGTAGCCATCTTCGCCGGGGGCGAGCATCTTGATCGCGACGTCGCGCCCGATTTCCATGTCGGTTGCACGGTATACCGCCGCGAAGCCTCCTCGGCCGAGGATCTCCTGAAGCTTGTATTTCTTCTGAAATATCTGTCCTTGGGACGGCAGCTCCATGGGTATGATTTTACACGGTTCCCCGCATCGGGCCAGCCCTTGCAGGTCGCTGTATGGCGAGAATTCTGGTAACAGATGTCGGTGACCGACCGGAGGATACCATGACGCTGCAAATCACGGAACGACATGCGAAAAGTCTGTCTCCTGCGGGGACGCCTCCCGCGGGAGCACCGGAGTGGATCGGCGAGATCGACAATCCATATCTACACGGCGTCTTCGCCCCGATCGTCGAGGAGCGCGCGCCGACGAAGCTCGAGGTGCTCGAGGGGGAGCTACCGCGGGATCTCCACGGCGCCTACTTCCGCAATGGTCCCAACCCGAAGTACCGGCCGAACGGGAGGTACCACTGGTTCGACGGCGACGGCATGGTCCACGGGGTGTGGTTCGGGGACGGGGAAGCTCGGTACGCAGCCCGGTGGATACGGACCCGCGGGCTGGAGCTGGAGGACGAGCGAGCCGAGTCGATCTGGCCCGGAGTGCTGAGTCCCTTCGACCATTCGCTGCCGCTGGGGGCGCTCAAAGACACCGCGAACACGGATCTGGTCGCCTACGACGGTCGCCTGATCGCGCTCTGGTACGAGAGCGGTTTTCCCTACGCGCTCGACCCCGTGACTCTGGAGACGCTCGGACCCGACGACCTCGCAGGGAAACTGCCTTCCCGCGTATCGGCGCATTCGAAGGTCGACGAGCAGACGGGGGACCTGGTCTTCTTCGCATACGGAGACGTCCCCCCGTACATGCAGTACGGCGTCCTGACGAAGGCTGGTGAGCTGCATCTGACGGACGTCGAGCTACCGGGACCCCGGCGCCCGCACGATGTCGGGATGACGCAGAACTACTCCGTTCTCCACGACTTTCCGGTCTTTCACGATCCGGCGCTCTTCGAGAAGACGGGGCGACGAGTGCCGCTCTTCCATCGTGAGGTTCCGACGCGCTACGGCGTCGTGCCGCGGTTCGGGACGGGCGACCAGGTGCGGTGGTTCGAGTTCGAGCCGTGCTACATGTTGCACGTCGTCAACACCTGGGAGGAGGGTGACTGGATCGTGATGGTCGGCTGCCGGACGAACGACCCGACGCTTCGTCCCGACCCGGAGGATGGGAAGCTCGCGGCGATGCTGTCGTTCTTGAAGCTCCAGGCGAACCTCTACGAGTGGCGCATGAACCTGGTGACGGGGGAGACGCGCGAGCGCGCGCTCGACGATCTCAACGCCGAGTTCCCGACCTCCAACCTCGCGTTCCAGGGACGGAAGGGACGTTACTCGTACCATCAGATGATCCCGTGGGAGATCCCGGCGACGTTCGACGCGCTGGTGAAATACGACATCCAGACCGGCGCATCGACCCGGTGGGACTACGGTCCCGGCGTCTACGGGAGCGAGACGACCTTCGCCGCTCGACCGGGAGCGACCGAGGAGGACGACGGGTACCTGGTGACGCTCGTCACCGACGTCAACGACTGGGGCAGCCAGTGTCTCGTCTTCGACGCCGCGAGGGTCGAGGACGGGCCGCTCGCCAGGCTTCGTGTGCCGGAGCGCGTGCCGGCCGGGTTCCACGCGACATGGATGGACGGGGTAGGCTGACTACGAGGTGGTGGTCTGAAAGGTCAGCCCCGCCGCGTGTAGGCGGTCGATCAGGGCGCTCCCGAGGGCGGTCGCGGGGGTCAGAATGCCGCCGGCGAGGCTGGATGGCTCGGGTTCGTCGAACGCGAGCGCGAGCGCCGTCTGGGCGAGCATCAAGCTGGTGAGACCGTAGCCGGGGTCCTGGTTGCCGCGGATGTCGCAGGTCGCCGTGACCCCTTCGACGGAGGCCGTCGAACGGGTGTGAAGCCGCCCGGCATCCATCTGCTCGCGGGTCGGGCCCTCGCCGGGCTCCGGCAAGACGCTCCCTACGAGGAGTTTCCGTAGCGGCTTGACCCCCACCCCGACGCCGGCTGCCCCCAACAGTCCCACGACGGCCGCAGCACGCGCCGCTCCCGCGGCTCCCTGGCCCGTGGAGACGACCTCGGCGTACTCGAACGGTCGATTTTCTGGGCGGAGGAGGGCGTTGGAACGTCGGACGACCTTCTCGTTGACGGTGGCCATGAAGAAAGGAGCGGTCCAGCCGTACGGGCCGCGGGCGACGAACTTTTGCGGCGAGGTGCGGGGGCCGCGGCGCGCGTCCGGAGGGTTCAGCGAATAGGGGCTCCCGAAGACCCTGCGCTCTTCGGGATCGGCCATCGCCATATCGACGGCCGTGCCCATCGTGGCGAGGGTGCCGCCGCTCGTCTGACCCTTGATGCGCAGGATGTCGGTGCGGACGCTCTCGGCGACGCGGCCCGTCGCCTCCCTGAGGGCGGTCTGCACGGCGTGGGCCCCGAGGTCGCTCGGGATCGAGTCGAAACCGCAGAACGAGACGATGCGGACCTCCCGCTCCAGGGCGTCGTCGTGGTGGCTATCGATCATTTTTCGGACGAAGTTGGCTTCGCCGGTGATGTCGCAGTAGTCGGTCCTCGCCGCCACGCACGCAGCGACGAGCTCGTGCCCGTAGGTGACGTAGGGCCCGACGGTGGTGGCGACGACGGCAGTCTGCGCCGCCATCTCGTCGAGTGAGGCGCGATCGTTGCTGTCGGCGACGATGATCGGGAGGTCCGCGGCGCGCGGATCGATCGACGCGAGTCGGTCGCGAACCTGCTCCAGCTTCGGTCGTGAACGGCCCGCGATGGCCCATCGCAGGTCAGCGGGGCCGCGGGTCAGCAGATGCTCCGCGACGAGCTCCCCCGTGAATCCCGTCGCGCCGAAGATCACTACGTCCAGTTCTCGCTGTCGTCGATTGTTCACCATCCTCCTGTCGTGCCGATTCCGGGGATCTTCCCCGATGTTCTCTCACCGTTGTGCACCACCGGTGAGGACCTGTGAAGCGTCCGGAACGTGAACGCCGTCGCGCGGTGAGCAACCGTGTTGCAAAAGAGAAACGGTGTGTACGACGTCGCTCACTGGCACCGGCCCCCTTCCGTGCTTTACTTACGTTCGCCCCGACTGGAGAAGACCATGCCCCGAATCATCGGACTCGCAGGGAGCACCCGAAAACGATCGCTGAATCGAGCCCTTCTTCGCGCCTGTGTGGCTCTGGCGCCCGAAGACCTCGAGATCGAGATCGAATCGATCGAGGCGATCCCGCTGTACGACGGAGATCGCGAAGAGGCCGAGGGGTTGCCCCAGGTGGTGCTCGACCTGCAGGAGAAGATCGGAGCTGCGGACGGGCTGCTGCTGGTCACGCCCGAGTACAACCACGGCGTCCCGGGCCGGTTCAAGAATGCAATCGACTGGCTCTCCCGGAAGAACGCGTCCTCGACCTTTCACGGCAAACCGGTCGGAATCATGGGCGCGACTCCCGGGCGAGGAGGCACGCACGATGCGCAGGCGGCCTGGCAGACGACGTTTCGCGCGCTGAAGCTCGTCCCGTTTCACGGGGTCGGGGTCTACGTTCAAGGCGCGAAGAGCGTCTTCGACGACGATCTCGAGCTCGTCGATCAGGGTCTGGAAGACCTGCTGAAGACGTACCTGAAGGAATTCTCGGCGTTCATTCGCCGCATCGAACAATGATGGCGAGAGCCACGCGAGGAGCAAGATGGCAGACGACGTGATTCTGGACGTGCTGGAGCTCGGGTTTCCATGGCAGACGTGGGACCCGTTTCTTTTCTGCGTGCACCACTACGATGCTTATCCCGAGGGGAACGAGCAGATGGGGCCCGCTGCGTCGCTGGCAGGGCGGAGCATCGGTGCGGACTTCGGGGGAAAAGACGGTTGGAGCATGTACCACGGCCAGGTCGTGCCGGGATTTCCACGCCACCCCCATCGCGGTTTCGAGACGGTGACGATCGCCCGGCAGGGTTTCATCGATCACGCCGACTCCCTTGGCGCGACCGCTCGTTTCGGGCGAGGCGACGTGCAGTGGATGACGGCGGGCGCGGGTGTCGTTCACTCCGAGGCGTTTCCGCTGCTGCGACGCGACGAGCCGAACACCACGGAGCTGTTTCAGATCTGGTTGAACCTGCCGCGCGCTGACAAGTTGGTCGACCCGTACTTCACGATGCTGTGGGACGAGACGATCCCGCGTGTGAAATCCGAGGGGGTCGAAGTCACGGTGGTGGCGGGGCGCTACGGGGATGCGACCCCGCCGGCACCGCCGCCCAACTCGTGGGCCGCCCGGGAGCAGTCGAACGTGGCGATCTGGGCTGCGAAGTTGGAAGCAGGGGCTTCGCTCACGCTACCGGCCGGTCCGTCCGACACGAACCGGGCGATCTATTTCTTCGAGGGGAGCCGGCTTCGTGTAGCCGATCGAGAGTTTCCGTTGGGGCGGGCGATTCGAGTTCGCCCCGACCGCGACGTCGAGGTTCAGACCATCGGCGCCCCCGGCGAGATTCTCGTGCTGCAGGGGACACCGATCGGGGAACCGGTGGTTCAGCACGGTCCGTTCGTGATGAACACGGTCGGGGAGATTCGCCAGGCGATGGTCGACTACCAGCAGACCCAGTTCGGTGGATGGCCGTGGCCCGCAGAGTCGCCCGTTCATCCCCGAGAGAAGGGACGGTTTGCCATCCACGCGGATGGACGCGTAGAAGAACGTTAGATTTTTCAGTCGAGAGGAGACACTCATGGCATCGATAACGCTGGACGGAACGCCCACGAAGACGATCGGAGATCCCCCCGCAGTCGGCGAGAAAGCGCCGGATTTCACCCTCACCGGGGTGGACCTGGAGGACGTGAGCCTGTCGGACTTCGAAGGGACGAACCTCATCTTGAACATCTTCCCGAGCGTCGAGACGGGCGTCTGCGCGATCACGGTTCGCTACTTCAACATGGAGGCAGCGGACCTCGAGGGGACGACGGTCCTCACGATCAGCAAAGACACGCCCTTCGCCCTCGGCCGTTTTCGGGCCGGCGAGGGGATCGAGAACGTCAAGATGCTGAGCGGAATTCGCTCGAGCTTCGGCGACGACTACGAGGTGACGATCGCTGACGGGCCTTTTGGAGGGCTCTACAGCCGCGTGGTGATGGGGATCGATGCCGACGGTGTCGTGCGGCATGTCGAACAGGTCTCGGAGATCGGAGACGAACCGGACTACGACGCGGTGCTCGACCTCTTCCGATGACTTTACCCCGCGGCGCACCTTGCGGTATGTCGACGTCATGGATCTGAAAGGAAAGAAGATCGTCCTCACCGGCTCGTTCGGCGACCTGTCGCGGGACGAGGCAATCTCGAAACTCGAAGCAGCCGGAGCCGAGGTGACGGACTCGATGGGGTTCGACGTCGACTTCGTTTTCGCGGGGGAGGGCGCGGGAGCGGCGATCGACGACGCGATGGAGCTCGGCGTTCGGATTCGCGAGGGCAGTAGCCTCGACGACTTGATGTCCGGGAAGGGGAGCGTCGGACCGGCGCCCGACCTCCAGATGCCGCACGATGCGGAGATGGAGCTGCCTCCTGCGGAGCTCGCCGCTCCACCACGCGACGAACCGCTCCGCTCCGCTCCACACACAGCCGATGCGAAGGCGCCGTCGCAGGGAGCCTCGAAGGCGAAGCCAACACCCAACCCGTCATCGGGCGAGCGTGTGATGGAGAAGGGGGCACGCGTCCGCATCGTGGGCGGTTACGAAGGGGTCGGAGAGGTCGGTGACATCTTCTGGTGGGGAGAGTCCAAGTTCGGCGAGGGGATGCGCGCCGGGGTCACCGCCGAGGACGGAACCAAGTACTGGGTCGACGAAGAGAATCTCGCGTGGCCCGACGCGGACATCGATCCGGAAGTGCTCGAGGAAGCGAAGAAGGCAGCGGAGTTCGGGAAGGGGGATCGCGTTCGTATCAAGAACGGGAAGGATGCCGGTGTCGAGGGGACGATCTTCTGGTGGGGCGAATCGAAGTGGGGCGACGGGATGCGGGCGGGGATCGAGACCGACGACGGTGAGACCGTGTGGTCGGATGCGGCGGATCTCGAGGCGGTCGAAGGGCCCGAGGACGACATCCCTTTCTGAACTCGCTCGATCAACCGCGGCTCAGGGGTTGACGCAGGTCTCCTCGTCCCCCCGTCCCATCGCGCCCGGTTCGTTGCATCGACAGTCCCCGCGATTGCAGATCGCCTCGCAGTCCGACCCCGGTTCACATTCGATTTTGCATCCGCCCCCGCAGTGGAAGCGGCAGGTTGCGCCTGCTTTGCAGATCATGATGCAGGCGCCGCCTCCGCAGCTCGCCTGACAGGACGTCCCGGCGTGGCAGACCTGACGACATGACCCACCGGGGCAGTGCAGGCTGCAGCAATCGTAACCCTCCAGGCACGACTCCGCGCACTGACCTTCGGTACACGTGAAGTCGCAAGTGTCTCCAAGGGTCTCGGAACAGGCGACCTCGGCGGTCTGATCGGGCACCGGCGGCGGCGGCACCGGAGGCATTCCATCGGGCGGAATCAGGCCCCAGTCGTCGAAGAAGCCCTGGCAGATGGGAGGCTTCAGGTTCTCGTCGAAGACCGGGCCGTCCGGCATCCCGTTGTTGGTCTGGTTGTTGGTTTGGGGGACGTTGTTGGTGGGCGTGGTCCCGTTGTTCGTCGCCGCATCGGTACCGTTGTTGCCGGCGTCAGCATCATCGGGAGGGTCGAGCTTGGCCCACGTACCGCAGCCGACGGAAAACGCGACGACGAGGAAGATCGCGAGGGTCGGAGTCTTCAAAACGGGATCCGGGCGGAGAGAGTCACTTCGGTCTCGGAATCGGAGCGGCCGGGGCTCGTCGTGAGGAGAAGAATGCCGCCCCCCACGGTGAACACGGCGCCGGCGGCGAACAGGACTTTGCCCGTTCGCTGGAGCCCACGGATCTGTTCGAAGTCGGGGGCGTCGGGGTCCCCGTCGCGGTACTTGCGAACGTCGGGGGAGGTGACCGCGAGATCGAGAACGGTCGCCACGGTGAGGAGCGCAGCGCCGGTGATTGTCGTTCCCCACCCGACCACTCGAAGCGCTCCGGAAGACTCGTCAGGTTGAGGCACCGGGTCCCCGACGGCGGTCGGTTCCGGCTCTTCGACGGGCTCGGGCTCGGGCTCGACGAGGACGATGCGGAGCCGCTCGCCGGTGCTGCCCGTCACGCGATGTTCCTCGGTGGTGCCGTTCGCGTGGGTCGTGATGACGTGCGCGCCGGGTTCGACCCGGGCCGGAACCTCCGTGCACCTCGTCGGTTCGCCTCCATCGATCGCGACCTGCAGTTCGGGGGGGCGGCAGTCGAGCACGAGGGTGACGCGGCACTCGTCGAGTTCGCTTCGGTACTCCTCGGCTTTCGCAGTCACGGCATCGCGCGGAGGTTCGGGTACCGCGGGTGCATCCCCGACGAGCTGGTAGATCCGGTCGGCGTCGGCACACCGCCCCATTCGGGCGTACGTTCGGCCCAGATTGAGGTAGGTGATGTTCGATTTCCCGAGCGCGAGGGACGACTCGAAGAGTTTCGTCGCCTGCTCGAACTCGCCTTGCTGGACGAGCTCGACGCCACGCGCGTTCAGATCGAGCTGGCTTTCGCTCAGCTCGGTCGTGTTCTCTTCCTGGGCGCTAGCCGGGAGGCCAGCGCTCATCATGGCGAGCAGGACCGCCGTCGCGAGCGGGGTCTTTGGGGAATCGGGGGCCACTCAGTCCACCATCATCGGGACACGACGAACTTCCGGGTCATCTTGGACAGGCTCGTTCGGCTGCTTTCGCACGGCTTTCGCCTTCTGTTTCGGTTTCGGAGGCTCGGGACTTCGGACGACCGTCGTCTCGGCATTTCCCGCCTCTCCGCGCCGGGCGAGGTGGACGACGAGATGCCGCGAGTCTGGACCGACGGCGGCGCTCCCGTCTTTGTATCCGCTCAGCTTGAAGGTCCAATCCTGGCGCTCTTCCACGGAGATCTCCACCGGGGTCGTGAACTGTCGCTCCCCGTCGATCCAGACCTCCGCACCCGACGGACGGGTATCGACGAAGACGGTCGCCGTGAGCGCCTCTTCTGGCACTTGATCGACCTGTGGAACCTCGACGGCTTCGTCGACAGAAGGCACCCCGACGGGGGGGGGGGACGGAGGCGCGGGAGCGGTGACCACGGGCTCGGCGTCCGGGGCGTCTCCGACGATGAAACTCAGCCCGACGAGGAAGGCGACGAGCAGTCCGATCGCGAGAAGGACGACCGGCGTCAACGACTTCCCCGTGACGTCTTCCAGGTCCGAAGTCGATGGTGCGGCGGACGGTAGGGGTTGTCGTTTCGTCTCACCGGTCGCTTCCGCGTCCGTCGCTACGGGATCGGCGGCAGGCTCCAGTGTACTGTCGTCCGTGCCGGGACCGGCGGGTGTGGTCCTCGGGGAGTCGGTGTCGCGAGGGTTCGAAGGGGTGGGCGCGATCAGATCGTCGATGACGTCTTTCTCGAATCCGGCGAAGGTCTCGCGGACCTGCTCGCGACTGAGTCGGATGTCGACCGGGAGGGCCGCTCGAAGCTCCTGCAGCAGATCCAGGCACGCGTCGGCGTCCTGGAGCCGTTGTTCCTCCCGTTTGGCGGTCATCGCGGTCACCAATCGCTCGACCGCCGAACCCTTCAGCGGTTCGGCGATCGGGATGTCGAGGCGCATGTGCTGGAGCGCCATCTCCGTGGGTGATTGACCGGTGAAGACGTAGCGTCGGTAGAGCATCTCGAGGAGGATGAGGCCCGCTGCGTACACGTCGGCGGAGGTGCTGACCCGATTCTTCGCGATGACCTCGGGGGCCATGTAGGGGAGGGTGCCCGAGATGAATCCGGTCGTCGTGAAGAACTCGTCGGTGGACTTCTCGGTGGGGCGAGCGATGCCAAAATCGAGCACTTTCACGAAATCACGGCGTCGTCCCGCGTCGGTCAGGAAGATGTTCACCGGCTTGAGGTCGCGGTGCACGAATCCCTTGGAATGCGCGACCGTGAGCGCGTTCAAGACCTGCTCGAGGATGTCGATCGCGCGACCCACGGAGAGGGGAGCTTCTCGCTTGATGAGGTCGTGGAGCGTCTCCCCTTCGAGAAGCTCCATCACGACGTAGGCGGCCCCGTCCACCTGCCCGTAATCGAAGAGCTGCACGATGTTGGGGTGGACCAACGTCTTGGCGATGCGGACTTCGCGCTCGAAACGCTTTCGGGCGAGCTCGTCGGTGAGCGCCTCGGGGCGCACGAGCTTCACGGCGACGTCTCGGTCCATCGAGAGCTGTCGAGCACGCACGATCAGGCCCATTCCGCCTTCGCCGATCACGTCGAGCAGTTCGTACCGCCCGGCGAGCGTCTCCCCGAGCATCGGGAAGTCTTTCGTGAGGAGGTTCGGCTTTTCCATCGAGGGCTGCGACATGGTGCGAAGCTTACAGCGGGTAGGGGCGCCGAACAACGGAATCGGCGGGCGAGGTGCGTCGTTCCGCGATGGAACAGCGTCGTCGCAGAATCATTCCTGCTGCGATCCAGGGCCGATTGCGCGGACACCGTCCGGATCGATTTTCAAGATGGACGGTTTGCCCCCGTAGTGGGCGGCCATCCCGACGTCGACGCGCCAGATCTTGCCGTCGCACGCCGAGGTAATCCCCTCGCGCTGGACAGTGTGTCCCACGACCATTCGGGCCGCGCCGAGCCCGGCGAGTGCCTCGTCGAGGGTCGCGCAGTCAGGCGGTTCCTGCGAGTAGAGTCGGGTCCAGATCGGCGCCTCTTCGGACTGCAGAACGAGAGGCGGGTCTGCCTTGCCCTCCATCCAGGCCTGCGTCTCGTCGTTGATCCGTTCGATCCCGTATTCGACGTGCTGAGGGAGGACGCCACCGTGGGCGAAGACGGTGTCGCCCACGACCGCCACGATTGGATGGTCGGCGATCTTCTTCGCGTAGGGGCCGCCCGGGAGGAAAGCCGCCATGCGCGCCCGGGCAGGAGCCGGCACCCGGGCCAGCGCCGGTGAATCGACGTCGAGTCCTTCGACGTCTTCGAAGTCGGCGAAGCCGCCGGGGGTGACGTAGCGGAGGTCCCCGGCGACGTTCATCACTTCGTGGTTTCCGTTCATCAAGACGATCTCCCCGCCGGCCGCCGCGGCCTCTTCTTGCAGTGCTTCCAGGTAGTCCACGATCTTCTGCTCGTCATCGCCGCGGTCGAGCAGGTCCCCCGTCTGCACCAGGGTCGCGTTACCGGCGACCCACTTGCCCGCGTCGTCGACGACCCCGCCGAGCCTCAACGACTTCATCATCGCGTCGTAGTCCCCGTGAACGTCCCCCATGGCAAAGACAGTCTGGGCGGCGGGCTCGAGACGAGGCGCTGCGTCGGTCGGTTTCGTCGGAGCCGGTGCCGGGGACGTGACAGCGGTGCCCACCCCCGTAGTTTCGGCGGGGGTTCGGTCGGGCGGGGCTTTGCGCTCGCAGCCGAGCGCGAGCAGGGCGAGGAGGGGAAGGGCGATACGGTAGTCGGGCATGGGGCGGGCTCGTCGGAGCGGACGGCGGGATGGGCTGGGCCGTACGATAGGGTTTGCCCTCCGACACGACAAGCCGATCGCGCACCGCCCGGAGGACCGGGGGTATCTCGCCGTCGCTAGTTTCTGCCGAGCGCTTCCCGCCCTTCGGCCACGAAACGCTGCGCCCAGGAGACGGCCTCGATCGCCTCGGCGACACCTCCCTGAAGCCGCACGCTCCATCTGGCTTCGTCGACGGGTGCGGCGGGGGCGTCGTACCGAGCGGCGACGACGCGAAACGTCTCGTCGGCGAGTCGGCGGATCATGGATCGCGGGACGAGCGACTGCACGGTGGAGTCGGGCGTGTGGGCGACGAGCTGCATGGCGACGGGGGACTCGTCCAGTGAGAGGCGGTGCCAGCCGATATGTCGGACCCCTCGCACCGCGACGGTGTGAACGGGTTCGCTGTGTTCCCATGCGCTCAATTCCCCCGACGCGGCAGACAGGCCGGTAGCTCGGCCGCGCGCGGGAGCGGCGAGAACCGATAGAGCGCCGAGCGTCGGAAACCCGAGGAGGCCGATGGTGAGCGTGACGAGCATCCAGCCCGCGCTTGCCAGGTATGGGGGTAGTAGATAGGGCAGCGTCGCGATCGCGAGGACGAGGAAGAGCGCACGCAGCAAGATCGTCGCCGGTACTACAGGGGGGGCGCCCCACATCACCGCCTTTCGCTCCGGAATGACGTCGACCGCTCCCGTCGGCTCGAAGGGCTGCATGCCGGAGAGGTCGTTGGGACCGAGGGCAGAGCGGAGGCGGAACGCGAGGCCCCGCGCCTCCTGTTCGTCCTGTGTGGTGGCCCAGACGACGCTGCCGAGGATCGTGTGCATCACGACGGCCCACCGAGCTTCGAGGTCGCGCTCGGCGCCGGGCATGTGCTCGACGTCGAGGATCAGTGGTCCGGGGATGACCGTCGTGCGCAGGTGCCCCTTTCGGTGCTCTTCGCGAAGCTCCAGCCCCGCCTCGGTGAGCTCTGCGCCGATGATCTTCCAGGGCCACTGGCGACGCCGAACATGTCGACCTACCACATGTACGAGCCGCTCCATGCCGAGTGCCCCCACGAACGCTCCGGGGACCACGTTTCCGATACCGAACGAATAGGCGGCATCGGCGACCAGGGCGATGCCGAGCAGAGCCGCCCAGGGCACGCCAGGACGCTGGGAGGCCGTTGCGTCGCGCCGGATCATTCTCCGCTCCTGCGGCGATGGCGAACGGTGAGCCCCACGGCGAGGAAGATCCCGATCACGACGAACGGGACGACGAGTCCGACGCGTTCCAGCATCTCGATGATGGCTGGGAGTTGCCTCGAGAAGTGGTAGCCGACGAAGAACACCACCGGGGCCGAGATCGCAGCGCCGATGGCATCGAACAAGAGAAACTGCCGTCGCGGCATTCCCAAAGCTCCGGCAGTCGCGAAGATCGGGATTCGAAAGCCGATGAGAAATCGGCCGAAGAGGACTGTGAGCGGCCCACGCCGCTCGATCAGATCCGTTGCGCGAATCCGGCGCTCGTCGGGGAGAACGCGTCGTCCCACGCGCGACGTGAAGAACCGGTCTCCGAGTGCGCGGGCGATGCTGTAGATCGCGAAGTCGCCGACGAGGACACCGAAGTAGCAGGCCGCCAACGCTGGGAGCATCGGGAACACCGCCTGATCGGTCATGGCACCGGAGGCGAGGATTACGATGTCCTCCGAGATGGGCAGCCCGAGTCCGGCGCCAACGAGCGCCAGGAAGACGACGAAGACGGAGCCTTGCTGTAGGAATTCGGGGATCACGCTCTCACGCTACCACAAACCGCCGGCCACTCGCTGTGACACTCATTCGGTCGCCTGGCGATAGTGCACCGCGCTCCCGTCTTCCAGCAGAAGCCCGATGGCGTCTTTCGAAGAAACGGCGAGGCCGACGGCGTTCACGGGCGTGCGGAAGGGGGCATCCCAGCGCCGGGGAGTCGAGTCGGGGGCGTCGAAGAGGTAGATGTCTTCTTCCCCCAGGACCCAGAGACGATCGAGCCCGTCGGTCGCGATCCACAGGGGGTTCTTCACCTTCGCGTCGAGCGCCGGGCCGTCAGTCACCCGCAGGGAGCCACCGTCGACGTCGAGGCGCGCCCCACGCCATAGAAGAGAGACCGGCGGGTCGGAGGACTGCTGGCGCGGCTCGGCCGGGGGGATGTTTCGCAAGGTGAGAGAGCTCGTCGTCACCTCCAGCATCCCTGCCGGGGTCGTGAAGAAGATTCGGTCGCCGGCGACCGCGTGCCCGGTGATCTTCTTCACGCCCGCGGGCATTCCGCCGGGGATCTTCTTCCACCGCCGCAGTTGCAGGTCGGCCACGTAGACGTCCGCCGCGGTCACGACCCAGATAGACTTGAGCGCGTGCAGCACCGCGAGGATCGGGACGTCGGTAGGAACGTCGCCGCCCGGACGAGTGCCGAACCACGCTTCCCGTCCGTCCCACTTCATCGAAGCGCGGCCGGTGTCTACGCGCGCGATGAAGCCTCGCGAGTCGGGGCCGTGGGAGCCGTAGGCCCAGACCTCGCGCTGGACCTGCGCGAGTCCCTCGATCCGGGCGCGGTCGGGGAGGTCGTCAATCGAAGGTGCTCGGGGGTCGAAACGTTCGAGATACCAGAGTTCGCTCGACGCGGGTCGCACGACACTGAACCAGAGCTCGGCCTTGTAGTCCAGAAAGCCCAGCGTCTCCGAGCCTTCGGCGAGCTTCGCTTCGAAAGGGGGGTGGACGTTTCTGCCGCGGGGGAACTCCATCAGCGCCGCCCGGGCGGTTCCGGGTTCCTGGTCGACCGAGATCACGAACGCGCGGGTCTTGCTGCGCGGGTCGAGCGCGGCGAAGTCGATCCGGCCTTTCGTGACCTGCCGGGATTCCACGCGGTTCTCGAGGTCGCAGGTGGCGAAGAGGAGCCGGCCACTGGTCAGCCCGAAGAGCACTCCGTCGGAGACGGCGTGGACCGTCGTTGCGCCGTGGATGTCGGGGACGATCTCTCTCGCGCGCGTCATCTCGGGCTCCCATACGACGACGCGACCCGACTCGGTCGTGGTGTAGACGTGCTTGCCGCAGCGCGCCATGCCAGTGATCCGGGCGGCGTCGACGACATGTTTCCACGACAGGCCGTCGACCTCACCGCGCGCGTCCATCGGCTCGGGATACGCGGTCGTCACGCGAGACACGGGAGGCGGCGCGGCCTTCTGCGGCCCGCCGTCGGCGGGTTTGTCGTCGCATCCCGTCAGTGACAGCAACACGAGAGCCACGGCCCCGGCGGTCGAATTTCGCACTCGTCACTCCTGCATCGCGGCAAAGTCTCTCCGACCCTATCAAGAGGGTGGGCTCTGGCGATACCCTGCGGCCTCCAAACAGTGGAGGAATTGGATGCATGCTTTGATTACGGGAGCATCCGCGGGCATCGGCGAAGGCTTCGCCCGTAGGTTCGCGAAGAACGGCTGGAAGTTGTCCCTCGTGGCCCGGCGCGAAGAGCAGCTACGGGCCCTGGCCGACGATCTCGCGCCGGAGTGCTTCGTTCGACCCGCGGATTTGAGCGATCCTGCGGTTGCCGCCACGGTGCTCGCCGAATGCGAGGATGCACTCGGTCCGGTGGACATCCTGGTGAACAACGCGGGGATTCAGTACGTGGAGCCGACGGAGGGGGTGTCGCTCGAACGAATTCAGCGGATGATGAACGTGAACGTCGTCACCCCGCTGGCGTTCATCCGCGCGGTCCTGCCGGGGATGAAGGGGCGAAGCAGCGGGACGATCGTAAACGTGACGAGCATGGCCGGGCTGACGTTCACGCCGGGGATGTGCCACTACAACGGCTCGAAGGCGGCGCTGTCTGCGTGCTCGGAGAGCCTCCGGGTGGAGCTCAAGGGGAGCGGAGTGCACGTTCTGACGGTCTACCCCGGGCCGGTGACGACCGAGATGGCGACCGCGGCGCTCGAGCGCTACGGGAGTTCGCTGGTGACCGACCATGTCCCGACGGGGACGACCGACGAGCTCGCGAAGCGTGTCGAGCGCGCAATCCTGAGCACGAAGCCGAGAGTAATCTACCCGCGCATCTATGGCGTCGCGAGGCACACTCGGGTGCTCAGTCAGTGGGTCACCGACCTTCTCGCTCCATCGGTGGGCGAAGGGTAGTCGGTCAGTGCTCCCCGTCGTCCAGGTAGGTGTAGGCGCCGAGGGAGTTCTCGTAGTGCTTCATGAACATCCGCAACTGTTTGACGGTCATGTCGCCTTCGCCGTGGGCGCGTTCGGCCTGCCGCCGCACCTTCTCGACCATTCGTTCGGCGTCGTACTGCAGGTAGTGGAGCACCTCCGAGACGGTGTCGCCTTTGATGACGTCGCTCACGGCGTATCCACTGGGCGTGGTGCGGATGTGGACCGCGTTGGTGTCACCGAAGAGGTTGTGAAGGTCCCCCAGGATCTCCTGGTACGCCCCGGTCAGGAACATTCCGAGTAGATACGGCTCGTCTTCTGTGACCTCGTGAACGTCGAGCGCGGATTTCTCGCCGTCGACGTCGATGAAGGAGCGGACGAGTCCGTCGCTGTCGCACGTGAGGTCGGCGAGCTTCGCCTTCTGCGTCGGGCGCTCGTCGAGCCGGTGGACGGGCATGATCGGGAAGAGCTGGTCGAGCGCCCAGATGTCGGGGGCGGACTGAAAGAGGGAGAAGTTGCAGTAGTAGATGCTGCCGAGGTGCTCGTCGAGACTCTCGAGCTCGTCGGGGAGGCGCGTGGCGTCGGCCGTTTTCTCGTGGATCCTGGCGCAGCAGGCCCAGTAGAGCGTCTCGGCGTCGGCGAGTTCGGTGAGCGAGAGGTAACCGAAACCGAAGAGGCTGCGGGCCTCCTGTAGCGCGGCCTGTGCGTCGTGCCACGACTCCTGGATGTTGTTCGAACTGATCGAATCGAAGACACCCCATAGTTCGAGGAGCACGCGGTGGGCGTCGTCTGCGGGTTCGCTGGGAATTCCCCGCGATTCGTGCGACTCGGCGACGGCGTCGAAGACGAGCACCGATTGGTGGGCGACGACGGCGCGTCCGCTCTCGCTGACGATGGTGGGATGTTCGACGTCGGCTTCGTTGCAGACGTCCGCGATGCCCGCGACGACGTCGTTCGCATACTCCTGAACTCCGTAGTTCATCGACGCACGGAAGTCGCTGCGGCTACCGTCGTAGTCGACGGCGAGGCCGCCCCCGACGTCGAGGAATCCCATGCGACAACCGAGCCGGACGAGCTCGACGTAGATCTGCGAGGCTTCGCGGAGGGCGGCCTTCCATGGACGGATGGAAGACACCTGGCTGCCGATGTGGAAGTGGAGGAGTCGCATGCAGTCGAGCATTTCGCGTTCGCGCAGTGCTTCGACCGCGGCCACGATTTGGGTCGACGTGAGCCCAAATTTGGCGCCGTCCCCCGCCGAGGTCGCCCACCTCCCCATTCCGCGGCGCGAGAGCTTGGCGCGCACCCCGAGGTTGGGTCGAATGCCGAGCCGCTCCGACGCTTCCAGGACCGTCCGAATCTCGTCGGGGCGCTCGACGACGATGACGACCGTGTTGTCGAACTTCTGGGCGATGAGTGCCGTCTCGATGTAAGCCCGGTCCTTGTAGCCGTTGCAGATGATGAGGCCGTCGCGGCGGTCGAGCTCTGCGAGGGCGATCAGGAGCTCGGGCTTGGAACCTGCTTCCAGGCCGTACTGCCACGGTTCACCACTCTCGACGATGCCTTCGACGACGTGTCGCTGCTGGTTCACTTTGATCGGGAAGACCCCGCGGTAACGCGACTGGTAGTCGTAGTTCGCGATCGCGGTGGCGAACGATTCGTTCAACAGGCGAATCCGATCGCCGAGGATCTCGGGGAAGCGGATGAGGAGCGGCATCTGGAGACCGCGGGCGACGAGGTCGCGGCTGATCTCGTACAGGTCTACGACGCGGTCTTTGGTCGGGTCGGGCTGCACGACGACATGTCCCGCGTCATTGATCCCGAAGTAAGGGGTTCCCCAGCCTCGCACTTGATAGAGGTCGAGGCTATCGGAGACGGACCATCGTTTTTCGTCGTGGGACATTCGTGACACCTACTGCGACAGGCGGTGAGTGGACCCGTGGGCGGGCCCGCGGGCCATGGACTCCCGCGAAACCTACAACCGGTAGGACCGGATGTCACTCGTCCGGGAGCCAGATGCCGTCGTAGTCCTCACCGCGGAAGGGGAGGGTCATACGGGGCTCCCGCGGATGGCGACGCTCGAAGAATTGCGCCGGTGTGCGTTCGAAGCGGGTCGGATAGTAGTTTCGGTGAAACATCGTCTCGGCGCCGCGTTGCGCGACGTCTTCGATTGCCTGAAGCGTCTTGCGCAGTTCGGGGTCGAGACAGAGCGCGATCGCCTCGTCGATCCCCCGCTCGGACCAATCGGAAGGTGGAGCGTCGTCGTCGATCGTAGGGGGGCGCGGGTCGTTGTGGTCGATCCAGATGGAGACCTCACCGTCCGCCGCGAAAGGATCGATCGGGATGCCGTTCAACCAGGTGTTGAAGTGGACGTGAGGCGTGTTCCAGGGAAACGCCGCCACCATGTCGACCCCCGAGGCGCCGGTCAGCGCGATGGGGTCGCCGCGTCTTACTTCGTCCCCCACGGCGACGAGTGCCCGACCGAGATGACCCGAAGTGGTGACGAGGCCGCCACCGTGGTCGATCAGGACCTTGAGGCCCCCGCGATGAAACTCGTTGGAGACCCGACGGACCGTGCCCGGAGCCGGCGCGGTGGCGACCACGCCGGTGGGGATGGCGAAGTCGGTCCCGTTGTGACTGTCGTAGGTCCTCGACTTTCCTCGAAAGTCGCGCGCTTGCGTTTTGCGGACCGACCAGCCCTCCTCGACCGGAGTCTGGGTACGGTTGAACAGATTGTACATGGTGACGCGGCGGGGAACGGCGTGAAGCCCCGCCCAACATTCGAGAGCGATCCGAGGCTGCAGGACACGAAGGCTGGTGAGATCGTATCGGCTCGGCGGAGTGAAGTCGTCGCCCGAAAACATCAGTCGGAAGTCGGCGAGGCGTTCGCTGACCGGGGTCAGTCCGAACAATTCGCCGAGGGACATATGCCGTTTCGCGGTGCCCATTTCGTTCCTTCAGTCGACGTTGGTGACGACGAGGATGTAGTAGCCGGTGCCGATGTCGCGGCTCGCGTCGTATTGTCGCGGCGTGGCGACGGTTGTGATCGCTTGCCCCGGCGCCACCTCGAATCCTTCGATGAGCGAATCGGTCACGCCGATCCCGTCGGGGACGTCGTCGTTCGCGAAGAGGCACTGCCGGCGGTCGGCTGGCACTCCCTGACCGTCGTAGAGGTAGAGGATCGGATCGTCGAGCGCGGCCTCGCCGTTGGGTCCTTCGTAGACCCGAACCTCGAAATCGTAGAAGTGCGAGACCGTGTCGTTGTTGCAGAAGGAGAAGGCGACGTAGGGGGTCTCCGGGTTGGCGGCCGGCGAGAGGTTGTCGGCGGGACACTGGTCCCCCATCGGCCCTCTCCAGAATGTGTCGTCGGGCCCGAAAACGCCGTCGATGGCGAGGGGAGTCTCCGGGTCGTCGGAGAACTCGAAACAGTCCGCGATCACGATCGGTTGCGGCTCCGCGGTCGTACCGTTGTTGGTGACGCCGTTGTTGTTGGTGACGCCGTTGTTGTTGGTGACGCCGTTGTTGTTGGTGACGCCGTTGTTGTTCGTGACGCCGTTGTTGTTGG
>CAYPJU010000030.1:2036-50864 GCA_964411125.1 uncultured Bradymonadales bacterium | reverse complement strand
TTGTTGTTGGTGACGCCGTTGTTGTTCGTGACGCCGTTGTTGTTGGTGACGCCGTTGTTGTTGGTGGCGCCGTTGTTGGAGCCACCGTTGTTCGACGCGCCATTGTTGTCGTTGCCGTTGTTGCCGGAGCAGCCAGCGAGGAGGGCGGCAGCGGCGGCGGCGGCGAGGGTCGATCGAAGTGCTCGGTTCATTTCTTGGTCCACCAGAAAGAGTGATTGTTTGCGGGCATCGGCATGTGTCCGGTCTGTGAAAAGCCGTGCTTGCCCGCGACTGCGTTGACGTCTTCGTAGAGCCGCAGTCCACTGTCGGGATCGCGGTTCTTCAGCCACCTGTCGAAGTTCTCGTTGCTCGGTTCGAGCTCGCGGTCCGCGAACCGAAAGGGCCCGTAGAGAAAGACGATCCCTCCGGGTTCGAGCGCGGAGGCCGCGTGGCGGAAGAGATGGTTCGTCGCCTCCCAGGGTGCGATGTGAATCGTGTTGATGCAGACGACCGCGACGGCGCCCTCGACGGGCGTCTGGGGCTGGAAGAGGTCGAAGGAGATGGGGGGGCGAACGTTCGCGTCTTCGGCGGTCCAGGCCTCGACGCTGTCGTGGCGGTCTCCGAGGTCGCTCGGCTGCCAGACGACGTTGGGGATGTTCGACGCGAGATGGTGGGCATGCTGGCCCGTCCCGCTGCCGATCTCCCAGACGAGTCCGCTGTCGACGCCCGCTTCCAGCAGGGCGTCGAGGATCGGTTCCTGATTGCGTTCACACGCTTCGGAGAACTGTTTTTCCGGCATTCTGCGGCTCGGTTGGGGGGTGAGAGAGGACAGGGTGGGTCAAGCCGACGCGTGCGTCAACCGTCGGACTCCGGGGCGCGGCGTTCCCGGTCGGTGGGGGCGAAGCGACCAAACCGCCGGCGAAACGCCGCCGCAAGGATCAACAGGAAGAGCTGTGGAGCCCACCCTGCCGCCGTATTGCAGCCGGGGCGATCATCGAGCGGGTCGGGGGCCTCGCCGACGATCGTCGAGTCGGGGGGGCATTCGCGGCTGGGATGCTCCCGTGCGGGGAGAGGTTCCACGGCCTCCGAGTCCTGGAAGCAGGAGGTGACGCGCTCCGAAGTCAGTTCGCGGACCTCGTCCACGACCTCGGATTCGATGCAGAACGGGGGCGTCCCGGAAAACTTGTAGGCGGCGGGAGACGCAATGCTCACCCGGCCCATCTCGCTGTGCGCCCAGAACCTCGTCCGCGTCCATCCGGTCGGGTTGGAGTCGGCGCGTTCCATCTGACCCACCAGCTCGATGTAGCTGCGCACGTCTCGCTTCCAACAGATCGAGCACGTCTCGTTCCCGCAATCGTCGCTCAGGCACTCCTCGAATTCGCAACAGATCTCGGGCCCGCTGCGGAACTCCACCTCTCGAGCCCCCGCGACCTCGAACCACTCCGAGGCCGGAACGTCGGGAGCGCGCGCCACGAGGAGTTCGGCGTCGAGGAGCACGTCTTCCTGGGGTCCGTCGAGACGGCGCACGACGACCCGATGGACGGACGGATCGAGCGCGACGTCAGGCGTCCAGACGATGCGCCGCTCCTCACCCTCTCCGGAGATCTGCCATGTCCCTGCCACAGCGTCCCCACCGCCCGCGGTCACCACGATCTCGAGCCCTTCGCGGTGGAGCTCTTCGGCACCTTCGCCACCGGAGAAGTCGAGGATGAGGGGACCCTCGGGGGGCGTGAGGAGCGGTTCCGGGGAGGTGGCCGACCAGCCGCTCGGCCCTGTCGTGCACGCTGAGGCAGGTGCAGCGACGGTCGTGGTGGCGGCGGCGATCAGGGCCGAGACGGCGAACGCGGCGAGGCTCGGGACATCACGCATCCAGTTCATCGGTTCGCTCCTGGCGATAGATCGGCCCGGTCGCCGGAAGCGTAGAGCTTCCGGGACGGAGATACCTGGTGCAACGAGTGCGCTTCACTTCGCGCGTCGGATCTCGGGAGCCCGGGACTCCCCGAACCTCGAGACGAAGACGGGCAGATGGGGGGCGAGCGTGTTGGCGGTCGTCTCCAACTGCCCCATTCCGACCTCGGCGGCGAGCTCTAGCACTCCCGCGGGGTCGTCGGTCTGTACGATTCCGCCGTGAAGAAGGACGTCGAGGAAGCTGCGCCGCAGATACTCGCGCGCCGGGGCGTGGTTCACGAAGACTCGACCGGCATGCCCGTCGTTGGCGATCGCGGGGACGAACAGACCCTCGTCGATCTCGCCGTCGACCTCGATCGCGACGATCGCGCGCTCCTCGTGAACCCCCTCGAGGACGACGTACTGGGCGCTCGGGGCCCCGTCCCACATTCTGCGGAAGAATCCCCTCATCACGCTCGCGACGAGTTCACCTCGAAGGCGATACTTCTCGGGCGAACGCAACATCGTCTGCAGATGACCGCAGCCCACGAACTCGGGCCTGACGACATACTCGAGAAGCGCTTCGCGCAGGCCTTCCGGGGTACGCTGCAACAGGCGGGCGACGCTGTCGACGGACAGGGGGTCCACGGCCGAAGCGAACCGACTGTCGTCCGCGAGCGCTTCGCCGAGCGCGGAGACCGAGGCTTCGTCCGTGTGCATGTAGAATCGGGGGTGCCAGTCCATCGTGGCGGCGAGGATTCGCCCCACGTGGTCCTCGTCGAAGCGCGCACCTTTCAGCTCGAGCGCCGCGAGGAGCACGATGAGCTCGCCGGTGTCGCCACCGGGTCCCGCGATGACGCAGTCGTCGTGCCGACCGTCGATGCATGCGAGGAATTCGCCGGCGCGCAGAGCGCCGAGCGGGACCCATCGATAACTCTCGGGGGTTTCGAAGCGGTGTTTCAGTTCGTCGACATTCATGGCAGCTCGCGAAGCGTACGGTCCAGGATCCCGATGACCGACCGAAAAGCCTCGGGCCGATCGGCGGGGGCGTTCAAGAACCCGACTAGATTCATCACATCGAGCATCGTTGCAAGAGCCCTCCAGTCCGGCGGGAGAGGGCGAGGTGCCGTTTCGTCGAATCCCGCGGCAAATCTCCGTTCGAAGTCGGCGTCGAACAGCTCGCGATGACGAAAGAAAACGCCCACGTCGAGGAGGGGGTGAAACGACGAAGCGAACTCCCAGTCGAGGAGAGCGACGACGTCGCCGGTGGGACTCGTCAGAATGTTGGGCGACTTGAAGTCCCCGTGGACCAGCACGCCTCCGTCGAGGTCGTCGAGCACAGGCGTGACCCGTTCGGTCCACTCCCATAGTGCTGCTGCCCTCGACGGGCCGACTCGTTTACCTGCTCTGCCGTCCCGCAGGCTCCAGCGGATGAGATCTCGGAACGAGTGACCGACGGAGTCGAAAGCCCGGCTGAAGCCGAGGCCTTCGTCGAACAGTCCGTTTCGATCGAAACGACAATGCGAGAGTCGACCCAACGTCCTGCCGAGCTCGGTGGCCATCGCCGCAGAGCGTTCAGGGTCCCCCGCCGCCAGGATCTGGTGGGGATGCCGTCCCCGCACCCAACGGGTTACGCTGAATTCGCGTCCATCAGGAAGTTCGCCGCGGTGAAGTGTCGCCGGTATCGGCGCGAAGTTCGCTGCTCGTGCGAGGATCGCGGCCTCCACCGCCGTCCTTCTCCCCGGGCGTAGGATGCGCAGGACCACGTCGTCGTCCCCGCGGATTGCACAGCGCAGAGTCGTGTTCGCTTGGCCCCCGGCGAGCGTGGAGACGTCCGTGACGGGGCCGATTTCGGCGAGGGCAAGCTCGATGATGGAGCGTTCGGGCGCGCGACCGCGCGCCCGCGACTCCCACGCACTTTCGGGCCAGGTCGTGATCGATTGCTTCACGGCGCGGCTTTGGCGGTTACGTTGACCTTCGAATGCAATGAATGCCTGGAAAATGGAGGTCTCACCATGCCGAAAATGAAAAAGCCACTCATCTCCGACTCATACGACAAATATCTCTTTGGCGTTCTCATCTTCGTAGTCGTCATGGTCGCCGTAGTCTACTTCGTGACGAACGCGCAGATTCTGGCCTGACGAGGAGGGCCGGGGCGAAACGCCCCCCCACTTTGGAACGATTCGCCGAGCATGCAGGCCCGCAGGGTTTCCCCGCGGGCCTTTCTCTGTGAGGTTCGCTCGAAGGGCCGAGCGCGAATGATCAGAGGCCTGCGCGCCCGAAGAGCGCGGCGCGACCTCCCTTTCAAGCTCATTCGTATTTCGAGGCTCACTCGCCGGTGAAGTTGGCGAGTGCTTCGACTCGGTCGGTCGACCCGGAATGACCGCCGACGATTCGTTCGATCACGACGTTGTCGTGCTCCAGGGTCGCGGCGAGTCGCCGCACCGACTCGATGGCGACGGCAGGATCGTCGGTGAGGATGGAGGGGGGAGGGGCGAGGGTGTCGTCGGGTCTGACCTGAGCCGCGTCACCCATGAGCATCACGCCGTCGAGGACGAAGACGACGGTGCCCGGTGTGTGTCCCGGGGTGTGGTAGACACGGAAGTTCGCTTCGCCGACCCGAACGACGTCGCGATCTTTGAGGACCTCGGTCGCCACCACCGGCGGGTCGGCGCTGGTGAACCGCGTCAGGAGACCCTTTGCCGCAACTTTCCCTGCCGCGAGATCGTGATCGCCCTCGTGCAGGTAGATCTTCGCTTCGGGAAATGCGTTCGCTCCTCCCACGTGGTCCGAATGTCCGTGAGTGAGAAGGATCACGTCGACGTCCCGGGCGGTCGCCCCACGCTTCTCGAGGCGGTCGATGATCGTCGCCGCGTCCGGGTCGATTCCGGCATCGACCAGGGCGAACTTTCCCCCGCCGACGTCGACGAGGTAGGCCGCGACGAACCCGTTCACGGCCACAACCTCGATGCGGCCGTAGCTCTCGCCGTCCTCCAGGGGTTTCACGTCCCCGAAGGTCACGGCGAGCAGCCCGGCGATGCCGAGCAGGAGGGCCCCCAGGACCGTCGCGACGATGAGCAGGATCTTCTTCTTCTTCATGTGCGAACTCACTCTACCTCGCGGGGCGTGGGCGCGAAAGGGTTGTGGAGGCGCGGGCGCGGGGCGATCGCCGGGGTCGGTGGATCCTCTCCGGCTTGAGTGTGGTCGGTTCGCGTACACATTGTGTGGGAAGCGAGCCGCGCAGAAATGAATGATTGGCGTTGGTTCGAAATGGATTTTTGGAGGCTGAAATGAAGACGCTGACCGCATTGATCACCGCGCTTGCCACTTCTTGCGCACTCGCAACCCCCGCACTCGCTCAGGAATCGAACACGACGGCAGGGGCGGAGTCCGCCTCCGACGTGGAGATGCCCGTGCTCCGTGAGCGCAAGATGAGCGAATGGGAACAGTTCACCCGCACCAACGAGATTCAGGGGACTCCTCCCGCTTACACCGAGCCGGGTGAGCGTGGGGCGGCCCCCGATTCGACGCTCGTGCTCCGGACCGAGATCGGTCAGCCCGCGGACCCCGCGATGCTGAGCGGCGTCTCCTCAACCGTGCTGCGGCGCTACATATCTCAGCGGCAGGGCTACATCGGGCAGCTTCGCGACGTCATCAACGGCACCATCGGTGAGGTTCGGGCTGCGAAAGCGAAAGCCAAGAGCGGCCTCGATCCGGCGATCGACGCGGGTTTCGCGGCGCTTCACGAGCAGTTCGACGCGCTCGAGACCGAGCTGAACAACATCGAGTCGGCCCAGCGCAAGCTGGATGAGCCCCGCGACGTCGAGAAGACCGAAGCTCTGAAGGAGCGTCTCGAGGGAGCTCGGGCGGAGGTGCGGATGATGGAGCGTGCGAAATCGAAAGAAGAGTTCGACCAGCGGGCAGCCTCGGTGAGGACCTCGCTCGCGGTCGTGCAGAAAGAGAGTGCAGCGCTCGCGGCCCGCTGAAGTTGGTCGCCCGCGCCACGCGGTTTCGTGGCACTGAGAATGTTTCGAATGTGAATGGATGACCCGCCCTTTTTGGCGAGGAGATAAAGATGAAACGCATTGTCACTGGATTTTCGCTAGCCGTAACCCTCCTATTGTCCCCATCCCTGGCCGTCGGTCAGGCTTCCGCGGACGCCGACGAGATAGAGATCTACGACGCACTCGACCGGGAACTCGAGCGCGCGGGGGACATCAACGAAGTCGACACGGAGGGATCGACCGACATCGTCGGGGACGACCAGAGTACGGACCGGCTGGGAGACGAAGAGGAGGTCGTGATCGAGCAGTCCGTGGAGTACGAGACGGCTCCGATGCGGCTCCCTGGCGCGGACGAACTGATGTCGGGGACGTCGTCGAGGACGTCGCTCGACGAGAAACCGCGTGCCCCGCGCGCGGTGGTGAAGAAGCGCCAGACGACGCGCAAGAAGTCGCGTGTACCGTCGACCGCCGGGGTCAACTCGAGCAATCGGCTCCCCGAACCCGACCGGACGGTGAAGGGCCGGCCGTTCGAAGATGACGACGTCGCCGTCGCCGGTGACGCGGACAGTCGAATCTGGGCTCCGGTGGAGGATCCCGTCGGCGTGTCGCTCATCAACGGGCACCGTGCCGGTGACGAGATTTCGGTCGCGCAGCTCGCCGAGCTGGACGAGGACGAGGTCGAACTGGTCGCGTCCCGCGGGGCGGACAACGTCGAGTCGCTGAGCTCCGAGATCGGGAATTCGCTCTTGGACGTTCGCACGGCGGGACGGATCGACCCGGACGGTCTCGAGACGAACAAGGCGATCCAGGGACTTTCGCTGCACGTGCGACAGCTCGCCACGGAGATCGACAACCTGCAACGCATCGACCAACGACTCGTCGGCAGAGGTGTCGAGGGAGTGCGGGAGATGCGCGCTGCGATGATCGATGCTCAGGATCAGTTGTTGCGTCTGCGGGCCGCCGAGCGCCCTCAGGAGTTCCGCGAAGCCGCGGATCGGCTGGAGAGCGCGGTGCAAAGAATTGATCGTCTCAATGGCACGTTGCGCTGATCCCGAGCAAACGCAATGGTTTGGTGACCGCTCCGCTCGACGCTCGGGGGGCGAGCGGTCTTTTTTCGTTTTGTCGAGGCCCGATCTGTGCTCACCTTCTCGGCTCGGGTCTCCCCAAGAAGTCATCTTTCCACGTCCACACGGGCGCGAGAGCAACGAGCGGACCGCATGGACCATCGCGTGAACACCCCCGGCCTCCACGAAGAGTCCGAGTCCGGCCCCGCCCGCGATATTTTGGTGGTGGACGACGACGCGGCGAATCTCACCGCCATCGAGGTGGCGCTGGGGGATCTGGAGCGTCGTCTGGTGACGGCTCGGTCGGGCCGCGAAGCGCTCCGCTGCCTCCTCCATCGCGACTTCGCGCTGATCCTGCTCGACGTCCAAATGCCCGGAATGGACGGCTTCGAGACCGCCGAGTTGATCCGCTCTCGCGGGCGCAACGCGCACGTCCCCATCATCTTCATTACCGCGAACACTCGTGACGACCTCGACGTTTTGCGCGGCTACTCGCTGGGCGCCGTCGACTTTCTCTTCAAGCCGATCGTTCCGGAGGTGTTGAAGGCGAAGGCGTCGGTCTTCGTGACGCTGCAGGATCGAAAGAGTGAGATCGTCAGGCAGACGGAGCAGTTGCGGGCGATGGAGCGGCGCGAAGCCGCGCGTAAACTGCAGGAGGAGCGGCAACGGTGGGAAGCCGACCAGCTCCGTGAGGAGAGCCGACGGAAAGACGAGTTTCTCGCGATCCTGGCGCACGAGTTGCGAAATCCGCTCGCCTCCATCGTGGGGGGGCTTGGGCTGATGAGCGAGCTCGGCCTCCCCAGCGAGCGTTTCGTCGAGTCGCACCGCTCGATGACCCGACAGGCGAAGCAGTTGACTCGGCTCGTGGACGATCTCCTCGACGTCTCCCGCATTTCCCGCGGAAAGGTCGCGATGAACATGATGGAGTTCGACTTGCGGGACGCCGCGCAGAGCGCGGCTGACACGCATCAGTTCGTCGTGGGCGAGCGCGAGCAGTCGTTCAGCTACGAGGGGCCGAGCGAGTCGGCCTACGTGGAGGGGGATCCGGTGCGCCTGACCCAGGTGATGTCCAACTTGATCCACAATGCGGTACGCTATACCCCCGAGGGGGGCAACATCCGCGCCGAACTGAAGGTCGACGGCGACCACGTGGTCTTCAAGGTGAGTGATGACGGGCGCGGGATCAGTTCCGAACAGCTCGATCGCATCTTCGACCTGTTCGCCCAGGAGACGCCGGGGGGCAGTGGGCTCGGTCTGGGGTTGACGGTCGCGAGTCGGATCGTCGAACTGCACGGTGGAGAGATTCAGGCGAGCAGCGAAGGTCCGGGGAAGGGAAGTGAGTTCGAGGTGAGGTTGCCGCGGGTGATCGCGCCGAAACGCCCCGCCCAGATCACGCCGTTGCCACTGAGCGTCGGGGAGAGCGACAGTCCCCTGCGGATCGCGCTGATCGACGATGATGGGGACGTTCGGTCCCTCCTCAAGAGCTTGCTCGAAGCCTGGGGGCACGACGTGGAGATCGCCGAGGACGGCGAGCGCGGCGTGGAACTGGTGACGAAGTTCTGCCCCGACGTCGTCCTGATGGACGTCGGAATGCCCGGGATGAATGGCTACGAAGCCGCGATGAAGATTCGAGAAGAGATGAAGGACGGGACGCCGAAGTTGATCGCGATGACCGGCTACGGCGGCCCCGCAGACCGTAAACGCGCAGAAGAAGCAGGGTTCGACGAGCACCTCGTCAAACCCGCATATCCGGACGACCTGTTGGCCGTCCTGCCGAGAGGAAGAGCATGACCGAGACGACCAACGACGCAACGCCCCCCACATCGACCGTGGAGATCCCGCGGGGTTCCGCGATGGAGGTCCCGCCGTCGATGACCGCGCCGGACTCGCTCGACCGGGGGGCGCTGTTGGCTGCGCTACGTGCATTCCAGCGGGGGGAATTCGACGTACGGCTCCCCGACAAACTTTCGGGGCTCGACGGCGAGATTTGCGCCGTGTTCAACGATATCGCTCAGCAGGCCGACGAGGTCGTGTTCGAGGTCGGCGCCGTCCGAAAGGCGATCGGTGTGGAAGGCCAGACCAAGAGACGTGTTCGCACGAATTCTGCGAAAGGTGGTTGGTCCAGGCTCGTCAATTCCGTAAACGACACCCTCGACGACCTCACGACTCACTCCGACGAGATTGCCCGCGTGGTCACCGCGGTCGCCAAGGGCGACCTCTCCCAGACGGTCGACATCGACGAGACCGACGACCGACTGAAGGGCGAGTTCCTGCGCCATGCGCGCGCCGTCAACGGCATGGTGGAGCAGCTCGCGCTCTTCGGGTCCGAGGTGACGCGCGTCGCACAGGAAGTCGGCGTCGAAGGTAAACTCGGCGCCCAGGCGCAGGTGCCGGGTGTCTCCGGGGCATGGAAAGAGCTGACCGACTCCGTGAACCTCATGGCCTCCAACCTCACCGCTCAGGTCCGTGAGATTGCGCGCGTGACGACGGCGGTCGCCCAGGGCGACCTCACCAAGACCGTCAACATGGAGGTCAAAGGAGAGATCCTCGAGCTGAAGAACACGATCAACACCATGGTCGACCAGCTCGGGTCGTTCGCCGACGAGGTGACGCGTGTTGCTCGCGAGGTCGGCTCGGAAGGTATCCTCGGTGGTCAGGCTCGCGTCCGCGGCGTCTCCGGCGTCTGGAAAGAGCTGACCGACAACGTGAACCTGATGGCGAACAACCTGACGAGTCAGGTGCGTAACATCGCGGACGTCTCGACCGCCATCGCCGAGGGTGACCTCTCCAAGAAGATTACGGTGGAGGTGAAGGGCGAGATGCTCGAGCTGAAGAACACCATCAACAAGATGGTCGACCAGCTCGGCGCGTTCGCCGACGAGGTGACGCGCGTCGCGCGTGAGGTCGGTACGGAAGGCCGCCTCGGTGGGCAGGCCGAAGTCGCCGGGGTTTCCGGTGTCTGGCGCGAGCTCACCGAGAACGTGAACCTGATGGCCCTCAACCTCACCAACCAGGTGCGTAACGTCGCCGAGGTCGTCACCGCCATCGCCGAGGGTGACCTTTCCAAGAAGATCACCGTCGATGCGCGCGGCGAGATCCTCGCCCTGAAATCGACGATCAACGACACGGTCGACAAGCTGAACCACTTCTCGGCAGAGGTGACGCGCGTCGCCCGTCTCGTCGGTACCGAGGGTACGCTCGGCGTGCAGGCGGAAGTGAAGGGGGTCTCAGGTATCTGGAAGGAGCTGACCGACAACGTGAACACCATGGGTCGGAACCTCACCGACCAGGTGCGTGACATTGCCGAGGTGACGACCGCGGTCGCGAACGGCGACCTCTCGAAGAAGATCACGGTGGAAGTGCGCGGCGAGATTTCGCAGCTCAAGACCACCATCAACGCGATGGTCGACTCGCTCTCGTCGTTCGCCGACGAGGTGAACCGAATGGCTCGCGAGGTCGGTTCCGAAGGTGTTCTGGGCGGCCAGGCCGAGGTGCACGACGTCTCCGGTATCTGGAAAGAGCTGACCGACAACGTCAACTCGATGGCGAACAACCTCACCAACCAGGTGCGTAACATCGCCGAGGTCGCCACCGCGGTTGCTACGGGCGACCTCTCGAAGAAGATTACGGTCGACGCCCGCGGCGAGATTCAGGACCTCAAAGAGACGATCAACAACATGGTCGACCAGCTCAACGCGTTCTCCGCCGAGGTGACGCGTGTTGCGCGCGAGGTCGGCGTCGAAGGCAAGCTGGGTGGTCAGGCCGAGGTCGCCGGTGTTCGGGGCTCGTGGAAGGAGCTGACCGACAACGTGAACCTCATGGCCTCGAACCTCACCAACCAGGTGCGTGACATCGCCGGCGTGACGACGGCGGTCGCCAACGGCGACCTCACGCGCAAGATTACTGTCGAGGCGCGCGGCGAGATTCTCGAGCTGAAGTCGACGGTCAACACGATGGTCGACCAGCTCTCCTCGTTCGCGGCCGAGGTGACGCGTCTCGCGTCCGAGGTCGGTGTCGAAGGTAAGCTGGGCGGTCAGGCCGACGTCCGCGGGGTCTCGGGTACGTGGCGCGACCTGACGGACGCCGTGAACTCGATGGCGACCAACCTCACCGACCAGGTGCGTAACATTTCGCAGGTTGCGTCCGCGATCGCCGAAGGTGACCTCCGAAAGAAGATCGTCGTCGACGCTCGCGGCGAGATTCTCGAGCTGAAAAACACCATCAACACGATGGTCGACCAGCTCAACTCGTTCGCCGAGGAGGTGACGCGTGTTGCCCGTGAGGTCGGCACCGAAGGTAAGTTGGGTGGTCAGGCCGAGGTCGAAGGTGCGCGCGGGATCTGGAAAGAGCTGACCGACAACGTGAACCTCATGACCTCCAACGTCACCAACCAGGTCCGTGACATTTCGCAGGTCGCGACCGCGATTGCGTCCGGTGACCTGGGCCGAAAGATTACGGTCGAGGTCCGAGGCGAGCTGCTCGAGCTGAAGAACACCATCAACACGATGGTCGACCAGCTCTCCTCGTTCGCGGACGAGGTGACGCGCGTGTCCCGCGACGTCGGTGTCGAAGGTAAGCTGGGCGGTCAGGCCGAAGTGCGCGGTGTTTCGGGCATCTGGAAAGAGCTGACCGACAACGTGAACATGATGGCGTCGAACCTCACCGACCAGGTGCGTGACATCGCCCGCGTGACGACTGCTGTCGCGAACGGCGACCTCTCGCAGAAGATTACGGTCGAGGTCAAAGGCGAGATCCTCCAGCTCAAGAACACGATCAATACGATGGTCGATCAGCTCTCGTCGTTCGCCGACGAGGTGACGCGCGTTGCGCGCGAGGTCGGCGTCGAGGGTGAGCTGGGCGGTCAGGCCGAGGTGCGCGGCGTCTCCGGGACGTGGCGCGAGCTGACCGACAACGTGAACGTCATGGCTCGTAACCTCACCGAGCAGGTCCGTGGTATCGCGCGCGTCGTGACCGCGGTCGCCAACGGTGACCTCAAGCAGCAGCTGCAGTTGGAAGCGAAGGGCGAGATCGCCGCTCTCGTGCAAACGATCAACGACATGATCGTGACGCTGTCGACCTTCGCCGACCAGGTGTCCGGCGTCGCCCGCGACGTCGGTGTCGAAGGAAAGCTGGGGGGTCAGGCCGACGTCCCTGGCGCTGCCGGTATCTGGCGCGACCTGACGAACAACGTGAACGAACTGGCCGGTAACCTCACTCGTCAGGTCCGTGCGATTGGTGACGTCGCTACCGCCGTGACGAAGGGCGACCTGACGCGAACGATTGACGTCGAAGCGCGCGGCGAGGTCGCCGAGCTCAAAGACAACATCAACCAGATGATTCGGACGCTCGCCGAGACGACGCGCGTCAACGAAGAGCAGGACTGGTTGAAGACGAACCTGACGCGGTTCACCCGAATGCTTCAGGGCCAGCGCGACCTTTTGACCGTCGCTCGACAGGTTCTGGACGAGCTCGCCCAGACTGTCGACGCGCAGCACGGTGCGTTCTACATGACGCAGCGAACCGAAGAGGAGACGAACCTCAAGCTGTACGCCTCCTACGCCTGGACGCGACGTAAGAACCTCGCGAACACGTACGAGCTCGGGGAGGGGATCGTGGGACAGTCGGCGCTCGAGAAGCGACGCATCCTCATCACCAACGTGCCGCCGGACTACGTCACGATCAGCTCGGCGCTCGGGGAGTCGGCTCCGCTCAACATCGTCGTCGTCCCGATTCTGTTCGAGGGCGAAGTGAAGGGCGTCATCGAGCTGTCGTCGTTCCACAACTTCACGCCGATTCAGATCGCCTTCATCGACCAGCTCATCGAGTCGCTCGGTATCGTCATCGCGACGATCGAAGCGACGATGCGTACCGACGAACTGCTGCGGCAGTCCCAGGCGATGGCGGGTGAGCTTCAGGCCCAGCAGCAGGAGCTGCAGCAGACCAACGAAGAGCTGGAGCACAAGGCGAAACAGCTCACGACGCAGCGTGACGAGGTCGAACGGAAGAACCGGGAGGTCGAGCTCGCCAAGCAGGAGCTCGAGGAGAAAGCGGAGCAGTTGGCGCTCACTTCGAAATACAAATCGCAGTTCCTCGCGAACATGTCGCACGAGCTGCGAACGCCGCTCAACAGCCTGCTGATTCTTTCGAAGAAACTGGCCGAGAACATCGAGAGCAACCTGTCGCTGCGACAGGTTCAGTACGCGCAGACGATCTACCAGGCGGGCTCGGACCTGCTGGCGCTCATCAACGAGATCCTCGACCTCGCGAAGGTGGAGTCGGGGACGATGGCGGTCGAGCCGACCGAAGTTCGGTTCCGAGACCTCTACGACTACGTCGACGGGACATTCCGCCAGCTCGCCAAGGAGCGCGGGCTCGAGCTCGTCATCGAGATGGATCGGTCCTTGCCGTCCACGATGGTCACCGACGACATGCGTCTGCGGCAGGTCCTGCGAAACCTGCTTTCGAACGCGATCAAGTTCACCGAGGAGGGGTCGGTGACGCTGCAGATCGGCTACCCGAACGGTCGGGGTTGGTCAGTCGGGCACGAATCGCTCGACAATACCGACGAGGTGATCGCGATCCGCGTTCGAGACACCGGCATCGGAATCCCGCACGACAAACAGGCGATCATCTTCGAGGCGTTCCAGCAGGCTGACGGCGGCACGAGCCGTAAGTATGCGGGGACGGGCCTCGGCCTCTCGATCAGTCGCGAGATCGCCCGGCTGCTCGGTGGGGAGATCGAAGTCGCCAGCACGCCAGGGGAGGGGAGTGTCTTCACGCTCTTCCTGCCCCGCATCTACCCTGGTCGGGCCATGACGGAGGAGTCGCGCGAAACGCGACGCGGCACGCTCTATCCCGGCGACACGGGTTCTCGCGACACCGGCCCCCTCGACACGTCGGACCTCGGTCGGAGGTTCGTCCGTGACGACCGAGACTCGATCGTCGACGGCGACCAGGTCGTCCTGATCGCGACGCACGACGAAAATCGGGCGGACCGTATGGTGTCCGCTGCGCGGGAGGCGGGAATGAAGGCCATCGTCGGGCGCGACAGCGTGCTGGCACGCGATCTCGTCGACAAGCATTCGCCGAACGCCCTGGTCATCGACCAGTATCTCGGGGACGCCGACGGACGGGTCTTCCTCGACCGCTTCCGGCGGGATCCCGCGACGCGGCACATCCCGTGCGTCCTGGTTGCGGGGAACGGGATTTCGCCGATCGAGGCGCGACGCATCGGCGCGCTCGGCCTGATCCACCCCGACGCGGTGGGGAGCCGCCTCGTGAACTCGTTCCATCGCCTTTCGAGTTGGAACGACGACGGGGCCGACCGCATCCTGCTGGTGGGAGCGGACCTGGGGTCGCTGCAGGACGAGCTCGAGGCCGACGGCATCGAGGTTTCTCGGTATGAGCAGCTCGAACAGTCCCCCGTCGAGTTCTTGCGGGCCGACTTCGACTGCGTCGTCTTCACCCGGGTCCCCGAAGACGCCGAAATTCGGAAGCTGCTGGAGGTCGCCGAGCGCAGCACGGGCGAGGAGCTTCCGGTCCTCGTGCTATACGGCAAGCCGAACGGGCATTCGAGCGACGTCGAGCTCTTGTCGAGACTGAACCACCGGTACGTGGTGATGACGGCGCGTGACGAACCCGAGCTCGACTTCCACGTTGCCACCGTCTTGCACCGAAAAGAGAGTGACGTGCAGGACCGCGTGAAGCGTACCTTCGCCTCGCAAGCCCGTCGCGAGCCCGGTCTTCGGGGGCGGAACGTTCTCATTGTCGACGACGACGTCCGAAACATCTTCGCCATCACTGCCGTGCTCGAAGAACACGGTATGAACGTGACCTACGCGGAGAACGGTGAGGAGGCGCTGGCGGAGCTCGACAAGGCCTCGTTCGAAGTCGTCTTGATGGACATCATGATGCCCGGGATGGACGGCTACGAGGCGACCCGCCGGATTCGGCGGAATCCTCGCTACGAAGATCTGCCGATCATCGCGCTCACCGCGAAGGCGATGAAAGGCGACCGGGAGAAGTGCATCGAGGCCGGGGCGAGCGACTACATCACCAAGCCCGTGGACTCGCACCATCTCACTTCGATGTTGCGGGTCTGGTTGCGGGCTGCCGACGACGACCGGAAACTGCTGGGCCGCCATCCGTCGTTCTCCGACGACGGGAGCTCGTCGAACTTCGACGGGCCGTCGTTCAATTGAACGGGAGGGGGCCGCTCGGCGGCGCCTGAACTCGGCGTAGAGCGTGGGGGGTACCCCCACCGCCCGTCACCGCACCGTGGCCTCGTTGGCGAACGTGTCCATGCCCCGTTCGGAGCGCCAGCGCAGGTACTCCTCGTAGTTGCCGGGGAAATCGATCACTTCGTCGGGGCGAATGTGGATGATGCGGGTGGCGAGTTTCCCGACGAACCAGCGGTCGTGGGAGACGAAGAGCATCGCGTTCGGATAACTGGCGAGCCCGTCGGCGAGCGCCGAGATGCCCTCCAGGTCGAGGTGGTTGGTCGGCTCGTCGAGGACGAGCACGTTGGGCTTCTGGATGCCGAGTCGAGCGAACGCCATCCGAGCCATTTCGCCGCCTGAAAGGTTGCCGATCTTCTTGTCGACGTCGTCTTTGCCGAAGAGCATTTCGGCCAGCTTTCCGCGCACGAAGCCGGTCGGCTGTTGGGGGCAGAAATCCCAGAGCCAGTCGTGAATCGACGCTTCCTCCGACCCCGACATCTCCCCCTGATCCTGGCTGAAGTACCCAGGCTCGGCCGCATGTCCCCACTCGACCTCGCCAGCATCGGCGCGATGCTCGCCGACCAGGATCTTGAGTAATGTGGACTTGCCGATTCCATTCGGCCCGATGATCGCGACGCGATCACCTCGCATCACGGTGAATGAGACGTCGCGCAGCACGACGTTGTCTTCGAACGCCTTGCAGACTCCGTCTACCTCGACGACTACACGGCCGGTATCGCGCTCGGCGCCAAATTTGAACTTCGGGAACCGGCGCGAGCTGCGTGGCAGCTCCACGACGTCGATCTTTTCCATCTGCTTGGCGCGGCTCTGCGCCTGGCGGGCCTTGGTTGCCTTCGCGCGGAAGCGCTCGACGAACGCCTTATGCTGCGCGATCTCGGCCTCCTGCTTCTCGATGAGCGCCTCTTTCTGCTCCCGGTCGAGCGCTTTGGCGGCCTCGAACTGCGAGTAGTTGCCGGTGTACTCGGTGACCATTTCGTAGTCGACGTCGACGATTTCGGTGCAGACCGCGTCGAGGAATCGATGGTCGTGCGAGACGACGAGGACACAGCCCCGGTAGTCGAGCAAGAACTGCTCGAGCCACGCGATCGATTCGATGTCGAGGTGGTTCGTCGGCTCGTCGAGCAGCAACACGTCCGGGTTGCTCGCGAGAGTCTGCGCCAGCAGCACGCGAAGCTTGTACCCTCCGCTGAGCACGGAGAGCGGCTCGCGGTGGACCTCGGTCCCGATGTTGAGCCCCTCGAGGATGTCGGCGGCCCGCGCTTCGAACCCGTACCCGTCGTTGGCGAGGACCACGTCCTCGAGGTCGCCGAACCGCTCGGCGTCGAAGGCCTCGGGGTCGGTAGCTGCTGCCTCGAGCATCTCGTCCTTCTCGACCATCGCCTCCCAGAGATCGGCGTGTCCCATCATGACGACGTCGAGAATCGGCGTGTCTTCGTACTGGAAATGGTCCTGGCGGAGGACGCCGACGCGGGTCTTCAGCGGAATCGTCACGGTCCCCGAGGTGGGCTCTTCGTCGCCGGCGATGACCCGCATGAGGGTCGACTTTCCGGACCCGTTCGCCCCGACGATGCCGTACTTGTGGCCCGGGGAGAAGGTGATGGTGGCGTCGGCGAAGAGGGTGCGGGCACCGTGCGCGACGGTGAGGTCGTTGATTACAATCACTGGTTACTGCTCGGCAGGTGTCAGAAGCCCATCGCTTCGGCGAGGTGGTCTTCGCAGAGTGCGGTATCGTCGCCAGAGTTTTCGCGGGCGGTGGCGCACGCCTCGCAGCGTGGTGCGTCGGCGTAGACCCGAGCGTCGCGCATCTTCTGGTCGAGCTCTTCGAGCTTTTCCATCGGGGATGTCTTCAACGCCTGCCACGCTGGATCGCGGCGTAGCTTGTGTGCCGCTTCGCGCGCTGCTTTGCGTCGCTGCTTGTTGGAGATCTCGTCCGACATTTTCGTTGCTCCGCTCGCGGGGATGATGCCGACTCCCGCGGACCGACGCAAGAGCGCGCTCGCCCCGCGACATATTCCCGGCGGCAATCCGCTTGACGCCCCAGCGTGCGTCGTAGGTTCGTCGCAGGGGAGATCGCGCAAGCAAGCCGTTTACACTGCAAGCAAAAGGAGTTCTTGGATGAAAGGAAATGTATTGTTCGTACTCACTGCTCACGATCGTCTCGGCGACACCGGCGAACCGACCGGTTTCGACCTGACCGAGGCCGCCACTCCCTACCGCGTACTGACGGAGGCAGGCTATTCGGTCGATTTCGCCACCCCCGGTGGGAAGTCTGCTCCGGTAGACCCGAACAGTCTCGACCGAGAAGACGACACGGACGGCCAGCAGTTCATGGCCGACGAGTCGATCCAGAAGAGTCTCGATCAGCCGCTGCGACCGGAGGCGTTGGAAGGTCAGCAATACGACGCGATCTTCTTCCCCGGCGGTCACGGAACGATGTGGGACTTTCCGGACAACGAGGAGCTGCAACGTCTCGCGCGTGAATGCTACGAAGCCGGCGGCGTGATCGCCTCGATCTGTCACGGGCCCGCGGCGTTCGTGAATCTGCGCCTGAGCGACCGTAGCTACTTCGTGAACGACAGGCGGATGGTGAGCTTCACCAACGCCGAAGAGGAGGCGGTCGACAAGACCGACGTCGTCCCCTTCCTGCTCGAGTCCGCGCTTCGCAAACGCGGCGCGATCTTCGAGGGGGGTGGAAACATGGAGGATCAGGTCGTCGTCGACGGCCGTTTCGTCACGGGCCAGAACCCGGCCTCCGCGGAGTCGCTCGGAAACGCGATCGTCGACACGCTCGCCGATACGTCGTCGGAGCGCAGCGCGGCCGAGTAGGCACCAGACATCGCTGCAGATGGAAGAGCGCGGTCGGGATTCCGGCCGCGCTCCCTTTTCGGGCTGGTTTCGGTGAGCGGCGATCGGCCTACGGGGCGACCGGCTGTGGAGTGGTCACCCACGCTCCGCCGACGCCGAGCTGGCCCGAGAGGTCGGAGCCCCAGCACCAGAGTGTTCCGTCCATCTGGATTCCGCAGGTGTGCCCACCTCCGAACGTTCCGCCCGTGGTGGCGACGTCGAGCCACGTAGCGGACCCGATGGGGTTCGGCGAGGTCTTGTTGATGGTAGTGCCGTCGCCGAGCTGCCCGTTGGAGTTGTTGCCCCAGCACCACAGCGTTCCGTTCTGTTTGATCGCGCATTTGTGACTGACGGACTGTGCGTCGACGTAGTCCCAGTCGGTGTCGCTGACGATCTGGGTCGGGGTCTGGGGGTTGCGTCGCGAGTCCCAGCACCACAGCGTATCGTTGGTGCGCAGCCCGCAGATCTCGTCGTCGGCGATGCTGATCTGGCGCCAGTTGGTGTCGGTGCCGACCTGCACGGGAGCGGCGCCGTAGTTCTGCCCCCAGCACCACAATTGGCCGGCTTTGATACCGCACGACATGTAGCCCCCGACCTCGGCCTGGTCCCAGTCGGCGTCGGTGCCGACCTGGTAGGGAAACAGCGATTGGCCGATGACGCTCGAATCGACGCCGAACTGGTCGCGGCTGTTCTGCCCCCAGCACCACATGGTGCCGTCGGTCTGGGTGCCGCATGAGTGCTGGGACGTACCGTCCATCGTCGCCCAGGTGGCGCCCCCGCCGATGAGCGTCGGGTTGAGGCGCGTGTCGCGGGAGCCGTCTCCCAGCATGCCGAGCCAGTTGTTTCCCCAGCACCACATGGAATCGTTGGTCTTGTGGCCGCAGAAGAACGACGTGCCATGGGAGATCGAGACCCAGTCGGTGGAGAAGCCGGACTGCTGCGGCAACTGCTCGGGGTCGGTGGTGCCGTTCGCGAGCTGTCCGTCATCGTTGCCGCCCCAGCACCACAGCGTTCCGTCGTCCTTCACCGCGCAGGTCGTGCCGTAGTTGACGGAGACGTCGACGAAGGTGTCGTTCGACGTGATCTGCTGCGGGACGAGGGAGCCCGGCATCTCGCCGTCCCCCAGCGACCCGTCCGAATCGCGTCCCCAACAATGTGCGGTGCCGTCCGTCTTCGTAGCGCAGGTGTGGCTCTGCCCCACCGAGACGTTCTGCCAGTCGGCCGTCGTGCCGACGCGGGTCGGCAGCGTTCGGTCGTCGGTCGTGCCGTCGCCGAGCTGGCCATAGAGGTTCTGCCCCCAGCACCACAGCTCGCCGCCGCGGATGCCACAGGTATGGTCGTAGTTGGCGGAGACGTCGGTCCAGTCGGTGGCGCTCCCGATCTGTTGAGGCGACTCGACCGAGCCGGTGCCGCCGTTACCGAGTTGTCCACGATAACCCGAGCCCCAGCAGAAGAGGGCGCCGTTACGAATGCCGCAGGTGTAGTAGCGGCCCGCGTCGAGGTAGTCCCAGTTCTGATCGGTGCCGATCTGGGCCGGGACGCTGGAGTCCCGCAGGTTGGGATCGCCGAGCTGGTCGGACGAATTCTCGCCCCAGCACCAGAGCTGACCGATGCCGCGGAGTCCGCAGGTATGACCGTCGCCGGCGGTCACCAGGGTCCAGTCGGTCTGGCCCCCGACCCGGGTGAACTGGTCGACCCAGGTGCTGTTGGACCCGATGCCGATCTCGCCGTCGAGGTTCCAGCCGCTGCAGAAGAGCTCGCCGGTCTCCTTGAGGGCGCAGGTGTGACGGTCACCGGTCGAGACGAGGAGCCAGTCGGTGTCGCTGTTGACCTGGATCATCGTCTGTGAGGAGGAGGGCGTGTCGACACCGAACTGGCGGTCGCTGTTCGAGCCAGCGCACCACAGAGTTCCGTTTCCGCGCACCCCACATGTGGTCGTGCGTCCGGCAGATACCGAGCGCCAGTCGGTGGCACTGCCGACGGGGGTCGGGCCGGGTTGGTCCGTACGAGAACCGTCACCGAGCTGTCCCTGCGTGTTGTCGCCCCAACACACGAGCGTGCCGTTCGAGCGGATTCGACAGTTGTGGTTGTTGCCGGACGCGAGTTTCAATCCCTCGAAGGGGGGCTCGACTTCGACGGTCACGGTGCCGGTCGCCGTGCCGTCGACCCCGTCGCTCACCGTGTAGTCGAACGTGACGATTCCCTCGAAGTCGACGCCGGGCGTGAAGAGGACGGTGGAACCGTCGGTCGTCGCGCTGCCGCTGGAGGGTTGGGTGACCCCGGTCACCGTGAGGGTGTCGCCGTCGGGATCGCTGTCGTTGGCGAGGACGTCGATGGTTCGTGGTTCGTTCACGAAGACCTTGGAGGCGTCGTCGACGACGACCGGCGGCGAGTTCACGGCGATCTGGACCTCGGCGACCGACTCGTTCCCGTGTCCGTCGGAGATGGCGTAGCGGAAACTGTCGACGCCACCGAAGTCTGCCGGTGCCGTGTACTCGATCTTGTTGGCCACGATCGCCGTCTGACCGGTCGCTGGCTGCGGTATGCTCGCGATCGTGAGCGTGTCTCCGTCGGGGTCGGTATCGTTCGCGAGTACGTCGATCGTCACCGTCTGTCCGCGGGTGGCGGTGGCGGTGTCGGGCGTCGCGGTGGGGGCGGAGTTGACGTCGACCGTGATCGTCGCGGTCGCGCGGGCGCCCGTCTCGTCCACCACGGTGTAGTCGAACTCGTCGAGCCCCGACGTGCCGACGTCGCTGACATACGTGACTGTCTGGCCGTCCGTCGATGCCGTACCCCCGAGCGGGTCCTCGACCGAATCGATCGTGAGGGCTCCCCCTTGCGGGTGGTTGTCGTTGGCGAGGACGTCGATCACCAGCGTCTGGCCAGGCTGAGCCGTCGCGGTGTCCGGGTTCGCGATAGGACCCGATTCGATGATCAGTCGGACGCGCGCGATCGATGTGGCCCCGGAGGGATCTTCGACGGTGTACTGAAACGAATCGACCCCGGCGAAGTCGCGCGCCGGTGTATACCGCACGCGATTTCCTTCGATCTCCGGTGATCCGTTCTGAGCCGTTCCGACGCTTTTGAGGGAGAGCACGTCTCCGTCGGGGTCGGTATCGTTCGCGAGCACGTCGATGAGTAGCGCCGAGTTGACCGCGACCGTCGCCATGTCGTCGACGGCCTCGGGCGGGTCGTTGTCGGGGTCTGGGTCGCCGTTGTTCTCCCCGTTGTTCTGGCCGTTGTTGCCCGGTGAGCCGTTGTTTTCATCGCCGTTGTTCTTGGTCGGCGGGTCTCCTTTGCAGGCGACGGCGAAGGCGAGGCAGCAGACGAGACACGTTCGCAGAACACGCACGGCGGTTCTCCATTCAGGTCATGGAAGTGATTGCATTCGGGCTGATTTCAGCGGATCTCGGCGCGCTTTTCCAGCGTAATCCACGGCATGGCGTCGACACCCGGCGAGAGACGGCCGCGTCGGAACGTAGCCGACGCTTGCTACGGCTCCAGGGGGCGAGCCCGCAAAAAGTCGAGCATCCGGGGCTCCCAGTCGACGCCGCCCCCGTCACGAACTCCGTCGGGCCAGGCGACATGGTTCAGCAGCGCGCGCGTGACACCGCATGCCACGGGGCCGACGCAATCGGCGACCTCTTCGCCGTTCTTGTCGATGATGACACGGACGAAGTCGTCTACCCCCACACGGTCCCGGAGCTCTCGCTCCCAGGTCTGCATCGAGCTACCCGGGGTGACGGGCCGACCTTTGGCGCGATGATGCTCGAACTGATCGTCGCTGCAGGCGATGGCGTCGCAGTCCCGGCCGATGAGCATGATGGGAACAGAGGAACGAGGATACTCGGCGAGCTGGCAGCTCGGTTCCTGGTCGAACGCACGGTTGTGAAAGGGATCGGCGGCCGAATACCCCACGACTGCCGCCACGCGATTTCCGCCCGGTGTCGACGTTTCGTGACGCGCGATCCCGTACATCTGAGCGAAATGGGCTCCGTTCGACCAACCCATGACGTAGATTCGAGCGGGGTCGACGATTCCTTTCTCCACGAACTCGTCGATGAGCCAGTCCGCAAATCCGACGTCGCGGTTGCTCGAATCCTTGCTCAGGTCCCGATGGAAGACGTCGTGGTGTTCCCCGTCACGCGGGTCGTCGGTCGGCCAGTGGAGGTTTCGTCCCTGCACCGAGAGGAGCACGAAGCCGGGCTCGGGCCCCCCGAGGTCGTAGGTGTCCGCCTTCTGGGGGAGGTGGGTGTGATCGTAGACGTCGTTCGCTCCACCCGACGTACCGTGAAAGAAAAGCACCAGCGGCATCGGGCCGGCTTCGGCATCGTCGTTTCGGACGCAATAGCGCCGCGTCAGAAAATCTCGGTCGGTGAAGTGGCGGGGGCCCTCGTCTCGCCACGGCCCGTGGTGGTCGTTGAACGGCGACGTCGCACAGAGCGGAATCCTCGTCGGCACCTCGATGGGTTCGAGATCTCTCCCCGGAATCGGAAGGACGCGCTCGCACACGCGCTCCGGGTAGCAGGTTGGTAGCGGCGCGACCATGCCGATGGCAGGGTCGCAGATGCTCTCGCCGGGCGTCAGCCCCGAGACCTCGGCTGCGGCCGTCACCTCGGGGGTGACGAACACCTGCGGGTCGAACGGCGGCGCCTCGTCGCCGCGGCAACCGATGCAGCCCGAGAGAACGACGAAAGCCGTCGGTAGAAACCGCCTCATAGCGCTTTCACGAAATAGCGAATCGAGGCGACGGCTTCCGTCCAGACGCCGTCCTGTGTGAAGCCCGAGCGCTTTCGAGGCTCGAGGGAGTGGTCGCCGTCCTTCGCCCATTCGAACACGATCGTCGACGAGAGGTCGTAGTCGCCCACCTCTTCACGTGTTCCGAACGGATCGCGTTCGCCCTGGACGATGAGGGTGGGGACTTCGAGGTCCCTCAGGTGGTCGGTACGTAGCTTTTCAGGCTTGCCGGGGGGATGAAACGGGTACCCCAGCACGACGACGCCGTCGACGCCGTGGTCCTCGGCGACCATCGTCGCGTACCGGCCCCCCATCGACTTGCCGCCGATCACGAGCTTCTCGGGCTCGTCAGCCCGGACCTGTTCGATCACCTCGGCCCACGTCTGTCGGAGGATCGCCTCGGAATTCGGGCCCCGCTTCTTCCCATCGATGCGCCGTTCGGCCATGTAGGGAAACTCGAAGCGGACTACGCGAACGCCCGCCTCGGCGAGACGGGTCGCGAAGAACTCCATGAAATCCGAGTCCATCGGTGCGCCCGCGCCATGGGCGAGCAAGAGTGTCGTCGTCCCGGAACCATCGACCAGCGTGTCGTGCATCGCCTCACCTCGTTTCGCGCTGCGGGCATGGGGGATCCCCCTCGGCCCGGACTCTCTGTACCAGATCGGTCGTTTCGTGGCACATTGCGGCTCTCTTCGAACCGAGTGAGACCCGATGAAGCCGAACACCCACCTCGAGATAGACACTGCCCTATGCGGTGTGGTCGACAGCCTCGCCGAGGGCGAAGCGACGGTCGTCCTGGTCACCACGCCCGAGATGTCCGCCGACGCGCGGGGGTTGGTCCACGGCGGGTTCGTCTTCGGGATGGTCGACTACGCCGCGATGCTCGCCGTGAACGACCCCAACGTCGTCCTCGGATCCGCAGACGTCCGTTTCGTGGCGCCGGTTCGCGTCGGCGACTCCGTGAAGGGGACGGCCCGCATCGTCGAGAGCAGAGGAAAGAAGCGAGTCGTCGATGTTTGCGCCGAGGTCGACGGTGCCAGGGTGCTGGAAGGACAGCTCGTCGCCTTCGTCCTCGACCACCACGTGCTGGGGCCCGAAGAGGGCTGACCGGCGAGTCACATCCCTTGCGTGAACAGCGGTCTCTGTGCTGTAACGTCGATCCCCCGACTTCGAGGTGTGCCATGGGAAGCTTGTTCAATCCGACCGAAGAGCACGAAGTTCTCCGCGAGATGGTCCGCGCGTTCACAGAGCGCGAGGTCGACCCGCAGGCGGAACGACACGACGCCGAGGAGGCTTTCAACGTCGAGCTGTTCAGGCGGCTCGGGAGTGAGCTGGGACTGTTGGGGGTGACCGTCCCCGAGGAGTTCGGGGGAGCGGGGATGGACGCCGTGGCGGCGGTCATCGTGCACGAAGAGCTCGCGGCGGCGGACCCGGGGTTCGCGCTCGCGTACCTGGCCCACTCGATGCTCTTCGCCAACAACCTCGCGACCAACGGCAGCGACGAGCAGCGGCGCAAGTACTTGCCCGCGGCGTGCTCGGGCGAGGCGATCTGCGGGATGTGCATGAGTGAGCCCGATGCCGGGACCGACGTCCTGGGGATGTCGACCGTAGCGCGTCGCGACGGCGACGACTGGATCCTCGACGGGCAGAAGATGTGGATCACCAACGGCGCCATCGCTCCGGGCGAGCTCGGCGACACCTTTCTGGTCTACGCGAAGGACGGCGAGCGCGACGGGCGGGATCTGTCGCTCTTCGTGGTCGAGAAAGGGACACAGGGATTCAGTCTGGGGCAGAAGCTTCACGGCAAGCTCGGCATGCGGGCGTCGACCACCGCGGAGTTGGTGTTCGACGGGGTCCGCGTCCCCGCCGAGAACCTCGTCGGGGCCCAGGGCGGGGCGGTTCGCAGCATGATGCGCAATCTCGCGATCGAGCGCCTGACGCTCGCCGCGATGAGTCTCGGGATTGCACGTCGTTCGATCGAGATCATGAACCGCTATGCCCAGGAGCGGACGTCGTTCGGGGAGCCACTCAATCGTTTCGGGCAGATTCAGAAGCACATCGCCGACTCTTACGCCGAGTGGATGGCGGGCAGGGCGTACGTCTACAATACCGCCGCGGAGCTCGGGCTCGAAGACTACGGCAACCGTGTCGACTCCGACGGTGTGAAGCTCTACTGCTCCACGATGGCGAAGAACGTCGCCGACCGCGCCATCCAGGTGCTCGGTGGCTACGGCTACGTCGCCGAATATCAGGTCGAGCGGTTGTGGCGCGACGCGAAGCTCCTCGAGATCGGCGGCGGGACGATCGAAGCTCATCAGAAGAACATGGTTCGCGACCTCGCCGGCACCGACAAGCTCCTGTAGGTGCACTGAGATCTGCTAACCGTCAGCCTCGGAGAACTCGCGGTCCCACCATTCGACGAGGAAGTCGAAGACGGTTCGGATTCGGGCGTTGTGCTGGGTCTCGGGGTGAATCGTGAGCAGCAGTCGACTCACCTCCACGGGGGGGCTGATGGCGCGCGCGCCGATACTCCGAGCCGCAAACTCGGGAATGCAGCCGGTGACGCGGTGGGCGCCAATCTGCGCCATCGTGGTGTACATGGACCCCGTGCGGACCGCGATTCGGGGTTCTCCGGGGAAGTCGCGGAGCCAATCGTTACCGACGGGGCCGGGTGCGACGTCGTGGTAGACGGCAACCGGAATCTGCTCGACGGTCGTCAACTGCTCGCCGATGTTCCAGATGTCGCAGAACTCTTTGGTTGCCGCGAAAACCCACGAGAACTCGCCCAACTGCCGGACCCTCAGGCTGTCTGTACCGTGCTCGGTGCCCGGAAAGACGAAACGCAGGGCGATGTCGGCCTCCAGCTTCGTCAGCGACAGGAATCGGGTGTCTTCGATCAGCAGGACATCGATCGCCGGATGCTCTTCGCGGAGCGCCATGACAGCCGGGGCCAGGAACTCCGACGAGAAGAGCTGCGGGGTCGTGATGCGAAGAGTTCCCGAAAGATTGGGGTCCGCGTTTCGTCGGGCGCGCTCGAAGGCGCGAATGCGGGACTCGACCTCCTCGGCGGGTCCCAGGAGCGTCTCCCCGAGCGAGGTCAGCACGAACCCTTCGGCGGTACGGCTGAAGAGGGCGCCGTCGAGATCGCCCTCGAGGCTCGCCACGCGACGGCTCACGGTCGCGTGGTTCACCCCCAGTGTCCTCGCCGCGGCGGTGAGCGATCCCTGGCGCGCCAGCGCGAGGAAGTATTGGATGTCGTCCCAGTGCAACGTTCCGCCTCCCTGTGCAGTTTCGCACAACGAGCATGCACAAATTCCTCTTCCTGCGCAGCTCCGAATGGGTCTAGGGTAGGTGTATCGAATCACGGAGAAGACGTCTGGGTACGGACGTAGGAGGGTCAGATGGCCGAAGTAGCTTCGGGCGCCGGCGAGCGTCCGCGTGTGAGTAAATGGGGCAAGCGCCTGGCGATCGCGCTGGCCGGGTTCGTGGTCGTGATCGTCGTCGCGGCGGGGGTCGTCTTCGCACTCTCGTCGTCCCGCATCAACGCGACCCATGAGGTCGAGGTCGCGCCCGTCGCCGTGAAGCCGGATCCGAGCATGGTGGAGCGCGGTAAGGAGATCGCGACCTTCCGCGGCTGTCGCGATTGCCACGGCGAAGACCTGGCTGGAAAGCTGGTCGCGGATGCCATGCCCGTCATGAAGCTCGCAGGGCCGAACATCACCCCCGGGGGCGTGACCGCGAATTATGGGGACGAGGACTGGGCCCGAACGATTCGCCACGGCGTCAAGCCGAACGGGAAGAGCGTTCTGTTCATGCCGTCCTTCGAATACACGGCGCTGAGCCACGCGGACATGGCGGCTCTGATCGCGTACGCGAAGTCGGTGCCCCCCGTCGACGGTCCGGGGCCTGCGTTCGAGCTCGGCCCGCTCGGTCGCGTTCTCTTCCTCGCTGGGGAGTTGCCGCTACTCCCCGCGGAGATCGCAGACCACGGTATCAAGCCTGCCGATCCCACGCCGGGGCCGACCGCAGAATACGGCGCCTATCTGGCGACCGGGTGCACGGGTTGCCACGGCCCCGGATACTCGGGGGGCCCGATCCCCGGCGTTCCGCCCGACTGGCCTGCGGCGGCCAACCTCACGCAGCACGAGAGCGGGCTGAAAGGGAAGACGTTCGAGGACTTCTCACGCTACCTGCGAGAGGGGGTCAACTCGAAGGGTGAGAAGATGAACCCGCAGTACATGCCGTGGACGATGATCTCCGAATCGTCCGAAGACGACCTTCGAGCACTGTGGGCGTATCTGCAGACGAAAGAGCCGAAGCCGAAGGGGAATCGCTGAAACCCGATTCTCGGACCGGGTGACCGCGGTCATTGAATGCGGCGTCAGTCGTTCACGGTGAAGAACGGCTGGGTCCATGCGGCTCGGCCGAACGCACCTCGAGCCTGTACCCGGACGTATTTCCCGCGGTACCCGTCGGGGACCTCGAAGGTGGCCGACTCGCCTCGGGACCATTCGAGCCGCCGTCCGAAGTCGCCGATCAGCTCCCACTGCACCGGTTGGTCGGCGGACGCTTCGATCGTCGCGCGCTCCACGTCCAGCCTGGTGAGGGTCACCCCGGTCGACGTGTAGAAGGAGCCGCGCCGGAAGCCCTGCAGCAGGGATTCGACGGTCCTGTCGCTCGCGATCACGACGTTCCAGCCGAGCTCCACGTCGCCGTCCTTGTGACTGTCGTCGTGTGCGAATCCCCAGACTTTCATACCGCCGCCGAGCAGCATGTCCCAGCGATCGAGGGCGTACGGGCTGCCGGTGAGTCGCTCGATCACGCCGTTGTAGATTTCGATCCCGAGGTGGCCGTCGAGGCTTTCGAGGAGCTCCTGCGGGTAGTGTCGGAACTCGTTTCGCCAGTTGGGGTGCGCGAGCACCGCGAATGCGCCCGCGTCCTCACCGATCTCGGCGAGGACGCGCTGTCGGTCGGCGACGGGTTCGAGCCGGCGGCTCGCGTTCACGTGGAGTAGATGAGGCCCGTTGGCGGTGACCTCGTTGCCGTAGATGAGCGTCATTCCGGCAGCGTCGTAGGCATCTACGTCGGTGACCATGTCGTGGTCGCTGATCATGAGAAAGTCGTACTGACGCTCGGCGTAGTCGTCGATGACTGCCTGTGGTTCGCGCCGGCCGTCGCTCTCGGTGGTGTGAGCGTGAAGATTCCCGCGGAACCACTCTCCGGGGACCGCGTAGGGGTTTTCGAGGTACATCGTTTCGTCTCCGGTCAACTCGGCATCGTTTCGCGTGGATTTTCGTCGGTGCGCAGTGCTTCCAGGCGGTCGGCCAGCAGCCGAGCCTGTCCGTGCTCGCCGCGGGCCTCGTGGGCGGCGATGGCGCGCTCGAACCAATCGGTCGCCTCGTCGAACTCGCCGGCGACCTCCAGGTGGTTCGCGATCCGGGAGAGGATCCCCGCATCCTTCGTGCCGGCGAAGAGCTGCTCGAGCACGCGGGCGCAGGAGCGTTCGATCGCGCGTCGGCGTCCTTCGGTGTCGGCGTTCTCCAGGATCGTCTGGCGGACGATGTCGTGGGCGAAGGCATAGGCGTCGAAGTGGTGGTCTTCCGGTACGTCGAGGCGGACGATTCGGAAACGGACGAGTCGTTCGGCGAGGGTAGAGGTGAGCGGTACTTCGAGCTCGGAGCAGACCGCGCGCCATTGTTCACCGTCGAACTTCGGTCCGAGGGCTGCTGCGGCCTCGAGGGCCATCCACTGGCGGTCTTCGCCGCCGACCGCGAACTCGATGCGCCGACGCCAGAGGCTCGCGAGGTTGTTTCGGGTCGGTCGGGTGTTGTCGACGAGCTGCCAGCCGGCGGTAGTGCGGCGCACCGAACCGCGGTCGACGAGGTCGGCGATCGTCTCGATGATGACGGCTGGCACGCCGTCGGTGTCGTCGATGAGCTGCTCCACCAGATCGGGCGTGGCAGGGAAGACCTGGCGAATGAGGTCGGCGGACTCTTCGGGGGACATCGGATCGAGCTGGATCGCGCGGTGCTGCGGGACGTCGAGGGCGTCGTCGACGCCGGTACGCACGGTCGCGATCACGAGGATGGCGGCGTCGGGGTGAACGTCGCGGAGCGACTCGACGACGGCGAGCGAATCGGTCCCCCACTGAGCGTCGTCGAGGACCAGGACGACGGGTTTTCGGCCTGCGAGGCGCGAGAGGTAGCGCCCGACGACGCGGCTGGTCTCGACGGACGCCGTGCCGGGCTTCCCGTCGACTCGAGGGGGGAGGGCGATGTCGGCGAGCGAGACCGCGTCGAGAATGAGGCCCTGGTCGTGGGAGCCGCCGGGAGCGAGCTGATCGATGATTCGCGAGGTCGTCTCCTCCGTCGAGAGACTGGTGGTGCGGAAGTGGCGTGCGAGGAGCCCGCCGAGCCCGTCGAGTGGCGTCCGCACGATCCCGTGCGTGGCGATGAGGGGGGTGGCGACGTCGAGCTCCGTCGCGCGCTGGCAGACCCACTCGGCGAGGCGAGTCTTCCCGATTCCGGACTCGCCGGAGACCACGACGAACCGGACCCCTTCGTGGGTCGCGGCGCGGAGCTCGCGCCACAGGATGTCGCGCTCACGAGTGCGGCCGACGTATGCCGGGACGCGCAGGCCGATGAGGGTCGCGCTGGGGTCGGTGCGCTGCTGGGGATCCCCACCGCGCCAGTCCGACGGAAAGCCGACGAACTTTCGGGACGGATCGCTGATCTGGGCCAGCGCTCGGCGAGCCGCCGTAGCAGACGGGTAGCGGTCTTCGGGGCGGCGGGCCATCAGCTTGCGGATCCACTCCTCGAGCCCCAGAGGGACCTGCACGGTCGGGCGGAAGGTCCCGGGATCGCTGTACGTCTTCAGCTTGAGCAGGTGGTACGTGCTCTCTTCGGAGAAGGGAGCCTCGCCGGTCAGGATCGTCCATGCGACGCTCCCCACCCCGTAGAGGTCGGTGGCAGGGACGTAGTCGCGCCAACGCCCCAGGACCTGCTCGGGGGACATGTGCATCGGAGTTCCGACGACACGTGTCGATTCCGTGCCGTGCATCGCGTCTTCGACCCTGGCGATGCCGAAGTCGGTCAGGAGCGGGGCATAGCCTCGTCCGAGGGGACGTAGGAGGACGTTCGCGGGTTTTAGGTCGAGGTGCAGGACTCCGCGGGCGTGGGCGTGTGAGAGCGCCTGGAGGAGCCCGTCGAGGATGTCTTCGATCTCGGGCCACCCGAGGAGCAGGTCGGGAGCCGCCAGGGTCGGGCCTTCGACGAGCTCCATCGCCAGGAACGGAGCCCCCTCGACGATGTTCCCCTCGTACTCCCCCTCGGGGACGACGCCGACGTCGAGAACCTGGACGATCGCGGGGTGGGCGAGGCGCGCCACCGCGGCGATCTCGTTGTCGAAGTAGCGGCGGTAGCGAGATGTGCGGGAGTTCGGGGACGTGAGGACCTTCACGGCGACGGGATCCCCCACGTCGACCCGCATGGCGCGCCAGACCTGTGCCGCGCCGCCGAGGCCGAGCGTCTCCCCTAGTTGATAGGTCCCGATCTGCATCGACCGGAGTATAGGGAGGGTCGGGCCGGGTTGCGAGGCGCGTCACATGATGAGTTCGACCTTCACGGGCTCGTCCGCCACGAGGCTGTTCGCCTCGACGTACCCGGCGGGGAGGGTGATCTTGCCTCGCACGCCGTCGGCGTCGCGAACTCGCGCGTGTCCGGCCCGCAAGCCCCCGAACCACCAGCGCGCGTCCGCCATGTAGATGAGGTCTCCGGGCTTCGCCTTCATCGCGGCGAGGTCGTCGGGGTGGAGGCTGACCTCCAGGCGGTAGACCTCGTCGTCGAGCGCCAGTGGGTCGAAGCCGTACTCCTCGTCGGGGACGACGACGATGTCGCACTGCACCTTCTCTCCGACCTCGAGGTTGAGGTCGGAGCCCTTGAAGCTTCGCTGCTGCTTTCGGACCGAGTGCATCGTGAGGCCCATGATCTTCTCCTCGTCTTTCGGAGTCGTGAACATCGTGACGACGACGCCGATGATGGTGCTCGCGAGGAGGCCGTAACCCGCACGCAGGTACTTGAATCCGCCGCTCGGGTCGACACCGTGGGAGAGGGGCTCGATCAGCTCGGGGAAGGGGATGGAGACCGCCATCGCGATGGCGCCGCCGAGCAAGGTCGCGAACGCGGCGCGCGGCGTGAATCGTTTCCAGGTGAACCCGAGGACGGTGCAGACGGCCATCGGGGGGCCGACGGTGGCGACGAAGGCACCGTGCGCGACGTAAATCGACTCGAACTGCATGAAGACGGGGACGAGCGAGAGGCCGATTCCGGCGGCGGCGATCGACGCATAGCGTGCGACCTTGAGGTAGTATTTGTCTTCGCGTCCCGGCTTCAGATACGGACGCCAGACGTCGTTGACGACGACGGCCGAGGTGGCGTTGATGAGGGTGTCGGCGGTCGACATCAGAGCGGCGAGGAGCGCCGCCATGATGAGCCCGAAGACCCCCGGCTGGGCGAGGATGTGCGTCACGATGACGAACACCTTCCCGGGGTCCGGGTCTTGCGGATAGCCCTCGGGGATGACGCCCATGTTGTGCATCGCGGCGCCGATCCAGCCGGCGTTTCCGACGGCGATGACGGCGATTGGGAACAAGACCATGAAGGCGATGATGATCGCCTTGCGACCCTCGTGGACGCTCTTCAGCGACAGGAATCGCATCAGGATTCCCTGGTTGAAGAAGTACGTCGCGAAGGTCGAGGCGATCGCGTCCTGCCAGAAGACGCCGACGAAGTTGAAGTTCGGCGGCGAGTTGAAGTGCGCCAGGGCGTACCGCTTCTCTTCGGGGAGGCCGAGCCAGAAGTTCGTCGCGCCCTGCAAGACGTTACCGTCCCCGAACCATGAGAAACCGAGGTAGAGGATCAGAAAGCCGGCGAGGAGGAGTACGACCCCCTGGAACAGGTCGGTCATGATGACCGCCGTCTGGCCGCCCGACGTGACGTAGATCGCCGTGACGATCGCCACCAGAGCGGCATAGGAGAAGACGTCGAGCGCCGGGTAGATGGCGTTGAGCGCCACCCCGAGGGTGAAGAAGTTGATGCCGATGTAGCCGACCAGATAGACGATGATGAAGAAGATCGCCATCACGCGGGTCGGTGTGTCGAAGCGCCTCTCGAAGTACTCCGGGACCGAAGTGATGCGGCAGTAGTAGATGATCGGGAGCCAGCCGAACATCCAGAGCGGCATGAAGAACCAGTCGTTGAGATAGCTCATCGAGCTGGACATGCCGTAGGTGTAGCCGGCCTGGGAGTACTTGATGAAGCTGTACGAACCGACGACCGTGGCGACCATCGACAGGGCGATCACCCACCAGGCGAACTTGCGCCCACCGAAGAAGAAGTCGCCGGTCGATTTCACGAACTTGCCGAAGAAACTGCCGACGGCGAAGACGAGGAAGAAGTAGACGACGACCAGGACGAGGTCGATCGTGGCGATCTCGATTCCCTGCATCACTGACCTCCCACGAACGGCATCACGAACTGGAAGAGGGCGTGACCTGCGGCGAAGAGGCCGAGGCAGAACGTCGCGCCGACCCAGATTTGCCGCTCCCGTGGCTGCCGTAGATCGAGGACGTCCTGGCGGATGCAGAAGAAGGTTCCGGCCGCGTAGATCAGGCCGCCGACCCCGTAGAGGTAGAACCAGGAGATTCCGTAAGGCCAGAGGGATTCCATGATGTGCTCGTCAGTAGTCCGAGGTGGGATGTCGCGGAGGCGGAGCGATCGCGGGTCGAGGTCCGGCGACGGAGCCTCGCCGCCGGTCAGGGGTAGTCGGTCGCGCCCGTCCATTGCAGTGAATGTCGCCAGAGTTCGAGGCCGAGCTCCGTATCCTGCGCCATCTCGCTCGGCTCGGCGGGGTCGCATCGGTGCCAGTACGAACCGGTCTGCGATTCCAGGCCGGGCTCCGTCGCCACCAGGAGGGTGGGGGCAGCGCCTTCGTCGACGGAGAGAAGTCGGCTCTTGAGGAGGGTTCGAAAGGGCCAGGGTACGCGTCGCCAGATGTCGGTGGCGACCGCTCCCGGATGGACGGCGAAGACCGCGACGTCGGTCCCCTCGAGGCGCCGGGAGAGCTCCCTCGTGAAGAGGATGTTCGCCAGCTTCGAGTCGGCATACTCCGGGTATGCGGTGGTCGTCGCGGTCGTCTCTCGCACCGCGTCGAACGGTATTCCGCGGGCCTTTCGGTGCACGTGGCTCGAGACGTTCACGATCCGGGCCGGGGCGCTCTCGATGATCTTTCCGAGGAGCTCCATCGTGAAGAGGAACGGCCCGATGTGGTTCACCCCGAAGGTCAACTCGAAGCCGTCCTTTGTGAGGCCGCGGGTGCAGAGTCCGGCGTTGTTGACGAGGAGGTCGATCGGCTCGTCTCTCTCGAGGAACTCCTCGGCGGCGCGTCGGGTCGCGTCGAGGGAACCGAGGTCGAGCTTCAGGAAGTGCAGGTCTGCCTTCGGGACCTCGGTACGGATTCGGGCCATCGCCTGCGTAGCCTTCTCGGCGGACCTGCACGCGAGGTAGACCCGAGCCCCCGCCCGGGCGAGTTCGCGCGCCGCGACCTCGCCGATACCGGTGTTGGACCCGGTGACGATCGCTACTTTGCCAGACTGATCGGGGACTTTCATGCGGGCCTCGACGACGGTCAGTTGTTCGACTGAACGGGACGGAATGGATGAATGAAGCGCGCGAGGGCGCCGGAACTACGGGTCGCGATCCAGAGGGTCCCCTGTCCACTGAAGCGACAGACCATCCCCTCGCCGCCGGCGAAAAGGCTCATGAGCCCACCGACCTTCTGGAGCGTGTAGTCGAGCCCCTCGGTGAACCCGACGATGTGGTAGTTGTCGCAGACGTAGCCTTCGGGGCCGACCTGCACGGCGTGGATTCCGCCGTAGCTGCCCATGAAGAGTGGACCGACGCCGGTCGCTTTGAGCATGAAGAGGCTCGTACCGGAGAAGAAACCCTTCCCGCCGCTCCAACTGGTGTCGAGCTCGACGCCGGCACCGCTCGCGATGTAGTTCCCCGACGACATGAAGATGGAACGCGAGCCGTCCATGTCGAGTGCGAGAATGTCGCCCTCGGCCGCGGGGGCGAGCCACAGAGTCTCGCCGGCCTTCGACGCCGTGAACGTGTTCTGGAAGAGCGATTCGGAGCCGAGCATCTTCCGTTTCGCGGCGGCGAGCATTCCGCCCCGCATCTGCGTCTTCATCTCGACGCCGGTGTCCTTGGCGACCATCGCGGCGGCCTCGACGACGATCTGCTCGCCGGGTTGGTCGAAAGTGACCTCGGCGATTGCGAAGCTGGGCGATTGTTTGACCTGGTATCTCATAGGTGACCTCGGTCAGTCAGTTGGAGCGTGGCGGCAGCATGCTGCCGATCGTCATGCCGTAGTCGAGCGGATTGCGCGTCTGAATCCACACGCGTCCCCGGCCCGAGAACTGGCATACCCGGCCTTCGCCCGAAAGGAAGCTCGAGACCCAGCCGGACGCCGCCTTGACGAGCGTGAAGGAGAGGGTCGATTCCCATGCGACGAGGTGCCCGTTGTCGATGATCAGTTGACCGTCGACCTGCATCTCCTCGATCCCGCCGAACGCGCCGACGAGGATCTGCTCGCCGGCCTGCCTGGCGGTGACGTCGATGACGAAGAGCCCCTCGCCTGCGAAGAACGTCTTGAACCCCCCGAGCTCGGCCGCGAGGTCCACGCCCATCGAGCTGGCGATGAATGCCGTCGACTGAAGCTTCAGTCCGTGGGAAGGAACCTCGATGACCCGCATGTCGCCGGGGAGAGTGTGCGCGAGCAGGAGCTCGCCGTTCCCGTTGGAGGTGAAAGTGTTCTGAAAGAACGACTCGCCGGTGAGCATGCGGCTGGCGGCGCCGGCGAGCTTGCCGAGCAGGCCTCCGCCAGAGTTGCTCTCCTTGCTGATGCCGGTCTCCATCGTGACGTTCGTCGACATCCCGATCATTGCGCCGGGTTCGGCGAGCATCTTCTCGCCGGGTCCGAGTGAGACCTTCGCCATCGAGCTGACGGGTTGGTACATGACTTCGATGTTCATGGTCGTTTCCTCACGGCAGCAGGGGGACGAGCCAGCTCACGATGGAGCCGAGGTTGCGCGACTGGATCCAGACGGTCCCTTTGCCGCTGAACTCGCAGACTAGGCCCTCGCCGGAGGCGAGCATCCCGACGACTCCGCCTCCGGCGGACTTGATCTTGTAGTCGACGTTGCCGGTCCATCCGACGATGTGTCCGTTGTCGACCTGGTAGGTTCCGTCGATCGGAATCTCCTCGATGCCGCCGAAGGAGTTGAACCAGACGTCGCCGGTGCCGGTCACGCGGAGGTAGAAGGCCCCCTCTTTGGCGAGGATTCCTCGGATGCCGCCGTAGACCGGGGTGACGTCGATGTCGCCGATCGAGGCGACGTAAGCGCCCGACGAGAGCATGATGCCACCGTCCTGCAGGCGGACGTGCCGCAGGCCTCCCGACAACGTCGGAGCGATCCAGACCGTGCCGGGCTGAGGCGTCGTGAAGTGGGTGACGAAGAAGCTCTCTCCGCCGAGGAACTTGCGGGCGACGGCCGCGAAGAGTGCGCCGATGGTGGCGCCCATGCCCGGCGAGTTCGAGACGGTGAGTTTGGCTTCGAGCGACATTCCGGGGGTCATCGCGACCATCGCTCCCGCTTCGGCGACGAGGCGCTCCGAAGGCTGCAGATCGATCCGCAACATCGAGAACGCCGGGTCGTGCGTGATTTCGTGGTTCACTGAAATCCTTGGGCGTCGTCTGTTTCGTTGAGTGTCGAAGGGTATACGCCACGGTCGGGCGATCGGCAACCGCGACCGGAGCCGAGGTGCCGCGCGGACGGAAGGGATCCCGGCGGTCTCTCCTGGAGCGGTCTGCGAGTCGGAAGACCCTCAGTGCCTAGGGGGACCTACCGAGAGAGGGGACCGAGTCGATAGAGGTCGACGAGGAAGTCTGCGATCGCGTCGGTGTCGTTGGTCCCAATGTAGTGCGCATCGGGGACCCGTGAACGGATGGCGGGGTTCGCGTTCCCCATGACGACGGCGTGGCCGGCGACCCGAAGCAGGTCGACGTCGTTCAGTTCGTCCCCGAAGGCGCCCACCTTGGTCGGTGCTACATCGTAGTGAAGGTCGATCTCGTGCAGCAGGAAACTCTTGTTCACGCCCGGAGGGAGGAGCTCGAGGTAGTCGACGTCCGACCGGACGACGTTGCAATCGCTGCGCAGCACGAACGACAGAGCGCGCTCGAGGTCGGCGAACCGATTTCCCCCCGCGTCGATGAAGAGCAGCTTCGAGACCTCGCCGTCACCGGTCTCGAGGTGCCCGCCGAGGTCCCCCACCTGGGTGTGCGGCACGCCGTCCTTCTCCTCGTTCGCCTTCGATTCCTCCCCCCGTCGGGCGACGTAGATCTCGTCGTCGACGTACGCGCTAGCGTGGATGTCGAGCTCCGCCGCGATCAGCACGGCGGCCACCGCGTCCTCCCTGGGGATGGTGCGCGAGACGAACGTCTGCCGCGAGGTCCCGTCGACGAGTTGGCACCCGTTGAGCAGCACGAGCGGGCCGTTGGGCTCGATCTGCGTGAGGTAGGGCTCGACGGAGCGGAGCGAGCGACCCGTCGACAGGCCGACAAGGACACCGACCTCGCGAACGCGAGTGAGCGCCTCGATCGTTCGGGGGCGAATCGTGCGACTGGAGTCGAGCAGCGTTCCGTCGAGATCGAAGAGGAGCAGCTCGGGAGCATCGAAGCTCATCAATGGCTTGCCGGGGGTGCCTCCGGGCCTTGCCGGAGGAGCACTGGCCTAATGAATAGCACCACGGGAGGGGATTTCCACCGGAATCGTGGCCGTAATCGTGAAGGTCACCATCGGGGAGCCGTCGCTACGAACGCGCGGCGGTACGACTCCCACATCGCATCGAGCACGTCCCGTCGGCTGCGAACATTGCTGGCGTCCGCGTCGTCGAGTTCTCGCTCGGCGAGGAGCAGGTAGTTCGACGTCCAGTAGTCGTCGGCGAGATCTTCGGGTTCGAGGTCGTCCTCGATGTACGAATCCCAGTCTCCGCTCGTGAGCGCACGTCGCGCCGCCTGCTCGCCGTATTGCTCCGCGAGCTGGACGAAGTGGTCGACGGGGTCGGAGGGCCCGGTCGGGGTGGCGGGTGTGAGATCGTCGAGGATCTTCGCGACAGCCCAGCGGTCGTAGTGCCGGGCGAGGTCCAGCGCGGTCTGGTCGGAATCGTTACGGACTCCGAGGTCCGCCCCGAAGTCGAGCAGGGTTCGAACGTTGTCTTCCTGCCCTGCGACCGCCGCCATGTGCAGCGGGGTGTTCCCGTCATCGCGCCGAGCGTCGACGGCCGCTCCGCGCTCGAGGAGGAGGCGAACCCCGCCCGGGGTTCCTCGGAACGCCCAGTCGTGCAGGGGAGTCTTCTCGTTGAGGTTCCGCCCGTTGGGATCGAGCCCGAGGTCGAGCAGGTGCTCGAGGGTGTCGACGTCGCCGGTTTCGGCCACGACGTGGAGCGCGAGGTTTCCGTCTCGGTCGACTGCGTGCGGGTCCGCGCCGAGCTCGACGACCACGTCGAGCGAGGGGAGGTCGCCTAGTTGTCCCAGGATGTGGACCGCGTTCGCGCCGTCGAAACCATCTCGTGCGTCGGGATCGGCGCCGGCACGGACGAGCTTCTGAAGCAGCCGCGGTCTCCGCTCGCGCCCTTCGTCTTCGTTCCGCATGGCGGCGTTTCGCCGGGCCGGGCTCTTGCTCCCGGCGAGTTCGAGAAATCGGTCGTCGAGTTCGCTCATCTCAATCCTCCCGCGGCGGCGGCGGCACGATATCGCCCTCGGTCCGCGACGACAACGCCTCAGTCCGCGTGCTCGGCGACGAACGACTCCATGCGGTCGAAGTACGGTCCGAGGCCCGCCTCGGGTACGCCGCCGCTGGAGATGCCATGGGCCACGTCCGGCAACAACCAGAACTCGCCCGGACCGGACGCGGCATCGAACAGCTCGCGTTGGTCTTCGACCGAAAAGGTTCGGTCTTCCTCGCCGTGCATCAGCAACAGGGGACCGTCGTAGTCGGCGATCTTCTCGACGTTCTCGTAGTAACCCTCGGTCACGTACTCGCCGGGGACGCCGACGCCCGAGCTCGTCCCGACGAGTTGCCCGGTCGAGGTGAACGGAGCTTCGAGGAAGAGGGCGAGGGGCTCGCCGTGCAGCGCCATCTCGATGGCGGGGATCCCGCCGAGAGAGTGGGCGTGCGAGATCATTCGGTCTGGATCGATCGCTCGTTCGGCGACCCAGTCCCAGATGGTTCGGGCGTCGGCGAGGAACTGGGGCCCCGTTGGGAAGGCGTTCGGCTGCGACTTTCCGTACCCACGGTAGTCCCACGCCCACACCTCGTAGCCGGCCTCGTGGAGAAACCTCAGACGCGGGAGGTAGTGCTCGATGTTCCCGTAGTTGCCGTGGTTGTAGACGATGGTGATGTCGGCGGTGGCGGGGTTCTCCCCGTGAGACGGGATGCGGTAGAGGTCGAGAGTGCCCAGCCCGTCGGCCGTCGGGACATCGTGACGTTCGACCGACCCAGGCCGAATGGGGCGGACCGACGGAACCTCGTCGTCGAGCGTCGTGTCGAACCACTCGTAGTCGCGGTCCCAGGGGTAGGGTTCGTCGCATCGGGCGCAGATACGGTTCCAGCGATTGTCGTGGCTGCACGTCTCCTCGTCGACTTCGGAGCAGTGCAGGCCGTTGAAGAGGAACGATTCGAGATGATTGGAGCAACCGGTGAGCGTGATGACCGCGCCGAGCAGAGCCCCAACGGGCCATGCTGTGCGTCGCAGTTCGGCGGCTGGGGTGGAGAAGGCTTCAGAAAACATACGAGACCATGAGTGCGAGGCCGACAGCCCCATTGGGTCCTGGTTTCCAGTCGATCGTGTCGACCGCCGGCTTTCGATTGATCGCGTACCAGCGGCCCTCGATCCCGACCCCGAGCCCGCCCGGCCCTCCGGGGTCGAACCAGAGGCCGAGGACGGGTGTGAGGAGCAGGGCGGGGTCCGAAAAGTCGAGGTATTGCGCGAGACCCGCCCACCACATGAAGTGTTCGCCGATGTTGTGGGCGACGTCGATCTCGAGCTGGTTCATCCCCCAGAGCCCGAAGGCGCCTGGAGCGTCTTCGCCCCGGCCGAATACGTTGGCGGCGAAGAAGATGCGTTCCGTGACCGACAGCGAAGGGAGCCATCCGTTCTCCGGGGCGATGAGCCAGCTCGAGCCGACGTGGCCCTGCAACACTCCGAAGGCGAGGGGGGTGAGGTTGAGCCCGTAGTTGGCGTCGAGCGGCCGGTGGGCGAGCCGGGTGATTCCCGACCGCCCCTCCAGATTCACCATCGGGAGGGGGATGACGGGGCCGGCGTCGACGAACGGGCCCCCGAGCGTCACTCCGACCGCGTGCCGGCCGGGCTGCAGGGGACGCGCGCCAGGGAGGGTCGAGCACGCCGCGGACGTGAGCGCGAGCAAGACCAGGGCAGGGCGGGGGTCAGTCATCGTCTCGGTGCACGGTCTGGGGAGAGAACGCGGGAAGACAGACGGCGACATAACGGGTGGCCGTAGGGGTCGAGTAGCGCACCCATTCTCCGGGCCGAGTCACGACCGCCTGCCCTGCGGCGACGACGAGCTGTCCCCCCTCGTGATCGACGCGGAGCTCTCCGTCCAGCACGATGGTGTACTCGGTGAACTCGGGGGTCTGCCCCGGTTCCACCCAACCGGCGGGGCTCTCCATCACGGCGACGCTGATTCCGTCATCGCCGGTGTTCACGCGCCCGACGAACTCGTCGATTCGCTTCGGCTTGTTTCCGGCTGACTCGATCGTGGTCGGGGTCGGGATCAACGTCGGCATCTTTCTCCTCGTGTGATTGCGCGGGTGGTGGACATTTACTAGTAGTTGGTTCGTGAAGTCGAGAACCTTCAGCCGCTTCGCGTGGGCGTTCGTCGCTTATCTCCTGTTCGTCATCCTCTTCGGCGCGTGGGTGCGGATCACGCACAGCGGCGCCGGCTGCGGCAGCCATTGGCCGACGTGCCACGGGGAGATCATTCCGATCGAGCCGACCGTGGAGACGATGATCGAGTTCACCCATCGGGTCACTAGCGGCCTGCTCGGCGTGGTCGGCATCGGACTTCTCGTCGGAGCGTGGAGGGCGGGGCGAAGGGTGTTCGTCGCAGCCTGCGTGACGATGGCGCTCGTCGTCTTCGAGGCGTTGATCGGCGCCGGGATCGTATTGAAGGAGCTGGTGGCCGACGACGCGTCGGTCGCCCGCGCCATCGTCATCGCCCTCCACCTGGGGAACACGCTCCTCCTGACCGCATCCGCGGCTCTCGTGGCATGGTGGTCGTCGGAGCGTTCGACTGACGTCTCCGTTCCGTCGCCCCGAATGTTCGCCGCAGCGGTCGTCGGGCTCGTCCTCATCATCTTGACGAGCATGACCGGTGCGGTGACCGCGCTCGGCGATACGCTCTTCCCCGTCGACCCGACCGTCGGGGAAGGGTTGATGGCGCGGCTTCGCGACGACCTCTCGAGCGCGAACCACTTCCTGGTTCGCCTCCGTATCGTCCATCCCATCGTCGCAGTCGCCGCCGGTCTCTATCTGCTCGTCCTGGGGCACGCCGCGCGCATCCGGGAAGAGGCGAACCTGTCGATGTGGGGCGGGGCGCTCTTCGGCCTGGTGATCGTGCAACTGATCGTGGGGGTCGTGAACATCGGGCTCGCCGCACCCGGTTGGATGCAGTTGCTGCACCTGCTGTTCGCTCAACTCGTCTGGATCGCGGCGGTGATGACCGCCGTCACGGCGCGCGGCGAATAGCGCTCACCAACGCCCGAAGACGTTCACCGTACCGCCATGTCCGTCGCTCGTCGGAGAGAGCGCGACGGAGACTGCGGGGCCTTCCTCGTCGTCGGCGTCCCAGTTGCGCGTGAGGATTGCGCCGGCGGTCAGTCCCACGACCGTACCTGCGAGCCCGCTGGCGAAGAACTCGACCATGTCGGGCTCTCCGTTACGGATGACGACGGGGAACGCGACTCCGACGAGTGTCCCGAGGATGCCGGAGGCGTCGATCATCAGCACGCGTCCACGCGACATCGGGGCGCGGCCGGCGGCGATTCCCCCGACGGCGGTTCCGACCCAGGTCGCGGCGAGAAAGGCGCCGAACGTGGTGGCCGGTGGCGCTGTGAATTCCGCGATCCCGAGGACTTCGGCGGTGAGCACGTTCGCCCAGATCGCGCCGCTCATCGTCAGAGAGACCTGACCCGCGGTGGGGTCGAGCAGGGTGTGGGCGAGCGCGGCACCTCCCGTACCGAGCGCCTGCCCGAGCATCAGCACCCCGGCCACCGCGGGGCCGCTGACCCGCGACGCGCCGACGAGCGCAATCCCGTTCCAGAGCCCCCAGATCGTCCCATCGTTGATTGCGACGGGCAGCGACTCCGGAATCCCGCCCCGAGTCGTCAGGAGCGTCGTCGTGAGGGCGGTCCCGCCGCCGAGGACGAGGGACCCGACGACGGCTCGCGCATCGTCGCATCGGGCGAGGGCGCAGAGCTCCGCGCCGACCCCGATCCCGTGCAGCGTCTGAAAGCTGATCAGCTCGGCGCGGGCGAGCTGCGAAACCGCCCGACGGTCGGCCTTCGTGCGCTCGAACCCCTGCAGCACGAGGCCTGCTCGGTCGGCGGCCGGATGGTCGGGGAAGCGCTCGCGGAGCTCCCCGAGGAGCTGAATCGAAGCCTCCGGGGAGCCGTTGACGTGCGCGAGGAACGCCTGATGGTAGAGGCTCCATGCCTCGTCGAGGGTGGGTCGGGGGGCTGGTGGAGGGGGCGCCTGGGGCGGCTCCGCCGCCGCCTCGGGGGCCGTCGCGTTCCCGTCTCCTTCCTCCAGCACGTCGGGGGCCTGGCCGGCGAGCGCGTCCGGTTGGGTCGGCGGGGGCTCCTGTGCCGCTGCAGCGACGGGGAGGGAGAGAGCGAGAACGGTGAGGAGCAGCCCTGCGGGGTGTTTCATGACGCGGCCGCTTCTTCGCGGACGGCCTCGGGCTCTTCTGTGGGGAGCTCGTGGGGAGGCTCGGCGTCCTCCACCTTCAACCGCGGCTCGGTGTACTTGCCGGGGTGGAAAGCCATGGAGGCCTCGTAGAAGTCTCGGATCTCCTCCATCACCTCGTGGGGCTCACCGATCGGCCAGATGACGTGGCCCAGCCCGGCTTCCTTCTTCCCGAAGTCGACGAACCCGAGCACGATCGGGACGTTGGCGGTCTTCGCGATGTGGTAGAACCCCGACTTCCAGTAATCGCGCTTGCTTCGTGTTCCCTCTGGAGCGACGGCGAGCGCAATCTCGTCGCGCGCGACGATCATGTCGGCGACCTGTCGGACGAGGTCGGAGCTCTTCGAACGGTCCACGGGAATGCCGCCGGTGTTGCGGAACAGGACGCCGAGGAGCCCCTTGTCCAGGTCCTGCTTTCCCAGATACGAGAACTCGAGCTCGAGGAGAGCGGCGGCCGCCAGGGTGTAGGGATAGTCCCAGTTGGAAGTGTGGGGTGCCGCGATGATCACGAACTTCTTGTGTTCTGCGGATACCCTGTTGACGATTTTCCAGCCGGTGATGGCACACCAGGCTCGCCAGATTGCGCGATAGATGCTCATGATTCCGCCATGAAGTGGAGGAGGAGTCGGTTGACTTTGTCGGGTGTGTCGCTCTGTACCCAGTGCGAGGCGTCGGGGATGCGCTCGACGCGGGCGTCGGTGACCCATTCGGCGGGAGGATCCGCGAGCTCGTGATTCAAAGCCGCGTCCTGGGTTCCGAAGATGACGAGCGTCGGCAACTCGATGGGACGCAGCATGGCGTCCCAGTCGAAGGAGCGCGCGGCGCGGTACCAGTTGATGGTCGCCGTGGCAGCGCCTTCCCGCGCAAACGCCTCGACCAGAGCATCGACCTCTTGTTCGTCGTAGGCCCGGTCGGACACCGGCTGCTCTCGAAAGATGCTGCGGAAGATTGCATAGTCGTTGGCCGCCAGCGTCTTTTCGGGCACGAAAGGGAGCTGGAACGCACCGATGTACCAGCTCTTTCGGAGCTGTTTGAACGTGCGCATCCCGCGTCTCATCTGGACGGGGTGCGGCATGTTGAGGACGGCGAGTTTTCGGATGCGGTCGGGGTGCTGCATGGCGGTGAACCAGGCGACGAACCCGCCCCAGTCGTGGCCGACGAGGACGACGTCGTCGAGGCCGAGCGCGTCGAGGAGCCCGATGACGTCGCCGACCAGCTTGTCCATCGTGTACTCGGAGACGTCGGTCGGTTTGCTCGTGAGGTTGTATCCGCGCTGGTCGGGGACCACGAACCGGTAGCCGGCGACCTTGAGCGCCGGGATCTGGTTGCGCCAGGAAAACCAGAACTCGGGGAAACCGTGCAGCAGGACGACGGGCGGCCCGTCCTCGGGGCCGCCGCTGACGTAGTGCATCGAGATCCCGTCGAGCTCGACCTCGTGATGTTCGACGAGGTCCTCGATGTTGGCGTCGAACTCGCCCGTGGTCTGAGTCATGGCACCATTCCTGTCGCTTGGACTGCCTGATAGACGCCGAGGACGAGCATGATCGCCCCCATCGTCCGCAGGCCGGTCGTGACCGCCGATTGCTTGAGCTTGCCCCCCCACCGGCGCACCGTCCACACCAGTAGCGCGTAGCCAGCAGCGATACCAGTTCCGACGCCGACGGGAAAGACCAGGAGCTCGACATCGGGTGCCATGTGGGTGGTCGACAGGGCGATTGCGCTGATGGCGGACCAGCTCACGATGAGGGTCGGGTTGAGCGCCGAGACGAGAAAGCCGGCCCAGAAGCCCTTGCGCTTCGACTTGGCGGGTGCGTCAGGGTCGATGTGATGGCGCATCGCAATGAAGACGGTTCCGATCACCATCAACACGACCGCGCCGATGTAGCTGAACCAGATACGCGCGTCGGGGAAACGCTCGAGGAGAGCGGACATCCCGAACGTCGCGACCCCCACGTAGAGGAGTTCGGCGGGAATGCGCCCGAGCCCGATCGCCATCGCCCCCGAGAAATCGCGCTTGAGCGCGCGACGCAGCACCATCAGCGTCACAGGCCCCAGCGGCGCCGCCGCAGCGAAGACGCCGATGAAGAACCCCACCACCAGGATCGCGAGAACCTGCATCACTACTCGCCGCGGAAATTCGGTGCTCGGCGTTCCATGAACGCGGCGACGGCTTCCTGCAGGTCTTTCGACTCGAGAAAGGCAGCGTTGAAGGTTGCGACGTACTGCAGACCGGCGTGGACCGAGGCGTCCCGACAGAAGTCGAGGACGTGCTTCGAGCCTCGGACGGCGAGCGGGGAGTTGGCGGCAATCTCGCGGCACATCTGGGCGACGCCGGCTTTCATCGCGTCCGCGTCGTCGTAGACGACCTGCGCGAGGCCGACGCGTTCCGCAAATGCGGCGTCGTAGTCACCGGCCGTGTACGCCATCAGCCGGGTCGCGCCTTCGCCGATGATGGCGGGGAGACGCTGCAGCGCGCCGAGGTCGGGGGTGATCGCGATGCGCGGTTCGCGCAGGCTGAACTTCGCGCGTCGGGTGCAGACGCGGATGTCGCAGGCGGCGACGAGGTTCATGCCGCCTCCGATGCACCATCCATCGACGGCCGCGATGACGGGGTGGCGGCACTCGGCGATGGCGTTGAATGCTTCCTGCCACGCGAGCACGGTCTCGCGAAGCTTCGTGCGCTCGCCCGCGAGGTTGTCCCCGGCCAGTACGTTCATGAGGAACGGTGCGGTGGCCTTGAGGTCGAGCCCGAACGTGAAGTTTTCTCCGCTCCCCTTGATGACGACCACGCGGATGTCCTCCAGGCCGTCGAGCTCGCGGAAGAGGACCGGCATCTCGGTCCAGAAGTCCGGTCCCATCGCGTTCCCCTTGCCGGGGCCGAGCATGGTCACACGGGCCACGTGGTCGTCGATCTCGTACCGAAGGGATTTCATTCTCGCTCCGACTGGCAGGGAAGACAGAGCGGTGACTCCGGCTTCACGCTGAGGCGCGGGTAGCCGATGAGCTCGCCGCACAGGTTGCACTCGCCGTACTCGCCACGGTCGAGTTTGTTCAGGGCAGCGCGCACTTGCTGCAGCCGGATGTCGAGCCTTCGGGCGTGAGCCTGGGACATCTGCTGCTGCTGCATGGCGTCCATGCGCGACAGCCTTCCGATCGGCTCGTCGAGGTCCACCGGACGGGTCCCGTCGCGCGACGCCGACTTCTGTTGCGTGAGCTCGCTTTCGAGGTCGCGAAGGCGCTGCGCGAGTTCGTCGAGCTGTTCGGCCGTCAAATCGTCCATCGCGCGACAACCTACATCGCCGAACGGGGCGGGGAAAGTGAAGCTTCGGGAGACATGCTGTTCCGTGAACGGGCGTCCTCGCCCGACTCATAGCACGGCGGGGACGCCGTGCCACCGAAGACGCCGTGCCACGATGTGCGGTTTCGGTGAGCGGGCGTCCTCGCCCGACTCCGCGCACGGCGGGGACGCCGTGCCACCGATGTGCGTCGCATCTGCTACGAAGTGCGCTCTTCGGGTGCCAGGCTCTGTTCGATGCGCAGTGCCAGTTTCTGTCGATGCGCTTCGACGGATTCGACGGCGTGGGCGCGGGTGAAGCGCAGCCACTGGCCGACGACGGCGTCGCGGCGGATAGCGACACGCTCGAAGAAGTGGATCGCCGCCATTCCGCAGAGAGGGCCTGCGAGGAGCGTCGCCACGCCTAGCGCGGGGCGTGTCGCGGCGCCCACGAACAGGGCTTCGATGACCCAGGTCAGTGGATAGAAGAGCACGCCGGCGAGGGCCTTCACGGAGCTGACGATGTCGAGCTCGTCCCCGGCGACTCGGGCGGCCAGGGGACGGATGGCGAGGTAGGGCACGATGTTGAGGAGCGAGCCGACGAGCGCTGGCGGAGCGAGGAGGAGCAGGACGGCGGCATTTCGGGCCATCCGGTCCAGGGAAGGGGGACGAATGGGGTGCAAGCTGAAGGGGTCGTCGACGCCCAGTGAGTCGAGCATCCTCACGAAGTGGCGGGCCTCCTGAGCGATCGCGTCGGCCTGGTCGGGGGCCGTGACGACGAGCTGGCGGTATCTGTCGGAGAGCTGGCGGGCTCGGGCTTCGCACTTCGCGACGTCGGCGACCGCGTCGGGGGTCGTCCATCGGGCGACGGCGAGGAAGCCGCGCCACACTTCTTCGGAGTCGGCCTGCAGCATCACGGTCTCGAGCGCTCCTGCGATCTGCTCGGTGAGGTCGAGCGCGGCGGCCCATTCGTCGTCGGTGTCCGCGGATTGCCACTGAGCGACATCGATCGGATCGCCGGCGACGACGGCGACGCGCGAGCGGAAACGCTCCTTGTCTTCGTAGACGAGCCCCACCGGGAGGATCTGAAGTCCGCCGCGGAAGTCGCGGGTTCGCTCGAAGGAGAGCGCCAGGCGCGCCGCGCCGGTCTTGAGGCGTTGCAGCGTCGTCTCGGAGTGGCTGTGTCCTTCGGGGAAGATGACGACCCAGCGGTCGGCGGCGAAACGTTCGCGAACCGCCTCGAACGTTCGCTCGTTGGCGGAGGTATCGTTGCCGTCTTTGGCGCGGTAGACGGGGAGGGCGGCGAACGCCTGCATCGCGATGGCGCCGAAGGGGTTTTCGAAGAGCGGCGCCTTCGCCATGAACCCGACCTCGCGACCGACGGCGATCCGGATCAGGATCGGGTCGATGAGACCGTTGGGGTGGTTGGCGACGACGAGGACCGGGCCGGATTCGGGGAGGGGGGCGAGGAGGCGGACGCCGATCTGTCGATGGAAGAATCGCACGACGGCGATGCAGATCGAACGTACGACCGCGCGCAGCATTACCGGTCCAGGGTGAGGAGTCGCCGGGAGCGAAGGAACCCGTCGACGACGCGGATGATCTCTTCCGGATACTCGAGGAGGCCGGCGTGGGTGGCGTCGGGCAACACGATCAGGTCGGCGTCGGGGATGTCGTCGGCCATCTTGCGGGAGAGCCGCATCGGCGTGAACGCGTCGCGTCCGCCGGCGACGACGAGGGTGGGGACGTCGATGGTCGGCAGCAGGTCTTCGGCCGAGTGCTGCTGCGCAGCGACCCCCATCGCGGCCCAGGTCTGCGGGTCGATCTCACCGAAGTGCTCGTAGAAGGGCATCATCGTCTTGCGGCCGACGTTGCGGCCGATCATGCCGATCGACTGGTTGATGTAGTGGGCGAGCGGGGTCCGCATCCCGACGTATGCGCCGCCGATGATGGCGGGGGCGGTATAGCCGCCGAACCTGCGGAACGCGCCATACAGCGCGCTGCCGACCCGGGGATGCAGAAGGTTGTCGAACGGACGCCCGTAGGTTCCGAGGATCGGGACGAGGGCGCGGATTCGCTCGGGGCCCCACCTCCAGGCTTCGAAGTTGACCTGGCAGCCGAGGGAAAAGCCGAGGAGGACGGCTTCTTCCACCTCGGCGGCCTCCATCACGCGGAAGAGATCGTCGGCGCACCAGCGGATCGAGACGTGCTCGGGGTCGCGAACCGCGTCCGAGCGTCCGTGTCCCTTCAGGTCCCAGGTGATCACCCGCGCTTCGCCCTGGAAGTGCCTCGCGAGGTGCTGCCAGTAGAAGTCGGAGGTGGCGTAGCCGTTCGTGAAGACGAGGGCCGGGAGCGACGGATCGCCCGCGACCCGGTACGCGATCGGGGTGCCGTCTGCGGCTTCGATGAATCGGTGCGGAGGTGCCAAACGTCGGGGCGGCCGTCAGCCGTGCGTGAGTTGGGTACGAATTGGACTGCGAACAGGTTAGAACAAGTGCAGGCGACGCGCACCCGCGAAGGAGCGAAGATGTCGACGATGGTTCAACGAATTTGCGTCACGGCCGCGGTGACGTTCGCGGCGATGACGGGCTGTGAGAGGACGCCGACCTCGCCGCAGCCGCCGACGAGCGTGACGTCGGGCGGTGTTGCCGACGCCGGGGCGACGGACGCGGCGGGCGTCGAGCCGGTGGTCGAGCGGCCCTGGGGGGAGACGACGGAGCAAGTGCCGTACGAGATCCGTTCCTTGCCGTCGGGCGATCCCGGGTTGTTCACCGGCGAGGGAAAGCTGTTGCTGGAGCTGCTTCCCGCGGTCGAGACCACCGCGCACGCGGTGGGGAAGGGAGAAGTCCCTCCAACCCGGCACGACGTCGAGCTGATCAAGTTGGCGCCGATCGTCGGGGGCGGGTTCTCGCTGTACGGGCGCGCAGAGGACAAAAATGGGCGGTACGATCTGCGCATCGAAAAGGGACCGGGCGACCCGAGGGTTCGCGTCTCGCTGTCTACGACGTGGAACCGCGACGTGGTGATCACCTCGCAGATGCTCTGGTTTCGCACCGGGCGTTTGGAGGGGATGGTCCTTCCCACGGACGGCGGTGCGACGCAACCGGTGGATGCCGAGGGTCGGGTCGCGGCGCCGATGCCGCTCGTCGGTTGGGTCGGTGAAGAGGAGCTCGCGGTCTGGGGTCGGACGGCGGTGGAGTCGCTGAACGTTCGCGCTTCGCGTCGCGGGAGCTGGCGGATCGGGGCCGCCGCGGTCGACGTGCCAGACGACTCGGATGGAGAGGCACGGGCCGCCGGGCGTGTCGACGACCTCCGCATCGACTTCGTCCTCGGCCCGTTTGCACCCCCGGTCGCGACGGGTACAGCGGAGGACGGGGCGGTCGATCTCGAGTTCTTCCCCGACGGTGTGGTGCGGGTCACGACGGAGGAGGAGCGGCCGGTCAGCCTGCGCCTTCCGCAGGGTGTCGCGACGACGCGAGGGGCGGCGCCCGGTGGGGTTTACTCGATTGAGGCCGGGGTGGGGGCGAGGCGCATCGCGCTGCGAACCTCGGAAGGGGCTCCGCACGTGATCGCGCGTCCGGCGTCGGTGGATATCGTTCGCTGAGGTAGGGGGTAAACGTGCGACCGGCGCGGAGGCCGGTCGTCCACGCCGGGACGGAGCCCGGCGGTCCACGCCGGGACGGAGCCCGGCGGTCC
>CAYPJU010000030.1:0-1936 GCA_964411125.1 uncultured Bradymonadales bacterium | reverse complement strand
CGGAGCCCGGCGGTCCACGCCGGGACGGAGCCCGGCGGTCCTGTTGCCGTGGTCGCGACCGTTGCGATGCGAGCGGCGGTGCGCTATGAGAACCGGCTCGACCCGCGAGGAATCTCGATGAACGAAGAAACGAAGCAGGCAGCCGACGACCAGACCCCGGAGAACGCTCAGAACGACGGCGTTTCCGAGGACGTCTCCCAGACGGTTCAACCGACGAAGACCGACGTCCCCCCGACGTCCGACGTCTCCGAAGCGATCGACGACGACGTGTTCGAGGAGGCCCCCACGGCCGAGCTCGAACGTCCAGCCGACGCCGTGACCCAGGAGGCTGCGGTCGCGGCGAAAGACGCGGATGGAGACGGCGCCGCAGAAGGAGCGGACGCTTCGACGGCCGCCGCTGAACCGGACGAAGCCGCGCCGGCGAAGGTCGAGACCGATTCGACCGGCGAGGGGGATCCGAAGGCCGCGGAGTCGAAAGAGCCGGCCGGGAAGAAGGGACGAGGAAGAAAAGGGAAAGGGAAGAAGAGCGAGCGCGAGGACAAGGGCCCCTCGAACGATCCCGAAGCGAACCCCTACTACGAGCTTCGGCAGTTGATGGAGCTCGCGGTCAAGTACCCGGAGATCGGCCCGCCGCTTGCGGAGCTGGCGTTCAAGATCGGTCACTCGGACATCGGAGAGCGGATCGTGAAGATGGGGCTCGACGACGACGACAACTTCGGGGTCGAGTTTTACGCGGTGGCGGTGGATGCGGCGCGTCGGGAAGGTCGTTACGAAGACGTCTTCGCGCAGGTGCAGGAAGCGCTCGATGCGTTCGACAAGACCGCGGACGAAGCGATCGACGAGGACGCCGCGAACCGATTGCTCCACCTGGTGCGCAACGGGTTCAACGTTCTGTTGTTCGACCTGGAGGACGTCAACGCGAAGCCGAGCTGGGTCAACGACCTCGGGGAGAAGCTGAGCCGTCTCGAGAGCCGCTACGAGAAGGACGCGTTCTTCTTCTCGCTGTTGGCCCAGGCGACGTGGTTCGCGGACAAGGAGAAGAGCGAGTCGATCTGGGACCGGGCGATCGAGATCGCGGAGGGCGATTTCGCATGGAACGCTCGCGGTACCTGGTACAAGGATGCCGCCGACGACTTCGACCGCGCGCAGGCGGCGTATCGCAAGGGGCTCGAGACGCATTCGAACTCGGCACTGCTGCTGCACAACCTCGCGCAGCTCCTGACCGACGAGGCGAAGAAGAAGCGGAAGGAAGATCCGGAGTCGGCCCGCATGTGGCTGAAAGAGGCGGACGAGTTGGTCCGACGTGCGCTCCGTCAGAAGACGCGCCGTGGGCTGCGACGCTACATCCACGGCACGAAAGACCGCATCCGCAAGCTGCTCTCCAAGCTACCCGTGGAGGCGGTGGAGCCGCCGAAGGTCGACGACAAAGTCGAAGCGCGGGTCGTGGCGCTCGCTCCGTACGGTGCGTTCGTGACGATCGCGGGGGGCTTCAAGGGCCTGCTGCACAACAGCGAAATCGCCTGGGAACGGGTCAACAAGCCAGACGACTTCCTGACCGTCGGCGACGCCGTCGAGGTCAAGGTCATCTCGGTGGAGCCGCAGGACGACGGTTCGATGCGGATCAGCTTCTCGCGCAAGCAGTTGCTCGACAAGCCCGAAGGGTTCCAGGAACAGAAGGGGGGCGGCAAAGACGACAACCGTCGCAACAACCGCCGCGGCAAGGGTGGCAGCGGTCGTCGCGGCGGCAACAAGAAGAAGGGTGGCCGCGGCGGAAACCAACGCAATTCGCACCGCGAGAGCCCGAAGTCGGACGGCGGCATCGGCAGCCTCGGCGAGATGCTGCTGGCGAAGCTCGAAGAAGCCAAAGAAGACAAGTAAGTAGGGAGTTCATCCCGGGGAGTTCGGACCGTCGCCAGGACGGCGGATCGACCCCATC
>CAYPJU010000029.1:0-69673 GCA_964411125.1 uncultured Bradymonadales bacterium | reverse complement strand
CGATCACCATGTTCTCGGCGGTCCGCTTGTGGACCTCCGCGCTCATGTTCTGCAGGTGCTGCGTGATGACCGGCGCGATTCGCATCAGCCGCAGCAGCCGCAGCAGGCGGAGCAACCGCAGCGCACGCCCGATCCGCAGGATGCGGAGGACGGGGAGGATCGCCAGGAGGTCGATCCAGTTGTGGCGCACGAAGTACCATTTGCGCGGTGCGACCCACAGCTTCAGCCCGTATTCGAGGGCGAAGAATATCGACAGGACCACGTCGGCGTAGAAGAACCCACCGCCGATCTCTCCGGCGGTCAGCCCCCCCATCCAGCCGACCGCGCCGCTCTCGGGGAGCGCGATCTCGACGACCAGCAGGACGACGGAGACGATCACCAGGACCAGGACCGCGATCTCGGTCTTCGGATCGTAGAGGAAGTCCGCGAGCTTTCGCTTGTGCGCCGGCATCCGCGCGACGTCGCGCGCGTCGGTGCCCATGTCGTGCTCGAATTCGAGCGCGCGGAGCTCGTCGTCCGTCAGGTCGTCGCCGAAGTCCTTTGTGCGTGGATCGGGCATGCGGAGGCGCCAGGAAACAATGAGACAGGCGTTCTAGCTCATTCGCACGGAAGGTGGCAAAGGCCCGCAGGAAAACGGCGCTTTTCATGCGGCGTCGCATGGCGTATCCGCTGACAAAATCGCTCGCGCACCTTAGGCTGAGAGGATGAGCTTAGCCGCCTCAGAGACCGCCGGCGCTGTCCTTCCGCAGTGGGAACGTCCCTTCGTCGGTCGCCGCGACGAGAAATCGGAGCTGGCCGGTCTGATCACCCCGGGCAGGTGGGTGACGATCGTCGGCCCTCCCGGCGTCGGGAAGACCCGCCTCGCGGTGGAGGTGGCACGAAGCGACGTTTCATTCGATGACGTCGTCTTCGTCGATTGGAGCTCACTGGACAGCCCGGCGGACGCGCTCGCGGCGGTCGCCCTCGAGCTGCGGCTCGGCCGGGCGTCCGAGACGACCACGGAGATCGTCCACGCGATCTTCGAACGCCTCGCGAGCACTTCCACCCTCCTCGTGCTCGACGCGGGCGAGCGCCTCGCTCCGACGCTCCGCCCCTTACTTTCGGAGGTCGACCTTCACTCTTCGGGGGTCCTCGCGACCAGTCGGTGGCCGTTCGAGCTGAAGGCCGAGACGCCGTGGGAGCTCGCCCCGATGACGACGGACGACGCCGAAGCGCTGTTGTGGAGCCTGTCCTCGGAGCGGGACGGGGATCTTCGGGGTCTCGTGGAGACAGCGGACTGTCTCCCCCTCGCGCTCGAACTCGCCGCGCCGCGGTTGGCCGTGTTGACGCCGGGCGAGCTGCGAAAGCGACTGCGTGAGCCGCTCGGACTTCTCGGGCCCCTCGAGACTTCGATTCGGGCTTCCTGGGACCTTCTCACCGACCGGCAGCGGAGCGTCCTGGCCCAGCTGTCGGTGTTTCGCGGCGTATTCGACGTGTCGGCGGCGGAACGCGTCCTGCAGATCGAGCATGCCGACGTTCCGGACGAGATTCTGGCGCTGTATCGGTGTTCGCTGATTCAGCGCGCGGATCCCGAGCGCCGGAGGTTTCGCCTGTTGAGCTCCATCCGGGAGTTCGCTGCGGGACACAGGCCACCGGGCACCGAAGCGCGCCACGCGGCCTGGGTCATGGAAGTCGGGATGTCCATCGCGAGAGCGCAGCACGAGGGCGAGGAATTGCAGTGGACGTACGGGGAGATCCGGGGCGACCTGCGGGCCGCGATGGCGTCGGCGAAAGACCCCGTCCTTGTCGGAAGGCTCGCCTCGGCGGCCGCCAAGGGCGCGCTCATGGCGGGGGCGCCGCTCCCTACTTTCGATTTTCTCGAGCCCACGGCGGCGAGCCTTGCAATGAGCTCGGCGGAAGAGGCTCCGGGGGTGCTGGCTGAACTCACGCACGTTCGAAGCATCGTCCTGAGCGAGTTCCAACGCTCTCGGGAAGCTTCCGACGTGGCCACGGAGCTGCTGGCCCTCTCGAGGGCACACGGATTCGCGCGGTTCGAGCTGGGCGCGCTGCTGACCCTCGGAAACTGCGCGCTCGTCGTAGATGAGGTTTCGAACGCCGAGCGATGGGGCCGCGAAGCGCTGGAGCTGGCGCGGGAACAGGGCGAAACGGTCGGTCGCGCCTGCGCTCATTCGACCCTCGGGCGCAGCGCGAACCGGCGGTGCGACGTCGCCACCGCTCGCGAACACATCGAGGAAGCTCGGCGACTCGATCTGGCGTGCGGCAATCAGGCGATGGCGGATCGAAACCTCGCCAACCTCGCGTGTCTCGAGACGAGCGCATGTCGCTTCGAGCTCGCCGTCGCGCACTACCGTGCCGTCCTCGCCTCGACCATCGAGGACGAACTCCTGCACGTTCGCGTGTGCGCCAATCTCGCGGAGATTCTGGCGCTGCTGGGCCGCGACGAGGCCGCCGACCTCCTCGTCGACACGCGGGTCCGGGCCGAGACCCTCGGGAGCGTCGCCTCGTTGCGGACCGTCTCGCTCGGTGAGTCCGTGCTCGCGCACCGCGACGGACGCTGGGACGACGCGCGTCGGCACGGCCGCGACATCCTCCGTCACAGCGAAAAACTCGGTTATCTCGACATGATCGCGGACGCGCGCGCCCGCCTCGCCGCGGTCGAGCTTCTCGACGACGACGTGGAGGGGGGACGAGGATGCTGGCCGACGCCCGTGAGTTGGTGGCCGACAGCCAGCCGTGGGTCCGTGAGCATCTGGGCGTGTTCGATGCGTACCGCTACCTCGGCAAAGCACGGACGAGCGGGGGGGACGCCGAGCCCGCGCTCGAATCGGCGCGCGCGATCGCGACCCCCGAAGCCTATGCGGGCAACGAATCGGCAGTCCTCGTAGCCCTGCTCGCGCAGCGCGACGCCGCCGCCCTCGCCGAGCGTCTGGGAGGCCCGTCGATGGAGCTGCTCCAGGGGTGCAGCGGTTTCCGACTCGGTGACGTGGTCGCCGATTTCACCACGCGCGGACCGATGCGCCGCGTGTTCGCCGCTCTGGTCGCGGCGCGCGAGCAGCGACCCGGGCTCGCGCTCTCGGTCGAGCAGGTCTTCGAGGCGGGCTGGCCGGGGGAATCGATTCATCCCGACTCCGTTGCTTCGCGCGTCTACACCACGGTCAGGCGGCTTCGGGCGTCGGGACTGGGTGACCTCCTCGTGCGTGACGACCGCGGGTACTTCCTCGAGCCTCGTCTCGCCGTCCGTCGGCCCTCCTGACCCGGCCGCTCCACTCACATCCAGTGCCGCTTCCCCGTTTGACAGACTTTGTCAGTTGGGTGTCAGCGACCGCTTCCCTAGGCTCCGCGTCGTCGGGTCGAGCCCGGCGAAGACTCATGGACGCGGCGCTGCCGCACCTGCTCAGGAGGACGATATGGATGTGGATTCGAATCGATTCGCAAGCTTTCGACGGACGCTGGTTTTCAGCACCCTGGCCGCTTTCGCGGTCGGATGCGGCGGCGGCGTCGACAAAGAGCCCCTGCCCGACGCGGAGCCGACACCGGTGGAGGGCAAAGCCGATCGATGGAACGAGCAGGTCGAACAGGAGTCCGAATCCGAGAAGGTGGCGCCGGACGAACGGCCGCCCGTTCAGCAGGAGCCGCCTGCTCGCGAAGACGACGTCACGCAGGAACCGCCGACCGACCCCGTCGAGCCGGAGGTCGAGTGTGATTCGACGTGCCTTCCTGGTGCCATCTGCGGGGAGGCGGGATGCGAGCCCCTTCCCTGCAGCTGGGAATCCTCCTTCGCCTCGCGTTGGGGCCAAGAGTTCGACCCGGGGGACGTCGGGTTCGTGACGGCGGACGGTCGAACCGGGCGCGGGATCGACTCGATCGACGTTTCTGCCTCGGAGTCGGCGGTCCGAGTCCGGCTCCACGGCGCGGCGTCCGACGTCGTCGAGATCCGTCTCTTCGCCGCTGGAACCGACGAAGTGCTCGCGACCTTGTCGGGCCCGTGGGTCTACGGACTCGGTCACACAGCGTGGAGGGTCGCCTCCGGTCTGAGTGGGGATCTCGGTCTCACCGTTCTGCGTCAGTTTTCGATGCAGACGCCGACCGCACCCCAGCTCGCGTCGTTCCTGGCGTTGTTGCTCGAGCGGGCGCAGGGGACGCTGGTCCCCGAGGAGGATCACATCGCGTTCCGCAAATACATTCGACGCATCATGGAAGAGGTCCGCGCGGGCGAACTCGAGTTCGCGATGGGGCACGGGCACGCGATCAAATTCGTGGATTCGCGTCGCACCATCGACGGCGCCACGTTTTCCATCCAGTTCTCGAACAGCTTCGGGCTGGCGCCGTCGCTCGGTGTTCGCAAGGAAGGGGAATGGGGAACCAGCTGGACCGCACTTCCGTTTTCACCGACCTGCGGAGGACTGACCACGGCGACGCTCGGACCGAAGGAGCTGATTCACTCTTCGGAGCCCGCGACGTTCCACGAGGCCGAAGCGGCGTGCAAGGGGATGGGCGGAAACCTTCTCACGGCGCGAAACTATCTCTACGACGAGCGAGCCCGAACGCTGGCGCCCGACGACCGTGTTTGGATCGGACTCACGGACCTGGCCGTAGAGGGGCAGTTCGTGTGGACCAGCGGCGAAGAAGTCCCCTACACGAACTGGGCGCCCGGTGAGCCGAACGATTCCGTACACCAGGGGGGAGAGGATTGCGTGGAGCTTCGCGATCTCGGTCTGAGGCCGACGTGGAACGACGCGCGTTGCGACCAGGAACGCGCCTTCGTCTGCGAAGTGCCGGTCGCGATGTGAGGGAAGGTGTCTCGCCCGGTTACTCGGGGACCCGGCAGCCGATCCGCTCGGTCGCGACGACGACATCGTCGTAGAGCACCGTCTGTTCGTCCGAGACGGTGAGGCCCCTCTCCTCGAGCACCTCGCGCTTTCGGTTGGCGGTGTCGCGCTGGTAGTACGCATCGAGGATGACCGCCTTGAAGCCGACGTCGTCTTCGGTGCGGAAGTCGAAGCCTTCGAAGGGGACGGGGTCGGTGCACGCCGAGAAGTCGCAACCACCGGTGTGGAACTGCGCGCGCAGCCACGTGCCGACGGGCGTCCCCTGCCGGTAGTCCCCCACCAGGACGTCGTCGATCCAAAAGGTGAGCTCTCCGTCGTTGCTTCCCACCGTGTTCGCCTTCGAGCGCATCTCGATGCAGAACCACTGGTCGCGGGGGTAGGGGGTCTGGTCGGGGGGGCGGAAGACGTTGCCGTAGTAGTAGGTGCTTCCCTGGTCCCCGTCGCAGCCGGGGGTTGCACTGCCGTCGTTGCAACGGCCCGAGCGCATCTCGTGCCAGTAGACATAGAAGTTGAAGACGTCGTCGTTGTCGATGTCGAAGTCGAACCAGAAGCCCTGGTCTCCCGGCGGGACGGTGTTGGCGAGCCCGCTCGACTCCCAGCTCTCGTCGCCGGCCGAGACGCGCACCCAGTGATGGGGGTTCGGCGCGACGTTCGGCATACGGGCGTAAAACCGCCAGTAGATCTCGTCGACGCGATCGAACTCCACGCGGGCCTGCGAGGAGATGTACTGGTCGGCCTGCAGATCGTCGAACGTGACGGTCGACTTCAGGTAGCCCGTGCCGGCGTGAGCCACGGCAGCGTCGCTCTGCATCGACAGGTAGTTCGTGTCGCTGCCGGGCGCGTCCCACCGCCCCCAGCCCGCTTCGAAGTCGTCGTGGAACAGCACCGCGGGGTCGTCGCCGATGTTTCGGTCCGCAGGGTATCGCGCGCTGAGCGTGCCGCCCGTGGGTGCACCGGTGTCCGCAGGAGGAGCCGTGGCGTCGGGTTTGGGGTCGGCGGTCGCATCGGCAGTGCTCTGAGGAGAGCCTTGATCTCGCGGTTCGGAACCGGCGTCCTCCGATCCCGGAGCGCCCGAAGACGCATCGTCCGGCGAGCCCTGATCCGCCCCGGGCGACCCGGTCGGCTCCGAAGCACACCCTGCAGCCACTAGCAATGTCGTGATCACGAATCGTCGCATGGAAGTCCTCGTTTTCGTTGGTGAAGCATAGCACCGTCTGGATCGGGGGACGAGAACGCGCCGCCTCGCTCGCACGCCGCGGCCTCGACTCAGGTGCTCTCCGCTTTCGCGATCGCGCGCGATCCCCTAACGTCGCCCGCGCTTCGACGCTACCCCCCCTCGCGGAGATCGAAATGGAGAACGTGTACGTCGTCGGTGTCGGAATGACGCCATTCGTGAAACCAGGAAGCAGCGACCCCTACCACGTGATGGGGGCGACGGCGGCTCGAGATGCGCTGGCCGACGCGGGGCTGTCGTACGAAGCGATGCAGCAGGCCTACGTCAGTTGGGTGTATGGCGACAGCACGAGCGGCCAGCGTGCCCTCTACGATGTCGGCATGACGGGCATCCCGATCATCAACATCAACAACAACTGCTCGTCGGGATCGTCGGCGCTCTTCCTCGCGCGACAGGCCGTACAGAGCGGCATGGTCGACTGTGCCATGGCGCTCGGGTTCGAACAGATGGCGAAGGGCGCGCTCGGCAACGTCTTCGAGGACCGGCCCTCGCCGCTCGAGGAGTTCCTCCACGCCGCCGACGAGGCGTACGAAGAGGCGTCGAAAGTGCCGATGGCGCTCCGTTTGTTCGGCGGCGCCGGCCTCGAATACCAGGAAAAGTACGGCATCAGTGACGCCTCGTTCGCGAAGGTCACGGTGAAGGCACGCCAGCACGCGAAGCACAACGAGCGAGCGATCTTCCGGGACCAGGTGTCCGTCGACGACGTCCTCGGGTCCCCCAGATACTTCGGCCCGCTGACCCGGTTGCAGTGCTGCCCGCCCACCTGCGGGGCGGCCGCCGCGATCGTCTGCAGCGAGAGCTTCGCGAAGAAACATGGACTCGACATGCGGGTGCGGTTGGCAGCGCAGTCGATGACGACCGACTACCGGTCGACGTTCGACGAGCACAGCATGATCAAGGTCGTCGGGTACGACATGGCCCAGCAGGCCGCCGACGCCGTCTACGAGGCGGCCGGGGTCGGACCCGAAGACGTCGACGTCGTCGAGCTGCACGACTGCTTCACCACCAACGAGGTGATCTCCTACGAGGCGCTTCGCCTCACCGGCGAGGGGACCGCCGAAAAGTTCATCGAGGATGGGGACAACACTTACGGCGGGCGTGTCGTCGTCAATCCGTCGGGCGGCCTGTTGTCGAAGGGGCATCCTCTCGGAGCTACGGGGCTCGCGCAGTGCGCCGAGCTGACCTGGCAGTTGCGTGGCGATGCCGGCGACCGGCAGGTCGAAGGGGCGAAGACGGCACTACAGCACAACATCGGTCTCGGCGGGGCTGCCGTCGTGACGCTCTATCAGCGCCATGGGTGACCGCCTCTTCCTTTCGGTCGTCTTCGCCGCGGTGCTGGCGAGCGTCGCTTGCACCGGCGGCCCTTCCACGGCCGCGGATTTCGGGCACGGGCCGGTCGACGACGCCGACGTGGTCGAGCCGGCCGACGTGGCGGACACCGGGGCCGACGCCCCCTTCACTCCCACGCCCGACCAGGGAGTCGACGGCGGGCCGATACCCACCGACGCAGGGCCCGATCTCGAGGTCGATCTGCCGGAACCGCTGCCCGAGCTCCTGCTCCGGAGCCCGGCGGAGCCGCCCACCGATCTCCTCCAGGGGACCGGCGTCGAGTCGTGTGGCGTCTACCTCGCCGAGACGTGCAGCGCGGGAGTCCGGCGACAGTGCGAAGTATACGACGCCGGAGCCGGCGAGTTCGTCGAACCGACACCGCTCCTCCGACGGGTGCTGCTCTACGACCGTTGGTACGACCTCTACCATCAGCCGCTCGGGCAGACCGCGGAGCGCGTCTACTCGCGCGACATGACGGCGGGCACCCCGGAGAGCGAGTGGGCCGCCGACGAGGCGTTCTCGAACTACACCGGGCTCGGTGACGCTGCGATCTGGAACGGCGCCGCGCTTCTTTCGGCGGCGATGCGCTACCTGCAGACGGGAACCGAGGCTGATTACGCGCGAATGGAGCGAAAGACGCGCGACCTGCTTCTGCAGTTCGACGTCACGCAGATCCCCGGCTACCTGGCGCGCTACCACTTCCTGCTCGTCACGCCCGACGCCCCGCAGCGCCAGGATGTCGTCCTCCACGACGATCCGGGTGCGCTCAACCACACCTACCGAAAGGTCGAGGACCCCTCCACGGTGCCGGACCTGCCCGCCGCTTACGTCGACGGCTTCACCGAAGACGACGGCGTGGTGTGGAAGGGGACGCCGATGTGGCAGGGAAACCCGTCGATCGACCAGTACAGTGGTCTGCGCGCCGCCTTTCCCCTGGTCCACGGCCTGCTGCTGCGCGACGACGGGCTCCAGTCGCGCCTGACCGAGCATCTCGTCTGCTACCTCAACCGGCTCGAGCGGATCGAGATCCGAAACCTTCAGCAGAACACCGAGGCGGTCGAGGCGGTCACGAGCTTCTTCGGCGCCGACACAGGGCGATTGAATCTCGATCCCGGCGACCCGAACCTGCTCGAGACCGACACGGTCGTCGCCTACGTGCTGCGCCAGATCAACACGAAGAACGAGGCGACCTTCGACCGTTCGTGCCCGTCGGGACCCCAACTGACGCCGACGCGAGTGATCGACGCCACGGCCGACGACTTTCTCGTGGAAGTGCTCAAGCTCGCCACAGACCTCAACTCGTCGTCGATGGAGAAGCCCAACGGGATTGACCACGTCTACGTGCCGAGCATTCGCGCGGCCGACGCAGTCCACATGATGCAGCTCGCGACCGCCGCCTACCACCTCACGGGCGACGAGCAGTACCGGCGGTTTCTCTTCGAGGAGCTCGTTGGAAACATCGCCACCCTCGAGGTCGCGAAGACGACGAGCGCCTTCGAAGCCTCACGTTTCTGCCGCGCCTTCTTTGGCGCTCACATCTCCTACACCCCGACATGGGGCCTCCTGACGATGCTCGCCGATCAGCCGCTGCGCGTGGCGATCGAAGACGTCTTCCGCGTCGACATGTGGCCCAAGGAGATGCAGCAACAGTGGAACGCGAAGTTCGAGATCCTCTACGTCGGGGAGGTGGAAGACGATCCGGTCGCGCGAAGCGAAGCGATCGCGGCGCTACACGACCTCGGCGGGAACGGCGGTGTCTTCGACGACCCGCGCCGGTCCTACTATCTCGACCCGAACTTCGTCGCCGCGAATCTCCCGGACGGCAACGAGCTCGTCTGCCCCACGGTCGCGGAGATCGAGGACTGCGAACGCGACATCGAGTTCCAGGGTCTCACCATCCCGGGCGCCGACGTGACGCACGCATGCTTCGGCCAACGGCCCGAGTGCCCCATCGGCGACGAGTGCGTGCGAGCCCAGACTCGCGACCCGCTCCCCCCGTCGATGAGGCGCTACGACGACTTCATGTGGCAACGAAACCCGTACAGGGTCGGCTCCGAGGAGGCCGTTCGCGACGGGGCACGCCAGTCCCCCGGCCTCGATCTCACCGAGGAGTTCTGGCTCGCCCGTCACTACGACATCGTCGACGACGGTGCCGGGCAGGCGCTCGGTTGGCGAGAGATCGGTACATGCCCGTGAATCGGGCCGGGCGTGTGGGTCACACGCCCGGCCGCGGTCACGGTTCGGCGGTATCCAGGAAGCTGTCCCAGCGGGCGAGCCCGTAGGAGGGTCGGCCGTCAGCCAGCGAAGTGAAGCCGCCGGCGACCCAGAGCGACCCGTGAGCGAAGAGCACGTCTTCCGGCAAGTCGCTCATGCCGCTGCCGAGCGGTAGAAACTTATCGCCGTTCCAGTACGCGATGTGGGCGTAGAAGCTCTCCTCGATCGTGACGAACGTCCCGGTCACGAAGAAGCCTCCTTGCCACGGGTGGAGCTGGCTGACCGTAATCGGCACCCCGGAGAGGTCGGGCGTGAGGCCCGGGCCGACGCGGCTCCACGCCGTGCCGTCCCATCGAGCCAACGAATCGACCCGCACGTCCCCTGCGAAGGCGAAGGTCCCGCCGACGATGATGTCGTCACCGACCGAGACGATCGCTGCTACGCGGCCGTCGAGCCCCTCGACCAGCGGCTTCCATTTACCCTCGATGAAGCGCGCGACGTGGTTCACGACGGTGCCGTCGCCGGCGGTCTCGAAGTTTCCGCCGGCATACAGCACGCCGTCCGCGCCGACGTGGAGGGCCGTCACGCGCCCGTCCAGCCCGTCCCCGAGGGCTGTCCAGGCGCCATCTTTCCAACGCGCCACGTGGTTCGCGTCGAGCGTACCGACCTCGGTGAAGTCTCCGCCGACGTAGAGGTCACCCGGGCCGACCGCGAGGAGCTCCGAGACGGTGTCGTTCGGTCCCGCACCCAGACCCCGCCAGACGGGGCCGTCGCGCCGTGCGACGAACGATGCACCAGTCGGCTGGACGTCGGCGAACGAACCCGCGACGTACAGGGATTGCCCGTCGTGGGCGGCGTCGAATACGACATCCTGGATCCCCGACGCGACGCTCTCCCAGGCACCATCTTTGAGGTACGCCACGTTCATCGCGGACGTGTCCCCGACGTGGTCGAAGAATCCCGCCGCGACGATGCCGCCGTCGACCTCCACGAGCGTGTTGACTACGCCGTTGACGCCGAGGAACCGCTGGCCCGGGTTCACCATCGGGGACCATGCCTCACCGTCCCACGTCGCGATGTTCAGCGCGCCCGTCGTGCCCGCCCGCGAGAAGAGCCCGCCGGCGACGAGCCGATCGCCGTCGAAGACGAAGTCGTTGATGCCGACGACGCTACCGATCACCACCCCGACAGAGTTGATCACACCGTCTCCGAGCGCGTGCCACGCCGTCCCGTCCCACCGGGCGACGTTGGTCGCGTCCAGATCCTGGAGCCCCTTGCCGACCAGGCCGAACGTACCACCGACGTAGATGTCCCCGGCGTCGCTCTCGGCGAGCGCGCGAACCTCGTTGATGAAGCCTCCGTCAACCCCGCCCTGGAAGATCTCCCACGTATCACCGGTCCACTGCGCGACGCCCGCGACGTAGTCGCCCGTGGAGAAATCCGTGAAGGTGAGCGTGCCGCCGGCGAGTAGCGCCCCGGTCGACGTGTAGAGAAGGTCGGCGACGTGCCCGGGCAGTCCGGGCCGAGCGCTCCAACCTTCGGTTCCGTGGCACGCCACGAACTCGGCCGTCAGGTCCCCGACGGTGAGGAACTCGCCGCCGATGCAGAGCTCCTCGCCGACGGGCTCGATCGTCCGCACCGGTCCGTCCGGGGAACCCCCGAGCGGTGACCAGTTCATGCCGTCGTAGACCGCCAGGTTCGGCGTTGCCGTCGAACCGATGCCGTCGAAGGAGCCGCCCGCGACGAGGTGGCCCTCCGGCGTCACGAACAGCGCCGAGACCGTGCTGAATTCGCCGTCCACGGTGGCGAGCTCCGACCATTCGGTGCCGTTCCAGGCCCAGATTCCGTTGGAGCCGCCGATCCCGATGCCCCCGCCCGTCGCGCGGCCGGCGGCGTACAGCGTGCCGGCGCCGTCGAGCGCGAGTGCTTCGACGTCGAGCAGCACGCCGTACGCGAGGGGTTCCCAATCTGAACCAGTCCAACGCGCGACGCCCGACGCGGCGGTCGGGCCGACGGCGGTGAAGATGCCGCCGGCGTAAATGTCTCCGTCCGCGCTCCGGACGACCGCGTTCACGCGAGCCCCGATCGGGCTCTGCATCCCCGGCGCCGTGAACTCGGTGCTCCAGTCGCCTTCGAGCTCTTCGGGGGGCGTGATCCCCCCGTCGGCACCACCGGCGTCGGGCTCGCCCGCGTCGGGGTCAGTGCCGACGTCCTGGCCTCCCCCGACGTCCGGATCGACCCCCATGTCCCCGGCACCCGTGTCGGGTGTCTCGCCTTGGTCGGCACCCGCGTCGCCGCCCGGTTCTTCGTCTTTGCAAGCAGTAGCTCCAACCATCGCGACGGTCGCCCAAACAACCGCGCACCACAAACCACGATTCAGCGTCCTCATCGGTTGCTCCATCGGCCTCGCGGCGCGAACGATTCGACGCGGCGGGCCTATCGGGAGAGAAGATCCGAAAGTCCGCATCGCCTTACAATGGCTGCACAAGAAAGACACCGAACGGAGCAATCTTGCTCCGCCCTGGAGTGTTCCCGCTGCCAGATGACCGCGGTCATCGGAAGAGTCCACGGAGCCGGTCGGTCGAAAGCGCCGCGCGGGCGCTGCCTGCAATTTCCTTGGGTGGTTTACGAAAGGTTCGTTCTGTACGACGCTGTCGGCAACGTCGCGGGCGCAGGCTCGGAGACGTCGCGTTCCACACCCAGGATTCGAACTGAGCCCACAGCCCAACATCTCCGGGAACCGTCCTGCGGAGGACTACGAATCGCTCCGGTATCGATCGTTCCTCGACCGGCTCCATGCGGCGTTCCACGAGCCCGCCACGCGGCTCTACCGTGGTGTCCAGGGAGGTGTCTGGGCGCTGATCGTGTTGTCGATCGGGATGTTGATGGCCGAGCCGATTGTTCCGCCCGAGTCGATGTCGCTCTTCAGGAGGATCGACAGTGCAATCCTGTTCATCTTCGTGCTGGAGTATCTGGTGCGCGTCGGCACGTTCCGCCCACCTGCCCTGCAGGTGTTCGAGCCGGGTCCGCTCATCACGTTGCGGACCCACGTCGTCGCGCGGATTCGTTTCGCGATGCGGCCGATGATGCTGGTCGACCTGCTCGCCGTCATCACGGTCTTCCCGGAGCTGCGCGGCCTGCGAGCTCTTCGGGTGTTGCGCCTCGCGAGAACGCTGCGCGTCTTTCAGTACGCCAACCCTTTCGCCTCGATCACGCGCGCGTTCGAAGAGAACAGCCTGCTGTTCATCTTCGGGTTCACGGTGCTCTTCGCCGAGACGCTCATCGGCGGGCTCAGCATGTTCTTCATCGAACAGGGGGCAAACCCGAACATCTCCACCGTGTCCGACGGTCTGTGGTGGGCGCTCGTGACGATCACGACGGTCGGGTTCGGGGACATCACGCCGGTCACCCCGCTGGGCCGGATCGTGGGTGGCGTGCTAATGATTGCGGGGATGCTGACGATTGCGATGTTCGCGGGCTTCGTGGGATCGAGCCTCGTCCGCGCCATGATGAGTATCGTCGAGGAGCAGTTTCGCATGGGTGAATACGTCAACCACATCGTGGTCCTGGGCTACGACAAGTCGAGCGAGTACTTGCTCTCCCTCTTCGAGATGGAGTTCGACACCGAGGAGACTCGGATCGTCGTGTTCGAAGACTACGAGAGGCCTCGCGAACTGCCGCCCAGCGTCCTGTGGGTGCAGGGAGACCCGACGAAGCAGAGCGAGCTCGACAAGGTGCGCCTCACGCACGCGCGAGCGGCGGTCGTGGCGGGGCTACGAAACGTCACGCCCCAGGCTGCCGATGCGCGCTCGATCCTGACGACCTTCACCGTCCGTTCGTACCTGCGCGAACACGCTCACATGGTCGAGGACCGGCTTCATCCCCTCTACCTCGTGACCGAGATCCTCGACGCCGAAAACGTGGACCACGCCAAGGCCGCCGGCGCCGACGAGGTCGTCGAGACGCGACGTCTCGGCTTCTCGATGATCGCTCACACCGTGCGCTACCACGGCACCGCGGACTCGATGAGTCGACTGCTGCTCACGGGGTCGTACAACCCCTACGTCGGGATCATCCCCAGGGAGATGGAGGAGGCCACGCCATATGCGGAGCTGCTCGCCGAGCTGCAGCTCACGAATCGCGGCGCGCTCGTCATCGGCCTCTATCCTCCGGGCGAACAAGCGGTCATCAACCCCCCGCGCGACTATCTCGTGAAGCCCGGAACGCATCTCATTTATCTCTCCGAATATCCCGTGCTGGAGCCACCGTGACGCATCCGGTGACCGCGGTCATCTCGCCCCGAGCACTTCGCGCCGCCAGGCCGTCGGGCTCTTGCCCGTCCATCGTTTGAACGCTCGGGAGAAGGCGCTGCCGTCGGAATAACCCAGCAGGAGTGCGAGGTCTCCGACGTTGGTCTCGGGCAGCCTCAGCCGGGCACACGCGTACTCACGGTAACCCTCGTCGCGGAGCTCGCGGAACGAGAACCCCAGCTCCCGTAGGTCTCGCTGCAGCTCACGCACGTGCATCCCGATCGAGGCGGAAACCACCTCGATCGTCACGTCCGAACTGCCGATCAGGGAGCGTACGACCGCCCTGGTCTGGGACGCTAGATTGTCTGGATCGAGGGGCGCTGCGAGCCCCTCCACGTACTGGACCAAAAACTCTTTGATGTCGGGAACCGTCGCGGGAGGCTCAGCTAGAACGGCCGCCGGAATCACGACGCCGAGTGCCGACTGCTCCCACTGAATCGGGGCTGACAACCATGTCTCGTAGGGCGCCGGATCGTCTGGCGCCGGGTGGATCATCCGAAACTCACGCACACGTAGGTCGGGACCGCCGAGCTTCCTCAAGATCCCTTCGATGTGCACGACGGTGAGATCGGCCGACTGGCGATTCTCTTCACGCGGTTCGAACCCCATCTCGGCTTCGACCACGCACCACTCGGCGTCCAGCAGTCGATAGGTAACGTCTGCTCCGCGGAGGTGATACGTCAGGTACTGGCGTGCCAGGTCGAGGGCTTCGCGGACCGTAGCGCCCCGTGAAATGAGATGGGCGAGGGCCCCGATGACGCTCTGATCTTGACGCGCGGCCAACCTCAGCCCGAACGTCGGACACCCCGTCTGGCGAGCCCCTGCGGCGAGTAGCGCGATACATCGATCGCGGTGGATGTAGAGATCGGGATCGTGCAGCACGTCGCGGGGCAACCCGACCCGGGCCAGAAGCGAGTCGGGATCGACCTCGAATTCGCGGCACGCGTCACCGAATCCCTGCAAGATCCCCGCTCTGACGAGGAACGCCTCGTCGCCCATCCACTCGCTCCGGGTGGGGTGACCGCGGACCACGACGCCGCCACGTCCCACGGCCTGTAAGTAACGAAACCGCCCGACGATCTTCCAGCAGATCGCGGGCGGTTGCAACCGACCGGTGGAGGCGGACAAGGGGGGCCTCAGTCGACGACGACGTCGAGCCGGTACGTACCGAAGACGTTTTCGAAGAAGGAGTCGACGATCAGGACGACGGACTCGTCGGCCGTCGCCGTGTATGTCACCGTCTCGGGGGTCGGGCTCGCCCCCGCCGCGTCGGACCCGCCGAGGCACGCCGCCTCGATGTCGGCGCAGTCCGTCACCAGGTAGAGGGCGACGTCTTGCTCGTTGCCGACGACCGTCGAGACCAGGCTCGCCGTGAGCGTCTCTCCGGCCTGCAGATCCACCACGTAGGCGCTGTCGGACCCGGGTGCCTGCGACGGCAAGCAGGTGTTGGCGACCGGAAGGTCGTGGTCGTTCGCGAGCGTCGAGAAGTCGCCGCTGAACGACGAGGTCACGCCCGAAGCTGCCGGCGTCGCCTCCAGGGGATCGACGCACGCTTCGCCGACGGGCTCGGCACAACGGTTCGTCGTCGTCGCGTCACAGACGCCTGCCCCTGCACACCGGTAACTGCGGGTGAAGCCCGTCGCGTCGCAATAGACGATACCCGTACCCGCCGTGTCGCAGGTCGGCTCGAACTGGCCGGGGACACAGTTCGGCGTGAGGACGTCGATCTGAACCTGGAACAGCTCGTCGTCGTTCGTGCCGACCGAGTCGACCCCGACCCACAGGGTTTGCGCGACGGCTGCCTGGTGTTCGATCTCTACCTCGTGCGCGGTCTGGTGGCTCCCTCGCGCGCCGCCGATGCAGCTCTTCGCCGGTTCGTCGCAGTCGGTAACGAAGTATAGGGCCGGTGATTCTTTACCCACGCCCACCGATCGAGCGCGCACGATGTCGCGCGCCTGAAGGTCGACGCGGAAGAAGAGGTCGGGGCCGGGCGTGGTGATGCCGCCGGCACAGCTCGTCGAGATGTCGTCCGCGAAATCCGACGCGTCGTAGAGGAGGCTGATGCCGCCCCCCGCTGAGAGCGTCGGCGCCGTCGAGCAAGCGTCCATCGAGGCGTCTTCGAGGCACGAGCCGTCGACACACCCGTTGGCGCACGCATAGGGCCCGGTGGAGTTGACGCCGTCCAGGCAGACGGACGCCGTCGACGCGTCTACGCAGTAGGATTGTCCTGGCGCGCAGGTCGACCCCTGCGTGATCGCCCATTCCAGCGTGTAGTCCAGGACAGTCGGCTGCGTCGACGTGCGGTCCACGACGAGGAACACCGTCTCGGCAGCCCGGGCGTGGTACGAGATCGCTTCGGTGTTGCGGTCGTTCACGAGGCACGTGCTCTGCGGCGCCAGGCAGTCGCCGACCAGGTAGAGCACCGTCGAGACCGTCGAGGTCTCCGCGACGTGCAGCAGATCACCCGCGGCGAGGTCGATGCGATACACGTGCTCCTGGCCAGCGCCCGCTCCGTAGTCGTCGAACGCGCACGCGCCGGCGAGCCCGGAACCCGCGTTGACGAGCGGCGTCGAATCCTTCCAGGAACGGATCAACGGAGAAGTCTCCTGAGCGAGGTCGAACGAGTCCCAACAAGTGTCGCCCGTCGGCGCCTGGCACACGCCGGCGCTGCACGGACCGGCGCAGTCGTAGGTTCGTTTCAGGCTATTCTGGCAGTACTCGACACCATCGCCGGCCGCGTTGCAGACGACCGGGTCGGCGTCGGAGCATTCGGGGGGGAGGATTTCGATCGCGTAGTAGAACGGGTCGTCGTCCGCGCTCGAATCCGTGTCGAGGCCCACCAACACGGTCTCGGCCTGCGTGGCGAGGTAGAATACCTCCGCCGTGTCGTCGCCGGTCTGCATTTGCATCCCCGCGAGGCAACTGCCGTTTACGTCTGCGCAGTCGGTGAAGACGTACACCGCGGCGTCGTCGTAGACGTCGGACGGAATCCCAGTCACCCGTAGCAGTTGGTTCGCCCCGAGACTCACGGAGTAGAACGCGTCGGCGCCGCTCGTCTCCAGACCGCAGCCGTCGTCGACCGAGCTCCCGTAATCGGCAGGGTCGACGACGACGTGCATCCCGGTTCCCGCGTCGAGCGCGCTGCCGCACGTGTCGTTGTTGCCTTCCTGGACGCAGCCGCCGAGGTTGCTGCAGCCGCCGGGGCACGCCTGGTAGCTGGCGGTCGCACCGTCGTCCGAGCAGATCTCGAGGAGCGTCGACCCGTCGCACGCTCGGGTGCCCGGGACGCAGACCAGCGACGGGGAGGGCTCGACGTTCCAGTCGAAGGAGTAGCGCTGCGTCGCCGCGTAGACGTGATCGACGACGAAGAAGACCGTGCCGAAGTCTTCGGCGAGGTACTGGCGAACGCCGTCACCGACCATGTTGAACTGGCAGGAGGAAACGCCGTGGCAGTCTTCCAGCAGATACGCACGACCCGCCGTCGAGTCCGACTCGAAGTCGATCGTCAGCAGGTCGCCGGGTGCTAGATCGAACGCGTAGATCGTGTCGAGCTCGTCCGGGCTCGCTGCGAAAGTGCAGCGCCCGTGTTCCCCGGCGCTCGGGTTCAGCGCCGAGACCGAGCCGTCGTCGTGAGCGCCCGTCCTGGTGCCGTTCGTGCGCATCCCGGGGGCCGTGGCGATTCGGATCGGGTCGGCGCAGACGTCGCCGGTCGGGCTCGTGCACTGCCCGGTCGAACCGTCGCAGCCGCCCGATCCGCATGGATGGGTCTGGGGATCGCCGTAGCTATCGCAGTACTCGACGCCCGTCCCGGCTGCGTTGCAGCCTGACGTCGTGTTGGGCGTGCAAGTGGGTGGAGCGACCGTGTACTTCAGTCGGAAGGTCCCCGCGGTGAAGTTCGCGGCCTCCGCGACCACCACGAAGTCGCCGTCTCGAGGGGCGATGAACCTCAAGACTTCGGGCGCCGAAGAATAGTGGTCGTCGGCCCCGGCGATGCACGCGCCGACGACGTCGCCGCCGGTGCAATCCTCGCCGACCCACAGCGACGCGTTGAAGTCCGAGGTCATCGTGAGGGTCACCACCTCGCCGGCCGTGAGCCCTTCGAGAAGGAACGTCGAGTCGGCCCCCGACTTCGGCCCACCCGTCCCGAGCGGGCAGTTTCCGTGGGTGGTGGCGTCGTAGTCGTTGGCCAGGATCGAGAGGTCCTGCAGCGACGTCTCCACCCCTTCGACCAGCGGGATGGCCCCGCCGCAGACGTCGTTGAGGGGACGCTTGCAGCGGCCGGTCCCGCCGTCACAGCCGAACTCGCACAACACCGTGGCGTCGTACGCGGTCCCGGCGCGGTTGCACACCTGCGACTCGCGATCGAGAAGGCAGCGCGATTCGCCCGGCGTGCAGAGGAAGGGGTCGATCGAAATGTCGATGGTCGCGGCTGTCGTGGACCTCGAATTCGAGGCGCTGTCCGCGATCAGGAACACGGTCTGCGTCGCGCCCGTCTCGTTGTGGTACGTGAGATGTTCGTCGTCGAGGCGACCGACGTTGGAGGATGCCAGGCAGGTCGTGGTGATGTTTCGGCAGTCCGTCGTCAGGTAGAGCGAGGCGTACGCACCGTTGCCGCGAGCGAGAGAGGCCGACAGCACGTGGTCCGGGGCGAGGTCGACGGTGTAGACCGCGTCGGGTCCGTCCGTTTCGCTGGTGATCGAGTTGTTGGGGACACATCCCCCCGTCGCGGGATCGTAATCGGGCGAATAGTCCGACCAGTTGATGAAGCCCGTATATCCGGTCGCAGGATCGACCACCGTTGCGGTCGTGCAGACGTCGCCGGGGTCACGCAGGCACTGGCCTTCGCCACAGCCGTACTCGCACTCGACGACGTCGAACCCGGTACCGAACGCGTTGCAGATGCGCGCCGTCGCCTCGTCGACGCAGACGTTGTCGGAGTCTTCGCAGACGACCGGCTCGAACACGGCGCTGAGAGTGTAGGAGCCGCCTCCGGCGCCCGAAGATTCGACGAGCACCACGTAGTCGCCCGGCACGACCGGGAGCGCGATCCGCTCGGGCAAGGAATCGGCGGCGTCGTCCACGCAGGCGCCGGGCAGTTCCGAGTCGACGCGCTCGCACGCGGTGCGGATGGACAGAGAGATGTCGCTTCCCAGCGACGGGGTAGCCTGAACGGTCAGCACGCCCTCGTCTTCGACGGTGACGTGCCATACGTCTTCTCCCAGCTCGGCGTTCGAGTCGCCGCACGTGGTCGTCAGGGCGACGCTGTCCGCGGTCAGGGTGTTGCTGGTGATCGGGTTCGACAGGTCGAGCGGGCGCGCGGACTTGCAAGCCGCCACGCTCGCGCCGTCCAGGATGTCCGCACGGAGCGCGTACCGGACCCCGGCCGTCGTCATGTCGTCACTCGACACGCGGACGGTGTACTCGCCCGAATTCACGAACGTGACTTCGTGTTCCACCCGCGCATGACCCGTTGCGCCGTCGGTGCCGAAGGTTCGGGAACTCGCCACGACGGACTGTTCGGCGTCGAGCAGCTCGAGCGTGAGCGTGCCGATGCCGACGTCTGCCGACTCGACGTCGAGCTCGACGAGGAGCACGCCTCGTTGCGCGTCGTCCGCCATCGAGTCGAATGTGAAGGCGTCGACATCGCCGGGGCACAGGGTGAGGTCCGCAAGCACATCGTCGACCGCGAACTGCTGAAAGGCGGTGGTACCGACCGCACCGTCGTTCGGCTCGAAGCTGTCGGCCGAGCAAGGCGATGGGTCGGCGCAAGCGCCGTCCACGCACTGCCTCACGCCGGAGCAGTCGAGCGCCGATTCGCAGCCGTCGGGGCTCTCGGAGCACTGCGCCTTCAGCGTGTCCTCGTCGTACTCGCACGTCTGGTTGCCGGTGCAGCCGCCGGCGCCGCACGCAGCGTCGGCTTCGACGCAGGTGCCAGCGACACAGAGGTTCGCGTCGATGCACTCGTCGGTCGAGCTGCAGCGTGCAGGGTTCACGCATGCGCCCGTCGAGGCTTCACACTCTCCGCGAGCACACTCCGTCCCTCCGTCGCATCGGTTCGGTCGGCATGTATCGGTGTCGCAGTAGAATCCGGGAACGCAGAGGGAGTCGTCGCCCTCGCATCCGTCGGCGTTCACGCAGGCGAGGTCGTCGAACGAACATACTCCACGATCGCACGCGAGCTCCTCGCAGAACCGCGCTTCGTCGACGCAGGTGCCACCGAAGCAGCGGCTGCCTTCGAGGCAGGCCGACTCGTCGCTCGAGCTGCACGCCGCGGCATCGACGCACTGACCGGTACCAACTTCGCAGACACCGCGCTCGCAGGTCACGTCGACGCAGGGGTCGGCGACGCAGGAGCCTTCGCTGGAGCAGAACTCGCCTTCTCCGCAGTGGGCGGCGGTGGAGCAGGTCGTGCCGCATCCGGGCCCGTCGCAGGACGGTCCGTCGGCGCAGGCGCCGTCGAGGCAAACCCCTGCTTCGCATACCACTCCGTCGCAGGGGTCGGGCTCGCTACAGCCCACCAGGGCGATCGCCATCGCCAGGGAGATCAGATAGTTCAGGGCGCGTGGCGCCAGCGGTCGTTCGTTCATGGTCGTCGTCTCTCGCGCAGGTTTCTGTACGCTCTGAACCTTAGAGAGAGGCGACCTCGTCGGCTTGACGATCGGCGACGAGCCGTCTGACAGTTTGCGACGACCTGTAGTGATATCGGGGGTTTGTGGCTTGCGCTGCGTCCTTGGCTGCCGGTGAGCAGCTCGCTTCACCCGTTCAGAGCGTTCCGTCGCCACGTCGAAGGGCTCGACCCCGTCCACTGCTTGAACGCTCGCGAGAACGCGCTGCTCTCGGAGTACCCGAGCTCGAGCGCGAGGACCGTGATGGACACCCCTTCCTCGACGAGGGCTTCGCACGCGTAGTCGCGATGGACGGAATCGCGGATGTCGCTGAACGACGAATCCAGCTCGCTGAGTTGGCGCTGGAGGTCGCGCGGATGGATTCCGGCGGCTGCCGAGACTGTCTGAAGGGTAGGGCGCGCCTCCCCGATGAACGATCGAATGATCGACCGTATCTCGTCAGCCGGATCGTCCGCCGCGGGGGACGCCTGTGCGGTGCCCTGGATGTGGTCGATCAGGAACGACTTCATTCCGAGCTGTTTCTGCGGAGGACCCTCCAGTGATTGGGTCGGAAGGACGTGGCCGGCGCGCCGCTGGTTCCATCGAATCGGTGCCTCGAAACGCGCCATGTAACGGGATGGATCCGCTGGCGAAGGGTAGGCGGACCAGTACTCGACCGGCTGATGGGCTTCGCCGAGCAGGGCACGGAGGAAAGTTTCCGTACGCCAGTGCGACATCTCCGCCGCTTGCCGGAAACCGGACTCGGCAGGTAGGCCGAACTCCGTTTCCAGCACCGACGTTCCGTCCCCGAGGTCGCGAAGATCGTGGTGGATACCTTGAACATGGTAACTGAGGCATTGCGCCGTCAGCTCGATCCCCTCCCGAATCGTTGCGCCCTGGAAGGGGAGGTAGGCGAGGGCGCCCATTACGGTCCGCTTCTGTCTGTCGACCAGATCCATCGCGAACGATTCGCGACCTGTCCGTCTGGCTGCGGCGTTCAGAAGTTCCGCAATCGCCTCGCGGCGAACGTAGAGGTTGGGGTCGGTGAGCACCTCCCGGGGGAGGCCCTGTTCGCGAACGAGGGTTTCCGCCTCGAGCCGATGCTCGCGGCACGCATCGGCGAAACCTGCCAGGACCCCGGTTCGCATCAACAGCGTCCGGGTCGACGGCCTCATCCGATCAGCTCCGAAAGCGGTCCCCGCGCGACTCGCACGCCCCCTTCGTTTCCGAAATCGTCCATCGGAGCCCCCATCGCGTGGCCGATCGAGTTCCAGAAGTTCGACATCTGCCGGTGGTTGTCCGACCCCCGCCGCGGATAGACCAGACTGCGACCCCCGGGCGTCGTCAGGATGGGCGTGTTCGCTCCCGCGAGGACGATCGTCGGCCAATCGTAGAACGCCGAATGGTGGGTCTCGCCGCCGTCCGACGTGTAGACCACGATCGTGTTGTCCCACATCGTGCCGTTGCCTTCGGGGACCGCCTTGAGGCGTTCGACGAGGTTCGCCACGATCACGCTGTGTCGCCGGTGGACTTCGCTCAGCCAGTAGCCGTTGTCCATCCCTTCGAACGATCCGCCGTGACCGAAGTGGTGCTTCGCAGGGATCTCCTCGCCGAGGCTCGTGTAGCGAGCTGAGAAGTACCGGTCGCCCGCCGCCGAATCCAGGAGCACCACGTCGGTCAACCCGGTGATGAGCGCCGCCGCCGCGAGCTCCGCCTGCGCCTCCAGCCGGACCAGCATGTGCGGTGAAAAGTACGTGTCTGCGACCTCCGGTCGGTTGGCGGCGAGCGCATCTTCCAGGCTCACGATCTTGGACTGACGGTCCGCCAGGACCTCGAGCGAGCCGAGATAGTGGTCGAGCTTCTCGCGCTCGGGGCCTGCGAGTCGATCTCGGACGCGCCCGACGTCTTCTCGCATCCCGTCGAGCAGATTCGCGCGGAGTTCGAACTTCTGCTTCGCCTCCGGGCCTCCCACCAACCCGAACAACATGTCGTGGGTCGTCGGAGGATTGACGTAGATCGGGGCGGGGTTCTCTGCGCCGTACGCCGAGATGGCGTAGACGAGATCCCGAGGTCGCGGCGTCCCGTCCGATTCCGTCGGGAACTCGACCGAGCCGAGCGCCAGCCGCGGAAACACACGCTCTTGCCCCAGCAGATTCCCGAGGATCGTATCGATCGTGGCTGCGGTCGGGACGTCACGCGTCGCGTTCGAGCAGCTCAGCGCTCCGTACCCCCCCGAGTGGCTCCCACCTCCCCGTCCGGCGATCTCGTTCGACAGCCCCTGGATCGTGACGAGGTGGTCAGCATAGGGCTGCAGCGGCGCGAAACCGACCGGAAGCGTCGGGTTCCCCACCTCCAGCGGCGTCTCGTTGATGTACGCCGACGCGTTCGCCTCGGCCTCGCCGTTCAGCCCCGCGTCCGCGCGCAACTGCGTCAGCGCCGCGAGAACCTCGGGCGAGGTGAACCGGCGCGTGTTCAGGCAGTCGCCTTCGACGAGGATGACGATCCGCGGGCACGGCTCCGCGCCGGCGGCGTGGGCTTCGAGCTGACGAAGGATCGGCGCGAGGACGAGCCCCCCTGCGCCGAGCGACAGACCCTTGAGAAAGGTGCGACGGTCGAACGAGCGGCTCATGGGGATTCCTCGGTATCGTCATGGGGATGGCGGTAGAGAAATGCATCGCTCGTCGCCAGCGCCACCAGCATTTCACGGAAAGATCCGTCGTTGTCGCGGTATGCATCCCGCATGCTCGCGAGCGTGCACGAGTCCTCGTAGGTCTCGTTTCGTCCTGCGAAGTAGCGGAAAGCGTTTCGCACGAAGCAACCCTCCACCCGTTCGCTGTTCGCCAGGAGCTCGGCGAGCTCCGTCGCGTTCGCGACCGTCTTTCCGTCGAGCGCCGGGTCGCCCGTCACGACGAGCGTGGTCGACGGGTCGACCGGCACGATCGTGCCGTCCGGTGTTCGCTCCTCGGTTCGGAAACGACCGTAGTGCGTGAACTGCTCGAACGGGATCCCGAGTGGATCGGTGAGGCGATGGCAGCCCCAGCAGTACCCGTCTTCTGCATCCGGCCCGGTCGCCAGCTCGAGCCGCTCCCGCACCCCTTTGCTGGGCAGATCGGGGAGCTTCGCATCGACCGTGATCGGCAGGTCGGGCATCGCGTTGCAGAGCAGGTTCTCGAAGATCCACTTTCCGCGATGCACCGGGTGCGGTTCGTCATCCTGGTTGCGGCTGTGCGCCACCAGCCATGCCGGATGCGTCAACATCCCCGCGCGTTCCTCGGCGGGGAAGGTCGTCATCCCGTCGTCGACCGGCTCGGGCGTCGCCCGGTCGCCGTCGCACAGGTTGTACGGCCAGCACTTCTCGTTCCCACCGGCCCGTACGAAGAAGTCGCGCGTCGTGAGCAGTTCCTGCAGCACCTGTCGGTCCTGCTGATAGATCGCCGCGATCGTGTGGTCCATGCTCGAGACCAACAACCCCGGTCCGTAGTAGATGTAGTTCGCTTCGCGCGGAAGGACGCCGCCATTCTTGAACACTTCCGTCGCCGACGGGTGTCCGAAGTACTCCTGGAAGAACCGCGCGATGTTGCTCGGCAGAACGGCATGCGGAGGATCCCCCTCCGTCGGGAGCGGCACGTCGAGGAGCCCCCGCACGTGCGCCTCGACCTGCTCGGCCGTACCGAGTTGGTCCTCGACCGCCGCGATTCGGAGCGCATCGAGCCGCTCGAAGAGCTGCTCGTCGACCTCGCCGGTGTAGTAGAACTGCACGACGGCCATGTCCGTCACCAACGCAGCGATCCCGTTCGCGACCGCCCAACTGTCGAGCCGCACGCGGTCCGATTCGCCGGCCGCCGTCTCTTCCTTGAAGAGGAACTCCGGCGCCAGGAACGGGCGCGCGGCGGTGAGCGTCAATCCCTGCTCGATCCCGAACTCGTCGATGCTCTCGTTCGCGTACGTCACCAGGCGCGCGACCTCCTCCTCGCTCGGCGGGCGTTGCCAGGCGCGAAGAAGATACGTGGCCGCCCAATCGGTCAGACACTCGGGGGTAGGGCGATCGAGCCCCTGCGCATCGAGCGTCGACTGGCGCATGCAATACCCCCAGCCGATGCGCCGGCCCGCCGCGATTCCGCCGAGCTCCACCGCGTAGGTCAACATCTGGTCGGCCGAAGCGTCGTCGATCCGGGCGTCCTCGGTGAGCGTCGAGTAGCGGTACCGGGCGTCGGGCGCATACGGAACGCTCCCGTAGCGCGGGACGAACCGGATCCGGAACTCGTCGGGCCGAAGCCTCCGGATTCGTGACAGGCTACTCTGCGGTTCGTCGCCCTCACACGTGAAAAGGCGATCCTGATCGAGCGTATTGGGGTTGAAAGCGCGGGGCGGCTCCGGGGGCGCCATGTCGGGCCCTGAACCCATCTCCGCGCTGGTCGCGGCGTCTGGCGCGCGTCCCATGTCCAGCATCCCCTCGACGTCCGGCTTTGCGGGGCGACCGCTGTCGGTTCCGTCGCTCGACGGTCCATTCACTGGGAGATTGCCCTCGCCCGTACATCCGGCGAGCACGAGCAAGGCGGCGAAAATGGCTGGCTTGAATACGGTCACTGCGGCCCCCTGTGGGAGGCGCCACTATAGGTGACTCTCGCGTCAGCCGCCAGACGGCGGAGCAGCTCTTCAGCGCTCGGTCACCATCGAGAGTCCGATCCGCCCTCGCTTGTGGTCTACCGACTCGACCGTGACGTCGACCCGATCTCCCACCGAGACCACGGCGTAGGGATTCTTCACGTAGCGGTCGGCCATCTTGCTCACGTGAACCAGCCCGTCCTGCTTCACGCCGATGTCCACGAAGGCGCCGAAATCGACGACGTTTCGAACCGTTCCCGACAGACGCATCCCCTCCCGCAGGTCCTCCATCGTGAGCTGCTTCGCCTTCAGCTCCGGGGGCGGGACGTCCCCGCGCGGGTCTCGACCCGGTCGGGCGAGATCGTCGAGGATGTCAGCCAGAGTGTAGCGGCCAATCCCGTGTTGGTGGGCGAGCTCCTCGAGCTTACCGCTCGCCCGCAACCGTTCGAGCTTCGATGCGAGGTCGGCATCGCCTACTCGCGCTCCGGCAGCGCCGAGAATGGCGCGCGCTCCCTCGTAATTCTCGGGATGGATGGCCGTAGCATCGAGCGGCTCCTCGCCGTCGCGAATCCTGAGGAAGCCCGCGCACTGTTCGAAACTTTTCGCGCCGATGCCCTTCACCTTCATGAGGTCTTCCCGCCGCCGAAACCCCGCCTCCCGCCGATGCTCCACGATCCGCTTCGCGAGCGTCGGGCCGATCCCCGAGACGTGGGTCAACAGGCTCGGTGACGCCGTCCCCAGGTCCACGCCCACCGCGTTGACGGTGTCTACCACCACCGAGTTCACCGCCTCGCCGAGACGAGTCTGGTCGACGTCGTGCTGATACATGCCGACGCCGATGGAGCGAGGATCGATCTTCACCAGCTCGGCGAGCGGATCTTGCAGCCGACGCGCGATGCTCACTGCGCCGCGATAGCTGACGTCGAGGTCGGGAAACTCCTCGCGCGCCACGTCGGATGCGGAGTAGACGCTCGCCCCCGCCTCGTCCACGACCGCGTACCGAACGTCGGTCCCCTCGATCGCTCTCGCCGCGGCTTCCTGCGTTTCGCTCGACGCGGTGCCGTTGCCGATCGCGATCACGTCCACGTCCCATTTCTGCACCAGCTTGCGAATCTCGGCGGGAGCAGCAGCGCTTCGCCCGTCGTGCACGTAGATCATCGCCGTGCCCAAGAGATCGCCCGACCGATCGACCACCGCGATCTTGCACCCGGTTCGGTAGCCAGGGTCGATCGCCATCACGATCTTGTCGGGCAGCGGCGACTGCATCAGCAGGTTTCGCAGGTTGACGGAAAACACCTCGATGGCGTGCTCGTCCGCTGCCGCGTCGAGCTCGCCACGGAGGTCGCGGTCCACCCCTGGCTTCAGCAGCCGGTCGTAACCCTCGCGCAGCGCCCGCTCCATCAGCGAACGGTTCCGCTTCGCATCGGTCACCTTCCGCCCCAGGTCTCGTACGGTCCGATCGTCGTCGACCGAGATCGAGGCGGAGAGGGCTTTCTCGTTCTCGCCCCGTCGAATCGCGAGCACCTGGTGGGGCCGCAGTCGATCGAGCGGGCTGGCGAAGTCGTAATAGCCCTCGAGGTTCGGGTCGACGTCCGCGCCCCGACGCTTCTTGACCGTCAGCTTTCCATGCTTTCGGAGCGTCTCGCGGACGAACCGCACCGATTCGGGAGCCCGCGCGAGCTCCTCGGCGACGATGTCGAGCGCACCCTCGAGGACGGCGTCGGCGGTCGGATAGTCCTCGCAGAGATGACGCTTCGCGATCGGCCAGGGCGACTCGTCTTTCCGAATGGCATCCGCCACAGGTTCGAGCCCGGCCTCGATCGCCTTGGAAGCGCGGGTCTGTCGGCGCGGGCGGTACGGTCCGTAGAGGTCCTCGAGCGACGTCAGATCCCCGGCCCCGCGGATGGCGGCCTCGAGCTCCTTGGTGAGCACTCCTTGTTCGCGGATCGAGCCGAGGATCGTCTCTCGCCGGTCTTCCAGAGCCCGCACGCGCTGGGCGACCGCCTCCACCAGGCGGATCTGGACCTCGTCGAGCCCTCCGGTCGCCTCCTTGCGGTAGCGAGCGATGAACGGAACGGTGTTCCCGTCGTCGAGCAGGCCGAGGGCAGCCTTCACCTGTCGGGGATCGAGCCCCGCCTCCATCGCGATTCGCTTTTCCATTCGTTTCTCCCTGTTGGGGGGAACGTGCCAGCCATCAGCGACTCTGTCTACCTCTGGAGCGGCCCCCTGGAGGCTGTCGCAAAGCCCGCGCCCCGCTCCCCGCTCCCCGCTCCCCGCGCCCCGCTCGACGCGTGAGCCCGACGAGCAGACTTGCCTCATGAGTCGGAGTGAAGACTCTTCCGGGGATGGAGGATTCGACGCTAGAAAAGATCGCTGCCTGGGGTGTGGAATCGGGGGAGCTCGCGCATCCGCACGCAGACGAGACCCCCGACCTTCAGACGGCCGCTGTCCACGCCGCGCTGCGCAGCTTCGTGATGCACCCGGACTTTCCGTGCGTGGGCGCGAGCTCGGCCTTTCACCGCGACAGCTACCGGTTCGGGCTCTACCCGAGCCTGGCGACCACCGACGGAGACGATGCCCTGGCTCGCGATCTCCGCGACTTCGCGAGCTTCGAAACGGGCGACGACTTTCGCACCTTCGTCGCCTGCTTCGCCGAACCTCGGACCGTCTCGGCGGGCCAGTTCGAGCGGTTGCTCTGGGAGCAGCTTCAGCGACTCCACGCGAGCGACGAGGCCGCATGGAGCGAGGGGTACTCGTCGGACCCCGAGTCGCCGCACTTCGCCTGGAGCTTCCACGGGACAGCCTATTTCGTCATCGGGCTCTCGCCGGCGAGCCCCCGCACCGCGCGCCGCTTTCCGTTTCCGGCGCTCGTCTTCAATCCGCACGAACAGTTCGAGCGGTTGAGGGCTTCCGGAAAGTTCGAGCGTATGCAGGAGGTCATCCGTCAGCGGGACCTGGCCCTCGAGGGGGAACCGAACCCGGAGCTCGCCGACTACGGCTCGCGGAGCGAGGCTCGCCAGTACTCGGGATGCCCCCATGACGACGAATGGGTCGCTCCTTTCGTTGCGGAACTTGCCGAGCCGAATCCAAACAGCGAGGACCGATGAATCGAATCCCGAAACAGACCGGCGTCTCGTTCGAACTCGCGGCAGGGCGACGGCTCGTCGTCGTGGACCCCGAGGGTGGGCAGGTCGCCGACCTGGTCGCTTTCGACGCCGACGACCGCGCCGAGTGGCTGTCGTCGGGACGCACGATCGACTATGCGAACAGGATCTATCTGTCGGAGGGGGACATCCTCTACTCCAACCGAAGCCGGCCGATGCTCACCATCGCGCGCGACGACGTCGGGCGGCACGACTTCCTGCTGACCCCCTGCAGCCAGGATACTTTCGACATTCTCTACGACTGGGACGGTCATCACCCGAGCTGTTTCGAGAACCTCGTCACCAACCTCTCCCGGTTCGGGATCGACCCTGACGCGATTCCCACGACTTTCAACATCTTCATGAACGTCCAGGTCGGAGAGGATGGAGTACTGGATATTGCGCCCCCGCTGTCGAAGCCCGGAGATCGGATCGAGTTCGAGGCGCATCGAGACCTCGTCGTGGGGCTCACCGCGTGCTCGGCCGAGAAGACGAACGATGGTTCGCTCGGCCCCATCGAGTGGGCGATCGTCGACTGAACTCCCTTCCCCCGCGGCCTGCTCATCGAGCCATGAGGGGGGAATGCCCGACAGTCGCGAGCCTCAATCTTCCAGGTGGTCGCGCAGCGCGTGGAAGTTCACCGGCTTCACCAGGTGTGCGTCGAAGCCGGCAGCCTCGGTCCGCGACCGATCGGAGTCCTGCCCATAGCCTGTCACCGCGATGCAGCGCACGCCTCCCCAACCGTCGATGTCACGCAGACGTCGCAGTAGCTCGAATCCGTCTACCACCGGCATCCCGAGATCGAGGAGCGCCACGTCGGGGACCGAACTGTCGCTCGCCCAGTCGAGGGCTGCGAGGGCGTCGAACGCGACGTCGACCTCGTGGCCATCCTCTCGCAATGCCATCGCGATCATCTCCGCCGCGTCTTCGTTGTCGTCGACGACGAGAATTTTCCGACCCGTGGGTAGCGGTTGGTTCTCCCTGACCGCTTCGTCGGCTCTCTGGACGTCTTCGGCGGCGACCGGGAGCCTGACGATCGCCACCGTACCTTCGCCGGTGCCTTCGCTCCGCAGCTCGACCGAGCCCCCGTGAGCAGCCACCAGGTTCTCCACGATTGCCAATCCCAACCCGAGCCCGCCGGTGTTGGGGTCGCGCTGCTCGCGCGTGAAGGCGGCGAAGAGCTCGTCTGCCTTCCCCTCTTCGATCCCGATCCCGTCGTCTCGGACGATGACGACCACATCGCCGTTCTCGCGGGTCGCTCGAAGCTGAATGTTTCCGCCAGGGGAGGTGTACTTCGCCGCATTCGTCAGGAGGTTCGCGATCACCTGCGCCAGACGAGATTCGTCCCCATCGACCTCCAGACCTTCCTCGACATCGACATCGACGTGGTGCTTCCGCTGTTCGAGCAGCGGCCCCGCTTGCTCGAGCGCGCGACGTGCGGCCGCTCCCACCGAGACACGGGATCGGTCGAGCTGCAGAACCCCTCGGGTGATGCGAGAAACGTCCAACAGATCGTCGACGAGCGTGACGACGTTCGCCAACTGGCGCTCGATGATCTTGCGCTCGTGTTCGGCGTCGCCCACGCCCCGCATTTTCATCAGCTCGACCGCCGTCACCATCGGCGAGAGCGGGTTGCGAAGTTCGTGGCCCAGCATCGCCAGAAACTCGTCCTTGGCACGATTCGCCGCCTCGAGCTCTCTCACCAGTTGCTCGTGATGCGCCTGGTTCGCCTCCAGAGTCTTGCGAGCCGAGACCTGGGGGGTGACGTCGACGGCGACCGCCATCATGCCGTAGACCTCGCCCGACGGACGAAGGATCGGTTGCAGCGTGAACGTGAAGTAGACGTCTTCGAGATTCCCATCCCCCGCCTTGTCGAGCGAGACGAGAATCTCGTCGGTCCGATGCGCCACACCCGTCTCGAACGCCTCATCCAGCGCGTCGGCGAGCGGGGTGTTCCGGAGCTCGGGGAAGGCCTCCGCGTACGATTTGCCGACGATGTCTCGTCCCCCCACCATCTCGATGTAGGGCTCGTTGGCCAGAACGTACACGTGCTCGGGTCCGACCATGAGCGCCGACGCCATGGGGGCCTGGAGCAACAGCGAATTGCGTTCCGACTCGACGATGGCCTGCCCTCGAAACGCTTCGATTCGACCATGGCTCACCGAGATTTGCTCGGAGGACTGATCCAGAAACTCCGCGTAGTCGTTATCGAAGGGGAGCCGCGGGTTGAGACCGTAAACGATCCAACCCCCGCTCGATTTCTCGCCGAACGAGCTGACGTACGCCGCCTCGATCGGCTCCTCCCACGACGAGCAAACGACATCTACATCCTCGGGGAGGGGAACGCGTTCACCCCCCCGCCCGAGCTTCTCGAGCTGCGGTCGAAAGTGCGCGTCGAGCCCCTCCGCGACGTCGTCCGAGATGCCCGCGACGTGCTCGAGTCTCGTCTGACCGCCGCGCGTGTATACCAGCGCGAACGCGATGTCCTCGACCTCCGGCTCCGCGAGGAGCGACGCCGCCGATTCGAGCACCGTACTCGTCAGCGTCGCCGAAGCGTTCACCACGGCCAGCCGTTGGAGCGCTGCGAGCCGTCGCTGACTCACCACGCGCTGGGTGGTCTCCGTGCAGAGGACAAGGCAGCCGCCTATCGCCCCGTCGTCGTCGTAGACAGGCGAGTATCCGTACGTCCAAAACACATCTTCCACGCGGCCGTTCCTGGAGATGGGGACCAACTGATCTTCGTGCCACGTCGGCTCGCCGCGAACCATGACCCCTTTGATCTGCGGCCAGATGATGGGCCAGATCTCTTCCCAGCACGCTTCCCCTTTCTGCCCCATCGCCGCCGGGTGCTTCCCTTCGCCGAGGCTCGGGCGGTAGGCGTCGTTGTAGTATTGGACGAGGTCGTCACCCCACCAGAGGAACATCGGCTGGCGGGCGTGCAAGATGATGCCGACGGCCGTTTTCAGCGCTTGCGACCACTCGCTGACCGGGCCGACCGAGGTCGCGCTCCAGTCGATCGAGCGAATCAGCTGACCGCATCCGCCGCCTCCCGCGAGGAACGCGAGAGACCCGGTACTTTCTGGAATGTCGGTCATCGGGAAAGGCGCGGCAGGAACGAAAGTGCGACCTTAGCCACCGTCAGTGGCGAGTCGAGCAAGAACCTCGAACTCGCCTCTCAACGCGTCCCAAAAGGTCACTGGACCGTCGCGCTCTCTTCGAGGACGATCTCCACGTCTCCGCGCATCAGGCGGAAGTCGACGCGACGGTTCGCGGCGAGCGCTTCTGCGGTGCCGTCGTCCTTGAGCGGCTCTTCTTCGCCGAACGAGATGATGTGCAGACGCTCCCCCTCGATCCCCGCGCGGACGAGAAAGTCTTTCACCGCCTTCGCCCGCTTCTCGCCGAGCTGAAGGTTGTATTCGGTGGAGCCGGTTGAATCCGCGTGGCCGTCCACGTGAAGGTGGACCTTCGGGAGCTTTTTCAGCCCCGCCGAGGCTTCCGTCAGCGCCGTACGCGACTCGTCGGTGAGGTCGAACTTGTCGACCCCGAAGTGGACACGCTGCAGCGCAAGCAACGTGGCCCGCTCATCCCCTTCGGCGACCTTCTTGTCTTTCCACTCCTTGTCTTCCTGGGGCTCGATCGTCCCCTCCGTCACTGTGTCGTCGGGCTTGGCCTGTTGCTTCTTGCAGGCCGTCGCGCCTCCGATGGTCAGTGCGCCGCAGACTAGAAAAAAGGTCGCCTTGGTCTTCAACATGTCGTCTCCAGAAAAAGAATGTCGTTTGTGACGTCGTATCACGGCGGCGGTGGCGGGGCCAAAAATGCGGCGGTGGCTCTCGCGGACTTCGCCTTCATACGGCCGGGAGGAACCGGCATGCAGATAATCGACACCGCGGCGAGATTCGCAATGGACTCACGACGATCTTTTTTCTCTTTTTTTTGGAACGCAGCGACCGCAGCTCTAATTCGCGTAGAACTGCGCGGCCCGGACCATCTCGACGAACTCCACTCGGTCGACCTGATCCTCGCGCCGCGTAATCCCCTCGCCGGCAATCTCCTCGATGAACGAGAGACGGTCGGGTGTGAGCGTCTCCCGCTCCCGAAGCGAAGACGCGAAGAGTGCGACCGCCGCCTGGAACCTGAAGTCCGAGCTCGCCTCCCGAACGTCGTCGACCAACTCTTCGGCCTGATACTCGAACTCGACCTCCCGGGAGACACCTTCTCCGGGCTCCTCGTGCCGAACCCGAATCGCGGCGATCATACCCTGAGGGCGATCCTCGAGCTCGATCTGATACAGCGCCGTCACCGAATGGCCGGCGCCGATCTCGCCCGCGTCCACCGAATCGTCGCGAAACTCCTCGTGCTTCAGCTTTCGATTCTCGTAACCGACGAGCCGAAACCGACGAACGTTGGTGGGATCGAACTCCACCTGAATCTTGGCGTCGCGGGCGATGACATGGAGCGTTCCACAGAGTCGGTCGCGGAACACCCGTTCCGCTTCCCGGTAGGAGTCGACGAAGAAGTAATTTCCGTCCCCATCATCGGCCAGGCGCTCCATCATCGCATCGTTGAACGACTTCGCGCCAAATCCGATCGTCGTCAGCGCGACTCCGTCCTCCACCCCGTGACGGACGCGTCGGAGGATCTCCTCGGGCGACGTGGAGCCGACGTTCGCCCGCCCGTCGCTCATCACGACCACCCTGTTGATGTGGCCAGCGTAGAAGTGCGTGGAAGCGACTTCGTACGCCCGCGCCAGACCCTCGTCCAGAGCGCTCGCACCCCCGGCTTCGAGCCGCGCGATCGCGGCGAGTGCGAGGTCCGTGGAAGACGCTCCGACGGGCCACAGTTCCACGTTCGCCCCGCGCGCGTAGGTGACGAGCGCGATCGTATCGTCGCTACGGAGGTTGCGGGTGACGAGCTCGAGCGCCTCCCTCGCGAGCTCCAGCTTGTCGTTGCCGAACATCGAGCCCGACACGTCGATCAAGAAGGTGAGATGGGCCGGCGGACGTTCTGCGGCACCCACGTCCCGCCCCTGAATTCCGATGCGCAACAGATGCAGATCGGGCTCGCCGAACGGGTCGGGCGCCGACTCGATGTGCGCGGAGAATGCGCCGTTCTGCGGTTGCGGATAGTCGTAGTGGAAGTAGTTCAGAAACTCCTCGACCCGAACGTCGTCCGGCCTGGGCAGATATCCCTCTCGCAATCGCGACCTCGCGAGGGTGTAAGAACCGGTGTCCACGTCGATCGCGAAGGTCGACAGCGGGTCGACCGCCGTGGCGGTCATCGGTTTCCCGAGGACCTCCGCGAGAGGAGCTCGTCGGTTCTCGAAACCGTCGAACACTTCGACCGGGTCCGTGACCGCGACCTGGCGGAGGTCCTCGGTCACCTGCTTCGTCTCGGGCGTGGCCACGTCTCGGGAGATCCGACGTTTTTTCGCCCGACGTCGCGGACTGCCCGCGGCGTCCTCCGCCGGGGGCGAGAGATAGACGGGGCCGTCGAACGAGAGCGCAGTGCCCCGGTTCTCGGGGGGGATGACCGGGGCGCTGATTCTGGGCGCCGACTCTTCCGTCGCGACGCGGACCGGTTCCGCCACGTTCGACCGGGCTTTCTCGGTCGCCGCCGGGACCGGCTCGGGCGGTTCGGGATTGGACGGGCCGGTAGACGCCTTCGTCTCCCCCTCTGGCGGAGCGGGGGGCGAATGCTCCGTTCTCTCGTCGGAGGCTGTGACCGGCCGCGATGGTTGGAACACGTCCTGGGCGGGCGCGGCCACCCGGTATTGAGCGCGTTTTCCCGGCAGAAAGAGCAAGCCGAGAGCACACGCCGTCACCGCGAGAGCCGCCACCAGATTTCGGGTTCCCTTCTTCATGAATTCCGCCGTACGAAGATGATACCGTGACGCGCGACGAAGTGCAGCACCTCCCTGTTGGCGTGGCTCCTCGCCGAGAAGTCGTGCTAGACGACGGCACTGAACCTGAAGGCCCGACCCGGCATGATCCTCACCCCCGCCAGCCACTCCACCATCGTTCAGTTCGTCGCGCGCGAGTCGCCAGAAGGTCGCCTCGAGATCGGGGACGTCGAGGTTCGCCTCGTCGCGACGTCGGGGGGGGGCGACGCACGGCCGCACGAAATCTACCGGAAGATCATCTTCCACCATCCTGCGGCCCCGGCCGCGGGTGTCGCGGTCGAGCTCGGCGACGACGAGCTCCGCTACGAACGCGCCGACCGCGATCTGCTCGAATACTTCTTCGCGCTGATGATCTCCCATATCAGTGGGTTCGGATGATCTTTACGACTACCTGCTCGCGGATTCGATGACGCGTCGGGTGTCGCGCCTATACTCGCAGTGATGTGGACCCGCGGGATCAAACTCCTAAGCCTCAGTAGCCCCGAACTCGGCGTCGGCGTGGTGCTCGCCGTGGACGGCGAGTACCTCGACGCCTTCTTCCCGGACGCAAACCGACAGATTCGGTTCTCGCTTCGGTATTCGCGCCTCCACCCGATCGAGCTCCAGCCGGGGGACGCGGTGGTGTTCGAGGACGGACGCATCGGGAGGATCCGGCAGATTCGGGGTGGCCGAGCTCTGCTCGTCGACGGCAGTCGCGCGAACCTCGCCGAGCTCTGGCCCCACATCGAGAGCCCCACGCTCGTCGACCGACTCGCGGCGTCAGAGGTCGATCCGCTGCTCGACGTCCTCAACCGCGTCGACGGGCAGAGGATTCTCAACCTGCGTCAGCGATTGCGCGCGGCAACGCTCGTCGGTGCCCGCGTGGAGGTGGTCCCCCATCTCGTCGCCACGGCGGCTCGAATCCTCGACGACGAGAACCCGCGCTGGCTCCTTGCTGGGGAGACGGGGACTGGGCGGATGGTCGCGGCCTGCATGGTCGTCGCCGAACGGGTGCGAAACGGTAGGGCGCAAAAGACCGTGATCGTCGCTCCCCACCGGCGCGCGCTGCGATGGGTCAGCGAACTGTACCAACGGTTTCATCAAGTCCTCGTCCACGTCGACGAAGAGCGATGGCGCGAGGTGAAGGAGCGTTTCGGCTTCGACGCCAGCCCCTTCGACATCTACGACTTCTGCGTTGTCTCCTCCGGTCTTCTCGCCTCCGAAGAGACTTTGCGCGAGCACCTGCTCGCATCGGACGCCGATCTGGTCGTCCTCGACGAGCCCCACCACGAGTTCGGGTTCATCGTCTCCTCTCTCTCCATCCCATTGATCGAGTCCACCCCCAGCGTCCTCGCCCTCGTCGGCACCCCCGCGGAGGTCGGTGACGAGCTGTTGGCGCGATTGGTGGGCGCGCTCGTGCCCGGAACCGACCCCGACGCGCGAACCGCTCCGCAGGCGACTCTCCTCTCGGACGCGGGAGTTCTCGTTCACTCCGAGCCGCACCCGGACGGTACCCGCTGGACCTTTCCCGATTCGGCGCCGACGTCGAGCGGGGTCGAGGAACTACCGGCCGATTTCGACGAGATCCTCGAACGTTTCACTCTCGACGCCGCCGATCGGGTCGAGCTCGAAGTCGAGTCCCGACCGAACGACGTGTACTACCTCGAGTACGGGCCGCAGGTGAAAGTCCCCTCCCTGCCGGGTTTGCGCCCGGGAGTTCGATATCTCGGGACGTTCGAGCGTTCGCGAGCGTTGGAAGACGAGTCGCTCGACTTCTTCTCCTCCGGGCATCCCCTCGTGGAAGCGCTCCTCGGCGAGCTTCGGAACAGCCCCCGGGGTCGAATCGGTGCGGTGCGTCTACGGCGAAGTGATGCGCCCGGTTTCCACGGGCTCTACATGGTGATCGTGGAGGACGCGGACGACGAATACGCCGTCCGCGCGATCGCCCTCCTCGATGCGAGCGGCGCGCTCGTTCCGCCCCAGGACCCCGTCGTACGCGGTCGTGAGCTCTACGCCGCGCTCGACATGGGGATCGAGCTGCCCCCTGAACGAGTCGCCGAGCTGATGGGGCGCGTTGCAAACCATCCGCTGTTGGAGGAGTTCGACAGCCACACCATCTCGCAGGCTGTCCTCGTCGCGGTCATGGATCGGTCCGATCCCTGAGCGGCGTTACTTCCGCCCGTGGGGCGGCGCTCCGACGCCGCCCGGCGCGGGGTCAGAGTCCCGCGCCACGTTCCCGCCGCCTGCCCGTGGGGTAGTCACCGGTCGTCGAACTTCGCGACGCGCCATCGCTCGATGTCGCGGTCGTCCCACGGCGGCTCGGGCAGCCGGGCGCGTGGTTCGAAGGTCACATCGAGGGGGTAGGTCGCGTCGATCCGTCCGTAACTCACGTACTTCTCGACCATCGTGAATGGCTCGCGCTCCGCGGAGTAGGCAATTGTCTCTTCCCACCACTGCTGGTAATGCCCGGGGAGCTGCGGGGTTCCCCGGACGTCGACGGGAGCCTCGGCCGGAAACGCCAGGTAGAGGATCGCCTCTCCTGGCTCGCAGAACGCGTAGTAGTCGTCGACGTCGAACACGGCTCCGTCAACGGAGCACTCGAACATGTGAAGAGTTCCGTCCGCCGCGAACGGGCCGGTGTGCCCGAAGTGAAGCGGGAACCCCCAGGCGTCGTCCGGCGCTCCCGTCTGCCAGGGGAGGCCGCCATGTGACTCGATGACCAGCTCCCAACGGGTCGTGCCGTCCGGTGCGATCCAGTCGTGCAGCGGCTCTCGCCCGCTCGGACCCCATTCTTCCCGCGGCGAGAGTGCCTCGTCGACGTCGTGCCAAACGATCTCCAATCCATCGACCCGCGGGCCAACACGCGGGCGCTCGCCGACGGGCGTCGGGGGACCGCAGCAGAGCAGGGGGAGGACGAGGGCAGAGGGAAAGATGCGCACCGCCTCATGCTATCGCATCTGCGCGCTGCGGGGCCACCGAACCCGGCGGGGGAAGGGCGCCCCTTCCGCTCGGCGGCCCCACGACCGTTGACGACGCGGGCGCTCGACATGGATGATACGGGGACCTACCGCCGGAGACCCCATGGCTGACTTCATGCGCAGAAGCGAACTCGAATTCCTCCTATGGGATCTCTTCGAGCTCGGTGACATCCTGCAACGTCCGGCCTACGAACACCTCGATGACGATTCGGTGACCGCGGTCATCGACACGGCGTTTCGCGTGGCCGCCGACCACTTCGCTGCGAACGCCGACTTCATCGACGCGAACGAACCGACCCTGGTGGAGGGGAGGGTGGAGATCGACGACAGCGTGAAGCGATCGATCCAGGCGTTCGCCGACGCCGGGTTCATCAGCGGTCCGTTCGCGGTCGACCAGGGAGGGATGGGGCTTCCCCACCTCGTCGTCTCCGCGTTCATGTCCGTCTTCAACGCCGCGAACGTCGCCACCGCGGGCTACGGCCTCCTCACCGTCGCCGCGGCCCGACTTCTGCAGAACTACGGTGCTCCCGAGCTCGTCGACCGCTTCTTCGGTCCGATGCTCGAGGGCCGCGTGCTCGGGACGATGTGTCTCTCGGAGCCCGATGCTGGTTCGTCTCTCGGCGATCTGCGGACCGTCGCGAGACCGGCAGACGACGGTAGTTACCGGCTCCGAGGCAACAAGATGTGGATCTCGGGTGCGGGGCACGACATGACCGAGAACATCCTCCACTTCGTCCTCGCGCGCATCGAAGGAGCTCCCGCTGGGAGCCGTGGAATCAGCCTCTTTGCCGTCCCGCGATGGCTCGAAGACGACGGCGGACGCCGCCGGAACGACGTTCATGTAGCGGGCCTCAACCACAAGATGGGCTACCGCGGGATCACCAACTGCGCGCTCAATTTCGGCGAAGAGGAGGGCGCCGTCGCCTGGCTGGTCGGCGAGCCTCACCGAGGCCTTCGTTACATGTTTCAGATGATGAACGAGGCGCGGGTCGAGGTCGGGATGGCCGCGGTGATGTCGGCCCACGCCGCCTACCTCTACTCTCTCGAGTACGCGAGCGAACGACGCCAGGGCCGACACCCCGACGATCGAGACCCCTCCTCGCCTCCGGTGCCCATCATCGAGCACGCCGACGTTCGACGCATGCTGCTGCGTCAGCGGGCCCTCACCGAGGGTGCGTGGGCGCTCGTCATGTCGTGTGCGGCACTCCTGGACGAAGCCGAGACCGCCGAGACGGAAGAGGAACGCGAAGAAGCCCACCGCCTCTGCGACCTCCTCACCCCCGTCGCAAAGGCCTGGCCTTCGACCTGGTGTTTGCAGTCCAACGAGCTGGCGATTCAGGTGCTGGGCGGGTACGGGTACTCGAGAGAGTATCCGGTCGAGCGCCACTATCGAGACAACCGACTCAACGCGATCCACGAAGGGACCAACGGCATTCAGGCCATGGACCTTCTGGGGCGGAAGGTCGCCGGCGACGGCGGTGCCGCGCTCCGCATTCTGGTCCGCCGCATTTCCGAGGACGTCGAAAGGCTCCGGGATAGCTCCGAGCTCGGCGCCTTCGCCGGAGCGCTCGGAGAAGCCGTGTCCAGGCTGACCGCGGTCAGTATGGCTCTGGGCGGGGTCGCCGCGGGGGGTGATCTCCGAGCGTTTCTCGCCAACGCCTCTCCCTACCTCGACCTCTTCGGGCACGTGGTGGTGGCATGGCAATGGCTGCGCATGGCGGAACGTGCCGCCGCGGTGGACGACCCCGATTTCCGCTCCGGCAAACTCGCCGCATGTCGCTTCTTCTACGACTGGGAACTTCCGCACGTCGACGTGTGGGCCGAGCGGTTGGAGCAGCTCGACTCCATCGCGCTGGAGGCCCGCCCGGAGTGGTTCTGAAGGTTGCGAAATGGTCCTGATCCCGACAAGTTGAGAGGATGCGGATTCCGATCCCGAGGTGCAATTGAGCGCAGACGGCCTGATAGGACGAACCCTCGGGGGACTCTATCGCCTCGACGCTTTGCTCGGCGAAGGAGGGATGGGGCGAGTCTACTCCGCGACCCAGCTCACGTTCGGTCGGCGGGTCGCCGTCAAAGTACTCCTGGACCAGTTCGCGAGCGAACCCCGCTACCGCGATCGTTTCCTGCGAGAGGCGAGGGTGGTCTCCGACCTGTCCCATCCCAATGTCGTTCGGGTGATCGACTTTGGTGAAGACCCGGAGCTCGGCGTGATCTATCTCGCGATGGAACACGTCGACGGCACCCCGTTGACCGAGGTGATTCGACGGGGGCCGCTCCCCTGGGAAGTCGCGGTCCGCTACACCGCCGGGATTGCGCTCGGTCTCGCTGAAGCCCACGGCAAGGGCGTCGTCCATCGCGACGTCAAGCCCGACAACGTCATGATCGTCTCCACGGTCGACGGTGCCACGCGGCCCGTCGTCCTCGACTTCGGCATCGCCCTCCCCACCGCCGACGGGTCGACGCGCCTCACCGCCACGGGCGCCATCTGCGGAACGCCCGATTACATGGCGCCCGAACAGGCGAGGTCCAGCAACGTCGATCACCGAGCGGACCTCTATTCGCTCGGTACGATCCTCTACGAGATGCTGAGCGGCACACTCCCTTTTCCCGGCGCTTCCTCGATCCAGAAGTTGATGGCGAAGCTGCAGCACCCCGCTCCCTCGATCGACGCTGTCCGTCCGGGCCTCCCCCCGGACCTGACGAGGCTCGTCGCAAACCTGACCGAGCGAGACCCCGACGAACGCATCTCCACTGCGCTCGAGGTCGTCGAGCACTGCGCACACCTGGTCGGGAGTCGTGACTTCGCCGTGCGGGCGGGGCAGCAGGCCCCGTCGTCGCGCCACATTCCAACCGAGCCGGACGTCCCGGCGCCCGCTGCGTTGACTCCGCCCCCCTCGATCGACACACCGCCGACCGTGAGGGAGAAGCCGCCCGTCCCGCTCTGGGCCGCGGGGGTCGCCACCGTACTGTTGCTCGGAATCTTGGCGGGGGGCGTGCTTTTTCTCGCGCAGCCGCCCGAGCCCGAGGCGCCCGAACGGGCGACCACCGCCCGGGCCTCGGCGCCGGACCCCGCGGAGCCTCGGGAGCCCGCCGGCACCGCTCGAGCACCGGTACCCTCCAGTGCGGCGAGCGTGGATGCGGGACACCCGGCTCGGGATCTCCATGCCGCGTCTTTCGACGCCACGGCGTCGCAAGCAACCGACGTCGCGAACTACCCGGGCTGCGGCGCGAAGCCTCCAGGGGTCGGCGTCGTCTCCCTCTTGTTCCGGGTCGGGGACGGGACCCGGCCGTTCGCCGTCTATGTCCCGGACGACTACGATCCAGACCGCCGTTACAAGCCGCTCCTCCTCTTCCACCGGATGGACTGGACCCACATGGACGCACTCCGGCACTACGATTTCTCCGAGATCGCCGACCGCGAGGGGCTCATCGTCATTTCGCCGAAGTCCGAAGACCTCGCCTGGAGCGCCCGCGACATCGACACCGTCGTCGGCATGGTCGAAGAGGTTCGCAAACTGTATTGCCTCGACGAAGAGCACCTCTTCACGGTCGGCATCGGGAGCGGCGAACGAATGGCGCGCTTGCTGCCCGACCATCTCCCCGTGACTGCCACCGCGGGCCACGGTTTCCGTCCCCCGCCGGGCGGGGACTTCGAGCTCCCGAAACGACGCGTTCCGTACATGCACATTCGGGGGCTGAACAACAAGTTCCACATGGATGACGGGTCGGCGAGCCCTTGCAATGGCAAGACGTCGATGCCGATCCGCGAGCACGTCGAGGGGATGAAGGCGCACTTCGACTGCTCCGGCGACCGGCGCCCATACCAGCGGCATCGCGAAGGACGATGCGACACGTGGACGTGTCCGGCCCAGGCCCCGCTGGTGCTCTGTGAGGTTCAGGCAGGACGACATTGGCCCGACGAGCCGCTCGACACTGTCGAACGGCTCGCGACTACACTCTGCGGATACGATCCCACGACCAGGTACCCCTTCGCCGAAGAGATCTGGAAATTCTTCCAGAAAGAAGGGATCGACCGCGTCGCGGCCAAGAAAAGGTGAAGGCCGCTCCGGGGGAAGCGGCCTTCGAGGATCGACCTGTGCCGGAGGATCAGGCGAGGTCGAAACGGTCGGCGTGCATCACCTTGTGCCACGCATCGACGAAATTGCGGACGAACGCCCCTTCGGCGTCGCTGCCGGCGAACACCTCGGCGATCCCTCGCAACTGCGAATTCGAACCGAAGAGCAGGTCGACGCGGCTCGCGGTCCAGACGACGTCACCGTTCGAACGCTTGCGGCCTTCGAACACCTTCCCTTCCGAGTCGGCAGCCTTCCAGTCGATCTCCATGTCGAGGAGGTTGACGAAGAAGTCGTTCGTGAGCTGTCCCGGCCGTTCGGTGAGGACACCGAGCTCCGTGTTGCCGTAGTTCGCGCCGAGGACTCGCATCCCGCCGACGAGCGCCGTCATCTCGGGCGCAGTGAGGTTGAGCAAGTGCGCACGGTCCACGAGCAGCTCCTCCTCTCGCTGCGGAAGATCGTCCTTGGCGAAGTTCCGGAAGCCGTCGGCGCCGGGCTCCAGCACTTCGAACGACTCGACGTCGGTCTGCTCCGCCGTCGCGTCGGTCCGTCCCGGATGGAACGGAACCGTGATGTCGTGTCCCGCGGCGCGAGCTGCCTTCTCGATCGCCGCGGACCCGCCGAGGACGATCAGGTCGGCGAGGGAAACCTTCTTCCCGTCGGTCCGCGCGTCGTTGAAGTCCTTCTGGATCTTCTCGAGCGTCGAAAGCACCTTCTCGAGCTGCTGAGGCTGGTTCGCCTCCCAGCTCCGCTGGGGCTCCAGGCGAATCCGCGCGCCGTTGGCGCCGCCACGCTTGTCGCTGTTGCGGAAGGTCGCCGCCGAAGACCACGCCGTGTAGACGAGCTCCTGGACCGACAGGCCCGAGTCGAGCAGCGTCCCCTTCAGGTCCGCGATCTCAGCGTCGCCGATCGTCTCGTAGTCGGCCTCGGGGAGCGGATCCTGCCAGATCAGCTCTTCCTTGGGGACCCACGCGCCGAGGTAGCGGGACAGAGGACCCATGTCGCGGTGCGTCAGCTTGTACCAGGCGCGGGCGAACGCGTCGGCGAGCTGGTCGGGGTTCTCGTAGAAGCGACGCGAGATCTTCTCGTACTCGGGGTCGAACTTCAGCGCGAGGTCCGTCGTCGCCATCATCGGCGGGTTGAACTTCCCGTCGACGTGCGCGTCGGGGACGCTCGTCTTCGCGTCTTCGTCTTTCGGCGTCCACTGGTAGGCGCCAGCGGGGCTCTTCGTCAGCTCCCACTCGTACTCGAACAGGTTCTCGAAGTAGCCGTTGTCCCACTGGATCGGGTTCTTCGTCCAAGCCCCCTCGAGACCGCTCGAGATCGTGTCCTCGGCCTTCCCTTTGCCGTAGTCGCTGATCCACCCGAAGCCCTGAGCTTCGAGGGGGGCACCTTCGGGCTCCGGTCCGACGTGCTCGGCGCTCGCCGCACCGTGGCACTTTCCGAACGTGTGACCGCCCGCAATGAGAGCGACGGTCTCCTCGTCGTTCATCGCCATGCGACCGAACGTCTCGCGGATGTCGTGCGCCGCCTTCTTCGGGTCGGGCTCGCCGTTGGGGCCCTCGGGGTTCACGTAGATGAGGCCCATCTGGACCGCCGCGAGCGGCATGTCGAGCACTCGCTCGTCCTCCGCGGTGTAGCGCTTGTCGCCGAGCCACTCGTCTTCGGGGCCCCAGTAGATGTCCTCTTCCGGCTCCCAGTTGTCTTCGCGGCCACCCGCGAAACCGAACGGCTTCAAGCCCATCGATTCGATCGCGCAGTTACCGGCGAAGACCATGAGGTCCGCCCAGGATACCGAGCGGCCCCACTTCTGTTTCACGGGCCACAGCAGGCGTCGTGCCTTGTCGAGGTTGACGTTGTCCGGCCAACTGTTGAGCGGGGCGAACCGCTGGGTGCCCGACGAAGCTCCGCCGCGGCCGTCGCTCGTGCGGTACGTGCCGGCGCTGTGCCACGCCATGCGGATGAAGAGCGGACCGTAGTGTCCCCAGTCCGCGGGCCACCACTCTTTCGAGTCCGTCATCACCTTGTCGACGTCGCTCTTGAGCTCTGCGAGGTCGACCTTCTGGAACTCTTTCGCGTAGTCGAACTCCTCGCCCATCGGATCGGACGACGGTGCGTTCTGCATGAGGATCTTGAGATTCAACTGATTCGGCCACCAATGGCTGTTCGCGAACGATCCGCTGCGACGGACCGCTTTGCCTGCCATCACCGGACATCCACTCTGTTGCTCGGTCATGCGTTCTCCATGTTGTGCGTTGTTGTTTCGGCGATCGTATAACAAGGACATCGCGTCCTTGGAAAGCGAGTCTCTGGCGGACGCCGATCAAGATCGGAGCCCGCGACCCGAGGAGTGTCGATCGAGACGGGGATTACTACAAAGACATTGTCGGCATGTTTTGTATAACCTATGGTTATCTCGATGACCCCGTCCCTTCGACAGCTCGAATACCTCGTCGCGCTCGCAGATCACGGCCAATTCGTGGAGGCTGCGCGCCATTGTGCGGTGAGCCAGCCTGCATTGAGCAAGCAGGTGCGCGAGGTAGAGGAGATGTTGGGCGTCGAACTCTTCGAGCGAGCCCGCCCGCGCGTGCTGCTGACCCAGGCGGGTGAGGAGGTCGTCCGACGCGCTCGGTCTATCTTGTTCGACGCGCGGGAGCTCGTGGCGGCGGCGGGCTCCTTCGCGGCAGGGCCCCCTCGAGGCACCATCCGCCTCGGGGTCATCCCTACGATCGCTCCCTACGGCCTGCCCGGGCTCCTCGTGAAGCTGCGCTCTCTCTTTCCCGACGTCGCCGTCGCCATCGAGGAGCTGCAGACCGACGTGCTCCTGGAGGAGCTGCGGGGCGGCGGCATCGATCTCGGCCTGCTCGCTCAGCCCTTCGACGATCAAGGGCTCGACGGCATCGACCTCGCCGTGGAGCCGTTCGTCCTCGTCGCGCCCCACGCGCACCCCCTCGCGCGTTCGGAGGTCGTGAACACACGGGATCTGGTCGGCGCGAGCCTCATCCTGATGCAGGACGGACACTGTCTTCGTGACCAGGCGATGGACGTCTGTGCGCTCGCCGGTTCCCCGCCGCCGACCTCGGTCACCGCAGCGAGCATCTCGACACTGGTCCGCATGGTGGAGAGCGGACTCGGCGCTACGTTGCTCCCCGCCAGCGCGTTGCAGGCAGAGTTTCGGGAAGGGCAGGGGGTCGTGGCGCGCAGTTTCGGCGACTCCCCTCCCGGTCGCATCCTCACGTTGCAGTGGCGCTCCACCTCTCCTTCGGGGGCGTTCTTCACGGAAGTCGCCGAAGTTCTTGAGCGACACTACCTGTCGCTCAACGACGGCATTCCCAGCGTCGCCGGACCCCGTCCCGAGATTCGACGCGTCCCCGAAAGGTGACCTTAAGGCGCTTTTGGCCGCTTTAAGTCTACATCGTCGGCTCGCTCGCTATCCTCCGAATCGAAGTTGGCCGGAACGACCGGCCGACCCGAACAATGGATGAAGGAGCTGACATGAAGATCGCCACCAACGTTTCGATGATTTTGAAGATCGCCGCTCTCGCCGTCGCCACGTCCGCCGTGTCGGCCTGCGGAGTCGAAGAGCCCGAAGAGAAGCTGGTCCTGGGGCTGTGGTCGGGGGACCTCGACTCGTGTGACGTCGCCGAGCTGAACGGAACCTCGCTCAGCATCTCGATCATGAACACCCCGAGTGGTGACCGAGAGCTCGCGACCGTTTCGACGCCGATGGCGATGGTCGGACGGGGGCTCGACATCATGGCGTGCAATTCGAAGGGCGCGCACGTCGACGGCTACCAGTCCAACGTCGAGTTTCGAGTCACCGAGGAGTGTGACGGCGTCGGCGAGCTGAAGTACGAAGTCTTTGCCGCCACGCGCGGCGAGGTCGGACTCGAAGGGACGATCGAACACGACGGCGACCGCTGCGACTTCATGCTGTATCGGATGAAATGACCACTCCGTCGAGAACGTAGCCGTCCTCGTCTTCGTCGAAGACGAGCGCCTCCTCCAACCCCAGTTTTCGCAAGGTCGAGATCGCGACGTAGACGCGGTTTCGGCCGCTCTCGTACGTCAAGGTCTCGTCGGGCCACCCCGCCTCCGCGAGATCGTCGATGCTGCACGGGGCCGAAGTTGCGAGCGCGGCGAGGATGAGGCGCGGCGCTTTTCGGTTGGCGAGCGACACGACCTCTCCGTCTCCTCGCGCGATCCACGTGCCGTCCCTGGCGACGGTGGCGACGGTGCGAACCTCGTCGTCACCGTCGTCGAGCCGGAGACGGAGCCGACGCAGCACGGACGCCAGCATCGGGACTGCGCGCAGCGCGTCGTCGGTCGGGAACTCCTCCTCGATTGCCCCCACGATCTCGACCGCTCGCTGCCGATACGCCGCCTCGCCGGTTCTCCGGAACCACGCGTGCGCGAGAATCCCGCGGTGCGCGTCGACCGCCAGGTCGAGGTCGGGCTGGGCGAGAGGTGCGAGGCGCCGCGCCGCCTCGTCGAACGAAGCGTGCGCTGCGTCGAGATCCCCTGCTTCCAGCGCGACTTCGCCGCATTGCATCGCGGCGAGACCCCCTGCATGAGCGTTGCCGAGCTCTTCGTATGCATCCATGGAAGAGCGAAAGTGCCGATGCGACTCGTCATGTTCTCCCGCGCTCGCGAGGAGTCGTCCCAGGAGCAGGTGCCCGAACGCGCGCACCGTAGAACTGCCGAACCGTTCGTTCAGCTCGATCACCGTGGCACCTTCCCGCCGCGCGAGCTCGAACCTCCCTTCGTCTCGCTCGTGCTGCATGCGGTACGTGCGAGCGATCATCTCTCCGTACAGGTCCCCCTCGCGCTGGAAGTGACGAAGCGCCGCTTCGATGAGTTCGGCTCGATCGCTGCGAGGCTCCAGGATCGCGAGCCGCAGCATCGCATGCCCCTTGCTGCTCGGGTCGGCATCTTGCTCCGCCACTTCGGCGAGGAGCTGCCTCGCTTGTTCGAGGTCGCGTAGCTCCGCGGCGCGCACGCCGCGAGCGTACTGCACGAACGCGACGAGGGCCTGGTCGTCCGTCGTCCGCGCGATCCGTAACGCCTCGCGCAGAGCGTCGGACTCGACCGCTCGTGACTTTCGGCGGGTACGCTCGGCCACGGTCATCGCGTGCGCGAGCGCCCGCGGGTCGACGTCCCGCCCGCGCGCCGACTCCACCAGCGCGTCGATCTTCTCCACGAGCGTCGTCGGATCGCCCGTCTCGGTCACCAGGCGGACCAGGGCGGCGCCCGCATGAAGACCCGCGTCGAGCGCGTCGTCGACATCGGACGCTTCGAGAGCGGCCGACACGATGGCCTGAAGGTGAGGCGCTCGTACCCGCAGGCCGGCGAGGAGATCCGGGTCCTTCGACCAGGAGCGGGGCCATTCTTCACACCCCTGCAGGGCCCACCGCGCCAGGCGGCGACGTGCAGCGACGATCGCAGCGTCGGTGGGGAGCTCCTCGACCGAAGCGGCGATCAGCGGGTCCACGACCAGAGGGTCTCCGGTCCAGATCACCCCGAGGCGCGCGCCCCGCGCGAGTTCGGCTTCCCCGAGAAGCTCGGCGTTGGCCAGGGACGCCGCCGGGTCCCGGGAGACTACGGCCAGGGCGATCAGCTCACGGTCGGCCGGCGCGCGGCGGGAGTACCAGCCCCGCAGCTCGGACCGGATCGGCTCGAGACACTGCGAGGATGCCGGGGATGCGCCGGAGAAGAGGCTGGCGCCGAGGCTCGCAGCGCGCTTCGCCACCAGCTCGAACGCTCCTGGAAATCCGCGGAGTGAGTCCGAGAACCGCATGAGCGCGCCGTCGTCGGCGACCTCGAGCAAGGGGGCCTCGCGCTGCAGCTGCCGTTCGAGCAGGACACAGGCTTCTTCCTTCGTCAGCGGCGGAACGGGGAGCGACAGCGCGTAGTCTTCAGGTGGCTCTTCTGCGATCGCGACGATCGCCGGCTCGTCCCCGAGGTCGGTCAGCAGTCTCTCCGTCTCTTCGCGCGTTTGGGTAGGCAGGTAGAGGACGAACGGGGCGTCGTCCGGTTTCGCGTCCCCGATTTCGGGTCCCTCGAGCCAGGTCGCTGCCTCTCCGAAGCCGGACTCGGCGACGACGCGTCGCCTCCCGCGTCCGGGAGGGCCGACGAGGACCACCGCGCGCGCGTCGCTGTGGGCTTCGAGAAAGCGGACGAGCTTGTGGCGACCCACGAAAGGGCCTTTGGGTCGCGGCACCTTCATCGGTTCTCCACGTTCGGCAAACGTCCGTCAAAGGACCGGCTTCTTGCACTCGCGGTTGCAGCCATCGGCGTCGTTGTTGTTCGCATCGTCGCACTGCTCCTCGCCCTGACGGATGCCGTCTCCGCAGTACGCAGCGAGCGTGCAGTTCGGGTTGCACCCGTCGTAGTCTCCGAGGTTGCCGCCCAGCCCTTCGTCGCATTCCTCGGGCCCGTTCACGACGCCGTCACCGCAGTAGTCGGCTCGCATCTGGCAGTCGGTGGCACAGCCCCCGTATGCACCGTCGTTGACTCCATCGTCGCACACCTCGTCTTGAGGCTGTACCACCGCGTCGCCACAGAATCCGGCCACGGTGCAGTCCGGGTTGCAGCCTCCGTAACGGCCGTCGTTCGCCGCGACCCCGTCGTCGCACGCCTCCGCCCCGTTCTGCGCGCCGTCTCCGCAGTACGGTCCGAACCCGAGGCAGTCCGCCGTGCACCCGTTGTACGACCCGTCGTTCGTCCCGTCGTCGCAGACCTCCCCGCGGGTCAGGACGCCGTCTCCGCACTCTTCTTCGCAGGTGGTGCGTTCTTTGACGAACCCGGTGAGCTCGAGGTCGAAGTTCGAGGCCTGCGTGTGTCGCTCGGCGTGGAAGATCACCATCTCGACCAGCGGCGTCGGGTTGTTCGCGGTCACCAGACCGTCGAGGTGCGCCCGGCAAGCCTGCACGATTGCGCGCTGGGTGGCGTTCGTCTCTTGGGAAGGATCCGCCAGGTTCATCGTGGCCGACAGCGCCGCGTGAAGGCCCCCGACGTCGAGACAGAGCACCCCGTCGATGAAGACCCACAGGTCGTCGTCGCCCGTGAATCGCAGCACCTCGTCCCCTTCGTACTGGAAGAAGAACCGCGTCTCCGTCGTGAAGTTGAAGTTGTGATCTCCCCCGTCGTTGTAGCTGCTCGAAGACCGCAGCGCTTCGCTCCCCTGCGCGACCCATCCGCCGTCGTCGATCGGGTAGAACCCGTCGGTGCTGTTGGGGGGGAACCCGGTCGCGGTCGAGTCGTAGACGAACGTGTCCGTCGCCGCCGCCCGCGTCAGGGCGAGGTAGCGGACCTCTTCGATGTTCCAGGGGCTCGCGCTGTCGTACCACTGGTCGAAGCGCGCGCTCGACTTGGGGATTCCATCGTCGTCTGTCGCGGGTGCCGTCGGGTAGGCGAGCACCGGGCGCCCGTTCGGTCCCAGATTCGCCTCCACCAGACCGAAAGAGATCACCGCGTTTCCATCGTCGGGGTCGTTGAAATCGGGGTGTCCGTACTCGGTCGCGTTATCGGCGTACCACTGGATCCCTTTGAAATCGCGGACGATCAGTGGCAGCTCGATCGAGTTGGCGAGCGGTTCGGGCTGGATGCTGCACATCCAGCCGGCCTCCACCGTGCACGTCGCGGAGCAGCCATCGCCGTCGTCGGTGTTCCCGTCGTCGCACGCCTCCTGCGTCGGGCCCGGCAAGATCACCCCGTCGCCGCAGATCGGGGTGCACACGCCACCGCTACAGGTAGGCTCGTTCGTGCAGTCCTGCGAGCAGCCGTCGAACGGACGCAGGTTCCCGTCGTCGCACTGCTCCGTCCCCTCGCGCGTTCCGTCCCCGCACGTCGTTCGATAACAGGAGGCCTGCGGAGGGCATGCCCAACCTGCTTCCACCTGGCACGCCGACGAGCAACCGTCGCCGTCCATGAGGTTCGCGTCGTCGCACACCTCCGTGTCGACGACGACGCCGTCTCCACACCGCTCCGCGCGGCAGCTCGCACCCGGCACGGGGCACACCCACCCGGGCTCCCGCATGCACGACGCGTCACATCCGTCGAGCGGTTCGGTGCCGCCGTCGTCGCACTGTTCTCCGGGGCCGACGCGCCGATCGCCGCACACGACGGTCGACTCGCAGAGGCGCCCGACCTCGGGGCAGATGTAGTTCGGTTCGACGCTGCTGCAGTCCGCCGCGCACCCGTCGCCAGGCGTCACGTTCCCGTCGTCACACGCTTCGTCGCCGGCGAGGATCGAGTCTCCGCATTGCTGCGCGATGCAGGTCCCGTCTTCGAGGCAAACCCACCCCGCTTCGACGACGCACGTCGCCGAGCACCCGTCACCGTCGTTCATGTTGGCATCGTCGCAGGCTTCGTCGCCCGCGCGAATGCCGTCGCCACATCCGGCCACCACGCACGCTTCCCCCTCGGTCGGACAGCGCCAGCCGGGCTCGACCATGCAGTCCGCCGAACAGCCGTCGTCTCCATCGGTGTTGCCGTCGTCGCACTCGTCGTCCCCGTCTCTCGTGCCGTTACCGCAGATGTCCGTCTGCTCGCAGGGTCCGGTCCGTGGGCAGGTCCATCCTTCTTCCTGACGGCACAGCGACGAGCAACCGTCCCCACTTTCGGTGTTGCCGTCGTCGCACGACTCGCCGAACCCGCGGTCGAGGTCCCCGCAGACGTTGTCGTCGACGATGCCCAGATCGTCGTCACAATCGGCGCAAGCGCCCATGTCGCGGCCGTCGTTCCCGCCGCCATCGACGGAGGGAAGCACGGGATCCGTACCGCAGGCAGCGATTGCGAGGAGGAGGGCGATCAGCGGCGAGGCGTGCAGACCAGTCAGTTTCATCTTCGAACCATTCCCAAAAGTTACGGCTGAGAGGGGCGGGGACTATCTCAGACCTGACGAATTTCTTCCATGCATTCGTGCCGCCGAGCCGCAGAGTTCTGGTGCACCGATGCCGCAGGATCCGGCAACTTCGCTTGCAGTATGCGGAACCCGACAGGTTCTCCGGGGCAGGGCGAGGGGCGCATCGACGGCGCGGGCCCCGGCGATGCGGACTCGAGCTGCCCGCTTCGTCGCCTCCGGCACGTTCCTTGCGATAGCCCGTGGCACGTTCCGGAACCCATCGAGGCCCCAGATGAACCGACATGTCGCCGCCGCGCTCTCGCTCGCCCTCGTCACATCCACCGCCTTTGCCTGCGGTGACGGCGCCGACAGCCCGCCACCCGCTACGGTGACGGTCGAAACGGGCGGGGACGCACCCGCCGGGGGGAAGGGTGACTCCTTCGAGGCCGCAGAAGATCGCTGGGAGCAGATCCGCGAGCGCTGTACTCCTCCCGACGAGGACGAGGAAGTCGTCTACTCGAACGACTTTCGGTGGGGTTACACGCTCGAAGAGATGGGGGAGAAGTTCGACGAGATGTACGCGTCCGGTAAACGACTTCACAATCGCGCTTACTACGACGCCGAAGCGGACCGATTCGTACTCCCCGGGACCGAGTCGTGGGGCGGTGACGTCACTCTCCCCACCCGGCTCGTCGAGAACGTCACCCTCCACATCGAGCACGGACTGGAGCGCGGTTACGTCGACTACGTCTTCTTCCCCGACATGGGGCACGCCCACCTCTTCATCCCGATCGAGCGCTGGGAAGAGGTCTACGAGGGGACTCCCGTGAGCGAGTTCTCGCGTCGCTACGAAGCGATGTTCGACGATCCGGAGCTCATGATTCTCTACCACACCGCCGAGCAGCTCCAGATGCTCGACGACGACGATCGGGTGCTCGACGATCGCCGAGTACAGTGGCGATTTCACACCCGCAATCTCGTAGGGGACAACAACTACGAGCGTCGCATCGAGCTGCTCACAGAGTTCGAATCGAACGCGAACACCGCTCACGACCTGCCCGGTCACAACTACTACGGAGCGGGGTTCAACATCACGGCCACCGCCGACGGGTGCTTCCCGTTCGAGCAAGACGGCGAGCTTCGCTGGTACGACATCAGCCTGAACGACCTCCCCTACGACACCAGCGGCGGGGGCACCGACTGGGGTCTCTGAGAGCCTGCGGGCACTCTCCTCCATCCTCTGGACCACCTCCACCGACGCGTGCCGTGCCGCACAGGTCCCCGCGACGAGGAGCGCCCGGTTGCGGGCCGTGACGATGGTGCTTTCAAGGGACGAGGATGAGCTTGCCGACGGTGGTCCCCGATTCGATGTCGGCGTGCGCCCTCGCGACGTCGTCTAACGGGTACTCCGTGATGGGAGGGGGCTGGATCACACCTGCTTCCACCCACTGGGAGAAGTCCCGCATGAACGCCTCGAGGATGTCGACCCGGTCGAAGAGGTAACTCAGATTGAAGGCGAGCACGCTCTTCGACGATTGTGTGAGATCGAGCGGGTTGAACCGCGGTGTCCGCAACCAACCCGCGGCGAGCTTGAGCCAGTTCGGCTTGCCCCCCTCCTTCGGCATCATTGTGGCGAAGCCGTAGACGACGAGCTTTCCGGTGCGGCGCAGGTGTTCGTAGCTCTGCTTCAGTGTGGCGACGCCGTTGGCGTCACAGACCACGTCGTACCCTTCGGGAGCGAAGCGCTCCGCCACGCTCCAGAGATCTTCGGTCGACTTGTCGATGACGAGGTCGCAACCGTGGGCCTTCGCCGTCTTGACCTTGTGTGTTCCGCCCACGACCCCCACGATCTCGCAACCGAGGTGCTTGCCCACCTGCACGAGCGCTCCGCCGACACCCCCGGCGGCGGAGTGGACGAGCATCTTCGCGTCCGGACGCGGGTGCGCGAGTTCACAGAGCGCGTACCATGCGGTGGCGAAGATCGTCGGCATTGCGGCAGCCTCGGCGAACGAAAACCCGGAAGGCTTCGAAAAGACGAACGCTCGTGGTGTCACCACGTGCGTCGAGTAACCGAAGAAGAGGGTGATCGCGACGACTTCGTCGCCGACCGAGAGGTCGTCGACCGATTCGCCGACCGCGGTCACCGTTCCGGCCACCTCGAACCCCGGAGTGATCGGCCAACCGACGAGCTCCTTCGCCGACGCGTAGAGGCCCATCCGCACGATGACGTCGGCGTAGTTGACCCCTATCGCCCGCGTCTCCACGACGACTTCGTCCGGACCCGGAGCGGGTACCGAGAGGCGTTCGAACTCCAACCTGTCGTAAGATCCAGCCCCGCGGATCGTGACCCGCTTCATTTCGGTGACCATGGTCACCGCTTCAGGTAGAGAAGCGACGGCGGTTCTCTTCGCGCTTCTTTTCGGCTTCGATCAGGCGGTTCTTCTTCGGCGCAGAGGTCGACAGATCATCGACGAGACGTCGGGCCGCCGCGGTCACCTCGGCGACCGCCGCGTCGAAGACCTCCTGGTTCGCCCTGGAGGGCTTGTTGAAACCACTGATCTTTCGGACGAACTGAAGCGCCGCGGCTTCGACCTCGTCGTCGGTCGCAGGGGGCTCGAAGTTGAAGAGCGGTTTGATGTTACGACACATGGATCCTCCTTTCACGAAGCTCGAGATTAACATGGCCGCCGAACTCAGGGTACGCCGCCGATCTGCCGTCGGACGGCGCGAACGAAACTCCGAATCGCAGACCGCGCGGCGCTCGACGCGTTCCCGTTCGAGACGTCGATCAGCGAGTCGATCGCCTCGTAGCCGATCCGCCCCTGCGAGAATGCGACGAGACCACGAAGGGGGAGCTCCGCGATCCCCCGATCGAGGGCTCGCATCAGACCCGCGTCCCGACGGGTAGCTTCGTTCAACGGCACCGCGCTGCGAGCCGCGCGCCCGACCAGGCGGCCGACGAACGTCGTCTCGAGCTCTTCGACGGTGCTCTCTCGGGTGAACGGGCGAACAGCGCGCGGCACGGGGACCGGGCGGCCGAGCCGCTCCGAAAAGTGGGCGTCGTCCGTGGCGACGAGCGGTGTCCCGGCAGGGTCGATCTCGGCGACGGCGTCGCCGCGAACCACGACCTCGAAGGACTCGGCGACGTCGACGCTCGAACGGGCCAACTCGATGACGAACCTCCCAGAAGGAACTCGCCATTGAGAGAGCCCAATGTCCCAGTATGCGAACGCCCGGCGATCGAGCGTCACCTCGATCTCCCGAGACCCAGAAGGCTCGAGACGAACCTTCGCGAAGCCGCGCAGCTCGCGCAGGGGGCGAGCCACTGCGCCGGTTTCGTCGCGGACGTAGACCTGCACAACGTCCGACCCGGGTCGGGTTCCGGTGTTCGTCACCGTGACACGCACCACGAGCTCGTCCTGCGCGTCGATCTCGGTCGCACTCGTCGAAGCGTCGGTCCAGGAGAAGGTCGTGTACGAGAGCCCATGTCCGAAGGCGAAGGCCACCCCGTCCGATGGGGCCGCGCGGTAACCGACCGCGAGACCTTCGCGGTACTCCACCTGGCGCGGGTGGCAGCGAAACCAGCGGTTCGCCGGTACGTCGTCGAGGCTCTTCGGAAAAGTCTCGGCGAGTCGTCCGCCGGGCTCCGCTCTTCCAAACAGAATGTCGACCAGCGCCTCGCCTCCCCCTTCACCACCGAGGTATCCCTCGAGGATCGCAGCGGGCGCACCGCGCCAGGGCATCCGAATCGGCGCGCCGTTCGAGAGCACGACGACCGTCGACGGGTTCGCTTCGCAGACCGCGTCGATCAGCGCGGTGTGTTGTTCCGGGAGGTCGAGATGCTCTCGGTCGAGCCCCTCGACCTCCCACGGGCCCGGCAAACCGACCATCAGGACGACGACGTCGGCCTCCTCCGCGATTTCGATTGCGGCCTCGACCAGCGTTTCGTCCCGCGGAGCCGCGACAGGATCGTATCCCTCGGCGTAGTCGTAATCGATCCCGGCAGCGTCGAGAGCTTCCAGCAGCGAGACGGAGCGGACCGACGAGACCAGCGAACTGCCGTTGCCCTGATAGCGCGGCTCTTCGGCGAACGCGCCGATCACGGCGAGACGAATCCCCCGGGGCAGGGGCAGCGTTCCGTCGTTGGTCAGGAGCACTGCTCCGGCGGCGGCGGCTCTGCGAGCCAGCTCGTGATGACGTTCCCACGCCGGCTCCTCCGCGCCGTCCAGATTTGCCCGCGTCCTGGCGACGAAGTCCAGAATCCGTCCGGAACTTCTTCGAACGTCCTCGGCCGTGATCCGACCGTCGCGCAGTGCTTCGCGAAGCTCGGGAGGTGCGCCGGGGGTCCCCGGCATCTCCAGATCGAGGCCTGCCTTCACGGAAGCCGCTCGATCGCTGACAGCACCCCAGTCGCTGACGACGATGCCGTCGAATCCCCACTCGTCGCGCAAGACTTCCTGCAGTAGCCACTCGTGCTCGGTGCAGTGTGTGCCGTTCAGCAGGTTGTAGGCGGCCATCACCGCCATCGGCCGGCCTTCGGTGACCGCGATCTCGAAGCCCCGCAGGTAGAGTTCTCGCAATGTTCGATCGTCGACGATCGTGTCGACGACGAATCGATGCGACTCCTGGTTGTTGGCGACGAGGTGCTTCACGCACGCCCCGACCCCCCGTTCTTGGATCCCCCGCACCATCGCCGCGGCCAGCTTTCCACTCACGAGCGGGTCTTCCGAGAAGTACTCGAAGTTCCGCCCGGCGAGCGGATGACGCTTCACGTTGAGCCCCGGACCGAGGACGAGCGCCACCCCCATCGAGGCGGCTTCGTCGCCGAGTGCCCGGCCGACCTCGGCGACGAGGTCCTCGTCCCATGTGCTCCCCAGGGTCACGGCCGTGGGGAAACACGTCGCGGGTCGGGTGTTCGCCACGTCGATCGGGTTCGCCTCCTCCGTCTGCACCCGCAGACCGTGAGGGCCATCGGCAAGCATCCGGGCGCCGATGTCGACCCCTGAAATCGCCTCCGTGCGCCACATGTCCGCCCCGGACAAGAGCCGCAGCCGGTCGTCGAGTGAAAGTTGTGAACTGCCTGTCGTCATCGTCGCGTCGCGTCGGGTTCCCCTCACAACAGTGGAACTCGGGCAATCATTCTCCGGACCCAGGGGCCTCCACGTCTACCGAGCTCGAGCCCCACCGCGTTGGAGCAGCCCGGACAGTGTCGGGTACTCTAATTCCCCGGACCGGAAATTCGAGGCTCGAACGGTGGGGCATCGTCGGACCATGCCGATACCCAGGCTCCGTGCTCTTCCATGTGAGCGAGAAAGGCCGAGTAGTAGGGGTGGCCGCCGATGGTGGCGCTGTCGGCGACGACCAGGAGGAATCGGCGCGCCCGCGTGAGCGCCACGTTCATCCTGCGCGTGTCGGCGAGGAAACCGATCTCGCCACGCTCGTTGCTGCGGACGAGGTCGACGACGACCGCTTCCTTCTCGCGACCCTGAAAGCCATCGACAGTATCGATCTCGAGCCCTTCGACAGGGAGCAGTTCACGAAGGAGGCGCACCTGAGCGTAGTACGGCGTGATCACCGCAACCTCTTCGGGGGCCAGGCCTCGCCCGAGCAGTCGCTGCACCTCCGCGGCCGTTCGTTCCGCGTGCCCGGGGTTTCGGGTGCTCGCGTCACGCTCGGAAGTCTCGTCGTTCCAACCCTTGCCGGCGGTGTCGATCAGAACCAGGGGACCCGGTCGCAGCGGGTCTGGCGTCGTGAGCGTGTGTCCGGCGACCGAGGGATGGGCCTCGAGTCGACCCTCGTACTTCGACTCTGACGGAAAGCGCATGATGCTGTCGTGCATTCGGTGTTGCACCTTCAGGAGCGACGCAGCCGCGACGTGTCGTTCGAGAGTGGTCCGTTCCAGCCCCCGGCGCGCCGCCTCGGTGTCGATCACCGTCGGAGGAAGCTGGTTCGGATCGCCGGCGAGCACGATCCGTGGTGCCCTGCCAAGCGCGATGGCGAGTAGCGGATCGGGCGCCTGGGACGCTTCGTCGACGATCGAAACGTCGAAACGTCGCTCGCCCAGGATCTTCGTCTCGGCCCCGGTCAGCGTACATGCGACGACGTGGGTGGAGGCGAGGATCGCGTCCTCGACGCGGCGCAGGTGATCCCTCGCGTCGCGCATCAGTTGCCGCGCCTCGGCGTACCCCGCCCGCCGCTCACCTCGCGACATCGATCCGCGGTCGCACCGCACGGCGATTCGACGCCGAATGGCGTTCGCCTCCTCCATCCATCCGCGGGCGAGCGCGAAATCGGGTCGCGCCTCGAGCAACGCGTCGAGGGTGCGCGATTCCACCGCGTTCGAGACTCGCCCCGGGTGCCCGAGGCGGACGAGCTCGACCTCGGCCGCGATCAACCGCTCGCATATGTTGTCGACCGCCGCGTTGGATGCCGCGCAGACGAGGACCGATTTCCCCTCGGCCCGGAACTGGCGGACGAGCTCGACGAGCGTTCGCGTCTTTCCCGTCCCGGGCGGGCCGTGGACGAACGCGATCGGCTCGACGTGAAGGGCTCCGGACACTGCGGCACGTTGTTCGTCGTTCAGAGTCTGGTCGAACCAATCGATGGCGCGCTCTCGGAGCCGCTCCTCGCGCAGCTCCCCGAAGACGGTTCTCGCGAGCCGGCCGGTCTCGGAGGAGGGCCGGGCCTCGAGGAGAGCGCGAAGCGCCCGGGCTCCACGCTGATAGGTCACCTGGGGAGACTCCACGTCGACGTTGAACGAACCGTCCAGAAAACGCTCGTCGGGAAAGTCGTCGACCATGATCCCCAGGCGGCGCGCCCTGCGTCGCGCCAACACGCCGCGAAGGGAGGTCGGAGAATCAGGGGCTTCGTGCCACAGAACGAGTGGGGCTCCCGGCGAGGACCGAAAGTCCTCGAGCCCTTCCACTTCCAACCACAGCATCGTGCGACCCCCACTCGCCGAAGACGTCTCCGATACCTCCACCGAAGAGAGCGCTCGCCCGCGCGCCACTCGATCGGAAAGGGTCGTCTCGCGGCGTTCAGCGGCGTCCCGCTCGCGCTCGGCGGCGCGCTCGAGCTCCCAGAGGGAACTCAGATTCTCGATCGCCTTCCGCCATGCTTCGTCGCTCATGGGCCGCCCGCGCTGGGAGATTCCAGCATCCTAAGACACCCCGACCCCGATGGAAACGCCGGCTCGTGCGGGAGGGCAACCTGTCCCCCCTCCCGATCTCGTGCAGCGATTCGAGACACTCGACGTCAATTCTGCTACAAACTTCGTAGGCGGACCGGGGTCCGCAAGCCAACAGGGTGGGGGCTTCGCCATGACTGGCGGCATCGGGGCCTGGGGACACCAACGTGTGAGCAGTGGAACGCGATGACGGACAAACCGAAAAAGGCAAAGATATTCAAGCGCCCGAGCGATGACCGCGCGACCAAGAAAGTGTCGGCGATCCCGGCCCACCTGCTGAAGGACGCCCAACGTCCCGACGGGGTCGGTGCGACGAAGGTCGAACGGGAAGAACGAAAGAAGGGTCTCGCAGAAGACTCGGGACCGGAGGGACTCGACTCCGTCGAGATCTCCGACGGTGGACTGTTCGACGAGCTCTTCGGCGATCTCGAAGACGACGAAAGCTGAAGGGCGGCCCGAGCTTGGAAACCATCAAGAGGACACATCAGGGGGAACTTCGCGTCCGAGGTGAGGTCGAGGTGCTCGGCCTCGTCACCGGAAAGATCACCGTGGAAGAAGGAGCGCGGCTGCTGCTTCGAGGCAGGGCGAGCGGCGACATGGAGGTGTTCGGCACCGCCGAGGTCGTCGGCATCGTCATGGGCACCGTCTTCAATCACGGTGAGCTGATCGTATCGGGAACGGTCGGCGCGATCGTGGAAGAGTACTCGGGGGTCACCAAGATCCTCGAGAGCGGCACCGTCCGGGACCGCTGAATCTCCCACGACCATGAAACAGGCGGTTTCCTTCCGCCCGTACGTCTCACTCCCACAAGTCCGATCCGAAGTCGCGATGGTTCGCCTGAGATGCGGTCGTCTGGCGAGAAGGTTCTGTGTGTGAGATTTTCGTGGGTGGCCCAATGGGATGCGCACGTAGTGCTGACCATAGCCCGTTGGGGTAAAGTGGTTCGGGGCGGTTTCGGGACGCCGCGCTACGCAGAAAGGGTACGCCCGACCACTGCGACCGCGGACGCGACACCGTCCTCAAATTTCAGTCGAGCGGCGAGATCGGCAGCCTGCCCTTCGGTCGCTCGTCGAGCGCAAGCTCGTTCGATCGAACGAGCGAGGTCGTTCGGTTTCGCTCTGGCCCTCGGTGAGGACGCAACCCCGGCTTCGAGACGTTCGACTTGCTGCGCCCAGAAGAACTGGTCGGCGATGTGTGGGACGACGATCGATGGGACACCCGCGGCGATTGTCGTCTGGGTCGTCCCGGCGCCGCCGTGGTGGATCACGGCTTCGCACCTGGGGAAGACCGAGGCGTGGGGCGCGAAGTCCACCGGCAGGACGTTGTCGGTCCGGGGCGGTAGCTCGCCGGGGGCGAGCTGCAGGACCATCCGCCGGTTCGACAGCCTCGCCGCTTCCGTCAAGAATCGAATGTCGGCTGCCCGGCGTCGTCCGCTGCTCGCGCCCATCGATCCGAAGGACGCGTACAGGGGAGGAGGTCCGGCATCGAGGAACTCTCTGATCTCCTCGGGGATCGGGTGGTCGACCGACGAGGGTACCTTCCAGAACCCCGTGGAGTGGTGAATGGAGGGCCAATCGCCCGGAGGCGGGCAGAGGGTCGGGCTCACGGCGACCAGATTCGCCGTCGACGATGGCCAGACGTCTCGCAGCACGCCGGTGGGTGCCGGCAGCCCGACGCGCTCCCGCAGGGCGGCGGCGGGGGGGCCGAAGATTCGGCTGATGCCCTTGTCGGCGAGCCACCAGGCCGCGCGCTGTAGCGGTCCGAGGCTCGGCATCCCGGTGGGGGGGCGTTCGTCGGTCGGCAGGAGGTCTGGCGTGAGGAAGACGGAGAGTTCGGGGATTCCCGCCCTCATCGCCGCTGCCTGCGCCATGAAGAGAAAGTGGTGGCGTATGATCACGTCGGAGTCGGCCGCGAGGTCGCTCGCCGCTTCGAACATCCCGTCGGCTCCCGGGAGGAGTGCTTCGTCCAACACGAGCCGGGCCTGATCCATGGGGGATCGCAGCGCAATCACGCGGTCGAAGAGGGCATCGCCCTGCGCCTGGTCCATCTCGACCCCGGCGCGCTCGATCGAGACGCCGTCGACGGCTGGCAGGTCCGCGTCGGCCTGGGTCGAGACGACGACGCGGACCTCGTGTCCATCTGCGGCGAGCCCACGGGCGAGCGCAAAGAATGGCTCCACGTCACCTCGGGTTCCCCATGTCTGGATCCCGATTCGCATCAGTTCGGCTCTTCGAAGAATGCGATCAGGCGCTCGATCAGGCCGTCGAGAGCCCCCTCTTGGAAAGGAGGCATGTGAGCACACCCCTCCATCATCACGGTGTCGACCACGTTCAGCAGCTCGTCCTCGGCGCGGGCGACCAGACGGTCGGCCGGAAAGACGGCGTCGTTCTCGTTCACGATGAGGAGCTTCGGCGCCTCCCATTCCGCGAGTGCGCCGGAGGGTAGAATGGCGGGGAACCCTCGATCCGGATGGACGTGCTCGAGGCTGTCACCCATGAACGCCACGTAGTCTTCGTCGAGATCGGTGAAGGTGCGCTCGAGCACCCGTTCGAGCCGAGGGCGGGACGGGCGGACGTTGTACATGAGCCCGTCCCAGATCAGCCCGAACATCTTCGTGAAGGGCGGGTTGGCGAGGCCACCGGGGGCCCAGAGGGCGGCCTTGCCGACGCGCTCGGGCGCGACGGACGCGAGCCGCAGGATCACGTAGCCTCCGAGCGAAATGCCAAACGCATTGACCGCGGTCATTTCGAGCGCGTCGAGCACGTCGAGCGCCCACCATCCGTGCTCGTCGGCTCGCCAGTTCAGCCGGCGATGGTCGCTTCGTCCCGGTTGGCCGATCGTGTCCGGAAACACGATCCGGAAGTGCCTCGCGAGGTCCGGGATCTGGGCAAGACCCGCGGGGGCGCTCGCCATCGCGCCGTGAAAGCAGACGAGCGGGGTCGCGTTCACGGGGCCGGCGAAGAGGACGTTCGTCTCTCCGTATCGGGTGTGGACCCTTTGTTCTTCCGTTTCGACTCCGTGGGTGTCGAGCTTGCCGAGGAAGTGTTCGTACCACTTCTCCATCGTTTGCTGACCGTGGTCACTCTTGTAGATCGTCTTCATGTCTCGGATCCGACTCCGGCGGAAAGTTGGGAGGCCAGAAGCTCTATCCGACGCAGAAGCACGTCGATCTCGCCCTGGCCGAGTTGGGTCATCAGCAGAAAGTAGTAGTGGGAGAAAAAGGCGAGGGTGATCGCGTCCGGACGGGCCCCGGCTCGCAGACGTCCCCGCTCCTGAAGGATACTCAGCCGGCGAACGAGCGCCGCGGCTACCCGCTCTGCCTGCTCCCCGAAAGCCTCGGCCCGGGGGCCCTCGGCGAAGAGCGACTCTCTCAGCAGGACTTTCGACAGCGCGGGTCGTCGGCAGAAGTGCCGAAAGCTGGGCTCGGCAAACGAGACGAGGAGCTCCGTGACGTTCTCGGCGTCGGCCCCCGCGTTCTCCACGATGTCGGCGACGACTGCCTCGAGGTCGTCGTAGAGCGCTTCGCGCAACAGGGCGAGCTTGTCGGGGAAGTAGTTGAAGAGGGTGCCGACCGCTACGTCGGAGGCGCGTGCGATATCGCGCATCGTCGTCCCTTCCCACCCGTGACTCTCGAAGGCGTCGCGTGCGGCCTCTAGAATGGCGGCTCTCGCTTCAGCTTGCTTCTCTACGCTCCATCGGGCCATCGCTCGGTCCTCTTATGTGAACGCGTTCATATTAACGACTCTCTTCGCCGGGTCCAGCCGAAAAGTTCAGATTCCATCCCCCGGGGCGATGTGCTCGGGGTACCTGGGGGACAAGCCTATGCATTGCGCGGGTACCACCTCCGGGAGCCGTTGGAACGACGGGGTGAGAGGGATTCGTTGATCCGAGCCTCGGGGCGTGGCAGGTTCGGGCACGAAATGGAGGCAACGTGAAGAATGTATCTGGACTGGCAATCGCGATGTTGATGGTGGGTACGGCCTGCGGGGGCGGCGGACCGGACAAGAAGCCGCTGAACAACGGCGCCAACAACGGGAGCTCCAACAACGGCTCCTCGAACAACGGGGTCTCGAATAACGGCGTCTCGAACAACGGGACGACCGTCGCGGACGGACCGCGCGCGAGCGTCACGCCGGCCAGCGTCGTGTTCGGGGCCGTCGAGGTGGGGGCCTCCAGCACGACTGAGGTCACTCTCACGAACGACGGAACCCGCACGCTCGAGGTCGAGGCCGTCACCCTCGTCGAGGAGACGCTGGACGACCCAGGGGGAAGCGAGCTCTCGACGACGTCTTTTCCGTCGACGCAGCGGATCGATCCCGGCGACTCCGTCGTGGTCTCGGTCACCTGGACGCCGGCGGACTCGGAAGCGGACGCCGGCACTCTGGAGTTTCGCACCAACGCGGCGAACTACCCGAGCGGTCTGGTCGAGGTGCCCATCTCGACCATGTCCTCCGGCCCCGACATCTGGACGCCTGCCACCGTGACGTTTTCGCGCGTTCCTCCGGTCGACTCGCAGACGCGCGACCAGTACTGGCAGGTGTTCGAAGTCCTCAACATCGGCTCGGCACCGCTGCGGATCGACGACGTGATCGTGAGCCCGTTGGGCGGCGATTTTTCGGTGTCGTTCCCGGCGAGCCCCACGTCGGACCCTGGTTCGGACGCCGACAGTTGGAGCGGCGAGCTCCAGCCGGACGAGAGCCTCCCGGTTCGAGTCTACTTCAACCCCGTCGACGATCTGCCTTCGGAGGCGGAGCTCGTCATCTACAGCAACGATCCGGACTCTTCGGAGCACGCGGTAGCGTTGCGGGGCAACTCCGGGTCGGCGTGCATCGCGGTGAGCAATGCCGCCGGGCTCGACTTCGGGCCTTCGACGATCGGCGGGGTCGCCTCCCGGACGGTCATCGTCGAGAATTGCAGCGCAAACGCCGATCTGACGATCTCGGACGTCTCGGTCTGTACCTTCATGGGGGGGACCTGCGACGCATCGGCAACCACGTTTCAGACCGACGGTGTGGTGTCCTCCGGCTCGCTCACCCTCGCCGCGGAGGAGACTACGTCCCTGGTGGTGGAGTTCCGCCCCGAGTCGCCCGACTCCCTGAACGGCTTGCTCTCGATCGAGTCGGACGACCCGGCGACCCCGCTGCTCGAGATTCCGCTCGAGGGCCGAGGGGTCGACAACGCGTGCCCGACAGCGGTCGCGGAGGCGCGGACCGGGACCACGTCCTTCGGTAACAGCTTGATGGCGCTCCCTCTCGACACCGTCGAGCTTCGTGGCTCGAACAGTGTGGACAGCGACGGCTCGATCGCGAGCTACGAGTGGACGTTCGTGCAGCGACCGAACGGCTCGACGGCGCGCCTCCTACCCTCCGCGACCACCGCTGACCCCAGCCTCTTTCTCGACCTCGCCGGACAGTACGTGCTCGAGTTGACGGTCGTCGACGACGAGGGTGCGCGCAGTTGTGGGGCGCCGGCGCGGGTGACGATCGACGCTCGGTCGACAGCCGAGGTTCAGCTCGAGCTGACATGGGATACGCCTTCGGACCCCGACCAGTCGGACGCCGCCGGCACGGACGTCGACATTCACCTGCTGCATCAGAACGGGACGTGGGACAATCCGCCCTGGGACGTGTTCTGGAGGAACCCGACGGCCGACTGGGGTGCTGCGGGACCAGCCGGCGATCCGGAGCTCGTCATCGACGACACCGACGGAGCCGGTCCCGAGGCAATCTTGATGTCGGGGAGCGAGTCCTCGGTGAAGTACTCGTTCGGGGTCTACTACTACAACGACTACGGGTACGGTCCGTCGTACGCGACGCTGCGCCTGTACCGGAACGGGACGCTCGACTACGAGCTTCGGGACAGATACCTGCCGCAGCAAGGCACGTTCTGGCATGCCGCGGACATGCGCGCGGGGACCGTCACCACGATCGACATGGTCATGACGGGGTTTCCCGGCAGTCCCTGATCAGCAGCTCGCTTCGACCCAGACGGGTTTGGCGATGCGGGAGAGCTCCTCGGGGGACATGCTGACGAGGAAGCCCCGCTTCCCACCGTTGATCCAGATCGTCTCCAGGTCCCGTATCGTCGCCTCCGCGTAGATCGGGAGCGGATTTCGCAGCCCGAAGGGCGACGTCCCGCCGACCTGGTAACCCGAGTGTTTCTCGGCTGTGGCGGGGTCACACGGGGTGACCTTCTTCGCCCCTATCTGCCGGGCGAGGAGACCGGTCGCTACCTCGCGATCTCCGTGCATCAACATCACGAGCGGAGCGCCGTCCTGGTCCTCGAGGACCAGCGTCTTGATCACCTGACGCTCGTCGACGCCGAGCGCCTCCGAGGAGGCCGCCGTTCCGCCGCGCTCCACGTAGCGGTAGAGGTGCATATCGAACTCGGCGTCCGCGGCACGCAGTGCCCGGATAGCGGGGGTGACGGGGGGGCGGGATTTGCTGCCCAAAATGACCTCTTCGGTTCCGCGGAGAGTTCGTCGGTCCCATGCTGCGTCAGGGGACGCGACTCGGCGATTCAGACGCAATTCTGAGCGAAAGCCGTGAAAAGCACAAAGTGCACGAGCGCCCGTGAAGCGCGCGGAAGCCTGCGCCGGACGCGATCCACGAAGGTGTCGCGGTTGACGCATCGGGGGATCCACGGCAGTCTGCCGGCTCCGCAGTAAGCTGGTATCCGAAATGCCCCACCCCTTCCTGGCGCCCGATGCGGCGCGCGTACCTTCGACCATCGCGCCGGCGATGTTCACCATCGCGCTCGTCGCGTTTTCGGGCTGCGTGACCCCGGAGCCCGGCGAGGAGCACGGCCAGGAGCCCGAGACACCCGAGTTCGTACAGCCGTCGGGAAACGGCGGAAAGGGTGACGTGTTCGGGACCGACGATCGCGTCGAAGTCCACGAGCTGGAGGCGGGATCCGCCATAAGAGCCGCCACCGACTCCGTCGCTGCGATGATCCCTCGTAGTCGTCTCGACATCGAGCTCGATGCCGTCGTGCCGTTCGAGACGCCCGAGACGTTGCAGGAGAGCCGGGACCTCTGCGCCGACGAGAAGTTCGTCAGCCAACCCGTGGTTGCCGGTTGCTCCGGGTTTCTCGTCGCGCCCGACCTTTTGCTCACCGCGGGCCATTGCGTCGAGGAAGACAACGAGTCGGTCGAGTCCCTCTGTGCCGGGATGGCATGGGTCTTCGGTCTGAAGTACGACGATCCTGCGGCCGCCGAGGCGGGCACCTTCCCCACGGTTGCCCCTGATGACGTCTACCGCTGCGCCGACGTGATCGCCTGGGCGAGCGAGGACTGTTCGGCGGACTACGCGTTCGTGCGCCTCGACCGCGAAGTGGAAGGGCGAACGCCGCTCGTCGTCGCTCCCGAGCGACCCGCGGTGGGTGATCCGGTCTTCACCGTCGGCTTCCCCAGCGGCATCCCGATGAAAGTCGCGCCGGGCGCGGTGGCGGACATGTCGTACTACACGTCGGGGGACTCGTTCGAAGCGACCGTCGACGGATTTGGCGGAAACTCCGGCGGTCCGGTCCTCGACACCGAGGCGAGGGTTCGCGGGATCCTGGTGTGCGGCAATTCGCTGCCGCCGTACGTCTCGTCGGGGGATGGCTGTTGGCGGACATCGCGATGCCGCGACGACGGCACCTGCCGCGGGATGGGGGCCTACGCCATCGACAACGTTTCCGACTACCTCGCCTGCACCACCTCCGGCACGGACAGTGCGGATTGCGCCGACCTACTGCCCCACTATCGCGAGTGTGATCCGTACGCACCGACATGCGAAGCGGGGACGACGTGCCGGTTCACGTCCCGCGTGTCCGGCTTCAGATGCCTCGCCTCGACGGAACACGTCACCGGCGTCGGTGAGAACTGCTACCTCGACACCTGCTCCGAAGACGCGCTCTGCTTCATGGAGTCGGGATTCAGCGCGCGATCTTCGGACGCGCAGTGCCGGGCGTTGTGCCAGTCGGACGACGACTGCGGACGTCGTGAGGAGTGTGGGCCGATTCAGTGGCGCTACGATCAGGCTCGCATCTGCACGTCGCGCTGAATCCGGTCAGTCGTCGCCGATCACGAACTCGAACGGTTCGGCGACGTTGGTGCCGGGCAATCCCAATGCGAAATCGCACGGCCCGGCGGATCGCGGAATGATCTCGAGGGTGTAGTGCTCGTCGTCGGCTTCTCCGGTGACGTTCACGGAACACGCCGGGCCGCCCGGTTCGACGACCCGAGGGAGCGATCCGGCTCGGCAGACCCGTTCTCCATCGATCAGCGGCCAGACCTTCCGGGTAGCGCTGGACGAATCGAGCGTCACTGCTCGAATGCCGTTCACTTTGATGCCGTCGAGCTCTTCGGGTTCGACGAAGCGAAAGTCGACGTTGGCGTCGTCGACGGTCGAGCGGATCGACACCGTCGCACCTTGGTCGGGGGCTTCGAAGAAGAATCGCCCGACCTCGCCGCGCTCCGGGTCGAAATCGACGACTCCACGTGGGGTGACCTCGACCGGGGCGAACCCGTATCCGAGCATCGGCTTGCCGTAGCGCCCCGTCAGATCATAGTCGAGCGACACCGTGGCGCCGACGCCGTAGTGTGCCGGCTTCGCCGTCGAGAAGTTGCAGGCGTGGTCGAACCGAACCTCGGCGGCCTCTTCGGAGACGAGCTCGATCGAGTCGTCGAGGTCACCGTCGGAGCCCCGCGCAGTGACCTCCAGAATTCCTCGGCCTTTGTCGATGGCGCGCACGGTCACCTGGCCCGATTCGAAACTGACGACCTCGAACACCCCGTCCGTTCGGAAACCCGCCGCGGTGAGCTCGACCTCGGCTCCACCGCCCGCCTTCACGGCGATGTCGAGCAGGGCGCCGACCGCGACCGGGTTGTCGAAATCGGCGTTGATGTGACCGGCGTCGATCGTGAAGATCAGATTCCCCTGCCGGCCCGTCTCGTTGGCGGTCTCGAGGAACGTGCACGAGGCCGTCGCGAAGACGGCGAGCAGAAGTACGATGCGAACCGATGGCATGAGTCTTTTGTACGGGATTTCTCGATCTCACTCAAAAGTCTGACGATTCACGAATCGAGCCTCGATCCAGTGTCGAGCGTCCGTTCGGGCCATCCGCGGAACGCCCAGATGCCCGGCGTGCTCTACGGCGCGCCAATCGACCGTGTTCCCCTGGGTCGCGAGGTGTTGCGCGAGGCGTTCGGAGAGCTCGGCGGGAAGCACCGTGTCGCGGGTTCCGTGAAAGATCAGGATCGGCACGTCGGTATGCAGCGCCGAGAACTGTTCGTGCAGCAAGACCGCGTCGACGCCGGCGCCGAGGTCGCCCGCCTCGAAAGCACGCAGGGCATCTTCGGTGAAAATGCCGTCCGCTTCGAGCCCGAGCCAGACGTTGAGAGCGACCACGCAGCGTCTCTCCATCAGGTCCGGGAGCCCCTCTGCGACGCGTTCGGTGAACCAGCGCTCGGGGTCGAGCTCCTCGGGGTACGCGTTTGCGTACGACGTGAGTCCCCAGGCGAGCGGGGCAGGGCGCGCCATTCCCCGGGCGACGAGGCGGGCGTGGTGAATCGCGTCCCCGGGTGGTGAGAACGCGACGGCGCCGACGACGTCGAGGCCGTCGTCCGGGCGAAGCGTCGAGAGCGCCGACAGCACCGCATGTCCCCCTTGCGAATGGCCCATCAGCAGCACGCGGTTCGAAGGCTCGGCCGCTGGCGCGACGGACTCGAGCAAGGCCGTGGCAGCAGCAACCGAATCCCACACGCTCCTGCCCGTCGCCTCACGCTCCACGTAACGGTGGCGTCCAGGGGTTCCGAGCCCCGGGTAATCGGGCATGACGACCACGCGGCCAGACGCCACCATGTCCGCCGCGAGCGGGTTCAGTGGGGACTCGAAGCCGAAGCCTGGCCACGCGGAAGGCGCACAGTGATCGGCGAACCCGACGGTGCCGTGAAGGTGGGCGACGATCTCCCCCGTCGCGTCCGCCTTCGGTATCGCTAGCCTCGCTGTTGCCACTTGCGCGTCGTCCGAAATCGTCACGTACGAGAACTGGTAGATGCTGGCGGTCGACCCGAGGTGCCCCGGCACCCTCACGTCGCCGAGGTGCTTCGAGTCGACGAGCGTGCCGGCCGGTGCCGGCGGGGGTGAGGGCGGCATCGTCGTATCGACGCGACGCGTCGCACAGCCGGCCCACGCCCCGAAGATCGAGCTCAGCAGTGCAGCGGCGAAGAGGAGGCGTCCCAGAGCGCCCTGTCGAAAGAAGTATCTCATGCGAGACCTCCGAGATCGGTGCCGCGCTCCGCGTCCTCATCGGTCGGTCGGAGCCGATGTTTTGCGTAGTGGAGGATCAGGAGCGCCGAGCCGAACCCCATCGACAGCAACACGCGCCACAGAGTCTCGGTCCCGCTCATGTCGAAGAGGAGGAGTTTCGCGGCGGTGAGCAGAAGGAGGACGATCCCGGTCGCCTCCCTCAACGGGTTGGGTCGATGCGCCGAGATCGCGACAATCGCGATGCTCACCACGCCCCACAGCGCAGTCGTGAGCAGGTCTCCCAGAGCGAGGGTCGACGGCTGGTGTAGCGCGACGGCGAGGAATGCGAGCAGCGCTGGCCACTCCAGGATCTCGCGGGTGTCGTCGTCGGCGTGGAACCTTCCGACCGCGAAGAGCGCGAAGACGGTCGCGATCAACTGCGGACCTTCGCCGCCCAGGAAGGGCATCCCCGTCGGCGCTTCGAGCAGACGGACCAGCGAGTCGCAGGTGACCAGGGTTGCGAGCGCGTGCCCGACGAGGGATGAGACGAAGAGCGTGCCCCTCCCGAACCCGTCGAGGGGTGCCTTGGTCCGAAGCCCGGCCCGGCTGAGCCAGATCAGCGCCAGCCCCTCCGCCAGCAGGCTGACCATCAGCACGCTCCCCGTGAGAGCTTCCACGAGTGCCATCGTGAGGAACCCTACGCTCACGACCGCGGCGACGTCGGCGATCGATCGTTTCTTGCTCCATAGCGCGATCGAAGCGATGCCATACGCGCCGGCGACGACGAGCGCCAGGGCCCACCACACCGGTGGGTCGGGTGCCCACGCGAGGCGACTCAGCCCCATCGCCGCTGCCGGCGCCACGAGGGCGAAGACGTGGGTCGTCACTTCGGTCGCGCGGCCGGGCGTTCCTCGGACCAGCACCGTCCTGAGGACCGGAACCACGCCGGTCGCGAACCAGGTCGCGAGGATCGCCGACTGAATCCCCCACCTCTCGAGCGGAGCCGCGGGGAGCAGCACGGCGGCGAGCAGGTAGCTGCCCATCGCCGCGGCGACGTTCCACATGAGCGAGCTCCACCCGCGGCTGACGAAGATCGTGGTCGCCCCTGCCATCACCAGGCACATGTGGGCGAGCGTCACGAAATCGTTCAGCATCGCCGGTCCGGCGATGTCGACCCCGACAAGAAACGGTGTGGCGAACCCGCCGAGCGTCGCGACGTGGCTCAGGACCGGGCTCTCTTCGCGCAGCGACACCCAGAACGTCGCGAGGGTCACCGCGATCGCCCCGCCGAACCCGATCGGCCATCCGATCAGGTCGTACATCTGCGTTGCGGCGTACAACGTCAGGTAACCGACCGCACTCGCCCCTCCCAACAACGCTTGCGAAAGCGTGCGCTGCGTCTCGCGAACTCGCCAGCCCGCCACCGCCAGGACCCCGCCGACGCCCACCCCCGACAGAACCCGGAGTGGAGGAATCAACAGCCCTCGCTCATACGTGTACTTGAAGAGGAATCCGAGGCCGATCAGCAGGAAGGTGACGCCGAGAATCGGCAGCCACCGGTCTGCGACCCAGCGGATCGCATCGGTCAGCCCGCCGGATCGATCGATCTCCGGCTTTGCGGGGCCCTCCCAAACTTCTTCGTCTCGTATCTCGTGCATCCTCGAACCTCCAAACTGGTCTGTGACCAGGAGGAGGTTCGCAAGCCAGGTGCCACGATGTCGTCACACGGCACGAACACGAGGCCGAGCGCGCAGCGCCTGGACTTCGCAGGTTCGCCGGGGAAGAGGAGGGGACTCCTCACGCACAACGGGCATACATTGTGTGTGGGGTGGCTGTACGAAGGATGTACATATTTGCAAAGCCTGGGCGGCGGAGCCCCGGCCGCCGAGGGTCGGTTCGCCGGGCGGGAGGTCCGCGAGCGAGACGTCACGCAGGCTGAGTTTGAGGTCCGCTCAGGGTGATCCACAATCCGTGGATGAGGCCCGGGATGTAGCCGAGGAGCGTCAGGACGAGATTGATCCAGAAGTGTTTGCCCACGCCGACCTGCAGTGCGACTCCGAGCGGCGGGAGCAAGATCGTGACGATGGCCAGTAGAATGGTGCTCATGGCGTCTCCAACAAAACATTGGTCGATGGCCGGGCGGCATCAGAAATCGGAAGCCCGGTCGTGAGACGAACCTGCCCACGTGGAGGGGAAGTCAACCAGACCGGGG